>NZ_JAWUWR010000041.1:0-29560 GCF_034111725.1 Thalassolituus sp. | reverse complement strand
TATTTTTTGCCCTTTTTCGACGAGTTCGCGTAAATGGTCGCTGGCATTTTTTCCTTTAGGTACGCCATCTTCAGGATACTGATAAGCGATTTCATCCAAGGAGAATTGGCAGCGTTGGGCAATTTTTAGTGTATTTTCTATCAGTTGATCTGAATATAAATGCTGCAGCTTTTTAGGCGAGCGTAAATGTCGTTCAGCGTTAGAAAATAAATGCTGAGCAATATCGCTAATTGCAGCATTATGACGTATGGCTGTTAGGCAATCCTGCAAGGCATGGCGTTCTGTACTGTGCATATGGACGTGATTGGCACAGGTAACGGGTAGATCATAGACTTTTGCTAAGTGTAAAATATGGTCAAAGTTCACGTCATCATGTTCATCTAAAAGTCGTTCGGCGAGTAGCCATAAACGCCCATTAAAGTGCTGTATGAGTAGCGATTCTTCGTCTAATGATGGGCCGCGCCATAATAAGAGGCAGTGTTTTAACTCTAGTAGCCACTCTGGTTTGAAATCATAAGAACCCTTGACTGCGGCACGACGACAGCGGGTAATAAACTGGCATAACTCGGCATAGCCTTGGCTATGAGGAGCCAGTAAAACATAGCACTCTTGCTGGTAATTAAACTCACTGCCCACAATCAGTTTGATCTTTAATTTTTGCTCTTTAATTTCGCGGTGTGCACATACTACACCAGCTACAGAGCATTCGTCGGTAATGGCTAGAGCCTCATAGTTCAACGCGCTAGCGCGCTGTACTAACTCCTCAGGGTGAGAAGCGCCGCGTAAAAAACTGAAATTACTGACGCAATGTAGCTCAGCATAGCGAAATGATTTTAGAGTCTGTTTCATGGTATCTGTTAGCCAAAATAGCCATGCACAAACCATTGCCCCTGGTCATCCCTGAATACCCAAATCAGTTGTTGGCAGCACAAAACCTGATAGTAATCGCGGCGTATTGCGTGGTCGTCCCACCAACCGCTGGCGATGCGCTCAGGGCCGTGCAGAATTTGCTCAGGTGGAGGGCATGGATGCGGTTTCGGTAATAACCACAAAGGCCGTTTTGCCTGTCGTGCCTGTATTAAATTGGTTGTTTTATGTTGTGCTTGTCGTAATGAATATGTCTGCCATGCTTTCTCTGGACGTGGATCCGCCGTTGCCGTTAAGCATTGCACTTGTTCTTCATCTAAACGTGCCTGTAAGCGATTAAGTAATGCGGCATCATCACGTACTTGATACACCGTGGCTTGCGTATCGGCATCTTGTAAGCAACCGCCTTGCTCTGCTTCACGATCAAGAAAGCGGGTGACGCTTAAATGCAATTCACGTACCGGTGCACGCAAGTTTTTACGTTCTAATTGATAACGACAAACATTGAGCAATTCGCTATGGCGGTATTCAGGACGAACTAATTCAAATTGCCAATAGGTATCTGGTGGTTCTGCATGCTGTAAACGTAGCTTCAGCCAACGTGTACTCAGCTGGCGATGGTGTAAAAAACCACTAAGGCTTTCGAGTAGGCGTGAAAGTGGAAACAGTAAGCCGTTACGGTGTTCCACTTCGTACATGAATAATGCATTTTCATGAAAGTTTAATGGAGGCTTAAATTGCATGAGAGAATGCTTTTTACTGCCCGAAAGTTGTTGCAGTGTATGAATTAAATGGGGATTTATTCGACGTCCTAACTCGGCTAGTGGCAAGCGCATGAGTTCGCCTAATGTGTTAATACCTAAACGCTGTAAGGCTAGCGTGTCAGCCGCATTAAAATCCAGTTGCCGCAAAGGTAATGTCTGTAAGGCATTGTTGATCGCTATGTGCTCTAAACTAGGAAATCCTTTATTGGCTCGTGCTAATAAACGTGCTGCCAGTGGTGTTAATCCAGCGGCCAGCTGCACCGGCCATTCCTGTTGCCTACACGCATGTTCGATGTGCTGCCAAAAAGCTTCTAGTCCGCCAAATAAACGCAACATGCTTCCTGCCTCAAGCCATAAACCAGCATTGCCTTGTTCTGCATATTGGGTATCAGGACTCACCTGAGCAGAAAACTGATAGGCCCATAATGCTCGCTGTTGTAATAAATGCTGTAACCGTGATGAATCGAGGGTGTGGGTTATTAAATTAGGACAGCAATATAAGGCGCTGGCTAACGGCATATCCAGAGTAATTCCTGCTTTTTGAGCACTGGTATTATGATCAATGATGTGATGCCCTTGGCCATGCAATATGGCTAAAGGCTCACTGGCAAGGCTGAGCAAGCTATGACGATAAAAGCTGGGGAAATATAGATACAACCAGCCCTGCGCTTTTTGTGGATTAGCCTGCGAGCGCATAGCCATGATCGGATAAATGCAGATTAAATGGTTCGCAGGGCCAAGAACCACGACGTTTGTGAAAGGTAACTTGCAATGTATCGGCTTGCTGGCGCGCGACTTCTAAGCGCAATGCTGCCGGCGAGCCTGAAGTATCCAATCCTGTTTGTGGCCATAACCAGCAATGGCTGTGATGATCGGCGGCAGCAATTTGTAAACGACGGATATGTTGTTTATCCCACTCCTGCAGCCAGCCAAGTACCGCACTGCAGTGACCACTTTTTAGGCCTTCTTCCATGCACCATACAGCTTCTTTGTATGAACGTGGATGTACCATCAAAATACGTTCACTGCGCACACCTGCGAGTTCGAGCGCGGGGGCATAAGGAATGGCCGGCGGAGCAACCCAAAGTAACCAGCGTGCTTGCTGGCTTAGCTTAGCCAGTGCTGGAATCACAATGCTGAGTTCCCCGACACCGCCGCCTTGATGGTAGATTTCGCATACTTGTCCGGGCTGCCAGCCGCCATTCGGCAAGCGTTCATCTAGGGCGGCATAGCCACTACTAATCGTCTGATGTTGCGGATGTAGGTGTTGCTGAGCTTGCCAGACTTGGCCTTGCTGAAGAACCTGTTCGAGTGATGCCATACTTCACCTCTGGGCGACTTTACATCGTGAGTAGTCTAACTGTTAATAAATACAGTACTGTATATAAAAACAGTATTCAATCAGAAGAGTGTAAAGATGCGGTGGACACCACGGCGCTAACAGCAGAGCCATGATGAGTATGAATATCGACAGCAACCAAACGACGCAAGCTTAAGAGCCTGCGTGTGATCATTAGCGAAGCAAAAAGAGGAGAGTGTTAAGGCTTGCGAAACGACAGCGTCATGCGATCGCTTTCGCCAATGGCGAGGTATTTTTCACGATCTTGGTCACCGAGGCGCAACGTCGGAGGTAAAGTCCAAACGCCTGCTGGATATAGGTGTGTATCGTTAGGGTTAGCGTTAATTTCTGAATGTTTGAAAGGCTCAAACCCGGCGTTAATCGCGAGTTCGGTAACGTAGGCTTCGCTAACGTAACCACTTTCAATCATTTGTTCGCGGGTGAAGTTCTGTGGTGCTCTATGTTCAACCACCCCCAATATACCACCACGCTTTAAGGCTACATTGGCGGCATCAAATACGGCTTGCTCTTGTCCTGTGCGCATCCAGTTGTGAACATTACGGAAGGTAAGTACTCGATCCGCTTGTCCTGCTTCTCCAAGATCCATATAAGTTGGAGGCTCTAGTTCAACGATATCAATGCTGCCATAAACATCACGATGCTTAGTAAAACGCTGATCGTATTGTTCTCGAGTTTTACGGAAAAATTCTACCTTACTGTCATGTGGCCAATGAGCAGCAATAAATTGACCTTTATTTCGTAAATAAGGCGCCAAAATAGCACTGTACCAACCACTGCCAGGCCAGATTTCAATCACGGTATGATCCGGCTGCACATCAAAAAACTGTAGGGTCTGGGCAGGGTGGCGATATCGATCACGTTGATGTTCGACGCTGGTACGAGCCGAATGTGACGGCGCTCCAGGGGTCGTTTTATAAGTATCTGCCATAGCATTATTGGCATCACAACTCTCGAGTAATAGAGAGAGCGGCAATAATACAAACATGGTCAACGCTATGCGCATGTCCATATGCTCCTTATCGTAATCGGATCATCTTTAATTTAATGGCTTTGGGCAATTTTTGTTGTTGTTTCTGTTGTTTCGTCCATATCGACTTCCCAAGGTGGATTTGGGCGTACAGATTCAATCACAAAATCGACAAAACTACGTACTTTAGCCGATAGATGTCGGTTACTTGGATATAAAGCGTGAATAGGACTCGCCTCGAATGGCCAATCGCTCAAAATGGGCACTAAATTATTTGCTCTAATAGCCGATGCAGCAATCAGCATCGGTAGTGGTGCAATACCTGCACCCGCTAAAGCTAAGGTGTACAAGCTGGCAAAGTCGTTAACTTGTAAGCGTGGCTTAAGTTGTAGGTTGTGAACTTGATCATTCGGGCCTTGCAGCTGCCATTGTGACCACTGGGATGCGGTCATTAAGGTGTGCGTTTGTAGTTCGCTTGGGTGTTTCGGAGCACCATGCTTTTTCACATACTCAGGGCTTGCACACAAGATGGCACGAGCATCGCCGAGGTGGCGGCCGATTAATGATGAATCTTCTAATTGGCCAACGCGGAAAGCGACGTCGATGCCGTCTTGCACTAAATCTAAACGTTGATCAGTGAGTACTAAGTCAATTTGTACTTGTGGATGATCATCCATAAAGTCAGCAATTAATCCTGACAACACGGTTGAACCAAATAGTACTGGAGCAGTGATGCGCAAAGTACCGGTCGGAGTGCTCTGCATTTGTGTTACGGCAATGTTAGCTTCTTCGATCTCGCCTAAGATCCGCGCACAGTGATTGTAGTATGCGCTACCGGTATCGGTGAGGCGTAAACTACGGGTGGTGCGCTGAATGAGACGTACACCTAATCGCTCTTCTAATTGCGTGATTTTTCGACTGACCGTTGACTTAGGCAAGCCTAAGTTCTTGGCTGCACCTGTAAAGCTTCCTGCTTCTACAACATGCACGAAAATAGCCATTTCATTGAGGTCGAATTCTTCACGTTTGCCAATTAGCATAGATGTACTCTCATTAGTGACTCAGGCTCCAGCATGAGTCACTGGATTACCTTTACCGAACAATGTCGGATTCTTTAGTATGGAGTCAGAATAGAAAATTTAAAGTCTTTTTGGAACAATAATGTTGTAAATGTTCATATTGAATCATTTATTGGTAGTACTAAAGTTAAACCTATCATCAAGAAGCTGTCACTTTAAAGCCGTGCTCGAATACCAAATGACGGTATAAAGGGCAGATCCAGTACATCATTGCGCTCGCTATAATCGGCATTGTCGTAGTTGTAATCAATGACATTGCGCTGTGCATAGAGGTTCAATACCTCGATATAAAGATCCATTTCCCAACGAGTAAAGCGGTAGGTACGGTCAGCGCGCGCGTCGAGACGATGATAGACCGGTAGGCGCTCGGAGTATGGTGCGCCATAGACAGGGTTATATAGGTCTGGATTGTTGCTATCTACGACCACATCGTCGATTGGAGTGACAAGTTGACCACTTTGAACTCGCCATTTTAAGCCGAGCTGCCAGTCGTCGTTCCATTGATAGTTAGCCACCAGATTGACGATCACTGGTTGGTCATAGGCGTAGCGGAATTCTTCATTGGTCAGTGTGTTTTCGCGTCGGGTGCGTGACCAAGCAACAGAAGCCCAGCCATACCAGCGTTGGCTTAATTGTTTATTCACAAAGAATTCAAGTCCCCAAGCATCGCCCTCTGCATCGTTGGTATAACGCGGTAACGCATTATATTGCTCATCACTAAGAGTGTCGTAGAGCGGACTTTTACTTGGCCGTGCGATCGGAATACCAGCAAACGTTTTATAGTAAGCTTCAATTTTCCATAACAAGGTAGGTGTTAGTTGATGCTCTAGCCCAGTGACATAATGTGTAGCTTTGGGTTCGTTTAATTCAGGATTGCCGAACTCTTTGGCGTACTGCCCAAAATTCTCGGGTAGGCTGTGATAACGTCCATAGCCCTGAGTAAGCCACCAATCGGGTTGAAACATCCAGCGGCTATTAAGCTTTGGCTCCACATACGCATTTTCGGTGTAATCATTGTATGACAGTAAAACCCCTGGCATGAGGGTCCAGTTTTCATTTACGTCCCAATTATCACTGAGAAATGCATTGGTTTCATAAATCACGGAATGATCGGTAGCTTCGATGATTTCGGTGCCTTCAACAAAGCGGCAGTCGCTTTTAAATTCATCACAAGGTGGCCCTTCAAAGCGTCCCATTGCCGCTAAATGACGTTCGCTAAATTCCAACCCCCACTGTAATTCGTGGCGGTAATTCAGTGCATAACTAAAGCGGCTGCGTAGGCGATAGTCGTTAACTTTTGCATTGATGTAATTACCGCTGCCAACAAAAAATTGAAATTTCTGCTCTAACTGCGAAAGATTGATGCTTTGTGTTAAACCATTACTATAAAAAGCATCCCACTGTAATCCTTGGCTATTAAAATACTGTTCGAAGCCAAAGCCACCGGATTTACCGGGATCTTGACTAACCACTGCCGAGTCGTCAGTAAATAATACCGCTGCTTTGTCGCGTGCACCGATCACTTGCAATGAGAGGGTGTCGGTGGCATTTAGTCGTACTTCGTACTTGCCTTGATAATCATAAAACTCAGGCAGGGTAGTGAACTCAAATTCATCACTATCAATAATATTCTCGATATAAAACTGAAATAAACTTTGTCGTGCAGTGAAATAAAACGCTTGATCGTCTGATATCGGCGTTTCGACTAAAAAGCCAGCCCGCAGTAAGCTCATATCAATTATGGCTTGGCTTTGATCGTAATAAGGTGAACGTGTACGGGTATCGATCACACCTCCCGTTGCATTATTGTATTCAGCTCCAAACGCACTGGGAATGAAAGTAAATGATTCGATAACATTATCATTTAAAATACTGGAACCATCGGTGTGAAATAAGTAGCCGACCGGCGTTAGGTCTATGTAATATGCATTATCATCTGGTGATGAACCGCGAATTGCAGGCTTAGCTTCGCCACCTTTACTAAATATCACACCGGGTAAACTCTCGATTGCGCGTAACGGATCATTCCCAGCACCGGGGACTTTCAATAATTGTTTTGTGCTCACCGCATTTAATGGAGTCTCAGCTTCAGCGCTGACTTCCACGTTATCAAGTACTAAGTCATCAGCGTAGACGAGGGTGGAACACATCATCAAAGACAATAAAATATAGGGGGAATTTAGGCGACTATTCATGTTTAAACTCTATAGAACACTGTGATGCACAATTTAAGGGTAACGATAAAAGATTTCTGCCTTTATACCATTACCTTGATCATCACGCAGGTTTGTTAAACCTTTATAGCGCAGTAAACGTTGGCTTGTTAAGTCATACTCTAGTTCGATAGGATCAAGCAACCATGAGACCCAGCGCGACTTCAAGCGCATCTCAACCGTTAGGGTACTGTCATCTTGGCGAATCGGAATTAACCGAAAATCGACATATTCCAAGCGTGCGGGAGCTGCGAACGAAAAGGTTGCCGTCTTGCCTGCCAGTAGTCCCTGCCACTGCTCGCGGACGAATTCATCGAAACCAGCATCGACTACCGTCGTGTATTCCGGTTTACCTAAGCGCTTAATGCTAATCGGGGTGTCAGTATTCTCTTTGACACTTAAAATTCGCTTTTTATTGTCGGCTTCAGCACTTTCTTGATAACCATCACGGAAATCTGTTAACTCAAAGTCTGGTGTCGTGGGTGTACCTTTATAGGTACTGGTTTTATGAACGATAACCTTACCGTTGGGATTAATATAATCCACCTCGCGAGAAATCGGCATATCATTGTCGAGAATGAGGGTGTGAACTTCGCGGTAGAATAGTGCTTTATTATCGAGAGAATAGGCTTCGCCTTCATAGTTAATAGTACGGATTTCGGCATTAGCCATGAAGGTTAGAGAAGTAGCCACTATAAAGCTTAAAATACGCATAATAATTACGACCTTGATTGCTTAACGGAGCTGGAATCAGTATCGATAGCATTTGACGTCATTCGCGGCTTGAAAAAACACCAAGAAAAAATCCCCAGTAAGATCGCCCAGCCAAATGCAATCACTAGATAGCCATTGCCAGTGATGTCGATAGACCCAAGATGATGTCCCATGAAGTAACTCCAAGGCGCTGCGACAAGAGCTAATGGCACGATAACGCGAGGGTAACGCATCAGAGTGGCAAGTGAATGCCGTAAGGTTGTCGCAAAGGCTAACCAAAGCAACATAAGCCATGTTGGAATGAATAAACCGTCATGGTTCGGAAATGAAATAAAGCCTAGTAAATAACTAAGATTATCTAAGCCAATACCAAGCAATGAAAATAGCACTATTAATGGCCATTCGTTTTTACTGGCGATAAACCCGTGCCATATTAACAATCCGGCCACGATGATGGCAGCCCAAGGTTGCCCATAAGCAACACAGGCAACCCAGCAAGCTTGGAAGCCTACTAGGTTGGTAATAACATCGACGCGTTGGCTAACCTTCATTACAAAACCTACTAAAAGCTGCCTAAAATGGGTGTGCGACGGTTCATGGGCTTGGCAAATATCACTTGCACATCACCAATCACTCGCTCGGCAAAACCACCTTCGCAATAGGCAAAGTAAAAATCCCAAAGACGAATGAATGTATCGTCGTATCCTAGTGCTTTAATGGCATCTTGGTTTTTTAGGAAGCGTTCGCGCCATGCCGCTAAGGTACGAGCATAGTGCGGAGTAATATCTTCCATGTGAATCATTTTCATGTCAGAGCTACGGGTAAACGAATTCTGAATGGCAGTAATGCACGGAATAAAACTGCCTGGGAAGATATAACGTTTAATAAAGTCAACGCTATCTTTAGCTTCTTCATAGCGTTGATCGTCAATGGTGATGGCTTGTAGTAAAGCAATACCATCGTCTTTTAATAGACGACTAATAGTGCTGATATAGGTATCTAGATATTGGTGACCAACCGCTTCGATCATTTCAATGGAGACTAATTTATCGAATTTTCCTTCCAAAGCACGGTAATCGCTTTTCAATAAATGAATGCGATCTTGCAAGCCTTCTTCGGCAATCCGCTTTTCTGCTAGTGCATATTGTTCTTCAGATATCGTCGTGGTTGTCACTTCACAGCCGTAATGCTTAGCGGCATGAATAGCCATTGAACCCCATCCAGTACCAATTTCTACTAGATGATCATTTGGCTGTAATTGCAGTTTTTGGCAAATACGATCGAGCTTGTAAATTGAAGCTTCTTCCATTGTGGCGGTATCGCTTGGAAATATACCGCTGGAGTACATCATGGTTGGATCAAGAAATAATTCGAACATATCATTGCCTAAGTCATAATGAGCGGCAATGTTGCGGCGCGAACCCTTCTCGGTGTTTTTGTTGAGAAAATGCAGTGCTTTTAAAGCAATTTTCCCGACGTTGGCTAAGCCACTATCAATGCTATCGACTACATCTTTATTAAGCGACAACACTTGTATGAGCTTGGGTAAATCCGGGCTACTCCAATCGCCAGTCATGTAAGACTCACCCGCACCTACGCTGCCATTTAAGGCAATACTGCGATAGGCTTCGTAGTCATTAATAATTAGTTCGGCCTTGATATCGACTTGGCCGCTATCGCCAAATTCAATGCGATTATTACCTTCGCGCAGCAGTAAGCTACCTGTGTGTAGCCGTGACAATGTCTTTAATAAGGCACCACGACAAATTTTGTCCAACCAGTGCATGCGATCGTGCGAAAGAGTGAGCGTTTTCATCGTGGATACTCCTGTCGTGTATCTAAATTTTGTTTTAAGTCATCTTCAGGTGAGTTTTCAGGGTGCGAATAAAAGGGCGCCTTCTTTAACCAAAGGCGTAAAGCATTGACATATATGCCCCAAACAACTTTTAACGTCATTAGCGGGAACTGTCTTAGTACCTTGCTCATCATTGCTGCGGTCATTGGCTGACGTTGCATCGACATGGTGGCATCGAAATCTTTATTGCCTTCATTGAAGGTATCCATGTGTATTAATAGATTGTCGTTAGGGTTCGGCATAACCCAACGATATTCCATTTTTAATGGATTAAAGGGCGACACATGGAAGACCTTATCAAAGCGGTATTCGAAGCGGGTATTGTCGCCGCTTATATGAGTACGTTGCGGCGCTATGCCGCGTTCGCCGCTGTCAGCGCTACTTGTCAGGGTGTAATGAAAGCGCTCATTCCACGGGGTGTTAGTGATCTCAGACAAAATGCCTAGTAATTTTCCGCTCGCATCGTAACCGTAATAAAAACTAACCGGATTAATGGCATAACCAAAGTAGCGCAAATTGGTCAGTAAACAAACGGTGTCAACGCGGTGCCCAGTTTCTCGCATAAACGCTTGGCGCACACAGCGTTTTAAATCCTCGGCGGTTTGACCGCGCCCATACTCACTGCCACGATAAAAATCTGAGCGCTTAAATTGTGCTAGTGCCCAGCGCTTCGCCGACCAGAAGGGATGGAGTCGCATCACGTCATCAACTTCATCTAAGTTCAACCACACCATAAATGCTTTATAGCGCAATAGGTTCTTGACCGGCGAGAAGCGCCGATGTCGAACCCAACCGGTATAAATAGCACTGCTGAGGTAGCTCATACTAAGTCGACTCCCAATTCGTGAGTTACGCGTAAGGCACTGCGCACGCCGTCTTCATGAAAACCATTGAACCAATAGGCGCCACAATAATGCGTACGATTTTTACCGCTAATATCGCCATGTTGCTCTTGTGCGGCCATTCCTTTCAGGGTAAATACAGGATGTGCGTAGCGGAATTGGCGGATGATTTTGTTTGGATCAATGTCGGCAGTCTTATTTAAGGTAACGCAAAAATGGGTGCCGTCTTCGGGGAAATTTTGCAGACGGTTCATATAGTAAGTCACCGCAACAGTATCTTGATCTTGTTGGCCAATATGATAGTTCCAGGCGGCCCACGCTTTTTGATGAACCGGTAAGATACTATGGTCGGTATGCAGTACAACATCATTCATCTTGTACGGAATAGCACTTAAAATATCTTGCTCTTGCGAGCTTGGATCTTTCAACATGGCTAATGCTTGATCGCTGTGGCAAGCAAGAATAATTTCTTCAAAGCGCTCGTTGCCACGCCTAGAGGTGATGGTTACGCCATCGGCATCGCGAGTAATTCCGAGCACAGGCGTTTTTAAGTAAATTTGAGCGGCTGATAGAGAGGACTGAATTTTTTCAACATAGCTACGTGAACCACGACTAATAACGCGCCATTGCGGGCGATCATCGACACTTAACATACCGTGGTTATTGAAGAAACGCACAAAGAAGTAAAGTGGAAATTCCATCATCATAGCTTCGCTAGAAGACCAAACCGCAGCACCCATTGGAATAATGTAAAAGCGACGAAACCAATCACTATATTTTTTGCGATCTAAATAGCTGCCAAGAGTTTCAGTTTCGCTTAATGTTCCAGCATTTAATTCCGCGCGCGTTTCTTTATTAAAACGTAGAATGTCACGGATCATAAACCAGAAGCGCGGACGTAAAATATTGCTGCGCTGCGCAAAAAGCGAGTCAAAAGAGTGACCATTATACTCAAGCCCACTGCGCTCGCATTTAACACTAAAGCTCATATCCGAATCTTCACTGGCAACGCCAAGTTGATCCATCAATTTGATGAAATTCGGATAGGTCCAATCGTTAAAGACAATAAAGCCAGTATTTACCGGAAAAATTTTACCGTCCATTTCGACATCGGTAGTTTGAGTGTGGCCGCCCAGATAATCATTTGCTTCATACAGATGAACGTCGTAACGCTCGCGCAATAAATATGCACAGGTTAAACCGGCAACACCGGAGCCTATCACGGCGATACGTTTTTTCATGACTGTGAATCCTTGTTATCTGGAGTGCCAGCACGCGACATACTGGCGGTAATACGAAGTCGTAAAAAATCGGGTAAATTTCCGATTAATTTAAGTAAATAGCTAAAACGTTTAGGGAAATGAATTTCGAATTGACGCTTTTTCATGCCTTTCACCATATAGAGAGCAGCATCCTCGGCACTGATACGCATCGGCATAGGAAAGTCGTTCTTATCGGTTAACGGTGTTTTTACGAAACCAGGACACACGATGGATACGTCCATGCCTAAATGCACTAGGTCAGCACGCATGGCTTCTAAAAAATGGCTGACTGCAGCTTTACTACTGCCGTAGGCTTGAGCGCGCGGCATGGGTAGATAAGCAACGCTGCTGCTGACGCCTACGATGTAACCAGATTGACTTTTACGCAGTAATGGCAAGGCTGCTTCAACACAGTTTACCAATCCCATAAAATTAGTTTCATGCACACGACGAATTAAAGCCGCATCGAAATGATTAACATCAACGTATTCCGCGGTGCCTGCATTAGCCACTAACGTATCTATGTGACCAAACCGATCTGTGAGCTGTTGAGCTGCTTGGGCCAACGTACTCGGTTGAGTAATATCAACAGGAATAATGCTGACATTATGAAAACCAGTAGCAACTTCTTGTAGCTTATCTTCGTTACGAGCACTGATGATCAGGGCTTTACAGTTTTTTTGTAATTCACTAACCAGAGCTGCACCAATGCCTGAAGACGCGCCAATAAGCCAAATAACTTGCTCGGCCATCGGCAGAGCTTGATGTTTATGAGTCATAGCATTCTCTCCTTGAGTTTGCGGATGGCCCAGCCAAAGACCGGTAGGTGTTCATACAGCATGTTGCCACCATCGAAAAAATCTCGATGATCAATAATTAAATCGTCGCGCCAAATCAGTTCACTACCACCTTCAACACGAATGACCTGCTTGCCAGCATAAAGTTTTGGGTGGCGGTAACTCATGGTCCAACGAATAAAGCTGGTGTTGTCTTGCTGCCAACTACGATGAAATTCAAAATGGATATAGCTAACATTTTCATACATAGCGGCAAAATACTGAGTAAGTACATCCAAACCACTGACTTGATGAAAGGGGTCTTGGAACTGAATGTCTGGGTGGTAGCATTGTGCCAGCGATTCTTTATTCACTGTGCTCGCTGAAAGATTTCGATACAGTTGCTGAAATCTTTCGTGGCGCGACAAGGCTTCCGTTTCAGGCATCATTACTTTGGATCCTTGCGATTAGTATTAGCGAGACGACCTTCTTCTAATACATGAGCGGGCACTGGGCTTAAATCCCAAACAATACCCATCCAACTCATTACTTTGAGAATGCCGTAAGTAATATCTATTTCGTACCAGTAGAAGCCTTGTCGTGCTGACACGGCCCAGCGGTGATGATTATTGTGCCAGCCCTCTCCCAGCGTGAGTAAAGCCAGTACGGCGTTATTGCGGCTTTCATCTTTGTTGTTAAAACGCTTTTTCCCCCAGATATGACCAAGGGAATTAATAGTCACAGTAGAATGGAATAAGATGACGGTGGATATTACAAATCCCCAGACAATGAGCTGCAGTCCGTTAGTTTCAAGAGCCGGAGCATAGGCCGCCAACAGCTCACCAGCAACGAATAGAAGTGCTAATAACAACATAGGAGCAAAGATATCGTAGCGATCTAACCAACGTAACTCTGGGTATTTAGCGAAATCTTTAATACGGTGCATTTGTGTTTTGAAACTCGCATCACACGTAAACCAGCCAGCATGGCTCCACCAAAAACCGCGTTTTACAGGCGAGTGAAGGTCATCATCAGTATCGGCATGTTGATGATGTGCACGATGGTGTGCGGCCCACCAAAGTGGCCCACGCTGCGCAGACATGTTGCCAAGTAGGGCGAAAATAAACTGTGCAGGGCGGCTAGTTTTATAGGATCTATGAGAGAAGTAGCGGTGATAGAATGCCGTAATAGCAAATAAACGCAGCCAAAATAGTGCTAGGCAGACCACTACTGCAGTGGTGCTAACGCCAGTAACGAGTACGCCGAAGCAAGCCAAGTGCAAAATAATAAATGGCATGGTGCGTACCCAGTTAAACTCAGTGCTTGTCATCGGTTCGTCGTTATCTGTGCTGGAGTCGATCCAGCGCTGTACGTTCTTCCACAGTGATCGTTTCTGTAATTGTTTGTTCATAATCACTTCCCTTATTGCACGTTGCCTTAAGCAACTTCTAATGTATTTTTGAAAGCGTCCAAGGCTCTTTGGCGCGCCATTTTATGATCGACTATCGGCGCTGGATAGCCGCATAGTTTACGTTCTGCCGCACTAGGTGCATGCCGTGATTTACTCGGTAAACGGGTAAGTTCCGGTAAATAACGAACTAAAAAATAGCCGTTCTTATCAAAACGTTCAGACTGCGTAGTTGGATTAAAAATCCTGAAATAAGGTGCGCCATCCGCGCCGGTAGACGCGCTCCATTGCCAACCACCATTGTTTGACGCTAGATCCGCATCCACCAAATATTCATTAAAAAATGCTTCGCCCATACGCCAATCAATTAGTAGGTGCTTGGTTAAAAACATGGCGGTAATCATACGCAGGCGATTATGCATCCAACCTTGATGCCGCAGTTGTTGCATTGCCGCGTCAATAATGGGGTAGCCTGTTTTACCTTCGCACCAAGCGTTGAAGTCTTTTTCGCAGTTGCGCCACGGGACATGCTCTGTATGTGGTTTAAAGGCTTTATTTTTACAAAGGCTAGGATAGGCAACCAGTAAATGACGGTAGAACTCGCGCCAAATAAGTTCATTAATCCAAGTATCAATGCCGTTTTCACCGCCATTTAAAAGGCAGGCGTTTTTTAACCAAGCGCTGTATAAACATTGGCGTGGCGATAACAAACCTGTAGATAAGTAATACGATACTCTACTCGTGGCATCGGCATCGGGTAAATCGCGCTGCTCGTGATAACGCAGGACATCTTCGTCTAAAAACGTATTGAGTTGATTATGCGCACTGTCTTCATTTGTTGGCCAAAGATCATCGACTAGGGTCGCAATGTCAGAGTGATCTTGTAGTAATCCTATAGCTTTACTACTGTTCTGGCGTGCTGTTGGTGCCGATAGTGGAGCAGCAAACTGATTATTTACTATGTTAAGCCAAGCTTTCTTAAAGGGCGTAAATACTCGATAAGGTTCATCTTGTTGCGTCTTTACCGATCCCGGTGGAAGTAAGCACTGATCATGAAATTTATTAACGACGATGCCTTGATCCTGACACCAGCGACCGACGGTGATATCACGTTTGCGTTCGTTTACTTCATATTCCAAGTTAAATGCCAGTTCGCTAATTTGGTGTGAGTCGAGACATTGTTGTAGGTAAGTAACACAATCGTCAAAGCTCGCGACGGTAACAATCGCTAGAGGAATATTAAGATGAACCAGCTGCTGTTTTAGCTCCATCATCGCCGCTTGCATTAAATTGATTTTACGCGGGCCGAGGCCGTGCTGTTGCCATTGCTCAGGAGTGTTAAAGACGATTGCGAAAACGTCGTCATCTTGATCACGACAGGCATGAGTCAGTGCTGGATTATCGTGTATGCGCAAATCCGTGCGAAACCATACAAGCCGAGTCATGCTTGACCTCCAAGAGTTGTAATAAACATTTGTACCTGCTTAGCGGTCTGTTCTGGTAAGCGTATGGTTTGTTCACTGGCTGAAAGCGCTACTGGAACCGCTCCTGAAACAAATACTGTGCGTTCATGTTGTTGGGCAAATTCGATCCAAGGTTGCACCTGATCGTTGTTACCTGGATGGAAGTGAATCCATACCCATGAACTAGATACGATCTGGCTAGCGATTTGGATGTCAGTTGGTGTTAAACAGTGGCCAAAATATTCGACACGAAAGGCTGCAGCGCCCAAAGCATAACTACTGGCGAGCAAATTAAGCTCGGCATCCGCATGGTTTGTGGCCATAAGCAGAGTGGGGCCGTCATTATGGCGATGCTGACTTTGAATCAGTCCCGCGAGTTTGCGTGCGAGCATGTGCTCGAACGCCTGCACAAATAAAGGTTGGCTGTAATCGGCGCGTAAAACTTCCAATACCGGTAACAAACATCGTTCGTAATAAACGGCCATCGGGTAACTGGCTAAGCCACTATTCCACAAATCATCAAGTTTTTGGCTATTTAGGTGTGTAACGGCCATAAGCATGTCATTTTGCTGCTGTTGCCAGTCATCGCTATTAGCCGGAATGGTCGGCACCGAATCACTAAGCAGTAATTTAACTTGGCGAACCGGATAGCCTTTTTCTAGCCAATATAAAATATTATTCACACGTTCTACATGTGTATCGGTATAGAAACGATGCCCTTTTTCTGTACGCATTGGCTGAATAATACCGTAACGCCGTTCCCAAGCGCGCAAGGTCACTGGGTTAACCCCAGTGAGCCGCGCAAACTCACGAATAGGATAGGTCGGTAGGTTTTCTAGGCGGTTCATAGGCTGTTCCGCAAACCTAGCTCATACGGATGTGGATTCAAGTAAACCTGCTGGCGGGCGTAATTATTCGCACCCTCATGGTGTAGCAAATGATGTTTTAACAAGGTCAGAGGAACCACTAAAGGCACGATACCTAGGCGATATTGATGAATCAGTTCTTCTAATTCTTTTTTATCACCCGCTGTTAAAAACATTTTTAAATAACCCTGCAGGTGCATCAGGGTGTTGGTGTGCATCTTACGGCTTGCCGGTTTCGCCAGAGCTGTCATTAGCTGAGTAAAATATTCATCGGCAATTGAGGCGATATCTTGGCTGGCTAAATTCGACAACAAGTGTCCCATTGATTTGTAGTGGACTGAGCTATGCGCCATCACTAAATATTTATAGCGCGAGTGAAAATCGATCAGACGCGCCGCCGTCACAGGCGTGGCCTTGAATAGCTGCCATTCGCGATAAGTAAAAACGCGCACCATAAAATTTTCGCGCAGAGCAGCGTCATTTAGACGTCCAGCTTCCTCAACCGGTAGCAATGGATTTTGCGCTTGGAAATGGCTGGCATAGATACCAGCGGTAGTGCCTTCAGGATGGCCATTGGCTAGGTAACGTTTAACGCCAAATACACCACAGCTTGGGCTTTTTTGCATAAAGATGTAGCCGCAAAGCTGCGTTTGCTGCTGGCCTTGCATCCGGCCATATTCCGCCAATGCATCGGTAACATCTAATTCTGGATTGTCAGTACCTAAGGCGCGGACCGTGTCGTCGTTGGCATCCGCGCTGACTAAGCGAATGGGTTCGCGGGGAGTGCTCATGCCGATAGCAACTTCGGGGCAAATGCTAACGAAACTGAAATATTTGCTCAGCACATCAGTACAAAAACGCGAGCGTTTGTGGCCACCATTAAAGCGGACAGGGTCACCCATCAGGCAAGCACTGATTCCTACGGGGATAAGATCAGAGCCGTTGCTGCTTTTTGCTGAATTGAACTGATTCGCTTGTGTCATTTGTATAACTCCTGCATCGAGTTTTGTATAACTTCATTCTGGCCTTTGAGCCTTCTACAAGTCAAACTATTTTGTACAATTTTTTTCTATTTTGTATAACTTTATTTCAGCCAAGAGTACAACGTTAGGTTTGTTATGTATTAAGGTAGGCATCTTCGGCCTAAGGGTTGCTATTAGGAGAACCTTAATAAGTTTGATTTAGCATAGTTGGTCTTGACCGATAAGTGGCCAAACGGAGTCGTTTTAATAAGAGGAATTGCTCTCGTTAACGATGACTTGGTGTGGAGTAGAATCTGGCGAGGGATGAAAAAAGCCGCTGCTTCGGGGAAGATGACAGCGGCAAAGTACTCATTGTGCTGGTGCACGAGTACGAGTGGAAATTACTGCGTGCTGATGCGGCGAATTACAATGTTGCTGATGGCGTTAGCAACTTCTGGCTCTAGTCCTACAGGGCTGTGAAGTGATATTTCTATGTCGTAGCCTTGTTGTTCAAGTTCGCTTTGTTGTTGCTCTAACATGGCCGGTACGTCTTTACGAAGATGGCGACCGGCTGCAAAAAATAATGGCAATATATCGATGCGGGTGAAACCAGCGGCTGCTAGGCTCGCTACTTGGTGTTGCAGTGATGGCTCTGCTAGCTCCATGTAGGCTAACTCAACACGCTCGCTATCCAAACCACTGCGAATGTGCGCGAGTAGCTGATCGAACGGTGCTAGCCAATTGGCATCACTACTCCCGTGGGCGAGTAAGATGGTGGCAACTGCTTTTGTTGGCGTAGTCATAAAGGCTTTCCGTTGTCGCAATGTCATTGTTTAAAAATA
The DNA here is from genome assembly GCF_034111725.1 of Thalassolituus sp. Taxonomy (GTDB): domain Bacteria; phylum Pseudomonadota; class Gammaproteobacteria; order Pseudomonadales; family Oceanobacteraceae; genus Thalassolituus. The sequence goes on along the minus strand of NZ_JAWUWR010000041.1, from coordinate 11,320 downwards.
AGAGGCGGCTTGCTGACCGCTCAGCCAAGCGCCTTCGAGTGTACCGTGCTGGCACCAATCACCACAAACCGCCAACTCTCTGTCGGCATCGAATAAGGCGCCGTCGCCCAGTGGATTGGCGGGTACAGCATATAGCCAGCGGTGCAGCCAGTGCTCAACGGCAACATTAGCTTGCACCCCTAACGCGGAGTAAAAGGCTTGTTCTAAGGTCTGTAATACATCTTCTCTTGGCGCGTTCACCTGTTCTTTGCTCCAAGCGTGACTGGCTTGAATAACCCAAGTTTCGCCCGCATCGCGTTGTGGTTTGCTGTTGTTTCTGGCTAGCCAAGCGATAGCGCTATCGTGTACAAAGGCGGCATCAACCGGTGTGTCGATGCGCTCATGAAATGCCAGTAGTAAGGTCCAGCAGGGTAGCATCTCCACATCATTGATCGCTGCGGCGAGATGGCTGTTTTCCAATAATGGTAAGGCCTGCTGCGGTGGTGTATTGATAATCAAGCTATCAAAGGGCCCATAGTGTTGGTCGTTTTCGTCAGTGAGTAACCATTCACTATCGGTACGCTGACAGCTAACAATGCGAGTACTTGGAATAAATTCATTTGCCGGTGCTAGTAGCTGGCGGCTGAGTGCTGTCATACGTGATAGACCAACGTAGCGAGTAATATTGTCGTCGGATAAATGAATGCCGTTGGCGTTGATCACATGCGGGCTGGCTGCCCACTCACCAATCCAGCCTAGCCTTTGCCACTGATGTAAGGTATTCATAAAATCAGCATCGTGAGCGCGAATGAACTGTGCGCCCATATCCCAGGACGCATTGCCCACTTTTTTGCTCGCCATACGTCCGCCAGAACCGCGGCTTTTGTCAAATAGAGTAACGACGTGCCCTTGTTTGGTTAAAGCGCCGAGGGCGCTCAAGCCTGCCATTCCAGCACCAACAATTGCAATACGTTTCATAAACACCTTCTTGTACAAGTTATCAAGGTTTTATCGCGGAATTTATCCGCTGAATGATTGCAAATATTGTATCACTTATTTTATTGTTGTATAACTGTTGTATAGAAAATATGATGCACACCTAACACAGACTGAACCGTTAATGCTGGCGTTCTTTTACAAGAACACAAGCACAATTAGTTAAGAGGAAACGTTATGAGCTATAAAGCCCCACTGCGAGATATGCAATTCGTACTGTACGAAGTTTTAAACGGTGACCAAATTTTGCCTGCGTTACCTGGCTACGAAGACGCAACGCGTGAAATTATGGACGCCATGCTGACTGAAGGGGCAAAGCTGTCAGAAAACGTACTTGCACCATTGAACGCATCTGGCGATCGTGAAGGCTGCCAATACGACCCAGAAACAAAACTGGTGACAGTGCCGAAAGGTTTCAAAGAGGCCTACAAGCAATTTGCTGAAGCAGGCTGGACAGCTTTGGCGTCGCCAGTCGAGTACGGTGGTCAGGGTTTACCGCATACATTGAATACCTTGGCAGAAGAAATGGTGTGTTCTGCTAATTTGTCGCTAGGTATGTACCCAGGCCTAACCCACGGGGCAATTAATGCTCTGACAAGTTATGGTACCGACGAGCTCAAAGAAACCTATTTACCGCGCCTAATCAGTGGCGAGTGGACCGGCACTATGTGCTTGACCGAGCCGCAATGTGGTACCGATTTAGGTTTGATTCGCACCAAAGCCGAGCCGCAAGCAGATGGGTCTTATGCTGTTTCCGGTACTAAAATCTGGATTACTGGTGGCGAACACGACATGGTGGATAACATCATTCATCTAGTATTAGCCAAATTGCCGGATGCGCCTGCCAGCGCTAAGGGTATCTCTTTATTTTTGGTGCCTAAATTTCTTGAAGACGGCAGCCGCAACCCAGCTTTTTGTGGTGGTTTAGAGCACAAAATGGGGATTAAAGGTTCAGCTACCTGCGTAATGAACTTTGAACAAGCCAAAGGTTGGTTAATTGGTGAGCCGAACAAAGGCTTACAGGCTATGTTCGTGATGATGAACAGCGCGCGTTTGATGGTCGGTTTGCAGGGCTTGGGTATTGCTGAAGCGGCTTACCAAACATCGCTTGGATTCGCCAAAGATCGTTTACAGTCGCGTTCTTTAGCGGGCCCGCAAGAGCCAGAAAAAGCAGCTGACAGTATCATTGTGCATCCTGATGTTCGCCGCATGTTGTTGCGTCAAAAGGCGACTATCGAAGGCAGTCGTGCAATGGCGTACTTCACTAACTTGCAGCTGGATATTGCCCACAAAGCTGAAACAGCCGAAGAGCGTGAGCAAGCAGACGACATGGTGCAGCTATTAACGCCAGTGGTGAAAGCTTTCTTAACTGATGAAGGTTTCTTCTGCGCGAACGACGGCTTGCAGTTGATGGGGGGTGCAGGTTTCACACAAGATTGGCCACTAGAGCAGTATGTGCGTGATTCTCGCATCACTCGTATCTACGAAGGTACTAACGGTATTCAGGCACTGGATCTTGTCGGTCGTAAGCTCGGGATTGCGGGTGGTCGTCCGGTGAAACGTTACTTCGCAATGCTGGATCAGTACATGAAAGACCATACTGATGCCCCACACCTGACGGAATTGAAAGAGGCCAAAGATCGCTTGCAGAAGGCTACTATGTGGTTGATGCAAAACGGTATGATGGACCGCGAACAAGCCGGAGCCGCCGCAACGCCGTATCTGCGCTTGTTTGCCCTAACGACCGTTGCGTATTTCTGGAGCCGCATGGCGAAAGTTGCGCACGAGCAACTGGCTGCCGGATCAACGGAAACGCATTTCTATCAGGCCAAAATTAAGACAGCTCAATTCTTTATGTCTAAGCTGTTACCACAAACGGAATCTTTATTGACGGAAATTGAAGCCGGTAAGGAAAGCCTAATGGCACTTGATGTAGCAGAGTTCTAGCGTGAACAAGGGGGCGGTCGTGAAGCAACGGATACTAGTAACCGGAGGCACTGGGTTTATAGGCAGTCGCTTGGTAGAACGTTGGTGGCAACAGGGTCACGATGTTACCGTGCTGACACGCCGTCCTCATTGGGCGCAAGAACGTTGGTCGGGAATGGTGAATACTGCCTCCGACCTAGCACAGCTTGAAGGTCAATATGATCGTCTCGTAAATCTTGCCGGAGAGGGCATCGCTGATGCACGCTGGTCGGATTCTCGCAAGGCGACGTTGCGACGCAGTCGCATTCAGTTGACCGAACAGTTGGTTGACTGGGCGCAGGCGACGGATCAGCATTTCAGTCTTGTGTTAACGGGTTCTGCTGTAGGTTTCTATGGTGGTTTTGCAGGCGGAGACAGCCGTCAGCTGGTGACGGAAGATAGCTTATCCGGTAGCGATTTTTCCGCTACCTTGTGCAGGGATTGGGAGTTGGCGGCAGAACCATTGGCCGACTTGTCAAAACGCAGTGTGATTTTGCGTACCGGTTTAGTTCTCGGCCCTAATGGCGGTATGTTGCAGCGCATGTGGCTGCCCTTCCAATTGGGCTTGGGCGGCGTTATCGGGTCTGGTCAGCAAATGCTGTCTTGGATCCACTTGCGTGATTATTGCCGCGCTATTGATCATATCTGCGACAGCGATCTCCATGGAGCGGTCAATATGACCGCACCGATTCCAGTGACAAATCGTGACTTTACTAAAGTACTTGGCAAAGTACTGCATCGACCCACACTTTTCCCCATGCCCTCGTTTGTTGCCAAGTTAGCGTTTGGTGAAATGAGCGAATTATTACTGCAAGGGCAGCAAGCCCTTCCCGCGCAATTGCAAAAATCCGGTTTTCGTTATGAATACGACGATTTAGGCCGTGCCCTCGAGGACATTGTCAGCGTGTGGTAAGCTTCGGCCCGCTTAGGGTCACTCGGATCGTGACGTCATAGGGGGTTTCCCGCTAAGTATTTCCGTTGCAAATATTACAGAACGTTAACAGTAAATTTCAAACCATTTTATTGACGCCTGACTATCGTTGCATTACTGCATATCAAAGCGTTTTTAACCTACTGATTAATAGCGAAAAAAACGGAAAAATGACGTTTCAAACTTTACTGTAGTTTTCTGTTATCGGCGATTGCGGACTACTGATTCGGCAGCTAAACCTAAAGATATCAAGATAGCATCCGATACAGGTAAATTTAGTCATGAGCATCAGCCGTCAAACACTTGATCAGTATTTATACGAATTCGATCAGAGTTATCGCGTAAGTTACGTGAATTTTTCTCGTGCGACTGAGCTAGCCGATGCGCAACTCATTCTCACCCTTGAACGTGGTTGCGAGCGGAAGACGTTTTCATTTTCCCAGCCGCATTTTTACGATGTCGACAAGAACCTAGTTGCAAGTCACGGCCTCTATATTGCAGCTATCAAGAGTTCGCCACTGTCGCCTAACCGCGTTGAGGTTGGCGATATTGAAGGTGGTTTTGGCTATTTCACTGCAAAAAATGTGAAGAATATTACGCCGACCGCATGATATGAATAATTAGCCTCAATAACGGATGTATTAAAGCTAACGAGTACGCACCCTGATAACAGCACCCCGATGTACTTTTAAAGCAGCTTAGGCTGCTTTTTTTATTTACTCATTTATACGACTTAACTGTCGAAAGAGACTTTCTTCTAAAAACCAACTCATCTAAGCTCGAAGCCTAATTTTCTAGAGGTTTTGTTCCATGACCGATGAAGTCTTCGTCATCGCCGCTTATGGCATGTTGGTTATTCTTTCTATACTGGCTATCGTTACCATCGGCACCATTGGTTGGATAGTGGTTGCCTACATTACCGACCGTCATCAAACACGGCATACGGTACGCCGCAATTTTCCGGTTATTGGGCGCTTTCGTTATCTTTTTGAACATCTTGGTGAATTTTTCCGGCAGTATTTTTTTGGTATGGATCGTGAAGAAATGCCATTCAACCGCGCTGAGCGCGGCTGGGTTTATCGGGCTGCTAAAAATGAAAGCACCACGGTCGCCTTCGGCTCTACTCGGCGCTTAGATATTCCCGGCACTATCATGTTTGTGAATAGCCCATTTCCGTCGTTGAAACACGACGGCTGCCTCTCCCGAGCGGTGACGATTGGCGAGCTATGCCGTACACCGTTTACCACCAGTGCGTTAGTCAATATTTCTGGCATGAGTTACGGAGCGCTATCTAAGCCCGCTATTTTGGCGCTATCAAAAGGCGCTAAAAAAGCCGGTTGTTGGATGAATACCGGCGAAGGTGGTTTGTCTTCTTTTCACTTGGAAGGCGGTTGCGACATCGTTTTTCAAATTGGTACCGCTAAGTATGGCGTACGCGATGAGATGGGCGAGTTAGATGAAAAAAAGCTGGCAGACCTCGCTCATATTGAGCGTGTGCGCATGTTCGAAATTAAGCTGAGCCAAGGGGCAAAACCGGGTAAAGGCGGCATCTTGCCTGGTGCTAAAGTGAGTGCAGAAATTGCGGCCATTCGCGGCATTCCCGAGGGGCAAGATTCTATTAGCCCGAACGGTCACCCAGAAATTCGTTCTGTCGACGATATCCTCGACATGGTGGCGCGAGTGCGCGCTATTACTGGTAAACCGACGGGTTTTAAAACGGTGCTGGGTGATGTCGATTGGATTCGCGATTTATGCCGTGAAATAGAGCGACGTGGGGCAGAAAGTGCGCCCGATTTTATTACCCTTGATGGTGCTGAAGGTGGCACAGGTGCTGCGCCGCAATCGTTAATTGATTACATGGGCTTACCCATAGGCCAAGCCTTACCCATGCTGGTGGATGTGCTCGACGAGTTTGGTTTGCGTCCGCGTATTCGTGTGATTGCATCGGGCAAATTGTTAACTCCCGATAAAGTCGCCTGGGCGATTTGTGTAGGAGCTGATTTTGCCGTTACTGCGCGTGGTTTTATGTTTGCGTTGGGTTGCATTCAGGCCTTGCAGTGTAACAAAAATACCTGCCCAACGGGGATAACGACCCATGATCTACAGTTACAGCGCGGTTTGGTTCCAGCAAATAAAGCCGAGCGTGTAGCACACTTTGCCAAGACCTTAGAGCAAGAAATCGGCATTATTGCCCATTCTTGTGGTGTGGATGAACCGCGCGAATTGCAACGTCGCCATGCGCGCATGGTGCAACCGAATGGCGAAGCCCGTTTGCTATCTGAATTGTACGGGACGGATCGTTTTCATCCGTCTACCGAAGGCAGCTAAGTGCTGCCTAACGGCAGTTTTTTTGATTTAAGTTAGCAACTCACCGGATTTAAGTTCCGCAGAAAGTGCGCAGCACTTTTTCATCCGGTTGGGGCGGTAACTGATAGCTCAAATATTCTGGTTGCTCGGCGTATGGGTGAGCTAGAATCCGCAGTAAGCGCTTAAACGGTTCGAAGTCGTTATTGTCTTCTGCCGCTTTAATCACCTCAGCCACGCGATGATTGCGGGGAATATAGGCTGGGTTGACCGCACGCATGGCAATAGCTTGTTCTTTAGGTGAGCTTGTTTCGTGCTGACAGCGAGCTTGCCATTCGTCTAACCAGTGTTCGATCGCCGTATCGTTACTGCCGCTGCATGCTGGTGCGTGGATTAAGGTTAATACTCCTAACTTAGTGTCTGCGGCTTCAGGGTTTTCCGCAAAATCACATAAGCGGCGGAAGAATAGGGTGTAATCCATTTCCGCAGTCGTCAGAGCGGATAATAGCGACTCAATTAAAACCTGATCCGATTCTTGCTCTGTCGCTAATCCCAGTTTCTTACGCATCGCCTTTAGCCAAGCTTGTTGCTGCCAAAGGGCGAAGTCTTGCAATACTGCCGTTACCTGAGCAATGGCCGTTTTTTCGTCGTCATCGATCAAGCTAAGTAAGGTTTCCGCTAAGCGAGCTAGGTTCCACTGACCGATGGCTGGCTGGTTTTGATAGGCATAGCGGCCATTGCGATCAATATAGCTATAAACGGTGCTGGCTTTGTACGTATCCATAAAAGCACACGGGCCGTAATCAATGGTTTCACCGCTCACGGTCATGTTGTCGGTATTCATCACGCCATGAATAAAGCCTAACTGCATCCAGTTGGCGATAAGCTCAGCCTGTTTATGGCAAATTGCGGTCAAAAGCTGCAAGTAGCGGTCGTCGGCTTGATTGTCAATCTCTGGATAATGACGCGCTAATACGTGATCAGCCAAGGTACGAAGGCCGTCGATATCGCGGCGTACGGCAAAATATTGAAAGGTGCCGACGCGGATATGGCTAGCGGCTACGCGAGTGAATACGCCCCCTGGCTCGCGCTGTTCGCGTATTACGTACTCGCCACTGCTAATAGCCGCCAAAGCACGGGTAGTCGGTACGCCTAGCGCATGCATGGCTTCGCACATGACGTATTCACGCAGTACAGGGCCAATCGGCGAGCGACCATCACCACCACGAGAGTAGGGAGTACGCCCAGCGCCTTTCAGCTGAATATCACGGCGTTGCCCGTCGCTGTTGATAACATCACCGAGTAACAAGGCGCGTCCATCGCCTAGCTGCGGATTTAACTGACCAAACTGATGGCCACTGTAGGCCATTGCTAATGGGTCGGCTCCCTCAGGTAGCTGATTGCCACTGAACAGTTGTGCTAATTCATCATTAGTCGTGTCGTTAAGTTCTATGCCAAGCTCAGTCGCTAAGTCGTGGTTGAACTGAATCAGCGCAGGGTTGGTTACCGGCGTAGGCATTGCCCTACCGTAAAATTGGCTGGGCAATGTGGCGTAGATGTTAACAAATGGAATGTTCAAAGAAGCTGACACAGGCAAGTCCCGAAAAAGGGTGTAGCGACGAGAATAGAGACGAACACCGGCAGCGTCCAGTCTTCATCTAGTCTGGGGGCGGTGAGGTCTGGGCTTTACAGCTAAACCGAAACTTGCCAATGTGAATAAGCATTCGTGGCGGATCGTGGGTATGACGCAGCAGCAAAATAGTGAAGCAGAAAAAATTGAACTCGAACATCAAGCCGCCAAGCTATTTATGCGCTGGTATGAGCATGATACGGGCAAGCAAATTCGTCATTTGTGGCATAACAAACCAATTAAACCCGATGTTTCTTGCCGGTTTGAAGGAGCACGTCTAGATATCGAAGTTGCGCATTTATATGGCAGCGAACAAGAAGCGATGCAGATATTAGGACGAGAACTGAGTGAGCAAACCCGTTACGAATTGCATCAACTACAGGCGGTCAGCGATCCACATTCTCGTTTATTGAGCGCGCTGAATCGAATATTGGCGAGTAAGGCGAGTAAACATTACAAAACCAAGCGCTTATGGCTTTTGATTCGCAATGCACATCCGGCATGGAGTACCGATGAGATTCGCGCTCTTCAGCATAATATTGAAGTACCGGTTGATCATCCATTCGAACAAATTTGGATACTCGGAGATTTCCAAGGTCATACCGGCATTGTCCAATTATATCCTTAGTCTTTTATTCGCGCCTACATCTCGGACGCACAAGTGTGTATAGTTATTTCATCCCTTTTTTTGCGACCAATATATTTGATGTTAAAGATATTTTCTTCTTTATGTTTGCGCGCTGCGAGCGGTTTGTTACTGGTGGTAGGTTTAACCTTAAGTGCTGCTGCCTTAGCCGAATCTCAGGTCGATAATTCTGCTCCTCTTACCATTGCAGTTGCGACAAATTTTTCCGCCCCGATCAAGCTCTTAGCCTCAGAATTTGAACAGCAAACAGGGCGTCCTGTGCGTTTAAGTATTGCGTCTTCCGGGAAGTTATTCGCTCAAATTCAGCATGGCGCTCCATTCGATGTCTTTCTTTCTGCGGATCAAGATAAGCCGCAACGCTTAGTCGAACTAGAATTGGCTGTCAGCGGCAGCCAATTTACTTATGCGGTAGGTGAGTTGGCGTTATGGAGTTCGCAACAGCACATAGATGCAGAACAAACGCTACGCCAAGGCAATTTTCGTAAGTTAGCGATAGCTAACCCTAAGCTCGCGCCCTATGGCCTAGCGGCTGAACAAGCATTGGTTTCGCTGGACTTAACAGAGGCGACCAAAAGTAAAATCATTTTCGGCGAAAGTATTGGTCAGGTATTTCAGTTCGTTGCCTCAGGTAGTGCTGAATTAGGTTTTGTAGCGCGTGCTCAAGTGATTGCTGCGGGTGCGAGTGATTCACTTTCTACGGGCAGTGTGTGGTTTTTGCCCAATAACCTTTATGCTCCAATTCGACAAGATGCCGTAGTCTTGGTTAGAGCAAAGAAAGACAGCGGAGCAGGGCAGTTTTTAGAATTTCTGCAGTCAGAATATGCAAAAAATACGATTCAGAATTTTGGTTATGGAAGTGTTAGTGTCGATGCAAAAGGTAGTCAATAATCTATGTTGTTAGCGCCCAATGACGTAGATGCGATTGTGTTAACGGCGAAATTAGCCAGCGTTGTCACGTTTCTGCTATTGCTGATCGGTACGCCATTGGCATGGTGGCTGGCACGGACGTCGTCGATATTCAAAACGCCAGTGTCGGCCTTAGTGACCTTGCCACTGATTTTACCGCCCACGGTATTAGGGTTTTATTTATTAATTGCTATGGGGCCAGAAGGTCCTCTAGGCCAATTAACCACGGCACTTGGTATTGGCTTATTGCCTTTTACTTTTTCTGGTTTAGTCATTGCCTCTGTATTGTATTCGCTCCCTTTCGTTGTGCAGCCCATTCAAAATGCAATGGAGGCGATTGGAGAACGCCCTTTAGAAGTTGCTAAAACATTGGGGGCGGGAGCGTGGGATAGATTTTTCACCATCGTATTACCTTTGTCGCGGCGCGGTATCATCACAGCCACGGTTTTAGGTTTTGCGCATACAGTTGGGGAGTTTGGCGTTGTGCTTATGATCGGCGGTAATATTCCCGCCGAGACTCAAGTGCTATCTGTGCAGATTTATGATCACGTAGAGTCTCTACAATATGGGCAAGCGCATTGGTTATCGGCATTAATGTTGGCTTTCTCGTTCATCGTATTAATGATCATGATGTTATTTAATCGCAAGGGGTTAGCACTTGGACGCTAATATTCGTGTGCGCATAAAACATACCTTAGGTCGTTTTACATTGGATGTAGATCTGAGCTTACCGGCCTCGGGCATTATTGCGATTACTGGGTCATCTGGTTCCGGTAAAACAACCTTATTACGCTGCATTGCCGGTTTAGAGCAGGCCCAAGGTGAAGATAATTGCATCTCCTTCGCCGATCAAACATGGCTGCAAGGCTCTAAACTGAGTATCAAAACCGAACAGCGACCGTTGGCTTATGTTTTTCAAGAGTCGAGCTTACTGCCGCATTTAACCGTTGCTGAAAACATAGATTACGCCGCTAAACGCAGTCGTCGTCGCAACTGCGAACCGTTGGGCGCACAGGCGCGAGCCCATATTATTAAGTTGCTGGATATAACCGCATTATTAGCGCAATCTCCTGAGCAATTATCGGGCGGTGAACGTCAGCGTGTAGCCTTAGCTCGAGCATTAATTGCCAATCCGCAGGTGCTATTACTCGACGAGCCTTTATCAGCACTTGATATGGAACGTAAGCAAGAAATTCTGCCGTATTTAGAGGAAGTCGGTAAGGTATTTTCAGGACCTATTTTATATGTCAGTCATGCCATGGATGAAATTGCGCGGCTGGCTGATCATCTTGTGATTTTACAAGCAGGTCGGGTTTTAGATGACGGCCCATTAGCATCAACCCTAATGCGAGTTCATAAGCCTATTATTTTGGGCGATGATGTTATGAGCGTATTGCAAGGGCAAGTTGCAGTGCGCGACGAAGATTTTTATCTAACCCGTATTGATGTTGATGGCTCTCCATTTTGGTTACGTGGTTTAGATAGCCGTCTAGCAACAGCACAGCGCATACAAGTTTTAGCGCGAGACATTAGCGTTGCGGTTGCAGAGCCGGGGCCGAGTAGTATCGTTAATTGCATTGTTTGCGAGCTAGAAAGTATTTTCCCACCTGAGCGCGGTGAAGTGCTTTTGCGTTTGCGTTTACCGCGCAGCGAGCAGCGCCTAATGGCGAGCATTACGGCTAAATCCTTGCAGCAACTTGCACTTGTTGAAGGCCAAACGCTATGGACACAGATTAAGTCTGTGGCGTTATTAAAATAGCGATAACTGTGTTTTATCGACTTTCACTCTCGATTTTTTCGAAGCGGTTTGTCGCTTCGATGTTGCTTTTGACGATGGTTTTCGCGATCCGTGTTTTATTGCAATAGATTGAGATTGATTTCGGTAGCTTGAATTGCTCATGCCACCTTCCTGTTTCGCTTCCGTTATTTTGCTCTTTGCTAGACGTATTGCAGCGTTAAATTC
>NZ_JAWUWR010000040.1:0-21963 GCF_034111725.1 Thalassolituus sp. | reverse complement strand
AGTTCAGCAATGTGCACGCCGGTTTCGCAGGCCTTACACGTGTATTTTTTGCGAGCATGAACGAGTACCTGAACCACGGCAGGAATAATATCCAGTTGTTCGCTGGTGTCTTCGCCAATGCAGGTTTTCATACAGCCACACACACAACGTTTATCGGCTTCAGCAAGGTCGTGTTCGATACGTACTCGCGGTAATACCGCAGGCAGAGGTTTACGGCCGGAGGCTTTTTTAGGCGCAGACGATACAGCATCAGAGGCCAACTCTGCGATACTCACTTCTGCATCGATGAACTCTGCGATTTCAGGGGCGAAGGCATCGTCCTCACGTTCGACTTCATCAAACAATTCGGCTTGCTGATCACTCTTCTCGCTGCTTTTACCAAACTGACGCTGTTTAAACAGAATGATCTGCTCTTCCAAAAACTGGATACGTGATTGTTTCTTATTTAACAGTACTTGATGGTGATGAATTAATTGTTCTTTTTTTTTCAACTGATTCTGTTGCGATTGCAATAACTGGTGCTGCGCTAAAAGCTGTTGTTTTAGCGCAACAATATCGTCAGGTAAGTGATCAGTCGGTGGTGTTTTCATGGGATTGGATTATACCAAACCCGTTAATTTATAGCAGAGTAAAATAGCGTTTCATGCGGTTTATTATTAAAAATATCCAGCCCATCCAATAATAAGTTCAGCTGGTAACCGTCGATGCAGAGAGATGCAGTGTCGGTCGGCTTTAGCCATTTAAAGCGTTGCTTTTCCAACCGTTTGTACCACAACACAAAGCCATTGCGTTCCCAGTACAGTAGCTTAACTTTATCGCGGTTACGATTACAAAAGACGAACAGCGCATTGATCATGGGGTTGAGTTCTAACTCCTGCTCAATCAGAGCGGACAAGCCATTAATCGACTTGCGCATATCCACCGCGCCTGCGTATAAATACACCTGAACCGATGCGCTAGGCCGAAGCATACAAAAGTCCTCGGTCATTGAGAGCCAGCAATAGATCGGGTAAGGCCTCGGCTGACAGTTCAATCAACACCTGCGAGCCTAATCGTAGTCGTGCAGGAGCCGAAGACGTTAGAGTGATAGGGATCAGAGCCTTGGTTTTCGTTAACTGGGTCTTGGGCGACAAACGTTTACGCCAATACTGAAAATTATGAACGGCTATGTTGTGCTGCTGGCAAAAGGCGACTTGCGATAATCCACTGGCGTGCCAGAGATTAAGGTGTTGTTGCCATTGTTTCGATTTGGTCATGAGCTGTCTCGTTAAATAATTTGAAGACAGCTTAAATGGATTTTGGCGTGGGTTTTAGATGGGGTTGTTTGAGCGCTTACTTTGTACCGAGATATAAGGAAAAAATTCACGCAGGTATACTCTTTTCAATCGATTGCGTGGGCTTTTTCGCAGTAACTATATAATTATCACAGCAGGGGGCATGTGTATTTTAAGCGCTTGTGACGAATTACTTTTATTTGAACGGGTATGATTTTCAGTTGTTAGTGATCATCACCGGCCCAGTACTTTAGTTGTTTGCCATCGTGCGGGCATATTTTATCGGATTCAGGAGGAGCATGAATAATATCCTCCCTAGGAGGGCTGATTTTAACAACTAGTTTACTTTTAACCAGTAGATTATAATATTACCTAGCCCCGAATCCTGTCAACATCGTCTTCACTGTTTTGAAGACGATGTCTAAATCTAGCCACACACTCAGATTTTTCACATAGTAGAAATCGTGCGCTAGCTTCTCTCTAGTTTCATCTTCGTCTGCTGCGTAGCCTTGAGTGACTTGCGCCCATCCGGTGATTCCAGGCCGAACAATATGACGAAAGCTATATAACGGAATCGCTTTTTCGAATTTTTTAACAAAGGCAGCTTGTTCTGGGCGGGGGCCGATTAATGCCATGTCACCTTTCAAAATATTGAAAAATTGCGGCAATTCATCAATTCGCATTTTGCGAATAAAGCGTCCGATGCGCGTTATTCTCGGATCGTTCTCTCCTGCGAATTGCGCTCCCTCGCATTCTGAGTCAAGGCACATGCTACGAATTTTATACATGTTGAATTCTTGGCCGCCTTTTCCCACTCGTCTTTGAATGAAGAAGGCAGGGCCCTTAGATTCAATTTTAACTGCAGCCGCTACTAAAAGAACAAAAGGTATAGTCAATGGTGCTGTCGATATAACGAGTATTGATTCTACAACTCTTTTGGCACCTAAATAGACTTGCGATGGCAATAAATCATGGCTGGCAAGTTCGCCATAATGATCTAACGGGCTTTTCCCAGTGATAGACTCGTAAGCTGCTACTGAGTCAATAACCGGTGTATCTTTAGACAATTCTTCAGCGATGAATTGCTGCCATTCGGCTGGAAGCTGTTCGTTGCTATCGACGATAATGCCGTTAGTGCCATCATTCAATAAACGAGGGGTCGTGAGTACATAAAACTTGTCAGGATTGCAATCAATGAGTTTGGCGTAGAATCCGTAGGGCACAACGGCGTAACGTCCAGTCTGCATACCTTGGCGAATACGGAACTCAAGATAAGTAACTAATGGAACTGTTATGGAGGATATAACGAGTACGGTTCGAGAATAATCCAAGCGAAATAAATTAATTACAGCTGTAAAAATTAGTAGATTTACAATGACAACAGGCAGTAGATAGGAAAGTGGTTTGTTACCGGGGTACTTTCCCAAATTATGCAAAGTTAAGCTTGAGATTAGGTAGCAAGAGAGTGCGCCAACTAGTACGTTTGAAAACTGTGGAGCAGAGAATACTAAACCCGACGTAACAGATGATATCCCTGTTATGGCTAATCCGGATATTACGAGACCTGTTAGCAAAGTAGCTATATGGGCGAAAAGTGATTTATTGCTTTTAGATGCTGGCTGGAGGGAACTGTCTATCGAATGTCCTTTGACCATGCCACCCGCACCTTGGGAAAAAATAAGTGGCTCCCCGAGTTGGACTTGAACCAACGACCAATAGATTAACAGTCTACTGCTCTACCGACTGAGCTATCGGGGAACATCAGTAAGTGCTGCGTATTATGCCAGCGGTTTTCTGGCTGTCAACAGCACTTTGCTTAAAAGTGTTTGATTTTGTTAGTTATTTTCAAAGCTAACAATTAATTTACAGGCTGTAGCCGTTTGGATTCTGCTTCTGCCAGTTCCACGTATCAACGACCATGTCGGTTAGCGACAGCTCGGTTTTCCAGCCTAATATGTCCAGAGCCTTTTCGGCGTTGGCGTAGCAGGCTGCGACGTCACCGGGTCGGCGGTCGACAATGGTGTAGGGCACCGATACAGAGTTGCCTTCTGCGAATGCGTTGACGAGTTGCAGTACGCTAACGCCGTCACCGGTTCCCAAGTTGAATGCTTCGACGCCACTGACAGGGGTCGCTCCTAGGAGGTTATCCACGGCTTTTACGTGGCCTTTGGCGAGGTCGACTACGTGGATGTAATCACGTACACCAGTGCCATCGACGGTATTATAGTCGCCCCCAAATACCGAGAGTTGCTCACGACGACCAACGGCCACTTGGGAAATATATGGCATTAAGTTGTTTGGAATGCCTTTTGGATCTTCACCAATCAAGCCCGACTTATGTGAACCAACAGGATTGAAATAGCGTAATAAAATCACTGCCCATGGCGTCGTGGCATTACCGAGTTTGTCGGCTTCAGGCAGATCGCGCAGCATTTCTTCAATAATGAGCTTCGAACGACCGTAAGGATTGGTTGCTGATAACGGCATGGTTTCTGTTAGCGGCAGTTGCTCAGGGTCGCCATACACAGTGGCTGATGAGCTGAAGACTAAGTTTTTAACACCGAACTCTTCCATCACCTGTGCTAGAGCGAGCGTGCTGTTCAAGTTGTTATCATAGTATGCCAACGGCATTTGGCAGGATTCACCAACCGCCTTTAAGCCAGCAAAATGAATGGCTGCATGAATTTGATTGTCGGTAAATACGCTGCTTAATAGTTTGCGATCACGGACATCACCTTCGATAAAGGTCACTGTTTTGCCGGTGATTCTTTCGACACGAGCTAACGATTCTGGGCTGCTGTTGCTCAGGTTATCGACAACAACAACGTCATAACCAGCTTCGAGAAGTTCAATACAAGTGTGGGAGCCGATATATCCTGCGCCACCGGTAACTAAAATCGTTGCCATAATCGTGTCTCTATCCTTAATTTGTCGTCTTAATCTTTGGAAATCCGGCTGCCAGTCGCGCCAGTTTGGTCGCGGTATTTGGCGTTTGCGCGGGTATTGTACGGACGTAGAGCAGGGCTACTAAGCATTTCAAACGACATGGCACAGATCACCATGCCAGGCTTGAGTGCTAGTGGCAGTTTGCCGTTGTTGTAAAATTCTAAAACAATTTGACCATGCCAGCCGGGATCAATGCGTCCAGCGGTTACGTGCACCATTAAGCCCAGTCGCGCTAACGAGCTACGGCCATCCAACCAGCCGACTAAGTCATTTGGAATCGTAACGGATTCCATGGTTGCACCAAGAATAAGCTCGCCGGGATGAATAAATAGTGCGCGCTCATCAGACACTTCGATTTCTTTGCTCATGATGCGGTCGATATCGCGTTCAAGCTGAGCGCGATCACCAGATAAGTCTAAGTGAGTAACAGAGTTGTTGCTGAACACACGGAAGCGATGATCAAGGCGCAAATCGACACTGATTCCTGCAATGGCATCCGCAGGTGGCTTAGGCTCGATAATTATTTGGCCTTCGGCTATTCGTTGTTCGATATCGCCATCACTCAGTCGCATGTCGTATTCCAAAAAATGTCGTTGTTAGCGGTGCCAAGCGAGTTAAAACTCAAGCTTGGTTGCATCTATCTGATAGCGAGTTTTGCCATCTTTTTTATCTGTCATGCGAATTAACGCATAGTGTTGATCAATTGCAAACCAAGCAAATATCTGCCGACGTTTATCCGAGCGCAATTGTTCAACTTTTACCGCGCGGAATTTACCGGCAGGGGTTTTAAGTATTTCTTCGCCCACTACTTTAAAGCGAAAGGGCTTGGAATTCTTCTTTTCGAATACTGGGTATTCAAACTCGGTTTGGCCGTTCGCCAGATCAACACTTGCTTGCAACATATAAGTAATGTTGTCTTGTATGCCGTCTTGCCATTGGTCGGTATAGAGCTTGTTTTTCTCATCACTAAAAACGGTCTGATCGTTAGCCTTAAAGGTCAGCGTGCGGTCATCTTCATCGATTAGTCCAGAAGCTCGGTATTTGTAGGTGTTCGGCAGGATACGGCCATCTACGAACGTGAATTGAGACGTTTCGCGTAAGCTCGCAATGCTCGCTTCAGCGTCGAATGCTAACTCCCATTCACCGCTATCTAGTTTTTTGAGGGTGCGAGAGGCGTCGATATCAAACGAAAACCAACCGACATGCCATTCGCTGCGATAGCTGATTGTGAATGGCGTGAGAGTTTGGCTTGCGGGTGCCGTTGCGGCGACGTTTGTTTCTGAAGTTTTAGCCGCTGTGTCGCCTGCGAATGTCAGTGGCGTGGCTGCTAAGAGCCCAATGACACACATCAACAAAATTGAACGAAACATCATAGTAAGCATTCCCTGATCGATGATGTGTAAGACAGTTGATTAACCTTGCAGTTGCAAACCTGTGCTCGGAAGCTTATTGCCATCCAATTCAGCAGCGTTCTTCACCATGCGTAAACGACCTTCCACAAACCATTTAACGGCAATCGGGAAAATTACGTGCTCTTGCTGTTGCACACGCTTTTGTAGTGTCGCAGCATCGTCACCGTCAAATATAGGAACAACGGCCTGAATAATATTCGGGCCGTCATCCAAAACTTCGGTCACAAAATGAACAGTCACACCGTGCTGAGTATCGCAGGCATCTATGGCACGCTGATGCGTGTGTAGGCCTTGATATTTGGGTAGCAGTGAAGGGTGAATGTTGATCATATGCCCTTCGTAGCGGTTAACAAATTCAGCCGTCAAAATACGCATAAAGCCGGCAAGCACGACCAAATCAGGTTCGAAGCTATCAATGCTGGCCATTAAGGCACGGTCAAAGTCTTCACGGCTGGCAAACTGACGATGGTCAACAACGTCGGTAGGAATATTGCGGTCACGTGCTTTCTGTAGGCCGGCAGCTTCAGGGCTGTTACAAATAACCACAGCAACTTCCGCATCTATCATTCCAGCACTGACCTGATCGGCAATGGCAGTCATATTGCTGCCACCACCGGAAATCAGAATCACAACGCGAGGTGTATCTGGCTCGGTTGCGCCATAAAGCGATGTGACTCCTTCACTCATGCGCGGTTTCCAAGAAACTCAACGCGATCTTCATTTTCGCTACGTGCTTGAACTTCACCAATAAGCCAAGACTGCTCGCCTTCTGCATTCAGAAGAGCGATGGCAGAGTCTGCTTTGTCTTCTGGCAGCGCGATGATCATGCCAACGCCACAGTTAAAGGTGCGGAACATTTCGGATGTTTTCACGTTGCCGTTTTCCTGCAGCCACTTGAACACATCTGGCCACTGCCAGCTGTTGGTATCAATCACGGCTTTACAGTCGTCTGGCAAAACACGTGGAATGTTTTCTTGGAAACCACCACCCGTGATGTGAGACAGCGCGTGAATGTCAGACGCATTGATTAGCTTCAATACCGACTTCACATAGATCTTGGTTGGCGCCATTAAGGCATCCGCAATGGATTGACCATCAAGATCAGCAGACAAATCAGCCTTCGATACTTCGATGATCTTGCGAATCAACGAGTAA
Organism: Thalassolituus sp.; assembly: GCF_034111725.1. Taxonomy (GTDB): domain Bacteria; phylum Pseudomonadota; class Gammaproteobacteria; order Pseudomonadales; family Oceanobacteraceae; genus Thalassolituus. The sequence goes on along the minus strand of NZ_JAWUWR010000040.1, from coordinate 15,176 downwards.
CCGTTCGAATGTGGGCCGCTAGAAGCCAGTGCAATTAGCTTATCGCCAGCCGCAACACGAGAACCATCAATCAGCTGGTCTTTTTCGGCGATGCCGACACAGAAACCCGCCAAATCGTAGTCTTCGCCTTCGTACATACCTGGCATTTCGGCAGTTTCACCACCAACCAGAGAGGCACCTGCTTGGAAGCAACCTTCGCCGATACCCTCAACAACCGCAGCGGCAACGTCAACGTTCAACTTACCGGTAGCGTAATAATCGAGGAAGAATAGCGGCTCAGCACCGGCAACAACTAGGTCGTTGACGCACATAGCGACTAAGTCGATACCAATGGTGTCGTGTTTATTTAGGTCCATCGCGAGGCGCAATTTAGTGCCCACGCCATCGGTGCCCGAAACCAACACAGGTTGTTTATAACCCTGAGGAAGTTCGAACAGTGCGCCAAAGCCTCCCAGTCCGGCTAGGACTTCAGGGCGACGGGTACGTTTTGCAACGCCTTTGATCCGTTCTACTAATGCATTACCAGCGTCGATGTCGACGCCCGCGTCTTTATAACTCAGGGATTTTGATTCGCTCATGCCGTTGTCACTGGGTGGCCAATGGAAAGGCGCGTATTCTAACGATTTGTGTTGCATCCTGCATCATGGAAATGCCGAAAAGCGCAAAAGAACACTTATCTTCACTGGTTATATTCGTTGCTCATGGCACAATACCGCGTCTGATAACAATCTAAGGAAGTAAAAGTGCGGATTGCAGCGCTTATTTTGTTGGGCTTTTTAAGCTTTACCACACATGCCGTCGTCGTTTCTGGATTGCACGACGTGCGCGTCGTGGTGACGGATCAGTCGGCAGCGAATCGTCGTGCCGGTATCGAACAGGCTTATCAGCAAGTATTAGTCAAAGTGTCGGGTCACGCAGCCACCTTGCAGAATCCTTTGTTACAGAAAGAGCAGAGCAACGCTGAGTCTATGGTGAGCCAAATTCGCTACGTCCGAGGCGAGCAGAGCCAGTTATTCCTGCAAGTGAGTTTCTCAGCCACTCAAATTCAAGCCTTGTTGAAGCGGGCAGGCGAACCGGTCTGGGGCAGCAGTCGGCCTTTAACCTTAGTGTGGTTAGCGCAAGAAACTGACGGTCAGCAGCGCATGGTGACTCAAGAAAATCTTATTGTGCGCAGCGCCATTCAAAATGCGATGGAAGAGCGCGGCATCCCAGTGCTATTTCCTACCAATGATTTAGATGACGAACTTGCTTTGCCAGTCGAGCGTTTGTGGGGCTTGTTCAGTCAGGATATCGCCCTTGCAAGTGAACGCTATCCAGTGGACGGCTATTTAGCAGGCCGAATTATTCCTAGTGCATCGTCTTGGTACTTTGCTGGTCAATTCAGTTACGGTGCCGATACCACGCAGTTTAGCGTGCAAGCTCCATCCCCAGACGTTCTAGCTTTGCAAGTCGCCGACAAGTTAGCCGATACCTTAGCAAGCCGCTACGCAGTTACAGAGAATGCCGAAACAAGTGCCGATGGTTACGTTATTCGCGTTAATCATGTGGCGAACTTCAGCGATTACCAGCGTTTGTTGAACTACCTCAATGCCCACATAGCCATATCGAATACCCGAGTGCTCAGCGTTAACCAAGATGAAGTCACCCTCAGTTTGACGTTAGCAACCAGCTGGCCTCAGACATGGGATGTATTGGCTTTGGATAAACGTTTAAAAGAAACCGATCAGCCTAATACTTTGCAGTGGCAGCCCTAAGATTCAGTTATGGAACATCAACAGTTAACGCTTCCGGTTGTTATTCGCGACGATGCCCGCTTTGCTAATTACCATGCGGGCCCTAACGAACAAATCGTTCAATCATTACAGCAGCAGTGGACTACCCGCGGCGAACCCTTCATTTATTTGTGGGGCGCATCAGGAGTAGGGTGCAGTCATTTATTGCAGGCCGCTTGCCATTATGCCGAAGGCCTAGGTCATCATAGTGTCTATCTCCCGTTAGACGAGCTGGTCGAAATGGGCCCCGACGTACTCGAGTCGATGGAGCAACTGCCGCTTGTTGCCTTGGATAATCTGCAAGTGATTGCTGGCAATGAAGAATGGGAAGAAGCCATCTTTCATTTGTTTAATCGAATTCGTGATCGCCAAAGCCATTTGTTGATTGCCGCGAACGCCAACCCGCAACAACTTGGAATTCGGCTTCCAGATCTGACCTCGCGTTTGAGCTGGGGCATGGTGTATCAGGTAGGGGCATTGGCCGACGAAGAGAAAGTATTGGCCTTGCTGCTGCGCGCGCATCGTCGGGGTTTAAATCTAACGGATGATGTAGCGCGTTACATCCTTACCCGTGGGCCGCGCGATAGCCAAGCCTTGTTTGATTTGCTCGAACGGCTGGATCAAGCGTCGTTAACCGCACAACGGAAATTGACGATCCCGTTTATTAAAGCAGAGATGGGGTGGTGAGGATTATGGGGCAGGGTGCGATATGCATTAGATCGGTTGGACTGCCGTACCTGTAGGAGGGAGTCAACGAACGCTTTTTGTGCGCACTCCCGATTTTGGCTGTGCATCTTATTTCGTCACTGCTCGCTTAGGCTCCCTGAGTGACTCCTACAGAAAACGTATTTTTCGATTTAATCCGGCGTAACAAATAATTTCATCGCGACTATTAACAAAAAATGTGATCAAAAAACGTTCATTGAATCGCTCCTACAAATTCTCTTTCCTTGTAAATAAACCCCATAAAAAAACGCGGCTAATAAGCCGCGTTTTTTAAATCCTAAACCGGATGATCTCAGCTCAGAACTTTCTTAATACGCTCAACCGCGTCTTTCAGCACATCCATGCTGGTCGCGAACGATAAACGCATATAACCCGGCGTACCGAAGGCAGAACCAGGCACCAAAGCAACACCCGCTTCAAGCAATAGCTTCTCAGCGAATTCAACGTCGCTTTCAATACCAGCGGTTTTCATCGCTTCTTTCACGCTTGGGTAGGCATAAAATGCACCGTCGCCTTCAATGCAGCTAAAACCCGGAATGGTATTCAGCGCCGCAATTAAGTAATCGTGACGTTCTTTAAAGGCTTTCACCATAGGCAGAACGCAATCACGACCGCCATTCAGCGCTGCTTCAGCCGCAACTTGAGAAATAGACGTCGGGTTAGACGTGCTTTGCGATTGTACTTTTTTCATCGCACCGATCAGCTTGGCAGGGCCAGCAGCATAGCCAATACGCCAGCCAGTCATGCTATATGCTTTTGATACGCCGTTAAGAACGATGGTGCGGTCGTATAAATCAGGGCACGCCGTTACTATGTTTTCAAAGGCGAAATCGGCCCACCAGATGTACTCATACATGTCATCGGTAGCGATCAATACATCAGGATACTTGCGCAGCACCGCACCTAACGCTTGCAGTTCTTCTTTGGTGTAAGCAACACCAGAAGGGTTCGATGGGCTGTTCAGTACCACCAAACGCGTTTTGTCTGTGATTGCAGCATCTAGTTGCTCTGGTGTGATCTTGAAGCGCGTGCTTTCGTCGGTTTCGATACAAACCGGCACACCTTCAGCAATGATCACCATATCAGGATACGACACCCAATACGGAGCAGGGATAACAACCTCATCGCCTTTATTGATGTAGGCCAAGGCAAGGTTGAAGAAGCTTTGTTTACCACCACAAGACACCAAAATTTGGTTCGCCTCATAGCTTAAGCCGTTGTCGTTTTGCAGTTTGTTAATAATGGCTTTTTTGAGTCCCGGCGTTCCGTCAACCGCAGTGTACTTCGTAAAGCCGTTCTCAATGGCTTTTATTGCCGCCTGTTTGATGTGATCCGGAGTATCGAAATCCGGTTCACCTGCACCCAAGCCAATAATGTCTTTGCCAGCTGCCTTGAGTTCTGCAGCGCGGTTGGTTACCGCCAGAGTAGGAGAAGGCTTGATCTGTTGTACGCGATCAGACAGTTGCAGGTCCAAAATGTGTATCCTCAAAAACGACAGTGGTCGGGGCTTGCATAGTAGACAAGTGACGTGGGCCTAGTTGAACCGAACTGAATCAGTTACAGTCCTAGTCCGATGTGGAACTTGGGTTCTGCTACGCAAAAAACCCTATAATGCTACAAGATTTAGCCTTTAACTGGAATCCTGATGAGCAAGGCATTTGAGCTGAAATCCAAATATTCTCCCGCTGGTGATCAACCAAACGCCATCAAACAGTTGGTAGGGGGCATAAACGCAGGTCTGTTAAAGCAGACATTGCTAGGGGTCACGGGCTCCGGCAAGACATTTACCATGGCGAATGTGATTGCCGAGTGCCAACGGCCAGCCATTATCATGGCGCACAATAAAACATTAGCGGCGCAGCTTTATGGCGAATTTAAAGAATTTTTCCCCAATAACGCGGTTGAGTACTTCGTTTCTTATTACGACTACTACCAACCCGAAGCGTATGTGCCGTCATCGGATACCTTTATTGATAAAGATGCCTCGGTGAACGAACACATCGAGCAGATGCGTTTATCGGCAACCAAAGCTTTATTAGAACGCCGCGACGCCATTATTGTGGCCACTGTGTCCGCTATTTACGGTTTGGGTGATCCGGACTCGTATCTCAAAATGATGCTGCACATGGTGCGCGGTGATCGCATTGATCAACGTACAGTGTTACGTCGCTTGGCCGAGTTGCAATACAGCCGCAATGATATGGATTTTCACCGCGGTACCTATCGCGTACGTGGTGAAGTGATTGATGTATTCCCGGCAGAAAGCGATGACGAAGCCATTCGTATTGAACTGTTCGACGACGAAGTAGAACAGCTCAGCACTTTCGATCCTCTAACGGGTGCTATACGCAATCGCTTAGCTCGCGCCACCATTTATCCTAAAACCCACTACGTAACGCCACGGCAGAAAATTCTCGACGCCATCGATGGCATCAAAGTCGAACTGGATGAGCGTTTAGATTATTACCGGAAAGAAAATCTATTAGTAGAAGCTCAGCGTTTAGAACAGCGCACCCGTTACGACATCGAAATGATGCAAGAGCTGGGTTACTGCTCGGGTATCGAAAACTACTCGCGTTACCTATCAGGTCGTGAAGAGGGCGCACCGCCACCGACTTTGTTTGATTACATTCCCAAAGACGCCCTCGTTTTTGTAGACGAATCGCACGTTACCATTCCACAAATTGGTGGTATGTATCGCGGTGACCGCTCGCGCAAAGAAACCCTTGTCCAATTTGGTTTTCGTTTACCCTCGGCATTGGATAACCGCCCCATGCGTTTTGAAGAATGGGAATCCATAGTACCGCAGTGCATTTTTGTTTCTGCAACGCCGGGCAACTACGAAAAAGAGCACCAAGATAACGTCGTTGAGCAGGTCGTTCGCCCAACCGGCTTGATTGATCCTGTGATTGAAATTCGCCCAGCGACGGGGCAGGTTGACGATGTTCTGCACGAACTGAATGAGCGTGCGGCGAAAGGCGAGCGCATACTGATTACCGTATTAACCAAACGCATGGCGGAAGATCTCACCGACTTCTTGCAAGAGCAGCAAGTACGTGTGCGTTACTTACACTCAGATATTGATACCGTTGAACGTGTGGAAATTATTCGCGACCTGCGCCTTGGCGAATTTGATGTACTGGTGGGCATTAACCTACTGCGTGAAGGTTTGGATATTCCGGAAGTCTCCTTGGTCGCGATTTTCGATGCCGATAAAGAAGGCTTCTTGCGTTCCGAGCGTTCATTGATTCAGACCATCGGTCGTGCCGCCCGTAACCTTAACGGTAAAGCGATTCTCTATGCGGATCGTATTACCGATTCAATGAAAAAGGCCATAGACGAAACCGATCGCCGTCGTGAAAAACAAGTTGAATTCAACACCAATCACGGCATTACACCGAAAGGCGTCATGAAGTCAGTGGAAGATATTCTTGAAGCGACACCAGCTCCCGGTAAAAAGACTCACAATCGCAATGGTCGCAGTAAACAGAAAGTGGCCGAAAACGCAGCCGACTACAACGCAAATGACTGGCAACATTTACCAGCTCATAAGCTTGGCGCTCGGGTAAGTGAAGTAGAAGATCAGATGTTTAAAGCTGCAAAAGATCTTAACTTTGAAGAGGCTGCGCGCTTGCGCGATTTGCTGCACCGTATGAAAGAGCAAATGATCGCCAATAGCTAGCCCACTGATTCTTAGCGACTTTTGCCGGTCTTTATGGGTTAAAAAAGGGCTTGCACTAGAAACCGACCATAGCTAATATACGCGCCTCTTCAGGACTATAGCTCAGTTGGTTAGAGCGCTACCTTGACATGGTAGAGGTCCCCAGTTCGAATCTGGGTAGTCCTACCAAGATACTAAAAACCCGCATCAGGTAACTGTTGCGGGTTTTTTTATGGACGTTACTTAAGCCCCGAGTAGGTGAGCGGCTAACTGCAATTCGTTAGAGCGTTCAGCTAATGCCTTAGCGATATCTCGTTGTGAAAAGCGCGAAAGGGACCCGGCTTTATTCGGAACCAGTGCATTTAAATGCAAGCAGGGTGTTAACTCTTTAAAGTCGCGTAAATCACCACGTTTAATAATCGGTAAAAATGGCCCTCTTAATTGTTGTTGAATTAGGCCGAAAGCTTTTTGAAGGGGCATGCTAATGTTTTTTTTGTTGCGTAAACGCATATTCACCGCTAATCCATCCGCGCTTGGATAAAGCAATAAGCCGGTGCTTTTTATCGACTCTTCAGGAATATGCGAGTAAGTACAGGTGAAATCGACAGGGTCTGGCAATATCACCACACTCGTTTTTGTAAAATACGTTGTGTAGTCGCTATAAATTTGACGGAGTGCGGGGCTGTATACCGGTAGAAATTGCGCGACGTTAAGCAGGAATTGCTTACCGGCTTCTTTTGCTCTCATTTCTTCCAATGACCAATGAAGATCAGCCACGATGGCTAATTTTCTTTCATGTAAGCTTGCCACAGGAAGCTCCGCTGTCAATTAAGTGTTTGATTCTACTGATATATGTGTCAAAAGAAAGAAGGTTTAGCGTCAACGTTAAAATCGATCACCATTAATTGACCAATGCGGACTAAATCTTAAAACTAACTTTGTACCCTCGCGAAGACGTTTGTCATATCTATGACCATTTTCTTTAACCTCAGCGTAAAGAACTCCAAATACCCTCTAATAAATTTTATTAAACTAGATGTGAAAGGGTTATGTATGCAAAGTTTTAAGCTGTGTATGTTGGCGGCATTAAGCACGGGTCTTATTGCATGTGGCGGTGATGGCCAACGTGGTCCGCAAGGATTACAAGGTGAACAAGGCGAACAAGGTTTGCAGGGTTCACAAGGTGAAACGGGCCAGCAAGCGCCAGTAGCAACTGAAGGTAAGGCATTGGATTTGACCATTCTTCATATGAATGATCACCACTCGCACATTGCTGCTGAAACCTTCAGTTATGATGTATCGTCACTGGGGTTATCTACTAAGCTTAGCGACGATTCAGCCATAGCGAGTGTTTCAGTAACCTACGGCGGTTTTCCTTTGCTGGTTAGTTTATTCGATACACTTGGTACGCAGTCTAATAACGTACTAAAACTGCATTCGGGGGATGCCCTTACCGGCACCTTGTATTATTCATTATTCAAAGGTCGCGCCGATGCCGAAATGATGAATCAAGTGTGTTTCGATGCATTTGCACTAGGAAATCATGAATTTGATGATGGCGACAGCGGCCTTGCTAATTTCCTAAATTCTCTAAATTCAACGGCGTGTGAAACGCCGGCTCTAGCAGCAAACGTCGTACCGGGCGCAACCTCAGCGGTTAAAGAAGGCTATCTTCAGCCTTACACTATCGTTGAGCGTGATGGCCAACAAATAGGCATCATAGGTATCGATATTGCTGGTAAAACCAAAAACTCTTCAAGCCCAGATGCCGATACTCAGTTCCTCGATGAAACCACAACTGCACAAAAGTACATCGACGAATTAACTGCTCTAGGCGTGAATAAAATTGTATTGATGACTCATTACCAATACACCAGCGATCTTGTACTGGCAGCAGCATTAAACGGTGTTGACGTTATTGTCGGCGGCGACTCACATACCTTATTGGGCGATAGCACATTCAGTGATTTAGGATTCAATCCCGTCGCCGATTATCCAGCAGTCGTGGCCGATAGTACTGGTAGCACCGTTTGTGTAGTACAAGCTTGGGAATATGCGCACATGCTGGGCAAGCTTGATGTTAGCTTCGATGCCAACGGCAAAGTAACCGCCTGTAGCGGTCATCCGTATTTACCAATTAGCAACACGTTTAAATACAAAGATAGTGATGGCTCAACGCTTTCATTAAAGGGCAATGATGTCACTCATGTGGCGGCCAAATTGACCGCTGAAGACGAAATTGTTATCGCCCAAGAAGATGCCACCACTGCGGCATTACTGGCGGTCTTTGATCAAGACGTCGACGTACTAAAGCAAACGGTGATTGGAACAAATGCCACCGATCTTTGTTTGTCTCGTGTGCCGGGTGATTCACGTTCGTCGCTTTGTGATTCTTCTGCAACTTATGAGCGTGGTTCTGATATTTCTAACGTTGTGGCTAAAGCTTTCTTAAAAGTATCGCCAACTGCAGATATCGCCATACAAAATGGTGGTGGTGTGCGTGTGGACTTAGCTGCTGGAGACGTCACTATTGCTGATGCATTTACCTTACTGCCTTTCTCTAACACCTTAGTGATTTTAGATATGACAGGCCAACAGATCATCAATGTATTAGAAGATGCACTGGCGAATTTCTTAGATAACGGTGGTTCAAACGGTTCATATCCATATGCTTCTGGTTTACGTTACAACGTTGATGCCTCGCAAAGCAAAGGCAGCCGTATTAGTAACATTGAAGTAAATCCACAGGTCGATGGAGATTGGGTGGCGCTGGATACCGCTGCGACATATCGCGTAGTGACCAATAACTTTATTGCCTCCGGTCAAGACGGCTACGACACCTTTCAAGAACCGTATGATGCCGGTGAATTTGAAGATACCTTCACAGAATACGCCCAAGGTTTCATCGACTACGTAGAAGACCTCACAGAAGCTACCCAAGAGGTTGGCAAGCTACCAGTCAGTGAGTATTCAACTCAGTTATTCATTGATACTAGCGGCTGTAATCACACAACAGGCGCGGGTTGTGAAATGAAATAGCCTTTTGCTGAAAATAGGACGGGAGCTTCGGCTCCCGTTTTTTTGTGGGCAACGAAATAATCACGCTAATGGAAATTGAACCGCACTTTGTAAGAGCGCAGCTTATGCGCGACAGGCTCTAGATTATGAGCATTTACGACACATGCATTCTGATATACCGGCATTTACGACTGCACTTAGAATTTCGTTTCATTTAGCCAAAAGACAAGTGTGTTATTTTCGGCTTAATCAAGAACTCTTCATCCTTGATTTTATATTTGGCTGTATAGGTATGCGACTAAACCGATCAGAACGATTAATAAAGCTACGGAGATTGGTCCTGTGGTTGTGATTGTATATGACGCAATTTTTGGGAATAATTCTATCTCTGGCGCAGCGGTATTTTTGAATCTCTTTCTCGTTATTCTGGGGTAAGAGAAGTACGTCATGTAAATAATCGTTTTATGAAGATATAGCGGGAATTCCCGATAGTTAGCCTGCTCCTCAGGAGAGAAATGAGGGCTCTTCAATAATATGTGGTCATAATTTTTACCGAAATATCCGGCCAATGATGCCATTCCTGTCCAGATAAATATTCCTGAAAAGAACAGTATGAACATTAATATCATCGTTAGATCGAAAACAATTTTATCCATTGGTGTTAATCCTAAACCGGAATCTTAATGTATAGGTAGATTACAATGGAAAGAAATATCAGAAATCCGAAGACTGTAATAAGTGCCAGAGTAATTATAGAATATGACGAAATTTTTGTAAGCGCATCGATTTTAGGTTCAGGTTTGTTCTTGAATCGTTTTTTTGACATAAATGAGTAAGAAAAGTAACTCATGTATATTACTGTTTTGTGCAAGTTTAATGGAAATTCCTTGTAGTTTACTTGCTCTTCCGGAGTAAAGTATGGGCTTCTTAGCAGTGTAGAGTCATATTTTTTTGAAAAGCTATTGCACACAAGAAAAACGCCTCCCCAAGTGGCTACGCCTGAAAATAAAAGTATAAACATCAGGGTCATCATGATGTTGAAGAGTATAGTATCCATTCTAAAGTACCGAACTAAGATTGTTTGATATTAGTAACTTATTAGTGTCTATGCCGGTTTTCGATGCATGTTCAAATATGTTTCGGCAAACATTAGTTATACCGGTGGTATCAGCAATATTTCCCTCTCCCATATACTGATATACGGAGCCAGCGGCTTTTCCGTAATCACCAATTTTACTAGCAGCGTATTTGATATTAGCTGTTGGAACTGTGCCCTTGGTACGGGAAATACGCAAAACTTCCTTCACCGATTTATCGCCGGTAAACAGACGCGTTGTGCTCTTCATATTTTCGCTAAGCTTGTCTATCGTTTGCTTACGAATATAGTCGTACTGATTTTTGCTGATAGCACCTTGCTTGTATTGCTCATAGCTGACCGCAATTTTACTGATTAGTGATTTATTGCTATTCAGCAAAGCGTCCGCTCCGCCAGCCATTGCTGAAGCAGTTGCCAGTGATACGTCAATCAAGCTTGGCATCATAGAACGCTCTTGCGGAGTTGCTTTGTTCCAGTCTCTGCAAACGGGGCCAAGATAGCTTGGTTGCAGATCTTTTAGTATCGGCGGTTTGTAGCTCCAAGTTTCTGTCGAGACGTAGCTGGCAGGGATAGGAATCTGTAACAATTGGCCTGAGTAAATAAGATCAGGATTCTTAATTTGGGGGTTGGCAGCCATCGTTTCAGAGATAAGGCTTTGCAAAACGTCTGCCTGCAGATTTCCGTGATAACGAACGATGATTTTTGATAGTGTTTCGCCTGCTTGCACTTGATGTAGCTGGATATCACGATCCAGCAAAGGGATAAGTACAGTCATTTTCAATCCTTGAATAAGCTCTAATTGGCGAGAATGGTATAAGCCCAGACTGCTAGGGTCAATCCGAAGCTACCCAGTAACCAGCGTCTGAAGCCCTAGGCGGCCAAAGACATTTACACCATACTGAAATGCTCTTAAGGTAACCGAGGAATCACCAAGGAGCACATATACAATGGAAGTTCGCGAGTCGTTATCGTACCAACATCAACAAATACTCAGATACATCGAACTGCGTGCACAATGGGAAGGGCGGATCAACGCCAAACACATAGCGGAAAGTTTTAACATAGGACGCGAGCTAGGTGGCAAACTCATAAATCGCTACAACGACACCTGCCCAAACAATCTAATCTACGATGCCAGCGCTAAAGCACACCGAACAACAGAAAAGTTTACCCCACAGTTAACGACTGGCTCTTTAGAAGAGTACATCTACGGATTTTTTCAAGCGGACCTACCTGACGAACAGACAGGTTGGACATTGAAAGATACTTTTCCAATGCGTCAATTTGGACGCGCACCCCGTCCAGAAATCGTACGCCCAATTCTCAACGCCATCCAAAATAAGCGAAAGTTAGATATCGCGTATCTTTCGATGAATAGCCCAGAGTATGAAGGACGTATTATCAGCCCTCACAATCTAATACACGATGGTGCACGCTTTCATGTGCGTGCCAGATGCGAAAAAAATCAGGATTTCCGCGATTTTGTATTGTCGCGCATTACCGAAGTATATGACGATGAAGGCCCCGCAGAACTTGGCGAACAAGACGATGAGCGCTGGAACACCTGGCTAACCTTAACCATAGAACCGGACATTCGTCTTATCCAATCAAAGAAAGAAATCGTAGCCTACGACTACTGCATGAATCAAAACGCCGAAGGGCGCTATCAATGCCAATACACAGTACGCGCAGCATTATTGATTTATACACTGAAGCATCTAGGACTTGATCGACTACGAGAAAAAGCCGAAGCACAGCAAATAATGCTGACCCCCGAATGCCAACACGACATAGAAAAATACCTGACCTAAACCTGCCTGAAAACCCGACATGTGTAAATGAACAGTGATTGTCTAACGAGCTAAAGATAGGTTGAATAACTCAGGCAAGGAGCGAGAAGGGATGCACAAAGGAATGTGGTGCCAAGGATGGCGAATTTTATAAGGTTGTGAGTGATAAGTTATCAGGTGGATATTTAGGAGCACATGATAGTAATGAGCACTGGTGAAGTAGCAAGCTATTACCGTTATTGGGGTAAAGCAAAGAGAGATCCTAAACGTAGCGGTGATGACTATCACCTACTTGCATATCATTCTTTGGATGTTGCTGCTGTTGGTATGCTATTACTGGCAGAAGAGAGGCAAATAACTAAGGATATTGCTAGTTATCTAGAAATTTCACCATCGCAGCTGCAGTCGATGTTTGTATTCTCTCTGGCACTTCATGATTTAGGAAAATTCACATCTGCTTTCCAAAACCTGTATAAAAATGATGACGGATATTTGTTTCGTGCTCACTGTACCCCATACGAGGGGCGAAACTTTCGGCACGACAGATTGGGGGAATATTTCGTTCATGACTATAACAGTGAGGATAATGTTTTATCTGTACTACCAGAAGACTTTGACTCTAAGCTGTTTGAGATTTTAATGGAATGTACGCTAGGTCATCATGGTCAACCAATTAAACATGAAATGCCTATACATTATGAGGAATACACGGTCCCAGAAAATCTAGAGGCGGCTAACGCTTTTGTTAAAGATACATTTGATTTATTAGTGCCTGATTTCCCATTCGAAACGTTCAAATCGAAAGATGCGAGAAGAAAACTAGAGCTGACGAGTTGGACTCTAGCCGGAATAGCAGTACTCGCGGATTGGATTGGCTCCGATAATAGTTTCTTTGAATACTCATCAACAGCAATTCCATTATCTGAATACTGGATTAAGTCTAAAAAAATAGCGCAACGTGCGGTGTCATCTACAGATTTATTGTTGGCACAAAAAGTTAATAAATATACATCTATTAAAGAATCTTTTGGATACGACCCTACACCCCTACAAAACTGGGCAGAAACAGTAACGGTCGATACCAGTCCGCAGTTGTTTATTCTCGAAGACGTGACAGGTTCAGGAAAGACCGAGGCTGCGTTGGCTCTGACGCATCGCCTGCTAGAGGTCGGTGCTGCGGATGGTTTTTATTTTGGTCTACCTACCATGGCTACATCGAATGCCATGTTTGATCGAGTTGCTGATTATTACTTAAAGATGCTGTCTGGCTCCGATAATAAAAAGCCGAGTATCGTACTGGCTCACGGTGCGCGAGATATGGATGATCGCTTCCGAGAAGCAAAACTCGCATCGGGAATTGAAGACTCTAACTATTCACAGTCGGATAATACAGCGACCGCACAATGTAATGAATGGCTAGGAGATTCTCGTAAAAAAGCACTGTTAGCCCCTGTTGGAGTGGGAACGATAGATCAAGCATTGATGGCGGTATTAGCAAGGCGACATCAATCACTACGCTTACTTGGCTTGTATCGTAAAGTTCTTATCTTTGATGAAGTACACGCCGCCGATGACTTCATGTTTGAGTTACTAGAAGGGCTGTTAAGACTTCATCATCAGCAAGGCGGTTCAGCAATATTATTAACTGCTACGCTTTCACAAAAACAGCGTCAACGATTAAGCGACATATGGCTGCTAGCTGGTAATGCCCACCCTAAGCCATTAACCAATACAGCATTTCCTTTAGCGACTAAAGTCACTGCGCACAATCAAACCATTACCGAAAATGCTTTAGAAAGTAGAGAGGATGTTAGTCGCTCGGTTGATATTGATTTTTTAACTTCAAAGCAATTGTGTATTGATTTAATCGTTGAGTCTGTTCGGAAGCAGCAAAGCATTGTCTGGGTATGTAATTCGGTAGGTGATGCGCAAAGTGCTTATGAAAGTGCGATAACAGCGTTGGAAAATGAAGGATTATATAAGACTGATCGAGTTACCTTATTTCATAGTCGCTTTGTACTTAATGACCGTAAGCGTATTGAGAAAAAGGTGGTATCTAACCTTGGTAAGAAAAATGATACTTCAGATAGAAAAGGCCAAGTATTGATTGCTACTCAAGTATTTCAAGAAAGTTTGGATGCCGATACTGACATAATGATCTCAGATATATGCCCGATAGATGATTTAATTCAGCGAGCAGGGCGACTGCATCGTCATACTAGAAATGAAGAGGGTGTCTATCAGCAGGGTATTAAAGATAGCCGAATTGCTCCTGTACTTTATGTCCATTGCCCCATATTTACTGATACACCCGAGAGCAATTGGTTATCTCGCGATTTTCAGAATACCGAATACGTATATCAAACACCGGGTCGGTTATGGTTGGGTTTACAAGTATTGAGACAAGAGGGTGTCATCAGAATGCCCGAAGGTGCTCGAACTCTTATCGAAGCAGTTTACAGTGAAGATGCGCATCAGCGTATGCCAAGCATCTTTGATAAAAAGGAAGATACGTTTATTGGCGATGAAAGTGCAAAAGCAAATAAAGCGTACCAGCAAATAATCAATTGGAAGAAATGTGGCTATAGCGATAAGAGCCATCCCTGCTGGCATGAAGATAATTCAGATATGACAACCCGATACAATGATATTGAAACCGCCGATGTACTTTTATTAAAACAAGGCCTAGATGGATCATTAGAGCCGTGGGTGGCGGATGACCAGTTCGCAATAGCTTTAAGTACCGTGAAAGTGAGTAAAGGATCATTTGCCGACAAGCTAATGGCTGTACCGGCTAAGTGGCAGGGTGATGTTGAGAGATTAGAGAAACGATATAGTCAGATTAAGTACCTGCAATGTTGGATGCCAGAACTGGATGCGCAGTTTGCGTATGATGAAAAATTAGGATTTCACGAGAAAAGCCCCGCATAGCGGGGAACGTAGAAAACCTTATAGCCGACATTCTATGGCTATGCGGTTCATCTCCTATGGAAGGAGAACGCAAAGGATTATACGAGCTGGCTACTCAGAGGCAACTCATTAAGTTAGCTAGTAAGTTAGCCAGTAAGTTAGCCAGTAAGTTAGCCAGTAAGTTAGCCAGTAAGTTAGCGAGT
>NZ_JAWUWR010000039.1:0-19374 GCF_034111725.1 Thalassolituus sp. | reverse complement strand
TTATTATTCCTCTTCGCTGGATGGCAAAGTGGTTTGCTGGCGTTGTATCGCGGACCTTAGTTTCTACTCATAACCAAGTCATTAGTAAAGGTATAAAACATCAAGGTGTTCGAGCTTTAGCACGCTTACTACTCGGTATGGCGCCTTTACTTCCTTGGATTGTGTTACTGATTTTTAGCTCTTTATTTTTTAGTGAGCAGTCAGAACCGAATTTGGGCGGTAGCCTACTGGTGATCTTTCAGGTCTATATGCTCTATGTGGTGGTGAGTTTTGCTGCAGAGTGGTTTTTGTTAAGTATTTGCCAAGGTGCTGGTTCGTTTTTAACCGCTGATAGCACAGCAAAACTCGAACAACGTACTGAAATGGCCGCTAAGTGGCTATTGCTTCCGTGGGCTGCCATTGCCTTAGCCTTGCACTTACTTGGTAAGTCGCTAATTGCGCACTTGATTGAAACCGCAGTATGGATGTTTAGCTGGGGTGTTGTGAGTTATCTTTTGCATTTTTATCGCTTGGAATTAATGCTCAATTTGAAGCGCTTATTTCCGGCAAGCGTCGATCCAGTTTTAGATAAAGTAAAAGAAAGCTGGGCATTTGTATTGGTATTGCCACTGCTAATACCATTGCTTCTGCTAATGTTTGTGCGTGTGTTTTTTACTCAATTACTGGCCGATTTCGCTTGGTATCAAAGTTTAAGTGCGCGTTGGTTTCGTATTAAAACGAAAGCGGCAGGTGAGGGTGAAGAAGATGAAGTTGCCGTAGATGCGATTTGTGAGGACTATCAGCGCTGGTTTAGCACAGAGAAAGATAGTGAACTAAAACTGCCGATTATTGATACTGGATTGAGTGCCGCAATCCGTAAAGATTTTGATGCGTGGAATGCTGAGCGCTCTGAAGACAATGTCATTTTAATTACTGGTGAACGTGGTATTGGTAAGAGTTCAGCCTTGATTCGTTTTACCAATGGTGTTGCTCAAGATGACCCTGAAATTATTATTAAACGAATCGACGTACCGCCGAAAACGACCAGCCAAGACGCTATTTATCAGTTGTTAGGGAATGCTCTAGAAATTGATATGAGTGAAGGTCCTAAAGCCTTAGTGCGTCATGATGCTGAGATGGCACCCACCATTGTGATTCTGAATAAGGCGGAAAATCTGTTTTTAGCCGAAGTCGGGTACTTGCAAGGGTGGCGAACGCTATTGGGGCTAACCAACACCAAACTCAATAACGTGTATTGGTTAATTACCATCAACAATCAGAGTTGGGCTTATCTGTGTAATGTATTTGGCCGCGAATACCAAATGCGCAATGTTATTCGCGTTAAGCGTTGGACCCAAACTGAAATCCGTTCTTTGATCTTGTCGCGTAACCAGTTAAGCGGCTATCGCTTACAGTACGATGACGTATTAATTGATACTCGCTCACCGGTTGCTGGAACCTTACGCAACGCCGAGCAACGTTACTTCAGCTTGCTTTGGGATGGTTGTCGTGGCTTGCCAATGACGGCGTTAGAGCTATGGCAGGGTTCCGTTAAAACTAAAGGTAAAAACGTTGTTGCGAGTATTCCTCAGCTCCCGAGTAGCTCACGCATAGAGCAATTCGGACCTAAGCTCATGTTCGTTTTTGCAGCCATTGTGACCCACGAAAACCTCACGACGGAGGAGTTAGTGAAGGTAACTAACATGCAGGAAAACGTGATTCGCTTTGCCTTGAAGTCGGCCCTCGATGCTGAAGTTATCGTGCGTGGTAGTGATGGCCGTTATCGTATTACCACGCTTTGGTATCACACCGTTGTTAGCTCATTGAATAGGAAGAATATGCTCCATGAATGATACCAATGGGTTGGTTAGCGGCATTCTTAGCGTTGCCGATGTGTTTAATATCTATGCGATATTATTACTGATATTAGGCGGATTTTTCATTTGGGCGTTAACCGTCGCGTTAAATAACGGCAGTAAGCGCTTGATGGAGAAAATTCCAGCACGGCGTTTTTTGATTTTACAAATATCGACGCTAACAACCTTTGCTCTCTATATTTTTGGCACGATAGGTTTGGTTGTCGGTGTGTTACAGCCACCACAAGAGCTGCTCTTTGCTGCAGCCGGTTCCATCGCGGTAGCTTTGGGTTTTGCTTTGAAGGACGTTGTGGCCTCGCTAGTGGCCGGTATTCTTTTATTGTTTGATCGTCCATTCCGAGTAGGCGACCGAGTAAGCTTTGGCGACACCTATGGTGAGATAGTATCCATTGGTCTACGTACCGTGCGCTTGGTGACGCTCGATGATAATTTGGTTACGATTCCGAATTCGCGTTTTATTACCGATGTCGTGTCATCGGGCAATGCTGGCGAGTTAGATATGATGGTGGTTACTGATTTTAACCTCGCATTAGATGCTGATTTAGCAACCGCGCAAACGTTAATTGAAGAGGTGGTGGTGACGAGTCGCTACGCCTATTTAAAGAAGCCCGTGAGTTTTACTCTAGAAGAAATCGAGGTTGCGCATACCTTAGCTATTCGTTTGCGCACTAAGGCTTATGTTTTGGATGTGCGTTACGAAAAAGCGTTTCAAAGCGATATCGTGCTACGAGGGACGGCATTGCTGCAAAAGCATGGGATTGCACGTCCTAAGCCCGTGGTGAGTTAGCAAGAAGAGATGGGGCATATCATGCTATTATGCCCCGATATTATTGTTGGTCATTATTGTGAAATCAAAACCTCCTCATTCTGCTTCTACCGATACAGACGCTGATTTGCCTAGCGATTCAGCGTCGGTTGAAAGTCCTTCGGCTACGTTCGATCCTTGGGCTGCGGCCGCTGCTAAGCATCAAGATGCAGATCCTCAGTCTGATGAGCGATCCAGTCCTGAAGCATTAGACTCAGCGGTTGAGAAGAGCGAGTCGTCGGCTCAACCTTCCTCTCAGCCTTCATCAAAGCCACAGGTTGATACTGAGCATAAGTCTGGTGCTCGTGATCGTTCCGATACCCGTGCTAAGCCCGCTTACAAAGAGCGTTCAGCTAGCTCTGATCGTGCGGCAAGATCGACGGGTGAGCGGGGAGCTAAACCGTCAGGTAAACGCTCAGCGGACGGTAAATGGGTGTTTGAGAAAAAATCCGATAAATCACCGTATGCCTCTTCGACCAAGCCGATAGGCTTGCATCCTCGGAATCCGCATTCTGGTCGATATGATATGACCTTATTGGTTGAGGTTTTGCCCGATCTCGCTGATTTTTTACAGCTAAACCCGAGCGGTGAGCAGACCATCGACTTTAGTAATAATGCCGCGGTGCTGTGTTTAAATACGGCTTTATTGCAGCATTACTACAAGGTTGAAGACTGGAGTATTCCTAAAGGGTATTTGTGTCCGCCCATTCCTGGCCGTGCCGATTATATTCATTACTTGGCGGATTTACTGGCTGAGCATGATGTTAGTAAGCACAGCACTAACGAGCAGCCGCGTATTTTAGATATAGGTACGGGCGCGAATTTAATCTATCCGATTATCGGTACGCATGCTTATGGCTGGCAATTTACGGGTACAGAAACCGACGGGACTGCTGTGCGCAATGCACACGCTATTGTTGAAGCTAATCCCAGTTTAAGTAAAACCGAAATATTGATGCAGCGTAATTCTGAATTTCTATTTAAGAATATGATACGCAGTGGAGACTACTTCGAAGCGACCATGTGTAACCCTCCATTTTTCTCATCGCAGCGCGAAGCCGAAAACCAAGCCGCGCGTAAATGGAAAAATTTAAAAGGTGAAAAAGGATCGGTTACGCGTAACTTTGGCGGTAAGTCGAATGAATTGTGGTGTGAAGGCGGAGAACTCGCTTTCTTAAAGCGCATGATGCGAGAAAGCGTCAACTATGCTGAGCAAGTAGGTTGGTTTACTAGCCTTGTATCCGATGGTGACCATTTGCCGTTATTCAAAAAAGTCTTGCAGCAGCAAGGCGCTAAGCAAATTGAAATCACGCCAATGGCGCAAGGCCAAAAGGTCAGTCGTTTTATTGCTTGGCGTTATTAATAAATACATCAAGCCTGCTTAATGGCAGGCTTGATGTATTTGTTGATTATTTAGCCATCGGCATTTTTGAATTGCGCATTTTATGTGCTGAAAATTCGTTAGCATCTAAGTAGCCATTGCCATCCACATCCATTGTTGCAAACGGTTCGGCATTTGCCATTCCCATCATAGGATGACCTTCGGCGGCACGGGCTGTCATGCGTTTAGCTCGGACTTCATTGAATTCCAATTCGGTTATTTGGCCATTGCCATCGAGATCAAAATTTTCGAAGTTAGGCATCATTCTTCCCATCATACCGGGCATGTTAGCCGCAGGTGTTGGGGTTGGCTGAGTATCAGGCTCGGCGAAAACCGCAGAGGATAGGGGCAATAATAAAGCAGCTAGTATGAGTGATTTCATCGGGGAGACTCCTATGTGTCTTACTCAGTGTTGCACTCATCTGTAATTAAACCTTGATGCTGGTCAACGAAAACTGGTACAGGCGTTATTAGGTGATTTTCAGGGGGCAGACATAAATTTGGTATACTTTGACAAATCAGCCGATCGAGTGGAGCTAATAGAGTGAATTCCAGAAGTGAATAATAATTATGTTGCCATTGGTTTGGTTAATCCAAAAAATCCCACCAATATTGGTGGGGTAATGCGTGCCGCTGGATGCTACAACGCAGATGCTGTTTTTTACAGTGGTGAGCGTGCCAATCGCGCCATGCGCTTTCAAACGGATACCAAAGACGTGGTACAACGCATTCCACTCGCTGCTGTAGATGATTTGCTTGAGAATATTCCAGTAGGTGCAGAAGTCGTTTGTGTCGAGCTAGTGGAGGGGGCGATAGCACTGCCGCAGTTTAGTCATCCGGCGAATGCGTTCTACGTGTTCGGGCCAGAGGATGGCACTATCCCCCAAGTGATCGTGGATCTTGCTACTGCCGTCGTTTATGTACCTACCATCGGCTGTATGAATTTAGCGGCTACGGTCAACGTGCTGCTCTATGATCGCTGCGCTAAATTAGGATTTTCTGCGGATGGTGATGAATTAATTCGTCAGAGTCGAGATACGAATAATCGAGTGAAGGTTCGCTAGCGACTACTCTTTGTTCTGCCTCTTTTTTAACTGATAGGCTTCGAGTGCTTTAAACACATCGCGCCAACTTAATATTCCAGCCACACTGTTGTCGTTATTTAATATTGGAATACAGGATACGTTGTGTTCGTTGAACACACGTATTGCCTCGTATACATCGGCATCCGGCGATAACGTAATGGGCTTGCGCGTCATTATTTGATGAACTTTTTTATTCAGCGAAGCCACATCGCGTAGCGTTTCCGTAATAGTACCAATATTAGGGCTAACGGATTTCAGTAAGTCACGATCCGACACTACACCCCATAGCTTACCCGATTGAATAACCAGCAAGTGATGAAACTTAGTTCGCTCGAAAATGGCTTTTACCTTATGCAGTGGGTCATCTAAACCGACATGCACAACGTTGGCTGACATCATCTTACCGACCTTCATAACTTACTCCGCAGGATATGTGTTCCTAGTAGTAAATGTAGTGCTGGTTTAGGTTCAGGGCCAATTTAAGGGTATAAAAAAACCGGCTACGGAGCCGGTTTTTTTATCGAGCAATCAAAGTATTAGCGTTGCAAAATTATGCACCAACTAATGACTGACCACAGATACGAACTACGTTACCAGTAACACCGCTAGACGCAGGGTTACCAAAGAAAGCAATCGTCTCTGCTACGTCAACTGGCTTACCGCCTTGTGACAATGAGTTCAAACGACGGCCTACTTCACGTGTCATGAAAGGAATTGCATCGGTCATTTGAGTTTCGATGAAACCAGGTGCAACGGCGTTGATAGTGATGTTCTTTTTAGCCAACTCGTTAGCCATATATTGCACATAACCAATAACACCTGCTTTTGATGCTGCGTAGTTAGTTTGACCAACCTGACCAGCAATACCGTTCATTGACGATACGCAGATGATGCTGCCGCCATTGTTGATCGTGCCATCGGCAAACAACTGGTTGTTGATGTGCTCTTCAGCAGATAGGTTGATCGCGATAGTCATTGACCACCAATGCTCAGGCATATTCGCCAACGTCTTATCACGAGTTACACCCGCGTTATGAACGATGATGTCGCCGCCGCCCATTTCTTTTAGTTTGGCAGAGATCATAGCTGGTGCTTCTTTAGACGAAATATCACCGAGCAATACTTCACCACCGATTTCTGCCATAACGCGCTCCAAATCGCCTTCGGCTGGTGGGATATCCAAACCAAGAACGGTAGCACCGTCACGAGCCAA
This sequence comes from Thalassolituus sp., assembly GCF_034111725.1. Lineage (GTDB taxonomy): Bacteria > Pseudomonadota > Gammaproteobacteria > Pseudomonadales > Oceanobacteraceae > Thalassolituus. The sequence continues at coordinate 13,034 of NZ_JAWUWR010000039.1, read as the reverse complement.
TGTGCGTGCAATGGATTCACCGATACCACGTGCAGCACCAGTCACCAATGCAACTTTACCTGCTAATGGCTTGTGCCACTCAGGGTAGGTCACGACGTCGGCTTTGCTAACCGTTAAAATCTGGCCATCCATATAGGCTGATTTAGCAGAAATAACGAAACGGAAAGCAGAGTCAATATTCGCCTCTGCGCCTTCTTCGACGTAAATTGACTGGGCTGTTGCGCTCTTTTTACCAATTTCTTTTGCGACTGAGCGAGTGAAACCTTCTAGTGCGCGCATCGCAGCTGCTTGTTCACCTGTGGCTGCTTTCATGTGCGGACGACCCAGTACAATGACGCGACCATTGCTGTTTAGCTTGCGCATCACTGGGTTGAAGAAGAAGTACAACTGGTTTAAATGTTCAGTATCTGAAAAGCCTGTTGCGTCGAATACAAACGCGTCAAACTTGTCTGTCATATCCTTTTTGCATTCCACACCAACAGCACGCACGCCGTTAGTTTCTGCGGCTTTCAGGATAGCAGCAGCGGTTTTACAGGCAGAAGGAAAGAATACTTTGGCGTTTGATGCTTTCAGGTTACGCATCAAATCGTTCAGCAGTGCAGCGTTAACGGATGCACCTACTAATACACGACCTTCGAAATAGGTCTCTTGGTTTGCGTTGTAGCGTTTTAAATTAATTGGCGTTGGCAAACCGACGTTTTTCAGCAGGCTGCGGCCGAGATTATTGTTCAGCAGTGTTTCGTAAAAGTTGCTCATGATCTGTTTCACTCGTTGCTTGCTATACGGGGATCACATCGGCACGATGTACAGCGCCGGAAGGTAACAGATTACAGCAGCAATAATAAGGTCTGAAATTGACCTTGGATGGTTGAGTCTGTGTCACTTCAGCCAATGCCCGCGCGTTCAGGTCGGATAGACTGACCATCACCGGGCAGATATTGAGATATTTTGCGTTCTGCCGCGTATTTGGCAACGTTTTAACAGGATTCATAACATGACCCAAACAGTTCGTAGAGTCGCCATCATCGGCGGTAACCGTATTCCGTTCGCACGTTCTAACAGCGCTTATTCTTACGCGTCTAACCAAGACATGTTGACTGCTGCATTGAATGGCTTGGTCAATCGTTACAATCTGCAAGGCGAGCACATCGGTGAATTCATCGCTGGCGCTGTTATTAAGCACAGCCGCGATTTCAACTTGGCACGTGAAACGTTGCTAAGCACAGCATTAAGCCCACGTACTGTTGGTTGCGATCTTCAGCAAGCATGCGGTACTGGTTTACAAGCCATCATGATGGCAGCGAACAAGATCGCCCTAGGTCAAATCGATAGCGCCATCGCTGGTGGTTCTGATACCACGTCTGACGCACCTATCGCCGTTAGCGAAGGTCTGCGTAAAATCTTGTTAGAAACAAACCGTCAAAAAACGACGAAAGACAAGATTAAAACGTTAATGAAAATTCGTCCTAAGCACCTAGCTCCTCTTGTTCCCCGCAATGGTGAGCCACGCACAGGTATGTCTATGGGCGAGCACACTGAGCTAACGGTTAAAGCTTGGGGAATCACTCGCGAAGAGCAAGATCAAATTGCTTTCAACAGCCATGAGAATTTATTGGCGGCTTACGATCGTGGATTCTTCGACGACCTAGTAACGCCGTTCCAAGGTGTTGAAAAAGATAACTTGGCGCGCACGCCAAACATGGAAAAATTAGCAAGCCTGAAACCAGCATTCGATAAGAAGTCTGGTAACGGTACGCTAACCGCTGGTAACTCATCAGCACTGACAGACGGCGCATCGGTTGTATTGTTGGCTTCTGAAGAGTGGGCAAAAGCGCACAACCTGCCGGTTAAAGCTTACTTGAGCTTCTACGAAACTGCTGCGGTTGATTTCTTCGGTAAAGATGGCAACAAAGATAAAGAAGGTTTGCTGTTGGCGCCTGCATACGCTGTTCCTGCAATGCTTAAGCGTGCTGGTATTACTCTACAAGATTTTGATTTCTACGAAATCCACGAAGCATTTGCTGGTGTTGTTTGTTCAACATTAAAAGCGTGGGAAGACGAGAAATTCTGTAAAGAGAAGTTAGGCTTAGATGCGCCACTAGGCAGCATTGATCGTAGCAAGCTTAACGTAAACGGTTCTTCCATTGCCACTGGCCACCCATTTGCGGCAACCGGCGGTCGCATCGTAGCTTCCCTAGCTAAGATGTTGGAAGAGAAGGGCTCTGGTCGCGGCCTTATCTCCATCTGCGCTGCCGGTGGTCAAGGTGTTGTTGCGATCATCGAGCGCTGATAGACCCTGTAGGATCACCTCCTGCAATCCTGACCTGTGTTGAAAAGCACTTTAGCCCCGCCTTATGGCGGGGTTTTTTATTGGCTATTGCCACCACATAAACTCCTTTTAACTCTATAACTAGCCCGCTATGGTAGCGCTATTAATTAAACGCGGAGCATCTTGATGGATCAACAAAAGGCGAAATGGTTAGCACTGATTAGTTTGTATTTAGTGCAAGGTTTACCGCATGGCTTTTTTGGTCAAGCAATGCCCGTATTACTGCGTGAGCAGGGCGTTGATTTAAAGCAGATTGGTTTAATGGCTTTGGTTGCCTTGCCCTGGGCATTGAAATTTCTTTGGGCGCCCATGCTTGATCGTTTTACCTTATTTCCAAAACGCTGGCCGGATGAATTTCGCCGCAGTTGGATATTGGCGATGAATTACACTGCTGCGGCATTATTGATTGCCGTTTCGTTTATGCCTCTGACTTGGATTGCCTCTGACGGTTTACTGATTTTTGGTGTGATTCTGATAGGAGTAAATGTATTGATCGCCACCCAAGATATCGCGACCGATGCGACTGCCGTTGAAAATTTATCACCACATGAGCGTGGTTTTGGAAATGGTATTCAAGTTGGCGGATATCGCATTGGTATGGTGTTGGCCGGTGGCCTACTTGTGTCTTATTTCTCGTATTTAGGTTGGCAGGTTTCGTTGTGGTTATTGGCAGTGATGATGGTACTTGGAACCTTACCTTTATATGCCTATAAACCTAAGCCTCACCAAGTTGCTCAGCAACCTATGTTGCCGCTTTGGAAAGGTTTTTTTAATTTAAAAGACGCTTGGCTGTGGATTGCACTTATTTGTGTTTATAAAGTTGGTGATGCGTTTGGTACGCAAATGATTCGCCCGTATCTATCCGATGTTGGGCTGAGCTTAGATGAGTTAGGCACTATGCTCGGTGGTGTTGGTTTTGTGGCCGGATTAGCCGGCGCATTGTACGGTGGTTGGCTTGTTGGGCGCATTTCTCGTGCACGAGCATTAACACTGTTTTTGTTACTCGAAGCTCTAGCAATGCTTGGTTACGTGGGGATTAGTATTGAACATAAAGCCCATATTTGGCTTGCGGTTACGGTCGAGCATATTACTGGTGGTATGGCCACGGCCGCGTTATTTTCCGTAATGATGGATCGTTGTCGTGAACACAGTGCTGCCGCGGATTACGCCTTACAAAGTTGTGTTGTGATCGTGACTGGGATGTTTGCTAGTGCAATCTCAGGTTATAGCGCCGCGACATTGGGGTATGATATGCACTTTGCCGTTGCTGCATTAGCGTGTGTCGCCGCTGTATGGTTGGTGTATCGTGCGTCGCGTGCAGGCTTGTTGTTACCTAAATCTCAGACGATGCAGTAAGAGTTTACCATGTCAGATGTTAATCAAACCCTTGATGCTCGCGGCTTGTTTTGCCCTGAGCCAGTAATGTTATTGCACAATATTATTCGTGATGTCGCGATTGGTGATGTTATAGAAGTATTAGCGACCGATCCCTCTACGGTGCGCGATTTTACTCGTTTTTGTGGGTTTCTTGGTCACGAATTAGTACTGAGTGAAGAAGTCGAGGGCGACTATCGCTTCTTGATTCGCAAAGGCGAAGACGAGGAAGAATAGGGCACCAGTAGGACGCTTTAGATATTTACTAGCTGTCATTGTCTGCAAGGTCAGACAAGGCAGCGTTTGTACTAACAGGTCTGAGTTGGTTGGGGTAACTTGCCCATAGTTCAGAAATTGCACAAATCTAATAGGGTTAGCTGGTTTTATGATGTACGGCGTTTTTAAATATCTTTGTATCGGTTTGCTGTGTTCTCTGGTCGTCGCTTGTGGCGGTGAAGAGGCGGTGGGTACTGCTAATTCGAATACATCAGACCCCCTAACATCGGATAAAGACGGCGATGGTGTGGTGGATGCGGAGGACGCATTTCCGCGAGATGCGTCAGAAAGTCTCGATAGCGACGGCGATGGTAAAGGCGATAATTCTGATGCATTCCCATTTGATGCGTCGGAGACCAAAGATAGCGACCGCGATGGCGTGGGTGATAATGCTGATTTATTTCCCTTCGATGCCAGTGAAACAATTGATACTGATGGCGATGGTATCGGTGATCATCGTGATACCGACGACGATAACGATGGTGTACCCGACGTTGATGATGACCTACCTAAAGATCCTACCGAATCCGTGGATACTGACCATGACGGCATTGGCAATAATGCCGATACGGATGATGACAATGATGGTGTGCTCGATACGGATGATGCCTTCCCATTAGATGAGGATGAAACAGCCAACTTCGATGGTGATGATAAGGGTGATAACGCTGACACTGACGATGATAACGACGGTGTTCCCGATGTAGAAGATTTATATCCTTTTGATGCTTCTGAATGGGCTGACACCGATGGTGATGGCGTTCCGGACAATGCCGACGCATTTCCTCGCAATGCGTCAGAAACACTCGATTCTGATGGCGATGGCGTCGGCGATAATAGTGATGTTTCGAAATTTGATCCGGCGGTGACTATTAATGACGACGACGATGGCGTAGCCCCGGAAGATGACGTCGATGACGACAACGACGGCCTGATTGAAATCTCCACGATCGAGCAGTTAGATTGGATTCGTAATGATTTAACGGGAGGTACCTTGAATAATGGTACTTCGTCTTCGGATCTAGGTTGTCGCGTTGATACCGGCTGCATTGGTTACGAGTTAGTTAAAACGCTCGATTTTGCATCTAGCACTGGCTATGTGCCGGATGTAACCAATGGTTGGATGCCAATTGGTTCAGTTGATCAGCCTTTTACTGCTATTTTCGACGGCAATGATTATGAAATCCGTAATCTAGAAATCTCGCGAGGCGATGGCGATAACGTTGGATTATTTGGCTATATCGAAAATGCTGAAGTTCGCAATCTGGTGTTGTCGGGTGCTTCTGCTTATGTCGTCGGCGGACGTTATGTCGGTGCGGTTGTGGGATCTGCGCATGACTCTACGATTTCCAATATGTATATAACGATTCCTGTCTACGGAGATGAAAGTGTCGGTGGCGTGGTTGGCTTAGCCGAAACTACAGTGCTGGATTTTCTGTCGACTGTTGGCGATGTCAGTGGTGACAGTATGTTAGTTGGCGGTGTGGCTGGTGCTGTTTATGGTTCTACCATTAGCCGTAGCTCAGCAACCGGCGACATTTCTGGACATTACAATGTCGGCGCATTATTGGGCGGTATCGAAGATTCGACCGTGAGTAGTAGTTATGCCCGAGGTGAAGTAACCGCTCTGAATAACGCCGGTAGTTTAATTGGCGAGTCTTATTTGTCGACCCTGAGCACGAGTTTTGCGACGGGTGCAGTGGTCACGAGTCCTGATGCTGATTACTCACCTATTGATGTCGTGGTCGAATACTTTGGTGGTCTAGCGGGTTATTTATATGATTCCAATATCTCTGCCAGCTATTGGGCCACTGATGCAACTGGTTTAGGTGTCGACACGGGTATTGCATTTGGCGACAACTCTATAGATACGTTTGGCCTCAACGACAGTGTATTGCGTTGCCCAACAGAAGCCGATGCGGGTGGCTGCATTGCTGGCGCCAACTTGTATGTTGGTTGGGCTGATATTGATCATGACTTCGATATGGGCGCATCGACACTGGCCATTGCGCCTTGGAACTTTGGTAATAGCGGTGTTCTACCTACCTTGCTGCTAAAGACGAACCCTTAACATGGGGTGGGGTATCTAATTAGGTTGTATTAGCTTAACGATATCTATTAACAGAGTGCAGCGAGAGTAGGTGCTGTGGCATTGAGTCAGTCTTCCCATAGGTAGTCGAATTAGATAGAAACAAATAAAAAAGGGGCCAAATGATGGCCCCTTTTTTTATTGCTGTATGCGCTGTAAGTTACAGCGTTGCAGCCTTGTTTAGTGCAGTAATGAAGCGGCTAAGTTGCTCCGCTGTCGCCTTACTGTTTAACCAACGCTCAATCAGCTGGGCGCGTTCTTGCTCCGCGCTTAGGCCTTTGCCTAAACCTTCTGCCAGACGTTGAACCTGCATATTCATGCGCAGACCGCGATCTTCTTCAGGGCTGTCGATGTTGGCAAGAATTTCCATGGCAACACACAGTGATCCTGCGTCTTCATTGAATTCTGTGCGGGCTTGTGCCGCGCGGAAGTTAGGTTCATCGAAACCATTGGCGAGTGGCAAACTAGCATCCCAGTCTTGTCCTGCTTGTAGGGCTTCTAAACGCTGTATTACGCCATTCCATGCCGCTAGTATTTGCTCGTTACTCGCTTGCTGTTGACGGCTCTGAACGGCACTTTGCAGCTCATCCAGCGCTTTGCTTAAGCGTTGGTGGGCGCTGCGCGGCAGTTCCATAGAACGGAAGCGGGCGTTGATGTCGCGCAAGTTGTTGGCTAAGGATTGAGCGTCTAGGCTCTCATCAGCAAAGATTGCTTGTGCTTCAGCCACCATAGCATCGGCTTCGCTCACTACTGTGTTGAGTGCCGCTTTGCGCGCATCGCGCTGTTCGTTTAAACGCGCAAATACCGCATCAGCATGCTGGCGTAGCTGCTGCCATAATTTCTGGTCAGCACCTTTTGGCGTCATGCCGATGGCTTTCCAGTCTTGCTGTAGCTGTTTAACTTGCTCGATAGCTTCGTCCAAATCATCGTGGCTAACCATGCTTTCGGCTTTGCTTACGATGGCTTCTTTCAACGCAAGATTACGACCGTATTCTTCTTTGATGTGTGCATAGATAGCATCACAAGCGCTTTGAAAGGCCGTTTGCGTATCTTTATGAGAAGCGCGATCAACCGGTGAATATTGACGGAATGCGTCGCGTGCGGCGTTCAATGTTTGTTGAACGGCTTTCCAATCTGCCGTTTCCCAATTCATGGCCTGTTCATAAGCCAATAGTTGTTGGGTAAGGTCGTTGCGTGCCGCCACGTTGCGTGCGCGTTGTTCAGCCAGTTCGGAGAAGTAGGCTTTGCACGGTTCAAAAGCGCGATCTGCCGCGGCTTGGAAGCGCGCCCACAATTCGCGATCATTGCCGCTGTTGCCGAGGCTTTTCCATTCCTGTTGCAGCAATTGAATCGCATCGGCACGAGCCTGTGGTTCCATATCGCCGTCAGCAATACTTTCCATGCTTGCGCATAGCTGTTCTTTTTTCGGATTGATGGCAAAGCCTTGCCAGTCGCGCAGTTCGTTTAAACGCGCCGTTAGCAAACGAAGGCGATTTTGATGTGGCTGCTGTTGCTTGTGATCAAGTGCGTTTAATGATTTCTGAATAGACTTCATCAAGCGACCGGCTTCGTTTGCTTGGCCCTCATCTAGTACCGCTTCTAGTTGGTCCATTTGCTTACGCACTTGGTCGGCAACTTGCTTTTGCTGGTCGAGAAGATCGTCTTTCTTGTCACCTAACTGTGCGCATTGAGCTTGTAACTGAGTTAACCACTCAGGTGCTACTAAATTGCTTGGCCACTGGCAGCGTTGCAACCACTGTTTACCAATGCGTGCGGCTTCTAGTGTTTCGCTCAATTCTTTACTGGTTGCTTTGGCAAACCATGCGGTTATAGCGTCTTGTTGTTCACTGTAGAAATTTAAACAATCGGTAACCGCAGCAGATTGCTGGGCTAGCGCTTGATACGCTTTGCGTTGCTCTGCATTCGCAGAGCTTTGTTTTTCGCTATGTTCCCAAGCTTGCAGTTCACCTTGGCAAGCTGCACTCCATGTACCGGAAAGCTGCCCGGCAGCAACGTCTAGTTGCGAGGTCATACGCGCAATAATACCGGCGCGATCAGCTTCCGCTTGGCGCGCATTTTCTGCTTGCTCGGCACGACGCTGTTCTTCTGCTTCGTGGGCGCGCAGTATTTCATCAGCTTGTTCTAGCGCTGTAGCAAAGCTAGCCAGTGAGGCTTCTTCACCTTTCGCTCGTAGTTCGTTCAAGCGTTGGTGTAACACTTGTAAGCGCCCAAAGAAATCGGGGCCATAACCCAAGCGCACCAATTGTTCTGCTTGGCTGGTTAGATGCGCTAGCTTTTTACGTTCTGCTGCTTCGCGTTCTTGCTGTTCTTTTGCGGCGGCTAAGCGTTCTTTACAGAGGCGGTAAACCGCTTTGTCTTTACCCTGTGCGACATCAAGCAAGGCCTGGAGTAGTTTAGGGTTATGAATGCCTTCGGCTGCCGCCATGCGCACGCGGGCAACACTGTGCTCGCTGGCCAATTGTAGGCGCTGTTGTTCATCGCTGATGTGGCCAATAGCCTCAACGCGTAATTCTTGATTGTCGGTTAATGCGGCAATGCGCACATATACCTTGCTATCGGCGTTGCCGGGCAAGCTGCCGTTGTTAAGGAGTCGGTTTAACCAGTGTTGGCGAGTTGCTTCACGTAGATCGCTGTTGCTATCGCGCAGTAGGGATTCGAGATCGTCTTCGCTTTTTATGCGAGCAAGGGCGGCATCACGTACCGATGCTTCAGGTTCTTTGCGGATGAAGGTGATGAGTTGTTCCGCAGATTGCAGGGTGTCTAGGGCCTTTCGTCTAACTTCCGGATTCTCGTGTTGCGATTTTGGTTTGAAAAACTTTTTAAATAACGCCATTCGAATATGTCCAACTAAGGTTTGCCACAGAAAAAAGCGACCCCATTTTACAGTTCGCCAGCCGTTTAGGAACCATTGATTCCAAAGTTCCTTATGCTTAAATCGTCATCTTGCTGGAATCTGCTGTTTCACTTGAATTGGGACATAGTCTTCAGTTCGTCATTTAGATGCTAGGTACAGTAAAGACGGCGCGGATTCGCTGTGGTAAAGTTTGGCAATGGTGAGCGGAGCTCAGTCAAACAATAATAAAATCTCGGGGATCACGATGAATTTCACCAAACTCTTGCTGCTGATCAGCATGGTCGCCATGAGCGGTTGTGCCTATATGGGTGTTGGCTCACGTCCGTTATCGGAACTAACAGAGAAGTACACCGACGAATCGTCTAAATTTCTTGCGGTTGATGATTTAGTCATTCATTACCGCGATGAGGGCACAGGCCCTGTAGTATTGTTACTGCACGGAGAAACCACGTCGTTGCATATTTGGGATGCTTGGGCTGAAAAGCTGAAAGGCGACTTCCGCGTTATTCGTATGGACCTACCTGGCCACGGTTTAACTGGCCCAGATCAAGCAACTGAGACTTATGATCTTGATTACATGATCACTAAAGTCGAACACTTTATGGATAAGCTAAATCTGCGCAAAGTGCAGATGGTTGGTAACTCTTTGGGTGGTTACATCACTTGGAACTTTGCCGAGCGTTATCCGCAACGCGTAGAACGTATGATTTTGGTTAACTCTATCGGCTATCAGCAAGAGTTGCCTTCAACCTTGAGTTACAACACAATTCCAGTACTGCGTGAGTTTAACGCTTTGATTTTGTCGTGGTCTAAGGCGCAACACCGTGTTGAAGAAGCTTACGGTGACGATGAAAAAATTACCGATGATGTGATTCGCCGCAACCAAGATTTGGGACTGCGCAAAGGTAATCGTTCATCTCTGATTAAAGTTGCGCGCAGCATCGAAGACGATACGGATCAACGTGATCTAGGTAATCGCATTAAATATATTCAAACACCAACCCTAGTAATGTGGGGTGAAGAAGATGAATGGACACCAGTATCAGTAATGAAGCACTTTAAAGTGGATTTACCGAACATGGACATCATCAGCTACGAAGGTGTAGGCCACTTACCAATGGAAGAGTTACCACGCCAATCAGCCCGCGATGCTCTGCATTACCTGCAAACAGGTGAACCCGGCGAGCTACCAGGTAATCAAGAACAAGGCTGGTAAAATCGGGCTTAGGAGCCATGAGTGAACAGTATTGTTTGGTACGACTACGAAACTTTTGGTGCTAACCCAGCGTGGGATCGCCCAGCGCAATTTGCGGCGATCCGTACGGATGAAGACCTCAATGAAATCGAACCGCCGGTAGAGATATTCTGCAAACCGGCGGACGATTATCTCCCACACCCAGAAGCTCTCTTAATTACCGGTATTACACCGCAAGATTGCTTAAAAAAGGGCGTGCCCGAAACTGAGTTTATTGCTCGCATTAACGATATGTTTAGCCAGCCCGGTACTTGCACCGCAGGCTATAACAGCATTCGTTTTGACGACGAATTTACCCGTTACACTCTCTATCGTAACTTCTATGATCCTTATACCCGTGAGTGGCAGGGCGGCAATAGCCGTTGGGATTTACTCGATATCGTCCGTTGCGCTTATGCGCTGCGCCCAGATGGCATTAACTGGCCGAAGCATGAAGATGGCCGCGTTAGTTTTAAGCTAGAGCATCTAACCGCCGCTAATGGCTTAGACCATGGTAAAGCGCATGATGCGGTATCCGACGTGCGTGCCACCATCGCCTTAGCACGGTTGATTCGCGATAAGCAGCCCAAGCTGTTTAAGTATTTGTATAACAATCGCAGCAAACAAGCGCTTGCAGCTATGGTGGATGTGACTAATAACAAGCCGTTAATGCATGTATCGGGTATGTTTCCGGTGGAGCAGGGCTGTATGGCGGTTGTGGTGCCGCTGTGTTGGCATCCAACCAATAAAAACAGCTTTATCGCCTTCGATTTAAACCAAGATCCAGCACCATTATTTGCCTTAAGTGCAGAAGAGATTCAGCAGCGGGTATTTACCCGCACCGCAGATTTGCCCGAAGGTGTTGAACGCTTACCGCTAAAAGAAATCCATATCAATAAGTCACCCGTACTGGCTCCGGCGAAAACTCTAACGCCAGATCAAGCGGAACGCTGGGCGATTAGCGGCGAGCGATTGCGCCAGCATCTAGTTATGTTCCGTGATGGCGGCTCGTTAACGTTAAAGCTGCAGCAAGTATTTGGTGATCGCGGTTTTGCCGCGGCCAAAGATGTGGATGGTCGTTTGTACGATGGCTTCTTCTCATCGGCGGATAAACAAGCCATGAACGATCTGCACCAGTTGAGTGATTGGGATTTAGCCGATTGGCCTGCGCCATTTAGGGACGAACGTTGTGAAGAAATGTTATTTCGCTATCGCGCGCGTAATTATCCAGATACCTTGAATGAAGATGAGCGCGAACGTTGGGAACAGCATAGAGTGAATCGCTTAATGGCAGTGCCGCCAGCGACACCGGCATTAACCTTTGCGCAGTTTGCGCCTTTGCTAGAGCAGGCGGCAATGCGTGTAGCCGATGACCCAATCAAATTACAGTGGATACACGAGCTGCAAATGTATGCAGAATCGATTTTCCCTGTTGTGGATTATTAATATTCATTAACGCTGATGTGAATTGGCGGTAATAAAGGAAACCAATATGAAAATAGTAGCTGTCTTGTTTGTTGCATTTGCAGCGTTAACGTCGGGTGCATTCGTAGCCACTATGAATTTAGCGACGCCAGACACGACTTTGGCGACACAACAAGGTGCCGCGCAAACGGACAAAGATGTTGTGTTGTATGCGACCGCATGGTGTGGTTACTGTAAAAAAATGCGTGCCTTCTTCGACGCTCATAATATCCCGTATGTAGAGTTTGATATCGACAACTCGCAAGAAGGGTTAGATCGTTATTATTCGGTTGGCGGTACTGGCGGCGTGCCACTAGTGACAGTGAATGATACTGTTGTTAAAGGCTTTAACCCGAGCCGCGTGTTGCAACTAATGCAAAACTAATGATTGATGAGAGCACACTAGCAGCCGTTAGTGTGCTCTTATTCTTACTTGCGCGGCCCAACCGACCAAGCCAAAATCTGGCTGATTTCACTTAATCCCAATCCTGTTTCCTCGCGCCAACGATCCATTGTAGCTTGCAGCTTAGCCCAGCTTGCCTTCGAACTAGGGGCTGCCTCAATAACTCCAGTGCTAATCAGCGCTTGCAACATATCATTGCTAAACATCAAGGTGTCGACACCCATCGCACGCAAAAATACCTGCCCAGTGCGACCACCGCCGCGATTACTGCGTTTACGAAATTCGCGCAAATTGTCGGCGTAATCTTCTGGCTTCCAAGCAGAAAAGTATTTACCAACACTGCCGTGGCTTTGAATCAAATCGTGAAAAAATATCGCGTTCTCGTGTACCGCTTTAATTTTCGCATGATGACGAATAATCCCCGTCTCTTGCATTAAGCGTTCGTAAAACTCATCCGGCTGCATCACCAAATCAATCACATCAAAACCTAAGAACACTTCCTCGAAACGCGGCCACTTATTTGCCACCACCGTCCAATTAAACCCAGATTGAAACACGCACTGTGATAGCACCGACAACCAACGGTGGTCTGGAATTGCAGCCAACTGTTTAGCCGACTTCGCTTTACTGATGTGCTTAAAACGCAGATCGTAATCGGTGTGTTGTGCTTGGGCTTGCTCAATAAAACGGCTGAAAGAAAGCATGGTGGCTCCAGCGGGGTGGATATACAGACAAAAATTATCGCAGTTATAACTCTTTAGTTACAAGTGTATTTATCTTAGTATCGAATTCTTGAGGATATCTATTGTTGAAGGGGCAGGTAGTTGTCAAAAGAGCTTTCAAAAATATTGAATCGCCCCTAGTTATCTAGACACTCTTTAAAGTTACAATGTATTTAAAGAGGAGGCCGATATGGCTGGTGAACGATATAACGAAGAATTCAAGATCGCAGCAGTAAAGCAAGTGACCGAACATGGTTACTCCATTGCT
>NZ_JAWUWR010000038.1:0-59923 GCF_034111725.1 Thalassolituus sp. | reverse complement strand
CGCGCCGTCCTCGTCGATCATTTGTGCTGATTGTTGGCCGCTCATGGCCATTGCCATGACGGCCATACGTACGGCAATGCCGTAGCTAACTTGGTTAAGAATGACGGATTGCGGGCCATCGGCAACAGCGGATTCAATTTCCACGCCGCGGTTAATCGGCCCCGGATGCATGACGATGGCACCTGGTTTGGCTAGGGCTAACTTTTCTTCGGTTAAGCCATACAGCTTGAAAAATTCGCTTTCGCTAGGCAATAAAGCATTTTGCATACGCTCTTTTTGCAGACGCAGCATGATAACTACATCGCAGTCCGCTAGGCCTTGATTCATGTTGTAAAAAGGTCGTGCGCCTAACGCATCGATGTCTCGTGGTAGCAATGTACCTGGGCCAATAACGCGCACTTCCGCAGCGCCGAGTGTGCGCAGAGCATGAATCTGTGAGCGGGCAACGCGTGAGTGCAAAATATCCCCTACGATGGCGACGACCTTGCCTTCAATACTGCCGGTATGGCGGCGAATGGTGAGCATATCGAGCATGGCTTGGGTTGGATGCGCATGGCGTCCGTCACCAGCATTGATAATGGCAACGTTCGGTGTTACGTGTTCGGCAATAAAGTGTGCCGCACCGGAATCTGCATGGCGTACAACGAACATATCGCTGTACATCGCCTCTAGATTCCACAAAGTGTCCATCAACGTTTCGCCTTTCGCCGTAGCAGACTTAGCGATATCTAAATTTAGAATGTCTGCTGATAAGCGCTTGGCTGCTAGCTCGAATGTTGAACGTGTGCGCGTACTGTTTTCAAAGAACAGGTTTACCACGGTTTTACCGCGCAACAGAGGAACGGTTTTTACCGCACGCTCTTGTGTACTGATAAACGAATCGGCGGTATCGAGAATTTCGGTAAGCAGTTCGCGGCTGAGTCCTTCCGTGGTGAGGAAATGTTTCAGGCGTCCGTCTTCCGTCAACTGAACCTTGCTGGGATCGGTAGTCATAGGGCACTACTTTATAAGTTGTAGATAATAAGCGTTAAAATTCGGTTGTGATCTGCGTCGTTTATGCGCTCAAGCCAACGATAATGTCAGCGGGTTCGGCCCACCTAACTTGATCAATTGACCTTCGTTTAAGGCGATGGTAGCACCGCATAAATCTGGCTGAATTGGCAGTTCACGACGGCCGATATCCAGTAGGCACACTAGGCTAATACTGGCTGGGCGACCATAATCAAATAACTCGTTCATGGCGGCGCGAATGGTACGGCCGCTCATGATGACGTCATCGACTAAAATAATGTGGCGATCTTCAATGCTGTCTGGCAGTTCCGACCCTTTTACTTGCGGGTGCAAACCGTGACGAGTGAAGTCATCGCGATAAAAACTGATATCCAACACGCTGATGTCAGCGTTTGGATTTAAATACTGTTGCAGGCGCTGGGCGACCCAAACTCCACCCGTGCGGATGCCAACCAAAAGAGGATCGTCTAAACCACGCTCGGCGGCGAAGGTTTTGATTTGTTCGCCTAACGATTCACACGTTTGTTCAATATCGGGCAAATTCATCTAGATTCTCCTTGCTCGCGGGGATGTGCGGTCATCCAGCTTTCTAGTATTAGTTGGGCAGCAATACCGTCGACCGAGTTTTCGCCGAAGTTTCTATTTCCGCCTTCAGCAATAACGATACCTTTTGCTTCATAGCTTGTCAGACGTTCATCGTGCGTATAAGCAGGACGATGAAAACGGCCTTCAAGTCGTTTGGCGAATTTTGCCGCACGGCGACTCATTTCGCTATCACTACCGTCCATATTGAGTGGTAATCCGACAATAAAAGCATCCGGCTGCCATTCAGTGACAATACGTTGCAATAGGTCCCAATCCGGCACGCCATCTCGCGCTTTGATCGGTGCTAACGGATTGGCACTTGCTGTAATGCGCTGGCCAATGGCGATGCCTATGCGCTGAGTGCCAAAATCGAATCCCATAAAACTATTGAAACGTTCCGGAATAACTATCTCAGGCATGGCCGGCATCGCTGCTTAAAAATTCGGCACTAATGCCTAGTGTGCTTAGAGCTATGTTGTAAAGATCGTGGATGTCCGTTTCGAATATCAGCTCTGGTGTGGCCTCTAACGTAATCCATGAGTTTTCGCGTAGCTCTTTATCGAGCTGCTGCGCACTCCAGCCTGCATAGCCTAATCCCAGCAAATAATGCCGAGGCCCGGCGCCCGTGGCGATCGCTTCAAGAATATCTTTAGAAGATGTTAGATGTGATTGCTCGGTAACATTGAGCGTGGATTCCCAATTGCCTTGTTCACGATGCAGGATAAAACCATTTTCTTGGCTGACGGGGCCACCACACAATATTTCTGCATTTACGGATGGCAAGCGAGGGATTTCGAGTTGGTCGCAGACTTCAGCAAAATCGAAATCCAAAGGGCGATTGAGTACCACGCCCATGGCGCCGTCTTGGTTGTGTTCACACATATAAGTGACGGTACCCGCAAACCAAGTGTCTTCGAGTTGCGGCATGGCTATTAAGAGATGATTGCGCAGGCTTTTGATTTCTTTCATTACTCAGTGCCCGAAAGGTAGCGGTTGCCTTTGAACTGCCAAGTTCGAATGATTTCGAGTAAATCCATATCGCTGCGCATTTCCTCTGAAAAAGGAGCAAAGGGAGCAGCGAGACGCACGATTCGCAGAGCCGCATCATCAAGAATTTTGCGCCCCGAAGACTCTAATATTCGCAATTCGTTAATAGTGCCGTTGGGATTGATGGCAACTAGAATCCGCAAGCGACAGTCGTTGTAACAGTTCTCGGCTTCGCGCGGATAATTAATGGCGCCCATCTGTTCGACTTTATGACGCCAGCTATTTACGTAGTAAGCGTCACTGGCTTTCATGGTCGATGCGGCTGTTAAGCGCTGAACTCGCGGCTGTTTAGCGTAGGTTTGACGCAAGCTATCAAGCTTGGCCTCTAAACTGGCCATTTCTAAGCTGCGCTGCAATAAACTTTTTTGCGGACCTTCAGGTAGATCGCTTGGGGTTACCGTTTCGTCCGGGCGACTGGTTTCTTGTTTGGTAACGCTTTTGGTCGCAGTGACTATTTGTTGGCGTGTGACGTCATTTTGCTTCGGAGCGGTCGGGATTTGCTCTTTGGCAACGTTGTCACGAATTTCATTGGCGTGGAAAACAGCCTCGACGTCGGTGGTGAGCATTTTGGCTTCATCGAGGGTGCCGCTGCCTTCTTGATTCTCTTGGGCGAGGAAGTCAGCTTTTTCCGGCGCTTTATCACTTCTATAAGCGGCGAGCGTGATCTCTAGCGTTGACGCTATGCTGCTGCGGTCGCTGGCTTGAAAGCTGATGCCCAGAACTACCATGGCGTGCACTAATATCGCGAGAAATAGCGCAAAGGTGAGTCTGTCTGTACTGGTCACGGTGGTTTCAGCCATGCGTGCAGGTTTACCCGTTCTTATCACAGTGGAAAAATCTGCTGCAAGTCTGCGCTTATTGGGCAGTTTTGTCCACCGAGGCACACCATCAGACAGGCTACGCCGCGCGTGATTGCGCGGCGTTTTTGCGTTAACGTTTAGCTAATAAAGCGTCAATCAATTGAGTGGCGACATCAATGCCGCTATCACGACTGATTTCGCGCACACAGGTAGGGCTTGTGACGTTAATTTCAGTGACGTAGTTGCCGATGATATCTAAGCCTACAAAGTACAATCCGCGCGCCTTCAGTTCTGGACCTATCTTCTCGGCAATTGCGCGGTCGCTATCAGACAACGGCTGAGTGACGCCGCGGCCACCGGCCGCTAAATTACCACGGGTTTCGCCATCGGCTGGGATGCGAGCTAAACAGTAGGGAACCGGTTCACCATCAATCATCAAAATACGCTTATCACCAGCGGTAATATCAGGAATAAAGCGCTGTGCCATGATTTGCTGCTGACCATGGTTAGTCAGTGTTTCTATGATGACGCTGACATTAGGGTCGTCTTGTCTTAGACGGAAAATGGACGAGCCACCCATACCATCAAGCGGTTTGAAAATAACGTCGCCGTGCTCGCGGTGAAACTGTTTTAGTAGGTCCGAACGGCGAGTCACTATGGTTGGCGACATCAAATCTGCGAAGGCGGTAGCAAAAACCTTCTCGTTACAGTCGCGCAGGCTTTGCGGCTTATTTGCAACCAGTACGCCTTCTTGTTCTGCGCGTTCAAGAATGTAGGTGCTGTAAATGAATTCACCATCGAACGGAGGGTCTTTGCGCATTAAAATAATGTCGAGATCGGCAAGTAAGCGGTCTTGGTATTCACCCAGATCAAACCAGTGATCTGGGTTCATCGCGACTTTTATCGGTGCCATGCGTCCGTATGCTCGGCCCGCTTGGATGGATAAATCGGCCTGTTCCATATAAAACAATTCGCAGCCGCGTTCTTGCGCTGCATTTAATAGTGCCAGGGAGGTATCTTTTTTGAAGTTGATTTGACCGATAGGGTCCATGACGATGCCAAGCTTGATACTCATATGGGCTCCGAAAGAGTTCTATTTTGTGATGCGTGTCCCAGTGTACCGCATGCTCAGCCCTTATGTAGCCGAGATTTGCGACCGCCGCCGCTAGCCTGCCCTCTTAATGTATGGTACAAAAGTGCACAGCAATGTCTATGCGGCTTTGGGGATGGTAATTTTTAGCGGCGCTTCGTGTTAATCGGCCAAATGAAATTACCTTATGGCAAGACTTGTTCTAGCCCTAGGGCACCTACTAAAAAAACAAAGAATTGGATGGTTGAAGGCCTCCCTATGGACGAGAATTTTCAAGATATTAAGGTCATGGTGATCGACGACAGTAAGACGATTCGCCGCACGGCGGAGACCTTGCTAAAAAAAGTCGGCTGTGAAGTATTTACAGCGACAGATGGTTTTGATGCATTGGCAAAAATTGCCGACACCAATCCAGATATTATTTTCGTCGATATTATGATGCCGCGTTTGGATGGTTATCAGACGTGTGCGTTGATTAAAAATAATTCTAAATTTAAATCTACACCAGTCATAATGCTTTCAAGTAAAGATGGTCTGTTCGATAAGTCCAAGGGACGTATCGTAGGTTCTGATGAATATTTGACTAAGCCGTTCAGTAAAGAAGAACTGCTTGGCTCTATTCGCCAGTACGTTAAGTAACACGACATCGATAGAATTAGGTAAGGGGTAGCAGGCATGGCTCGCATTTTAGTAGTGGATGATTCTCCAACAGAGACGGAAGCTTTCCGTTCCGTGCTGGAGAAGCATGGCCATGAGGTGCTGAATGCAGAAAACGGTGCTGATGGTGTGGCTGTCGCCCGTCAAGAGAAACCGGATGTGGTATTGATGGATATCGTTATGCCCGGCCTTAATGGCTTTCAGGCGACGCGTCAGTTAACCCGCAATCCGGAGACGAAACACATTCCCGTCATTATCGTGACCACCAAAGATCAAGAAACGGATCGCGTCTGGGGCAAGCGTCAGGGAGCTTCTGGCTATCTGGTTAAGCCTGTGACGGAGGCTCGACTCTTGTCTGAAATTGAAGCTGTTCGGGCGGTTGATGAATGATGCACCCGTTTGAATACCTGCAAAACATTGAACAGCAGAGCCGTTTCAATGCGTCGGCATTGCCGCAGCAGGTAGAAAGCGTTGCAACATGGCGTGGTATTGGTTTTATGCTCGCTGGGCAATCCTATGTTGCGAATATGGCGGAGGTTGTAGAAATTCTGCAGCCACCGCGCGTAACTCGGGTGCCCGGTGTTAAAAATTGGGTGATGGGTATTGCCAATGTTCGCGGACGCATGGTCTCAGTAATGGATCTGGCAGGATTACTTAATCTGCCGGTGAAAACTGGATGGCGGAGTCAGCGTGTATTGGTGATCGAGCAGAACGATCATTTAGTTGGTTTGTTAGTGGATGCTGTATTGGGGATGCAGACCTTTCCGGTTGACCGGGAAGTGCCTGTCACAGATTTGCCAGAGTCATTGGTGAGATTTGTGGAAAGAGGATTTGGCCGAGATGGTCGAGTTTGGCCGGTACTTCAATTGAGTGGAATAACTCAATCGCCGGAATTCCTGCACATCGCCGTATAAATTCGGTTAAAACAAGAATAAACCTGCCTTCTTTAAGGCAGATATAAATGAAATGCATGCAGTGAGTTGGAGAGGACGGCATGAGCGGAAATACAAGTAGCGCTAATTCAACAGCGTTCAGTAACCGGGCAAATAGTATTCTGGCGGCCCTGCTGGTGGTTTTTCTGGGGGTGTTCGTTGGTATCACCGTCTGGGTAAACATTCTGGCGGATCGTGATGAACAGTACATCGAACACGCAGGTGAATTGCGAGTACTGTCTCAGGAATTGGCTAAAAACGCGGTGGAAGCAGCGGGCGGTAAAGAAGACGCCTTCGGTCAATTACGTGAAGCGCGTGATAAGTTTGCGACTCGTTGGGTTTATTTAACCAAGGGTGATACGGCGAATAATTTACCGGCAGCAGAAGTAGCCACTATGACCGGCGTGCAAGGTGTATGGGAAACTGTACAAGGTAACGCTGACCAAATTATTCGATCACAAGAAATTATTCTGTCGTTGCACGAAGTTGCGGCAACACTGGCAGAAACAATTCCGCAGTTGCAGGTTGAGTATGACGAGATTGTAGAGCTACTCCTCGATAGTGGTGCTCCGGCCGAGCAGGTTGCAGTTGCTCAGCGTCAGTCTTGGTTAGCTGAGCGTATTGTACGTTCGGTCAACAAAGTACTTACTGGTGGTGAAGATGCGGTAATGGCTGCGGATGCTTTCGGTCGAGATGCGTCGTTATTCGGTCGGGTATTAAACGGTATGATTCAAGGCAATATTGCCATGAACATTTCACAAGTCACCAACGAAGAAGCTATCTACGCTTTAGCCGAAGTTGCTGAGTTGTTTGAATTTGTATCGGGTTCGGTGGATGAGATTTTGGAAACTTCGCCAGAATTATTTCAGGTGCGTGAAGCATCGGATAGCATCTTCCGTGATTCTCAGACTCTGTTAGAGCAAACATCGACTTTGACTGAAACCATTCAAAGTAATGCTGAACAGCGCGGACGTTTGCAGTTGATCGGTTACTTAGCCGCTTTCTTAGCCTTGATGTCTTTAGTGGGCATGGGTGCTGTGTCTATTCGTGAAACGCGCCGTAATCAAGAAGATACGCAACGTCAGAGTGACCAAAACCAAGTCGCGATTTTACGTCTTCTCGATGAAATTGCCGATCTTGCAGATGGTGATTTGGCGGCTTCTGCAACGGTAACCGAAGATTTCACGGGTGCGATTGCTGACGCGATCAACTACGCCATCGATCAGATGCGCTCGTTGGTATCTGCGATCAACGAAACCGCGGTACAGGTATCGTCAGCGGCACAAGAAACACAGGCAACGGCAATGCATTTGGCTGAAGCATCTGAACACCAAGCGCAAGAGATTGCCGGTGCTTCTGCTGCGATTAACGAAATGGCGGTGTCGATTGACCAAGTATCGGCGAACGCCTCTGAATCGTCTGCGGTTGCGGAGCGGTCGGTTGCGATCGCGAATAAAGGTGCTGAAGTGGTACAAGCGACCATCAACGGCATGGATAACATCCGTGAGCAGATTCAAGAAACGTCTAAACGTATTAAACGTCTGGGTGAATCGTCACAGGAGATTGGTGACATCATCTCTTTGATTACTGATATTGCTGACCAAACCAACATTCTGTCGTTGAACGCCGCTATTCAGGCTTCGATGGCTGGTGATGCGGGTCGAGGCTTCGCGGTAGTTGCGGACGAAGTTCAGCGTCTAGCAGAACGTTCAGCTGCGGCAACCAAGCAGATTGAAGCTCTGGTTAAGACGATTCAGAACGATACCAACGAAGCCGTTATCTCGATGGAACAAACCACGACGGAAGTGGTGCGTGGTGCACGCCTAGCGCAAGATGCGGGTGTTGCTCTTGAAGAAATTGAAACCGTATCGAAGAACCTTGCGGAATTGATTCAAAACATCTCTAACGCCGCGCGTCAGCAGGCTTCGTCTGCGGGTCATATTTCGAATACGATGAATGTTATTCAAGAAATTACCTCGCAAACGTCTGCCGGTACCACTGCAACGGCACGTTCGATTGGTAACCTTGCTGAAATGGCGAACATGCTACGTGAATCAGTGGCAGGCTTTAAGCTGCCAGAGGCTTCCGACTTTGACTTGGGCGAGCGAGAAGCGCTGTAACGCGCTTCTAGCGGCGGATGAACGCCTATGAATCAGCCGTTACGCACGATAGGTTTGAGTACTGTCCCTGAACTGGATGACCAGCAGTTCGTTCGCTGGCAAGCATTGCTAGAAGAACGAACGGGTATGTGCATGCCAATTCAGCGCCGCTCATTTTTGCAGACAAGTCTAGGTTTGCGCATGCTCGAAGTCGGTTGTCGAGATTACGATGCGTACTATCAGATGCTGCTTGATGGTCCAGCCGGCGTCATGGAATGGAGTGTTTTGGTTGATCGTTTAACCGTGCAAGAAACACGTTTTTTCCGTGATCCAGATGCTTTTGCTTTGGTTGAGGAGTACTTACAAGCTCATGCACCTAGCTTGCAACAATCCGGTCAGACCGTGGGATTGTGGAGTGTTGGCTGTTCTTCTGGGGAAGAGGCTTACAGTTTGTCGATGCTAGCTGAGCGTTTATTAGAACCTTTTGGTGGGTGCTATGCGGTTACTGGCACAGACATATCGACCATAGTTTTGCGTAAGGCACGAGCTGGCGTTTATTCAATTCGTGCGTTAGAGCGAATTCCAGAACTATACCGCGATCATGTGATTGCAGGTCAAAATGCGAAAAAATTTCAGATCGCTGAACGGTTGCGCTCGCGCTGCTGTTTCAGTCAGGTCAATATTCTTAATCTCAAGAGCTGTCCGCTGCAATCTCAGCACATTATCTACTGTCAAAACGTGCTGATTTACTTTCGTCGCTGGCGGCGCCGAGAAATTCTTGATGCGCTGGCTCAGCGCCTTGCTCCCGGTGGCTTATTGGTCATCGGTCTGGGGGAAATGGTGGACTGGCAACATCCGTTATTAGAACAGGTACACAGCAGCCGCGTATCGGCCTTTGTGCGTAAGCAATCGAACTCGTCATGGGAGAGCGCAAGGCGATGAGTCAGGACTACATCGCCCTGGAATGGGTAAAAGGGGAAATCAAAGAAACTCTGCAACAGGCGCAGCAAGCGTTAGAATTGTATGTAGAGCAGCCCCAAGACAAGAGCCGTTTGAGTTTCTGTTTAAGCTACCTGCACCAAGTGCACGGCACGCTGCAGATGGTTGAATTCTATGGCGCTGCATTGCTGGCCGAAGAAATGGAAGCGGTAGCAAGTGATCTAGCGTCTGGCGCACTCAGTCATGAACAAGACGGCTTAGAGGTATTGATGCAGGCTATTATCCAGCTGCCGCATTACCTTGAGCACGTTAAGATTGGTCGACGTGATTTACCGGTTGTCTTGTTACCAATTTTGAATGAACTGCGCTCCACTCGCGGTGAAAACTTTCTGTCTGAAACCTCATTGTTTACCCCCGTTATTGCTCACAATCCTATTTTATCGGCTGAGCAGTTAGCCGCATTTGATGCCGGCAATTTTTCGCAATGGCTGCGTAAGACCCGCCAAATGATGCAGGCTGCAACTTTGCAGCTGTTGCAAAATCGCGAACCCGATCTCGCTCGTCATTATCTGAATAAGCTATTTGCGCGTTTGAATAAAGCGTTAGGCGGAACGCCGCAAGGTGTTATCTGGTTACCCGCTTTGGCGTTTAGTGAATGGCTGATGCGTCAGGATAGTTTACCAAAAAGTGCCAAAGTTCTGTTGCGCCAGTTGGATCAAGTATTGAAGCAGGCCGTCGATGAAGGGGCGTCTGCACTTAATCGACCACCTGCTGACGATTTACTAAAGAATTTATTGTTTTATGTGGCACGCACAGATACTCGCGGCGATGCTATTCGTTTGGTTCAGAAGCGCTTTGAATTACACGATTCCTTACCGACTGAAGACGAGCTACAGCACGAACGTGATGCGTTCGCTGGCCCTGGTTCAGATGCGATTGGTAGCGCGCTTACTGCTTTAATTGATGAAATTAATGCCATTAAAGAACGCTTAGATTTATTGGTGCGCGGTTCGCAAGAGCGTGTGCCAGTACTTAACGATGTTCGCGTGAGTATCAAGCAGATTGCCGACACTATGGGTATGCTTGGTTTGGGGATGCCGCGTAAGGTGATGCAGGAACAAGAGCAAGCTATCTTAGTCCTTCTTGAAAACGACGATGCAAGCGATGATGCATTATTGGATGTTGCGGGAGCCTTGCTCTACGTCGAAGCAACGCTGAGTGGTATGCAACGTGCTGGTGATTTAAATAGCACGCCAAGCGATAGTGCTATGTCGGACGCGCAAAAAGCCGTTCTACGTGAAGCTCGCAACGTTATTGAACAGATTAAGGATGCGATTGTTGCCTTTATCGCGCATCAATGGTCGCCTGCAGAGTTATCTGCAGTGCCGAGCTTGCTGCATAGCACTGAAGGTTCAATAAATATGATACCTCTGCCTCGAGTTGCAGCGGTATTGGCGGAGTTGGCAACGTTTGTAGAGCAAGCGCTGCTGGTTGCTTCGCCGAAGCAAGATTGGCAGTTGATGGATTTGCTGGCCGAAGTACTAAGTGGAACCGAATACTATCTTGAACGTTATGCCGATGTTGCAGAAGGCACGGATGATCAGTTGCTGACTCGCGTTGAAAATGCGTTGGGCCATTTGATGTTGTCAGCCGATTTAGTTCGTGACGGCGATTCGACTGAGGATGCGGGTAGTGAATTATTAAATGATGTTTTTACCAGCGCTAATAGCGTTGATGACAGCATTGAGGTGACTTCATTTAACGATGCATTGGATGCCGAAGACGAGGCAGAGAATGATAACGATGCATTTGGCTTAGATGCCGATAACGACGAAGAAACGATTGAATTAGAAGATTTAGCGCCGGTCCTTGAACTTACAGATAGCGATGACGTAGAAGAGATCGAGGTTGTTGAAGCGAATGCCGAGACACCTTTGGGTGCTACTTCGGTCGTGACTCAAAGTGACGAAGACGATGATTTAATCGATGAAGAGATCATCGAAGTCTTTTTGGAAGAAGCCGCCGAGGTTATCGAAACCTTAAATGACAGCTGGCCTACTTTTAGCGCCCAAAATGATGATCAGGAAGCGCTAAGTACAGTACGTCGCGCTTTCCATACCCTAAAGGGCAGTGGTCGTATGGTCCGCGCGATGGATATTGGCGAGCTGTCTTGGTCGATTGAAAATATGTTCAATCGTGTATTGGACGAAACGATCGAAATATCCGCTCCGCTGTTAGCCTTGGTTGATCATGTCATTACTTTGCTTCCAGGATTAGTTGAAGATTTCCGTTTGCAGCAAGCGCCCTCTATCGATCCGCAACCTTTGATGGATTTCGCTTTCGCAATCGCCAAAGGCGAAGACGCTAGTGACTTGCCGATTGTCGGCGCAATTGCATTGGCGGAAGTAGCAGAAGAAGGCGGCGACGAATTCGAAGAGTTTGATACGTCTGCTCGAGAGTTAGACGAAGATGATTTAGCGCTTATCGATATATTTATTGGTGAAGCAGAAGTTCATCTGGCGACTGTAAATGCCTTTATTCGTGACTCGTGGGATAACGATTTTTTAAATCCTATCAGCGATGATCTCCAGCGTGCTCTTCATACCTTGAAGGGCAGTGCTCACATGGCGGGCTTAACAGCATTTGCAGACATAGCGTCGCCAATGGAGCGGTTGGTTAAAGAATTACGTGCTTATCAGGCGAAGAATTGTACCGCGTTAATTGATGTCTTAGAGCAAGGTGAAGCGGTTTTACGCAGTGTGTTATCACCTGGGCAGTTGGCAACACTAACTAGCATTGATGGCTCTAAAAAGCTGCAAAAGCATTTACGTAAGCTAGAGCAGACTCTGCTTAAACCATTGCAGGATGAACAAAATCCACAGACACCTAATCCTGAAGCGATTGCGCGTTTTTTATCCGGTGGTATGGATTCGTTACTAGAAGCGGAAGACCTGTTGCAGCGTTGGCAAATCACGGCCGATGCTTCGATCTTATCGGCAATGATTGATGATCTAGGTTCTGTAGCGCAAGGCGCTCAAGAAGCTGAATTGCCTATGGTTCAGGCGTTAACAGAAGGCCTAGAAGAATTTTATATCAACATTCGCGAACAGGACGTCCCTCCGTCTGAAGAGTTGATTGATTTTGCTACCAATGCCCATGAGGAATTGTTGGGTATGATGGATTGCTTGGCCGCTGGTCAAGATATTCCAGCAGCAACCGAAACACTGAGTCGCTTGCATGAATGGCCGCTAAATGTCATCACGACTCCCTCTTTTGTTCCATCTGGTGATTTTGAGTTCGATGAGACCGATGGTGAAGATGAATCTGAAGCCGTCATTGAGGTGTTACCTGTTAATGATGCGATTGACTCATTAGAAGACGACATTGCCGCGCTAGAACCTGAGTCAGCAGAAGTTGAGTGGCTCCCTGAAGTTACTAGCTCGGAAGAGCAGGTTGATCGTGAGGAAGAAGAAGACGATCTTATTCTCGATATCTTCTTGGAAGAAGCTGATGAAATATCAGAAACCATAGAGTCTGTTTTACAGAATTGGCAGCAGTCGCCGGATAACTTGCTACCTGTCGCGCAATTGCAGCGTGAATTGCATACCATGAAAGGTGGTGCGCGCATGGCGGAGCTGCCAGAAATAGCGGCTCTGTGTCATGAATTAGAAACGCTGTACGAACGTTTGAATGACGGTGTTCTTGAACGCGACGAAGCAACATTCCCATTATTGCAGCGCGCTCACGATACCCTTGCTGAGCAGTTGCAAGCAGTGCGTCGTGGGGATTTACCCGATGATGCAGCGGCGTTGATCGCCGAAGTTCATAGCTATTTGACGGTATCTACGCCCGAAGCTTTTGCAGAGTATGTACCTCAATCGATGGCGAAAGACGCAGTGCATTCTGAATCTGCCGATGACGCTGATCGTGAAATCCTTGAGATTTTTCTAGAAGAAGCGGGTGAGCTACAAGAAGCACTTGACCGCGCCTTGCATCATTGGGAACAAGAACCGGATTCCCGTGCGGGAGCCGATGAAGCGCAACGTGTACTTCACACTCTCAAAGGTGGCGCGCGTCTATCTGGGTTAAAGGATATCGGCGATCTTGCGCATGATTTCGAGTCCGATATTCAGAAAGCGTTAGACCGCAACGCCCGTTGTGATGACGCTTTCTTTAAACACGCTTACCAGCGTCATGACGCCATCGTGGTGCGCATTGAAGCTTTGGCTGCCATGTTGAATGGCGAAGGCGCACTTGCACATGACTCTGGTGATCGTTTAATTGAAGTTGCTGACGAAATGCCAGTAGCCGAAGTGGAAGAGAATACCTCTGACGATATTATCGATACCGCAGTTGTCGATGGTGACGTTGATACTGGCGAGCAGTCTTTAGTACCGCTGGTTGAAAGTAAGCCTTCCAACGTATTGCCATTACGTCGTGAGCAGCCAAAAGTACCCGCTCAAGCGGTTGCTAGCCCTGCGAACAGTCAACGTAAAGCACCAACTGAATTAGTTAAAGTCTCCGCAGATCTACTTGATAACTTGGTTAACCTTGCCGGTGAAACCGCGATTGGTCGTGGACGTTTGGAACAGCAAGTTAGCGACTTTTCCCATACGCTTGGCGATATGGATATGACGTTGGAGCGTTTACGCGACCAGTTACGTCGTCTTGATCAAGAAACCGAAGCGCAAGTGCTATTCCGTCAAGAGCGTCAAGGTCCTAACTATGATGATTTCGATCCGTTAGAAATGGACCGCTACTCGTCGATGCAGCAGTTGTCGCGAGCGCTAATGGAATCGGCGTCGGATTTGATCGACCTGAAAGACACACTCACACATAAAACTCGCGACGCTGAAACCTTATTGTTGCAACAAAGCCGTGTGAATACCGAGCTACAAGAAGGCTTGATGAAAACGCGCATGGTGCCGTTCCAGCGCTTGGTGCCACGTCTACGTCGTATCGTGCGTCAGGTAAGCCTAGAGCTGAACAAACAGGTTGATTTGCGTGTTTATAACGCTGAAGGCGAAATGGACCGCACTATTCTTGAGCGCATGATCTCGCCTTTGGAACATATGGTTCGTAACGCCGTCGATCATGGTATTGAGCACACAGAACAGCGCCTTCAATCCGGTAAAGATGCACAAGGTAGCATTGAACTCGACATTCGCCGCGATGGCGGTGATGTCGTTCTTACCATGCGTGATGACGGTAAAGGTATCAACTTAGAAGCCGTTCGTCGTAAAGCTATTGAGCGTGGAATGACCACGCCGGATGCCCGTTTGACCGAAGAAGAAGTGATGCAATTTATTTTGCAGCCAGGCTTCTCAACGGCAGAAGTCGTGACTCAGATTTCTGGTCGCGGTGTTGGTATGGACGTCGTCAGCAGTGAAATTAAACAAATGGGTGGTAGCGTTGAGATTCGCTCCAATCCAGGTATTGGTACCGAGTTTGAAGTTCGCCTGCCATTTACCGTATCGGTAAATCGCGCCTTGATGGTTCGCGTTGGTGATGACTTATATGCCGTACCGTTAAACAACATCCAAGGTATCGTGCGCGCTTCTGTGGCAGAGCTGCAAAGCTTGTACGAACAGCCCGTTAGCGAGCGCCGTTTTGAATACGCTGGCAACGACTATCGTTTGGATTATTTGGGTGCGATGCTCGATGTTGAAGCTCAACCGAAAGTAACGGCTCAGCATTTACCGCTACCACTGTTGTTAATCCGCGGCTCAGTGCCTTTTGCCTTACAAGTCGATTCACTGCTGGGTTCGCGTGAAATTGTTGTAAAGAGCTTAGGTCCGCAGTTTGCTAGCGTGATGGGTATTTCGGGCGGCACCATTCTGGGGGATGGTAGCGTTGTTATCATTCTTGATTTGCCAGCCATGATTCGTACTCAATCAAGTTTGGAATATCAACGCGCTAAAGCACTCGATATGCAAGAAGCTGAACGTCGCCACGAACAAGAGCGTCGTTTACCACGCGTCTTGGTTGTCGATGACTCGGTGACTGTACGTAAGGTAACGACTCGCTTACTTGAACGTCATGGAATGGAAGTGTTCACGGCTAAAGACGGTGTCCATGCGATGGAAACATTGCAAGATCATCGTCCAGACGTGATGTTGCTGGATATCGAAATGCCGCGCATGGATGGTTTCGAGGTTGCGTCTCTCGTACGCCACGATGCTCGATTAAAAGACATTCCGATTATTATGATTACCTCTCGTACTGGTGATAAACACCGCGAGCGGGCCATGAGTATTGGTGTGAATGAATATCTAGGTAAGCCGTTCCAAGAAGACCGTTTGTTAGCGTGTATTAATTCATTCTTGGGGAACGAGGACGCTTAAATGTCATTGTCGCGGGTTGCCATAATAGCCGATGACCGGCTGCAGCAGCACCTGCTTAACGACACGCTGGTGCGATTGGGGTTTAAGGTGGTATTTAACCTGCAACCCAACCGCATCGGTGATTTACAACTGCATACGGTAGAAACCGATGTATGGCTTGTTGATATTTATGAAGACGGCGATTCACTCGATTGGCTCGAACATCTGTTAGATGGTCATATCCCAGTGTTAATAGGAATGGAACGAGCGCCGCAAAAAAGCTGCCCGACCTTTCTGCGCTGGGAAAAGCGACTGCTCTGCAAGCTGCGTGAACTTACACACGCTCCAGCGTTGGGTGCAAGTGCCGATGATATCTTGATGGATCGAGCGCCAGCGAAAGACATAAACAACGTTAATTCTGCTTTGCCAGCGATCCCACTGCCAGACGTACTAACCCGCACAGACTCGCAGGAGCCTTTGCAAATATGGGTATTGGGTGCATCTATTGGTGGCCCCGAGGCAGTGAAGCAATTTTTAGATGCTTTGCCTAGCGGACTGCCGATTGCATTTGTTTATGCTCAGCATATTGACCCTCGTTTTGAGCATGCGTTGTGTTCAGCTGTCGGTCGTCATGGGCAGTACAATGTGCGTAACTTTGAAAACGGCCTGCAATTGCAGATTGGTGATGTACTTGTCGCACCCATAGAAGACGAATTTCAAATACTAGCGTCTGGCATATGCCAGACACTAGGCAAAGCTTGGCCAGGCCCTTATGGCCCTTCTATCGATCAGGTATTGATTAACCTCCATGCTCATTATCAGCACAGATTTAATTGTATTTTATTTAGTGGAATGGGCAGTGACGGTTCTGAAGCGGTATTAGGTTTAAGTGGCTGTGAAAATATATGGGTACAGACCCCAGAAAATTGTGCCAGTGGCTCCATGCCTGAAAGTGCAATAGGCACCGGACGAGTGACATTTATAGGAACGCCTTACCAGCTTGCATTGCAGTTGGTTCAGAGCGTAAAACAACATTGGGTAGAAACTCATGACACAAGTCGTAACAACCACAGTGGAAAAGAACATCCAAGTAGACTGCCTACTGGTTCCACTCAAAGATAAACACTTACTGTTACCGAACGTCAGTGTTGCGGAAGTTATTCCGTTCTCGCATTTGCTAACGACTAACTCAAGCGCCGACTGGGTGTTGGGGCGAATAGATTGGCGAGGCACTTTAGTGCCAGCGATCTGTTACGAAATGCTTAATAACCAAAGCGCTCCAGCACCTAACCCAAATGCTCGCTTTATTATCGTTAATGGCGTTGGTGCTCATGCGGATATGCCGTTTTACGCTCTCCTTGTACAAGGTATCCCGAAGCTAATGCACGTTCATAAAGACGAAATTCAGCAAGTGGATGCAATGAATATGGGGTCATTTGACGGTATGGCGGTTACGGTGGATGGCGATAATGCTATGATCCCCGACCTTGAGAGGGTTGAGATTACTCTTCTCGATGCAATTTGATGATTGCGACTAATGTGAGAAATACTTCCAATTATGGGATTTAAGCAGAATTTAATAATGTTGATTTTGATTGTCTCAGGTTGCTGAGTTGAACGTATTTATTATTGAAACAGAATTGCAGTTAATATCTTATGTTGCGATTTCTAAAATAGAAAATGAAACTAATACACTTGCTTTTGTAACAAGCCAAGTTCTTCTAGAATATCTATTGTCTATCGGTCATCGGAATGTATCGTTAATTGATCGGAGCCATAAAGGCGGATGGATAGGGAAGGTTCGATTTTTGCGTAAATGTTACGTTAAAGTTGAAGCGGAAATATTGAAAACTCTTGCTTATGGAGAAACGCTAAAGCTTTTCACTCCACGAATTGATAGTTTATATAATAACTTTATTTTTGCCGGCCTTACTTCACGCTTCAATGTTGAGCTATGTTTGATTCCGGACGGTGCTATCAGTTTTTTCAGCGTAGATTTGTCGCAAGAGAAAAAATCATTGTTAAAAAAATGGAATATGCTCTTTTCAGTTTTACCCTTTTTGAAAATGAAAGCTTTAGTTTTCGAAGGGGATGAGTTAGGAGGGGATCTGGCGAGTAATATTTACTGTTTTGGTAATGTCGCTATGAAGTACCCTGAAAGTAAAATTCGTCGCATATCATTTCCATACGGGGATGAATTTAAAAAGGCTATTAATACTGAAGCTAAAGTACTTATTGTTGGTCAAAATATACAGCGTTATAACTTAGCTTCAACAGATTATGTATTGTCTGTCGAAAGAAAGATTGCAGATGTGATTCGTGATCTTGATCCAATTGTTGTTGATTACGCTAAGCACCCTCGCTCTTTTTTGAATGAATTCAAAATTGAAAATAGTCAAGACGTCGTTAGTGATGCTCTTTGTGTAGAGCAACTCATTGTTCAGCGTGGATACACACATGTTTTGTCTTGTTATAGTTCTGCCTTGATTAATGCGAAGCTAATTGCAGAGGAGCGTATTGAAGCAATATCGGTTGGTGTGTTAGATTTTCCATTCTCCGATGAGCGTCAGAGAGAGCAATTGCTAAGCGTTTTTTCTCAATTAAATGTTCACGTTGTGTCGCTTTGATTTTTTTGTTGATAGCTATATATGCTGAAGCCCATTAGGATTCCCAATAACGTTATATGCTTATCTGCTAGATACTTCATAAATAAGAAGTCTACGGTTATAGAATAACCAGTTATTGTTACCATCCCAACAAGTAAAGGAAGGTTATAGGGTTTGTATTTTAGTGATTCAAATATCAGTGAAGATATAAAGAGTGATAGCAGTATTAGCCCTGGAAATCCTGTTGTTGCAAGTGTATTGAAGTACAAGCTATGAGCTTGGCTGAATGCTCCACGGTTATTCTGGGGATTCAAGAAACAATTATTCGATGTGGCCTCTGTTGCTTGCTTAAATGTGTGAGTGCCGCTGCCGAATATAGGGTGATCTAAGGCAATGCAAGTGGAAGCTTTCCACATTTCAATACGCTGCCCGCTCGAGCTTGATTTTGCCGATTCTGATGTTGATAAAATATTCTTGGCTCCCGTTATAACTCTACCGCCAAAGTCAGTATTGTATAAGGCCAGTACTGCCAGTCCAGTTAGTAAAATCGAAATTAAAAATGTCTTATAATTTCTGCTGTAGATTGAGAAAAATATAACGATTGCAATTAAAGATAATACATTTCCTCGAGTTTCAGATTGATAGGCTGCGTACAAATAACATAGGAAGGATAGTATAGAGAGAACTTGATAATTTAAGTGTTTTCTAAGTTGGAACCACATACTTATGGAGACGGCGGCCAGCAGCAATGCGCCATTTCCGAAGGTCACGGCGTTTTCATCACCGCCTATGCGCTGAAAGCCTGGGGATGAGGCTTGTTCTATGTAACTAATAATGCTGTAGCTGATCGCACCAGCTAACAAGGAAAGAGTAAGATGTTTAGCGGTTAGCCGACTTTTTACAGCAAATATAATTATTAAAGGCAGTAGTAAGAAACGAATTTCTGACTCCAAATTTATCAGTGGTGGAGACAGCTTAGAGACGATAGTTGATATTAGGCACCATGTGAAAAACAAACATCCGACAATGAGTGTTTTTTTGTATTTTTTAATTACATCAATAATATCTGTGTTCGTGAAAACAAAAAAAAGTCCAAGCAACCAAAAGGCTATAGTAAAATCTGTTGTCATGCTTCGCTTAATCGGTTGCGATGCTAAGAATCCAGCGAATAGAACGGTTGCTAGCCAAGGCTGTATTCTGTGCCAAATATATGACAAATCGGTTGGTGTTGCTATATTCACAATTTTAATTCCAGTACTCTCTTATCCATGGCGCTTCTTTCCACATATCCCAAGGTCCATTCATAACATCGACCGGATCTGGCTTGCCATGAAAAATAACTATTTTTGCATCTTCAGGAATAACCGCGTAGCCACTTGGCGGTTTCATCAAGCCGATTTTTCTTAGGTATTCACCTAGTCTTCCATAAGATCGTTTAGCGCGCGAGTTGCATTGCTTTTTATAGGATACAACCCATTTTGATGGCCAAGTATTCATATGTTGGGGAATGGCTTCTGCAATCCAGTCTTGATCGCCATGCAGTCGTTCTATTATAGATTCTTTTTCCTCCCAGAAATTGTTCCAAACTTCGGGTAAGGTGCCGATTTCAAGACGGAATACTGAACTATTAAACCCAGACTTCAAATCTTTGATGATTTGAAATTCACCAGGGTTGTAAGTGAATAGTTCGTCAATATTCTCAGTAATAACAACATCAAGATCAAGAAATATGGTTGTGCCTTTGATGTCGTATAACTCTGATTTGAAAAGCATTAGTTTATACCACCAGCCTTTTAATCCGATATCTTCTATTTGGCGAAAATTAATGCCGCTATCGAGATCTTTTGGATCATCGGAAATACAATAAAACTGAATAGGTAGCGAAGTATTTCTTTTAACCATTCTATATAAACGGTTCACGAAGTCGGCAGGGTACTTTGTTCCCCATTTTAGGCAAACGATGTTGTACGATGGTTCAATTGATTTCATCATTATGTCGATTGAATCTAGGATGTGTAATCGGCCAATAATAGCAGTTGGCAGTAATCTTGTACATTTGAAGGTATTCTAATGTCGTAACTGATTTGTAAACTTTAAAGGTCGTTACCTGATCTGTCGCTATATGTTAAGCTGCCGTCAGTTTAATTTCTTAAAGTCACTAGCCATGTCCAGACGAATTCTTGTTATCAAAATGTCTTCATTAGGTGATCTTCTGCATACATTGCCTGCAATTAGTGATGCGGTTGCGGCTGAGCCAGGTTTGATTGTCGATTGGCTATGTGAAGAACCGTTTGCTGATATTGCGCGCTTACATCCAGCGGTACGTAATGTCATCGTTAGTGGTCGAGTACGCTGGAAAAAAGAAGGTTTGAACGGTAAAAATATTAAAGAACGTATAGGCCTTATAAGAAAATTACGTTCTGAGCACTACGATCTTATTATTGATGCTCAAAGCCGTATTAAGTCGGCGCGATTAGGACTTCTATGTCGGGGTACCTTAGTGGGACCCAGTGCTCATACGGCTACCGATAAAGAAACTCGGTTTATGTATAAGCGATCATTTCGCGTTGATATCTCTCAGGGTGCGATCGAATCTTATCGACAGTTGTTCGCACAGGCTCTAGGTTATAAACATAGCGGGTTACCTCAGTTTGGCATTACCAAACACCAGTGGCCTGAGGCATCACTATCTGGGTCTAACAATCTGATCTTCTTTCATGGGACGACATGGGAGTCTAAACACTGGCCAGAAAGTCAGTGGATAGATCTTCTAGCGATAGCTAAAGAAGCAGGAGAGGAGGTGCTTCTTCCATGGTCGAGCGAAGCTGAGAAGGCAAGAGCAGAGCGGTTAGTCGAGTCCGCTGCTTGGGGAACTATTTTACCCAGATTAAGTTTATGGGATCTGGCTGGAGTTATCTCCAAGTGTAAAGGCGCTGTAGGCTTAGATACTGGTTTATCCCATGTTGCGGGCGCAATAGGGATACCTGTAGTGGGTATTTTTGGAAGTACAAATTCGGTATTAACGGGTGTTAAAGGTGCTCTAGCGAAGAATCTTTCTGCGGCTATTGAATGCGCACCTTGTATGTTGAAAGTGTGTCCTATTAACGCAACCACCCCACCATGTTATGAGACGATTACTCCTGAAACCGTTTATTCAGAGTTGGAGAAGTTAGTCGCAGTTAATCAATAGTATGATGCTTTGACAAGTAATCAGAAACTTCATTTGCAGATATCGTTTCGACACCTATTTTCGAAAAAAAGTATTTGAATTCTGCCATCATTGGCGCTTCGGGGTTTGCTATAGATACGAGATTTGCCTTTGGTTTTAACCATTTAGCATTAATCAGTGTCGAGGATATGTCGCCTATGATTATACCGTTGGGAAGTAAAGGTAGAATTGCCTCAAACGGTATTTTGTGTGGTATTACGTAAGCACTGCTATTTTCGCTAGCGTTCAGTATGTCGGGGTTAGTATTTCGTGGATGATATTTTACGCCGATTCTGAAGTTGTCTTTTGTTAGTATTTCTAGCGTGTCTGACATGGATTTACTATAGCCAGATTGACGATTAATAATCGATTCATGTGGCAGCGTAATGATTGCAGTTAGCGTGGCAATGTTTTCTCGACTAGCACCAAAATATTCAACTAATTTTCCGCAAAAATCTTCCAATCTATTATTGTCTACAAAATATTCTTGCAGTGAGATTATTTTTTTTGCTTTTAATTTCTCATGCACTAAATGCGGAAATGCTGCATAGACTTCCGTTATCCATTTAGAACCACCGATGGTTGATGGATTCTTCCACCAAAACCCATAGGTTAGTTTCTTTAGTAGATTATCAACGTATTGATCTGAAAAACTAGAGGATGCTGCGCGACCCACATAGGTGAAAGTACCTTCATCCATGTATATTCCAGAGGCTGGCTGCTTGGCCTTTGCGCAGCAATGCATAGCATACTGAAATTCAATACGGCGATCATTACCAGTGTAGATGCGACTAGGGTGTATTTCTTCAATATAGGATTTTAGCTGACTAAAAATAAGCTTTCTGTTAGCTAATTTCTTTTTTGTCCCTTTAATTTGCCCAGCTGATATGTTCACACGTTTAAAGGGCGAGCCGTCCCAATTATTTAAGATGTCGAAGTAAGGGTTGTTATCGGCGATGGGTTGATCAATCAACCAAATATGATGTTCATACTCTTGCCTGGTGCTGGCAATGGCAACCGCATTAAGGATATGCAGCGGCGTTGAGCAGAGGTAGAGTTCTGTAGACATGTATTTGACTCTTGATGAAAAATCGAATTTTTATGACTTGCAATTATTGCTCTAGCGTATAAATAGAAAGAGGAATGCATAGTTTACTATGCATTCCTCTAATCTGAAGTAACTAACGAGATATTGTCGTTTTAGTACTTATACGCTTCTGGCTTGTACGGGCCGTCAACTTTAACGTTGATGTATTCCGCCTGCTTTGGCGTTAGCTTAGTGATCACGCCACCAAAACCTTCGACCATGTCTTTTGCTACTTCTTCATCTAGCTTCTTCGGTAGCACTTTCACATAGATGCTTTCTGCTTTTTCAGCCTCCATCATGTCGGCAAACTTACGCTCGTACAGATAGATTTGCGCCAATACTTGGTTAGCAAACGAGCCATCCATAATACGTGAAGGGTGACCAGTAGCGTTGCCTAGGTTTACTAAGCGGCCTTCTGATAGCAGTAACAGGTGATCGTCAGAGGCTTTATCACGGTACACTTTGTGAACCTGTGGTTTGATCTCTTCCCATTCCCAGTTTTTACGCATAAACGCAGTGTCGATTTCGTTATCGAAGTGACCGATGTTACATACTACTGCGGCATTCTTGAGGGCTTGCAGCATGAATTGGTCACATACGTTGATGTTACCCGTCGTGGTTACCAATAGGTCGGTTTTGCCCAGCAGGTTAGTGTCGATGCTGTCCATTGTGCCGGTGTTGATACCATCAATGTAAGGCGAAACCACTTCGTAACCATCCATACACGCTTGCATGGCGCAGATAGGATCGATTTCAGTGACTTTTACGATCATGCCTTCTTGGCGTAATGAAGCAGCAGAACCTTTACCCACGTCACCATAACCAATTACTAGGGCTTTTTTACCGCTTAGCAAGTGGTCAGTACCACGCTTGATCGCGTCGTTTAACGAGTGACGACAGCCGTACTTATTGTCGTTTTTCGCTTTAGTCACGGCATCATTCACGTTGATCGCTGGCACTTTCAATTCGCCTTTAGCCATCATTTCTAACAAGCGATGCACACCTGTGGTGGTTTCTTCGGAAATACCGTGAATGCTATCTAGCATAGCTGGGTATTTAGCGTGAACCATTTCAGTTAGGTCGCCGCCGTCGTCTAGAATCATGTTGGCAGCCCAAGGGGTCTTGCCATCTTTTTCAGACATAATCGTTTGTTCAATGCACCATAAAAACTCTTCTTCGGTTTCGCCTTTCCAAGCGAACACTGGAATATTGGCTGCAGCAATAGCGGCAGCGGCGTGATCCTGAGTAGAGAAAATATTACATGAAGACCAACGCACTTCTGCACCTAACTCAACCAGTGTTTCAATCAACACAGCGGTTTGAATCGTCATGTGAATGCAGCCCATGATTTTGGCATTGGCCAAAGGCTTGCTTTCGCTATATTTGCGACGCAACGCCATCAGGGCTGGCATTTCGCTCTCAGCGATTTTAATTTCTTTACGGCCCCAATCGGCCAGTGCCATGTCGGCAACTTTATAGTCAGTAAAGGTTGTCATAATAACCGTCCTTAAAATGGGTCATCGATGTATGCCGACGACCTAAAAAATTGTAATAAGCTTAGAGGCCCGCGGCCGCTTTCAGGGCATCAATCTTGTCGGTACGTTCCCAAGTAAAGGCGGTAAACGTCTTCGTTTTACTCACACCTTGATCGACATAGGTATAGCTGGTTTCAAATGGCTCGCGACCAAAGTGACCATACGCTGCGGTGATCTGGTACATAGGATTCAACAACTCTAGCTGGTTTTGAATCGCGTATGGACGCAGGTCGAATACTTCGCGAATCACTTTCGCTAACTGGATATCTGTGATCTTGCCGGTACCAAAGGTGTTAACTGAAATAGAAGTCGGCTGTGCAACACCAATGGCATACGACACCTGAATCTCGCAACGATCAGCCAAGCCCGCAGCAACGATGTTTTTCGCTACGTAACGACCCATGTAGGCTGCAGAGCGATCCACTTTTGATGGATCTTTACCAGAGAAAGCACCGCCACCGTGACGTGCCATACCGCCGTAGGTATCAACAATGATCTTACGGCCGGTTAAACCGGCATCGCCTACTGGGCCACCAATTACGAAGTTGCCGGTTGGGTTGATGTGATACAAGGTACCTTCATGCAACCATTCGGCTGGTATAACAGGCTTGATGATGTGCTCTAACACTTCAGCGCGCAGTTCTTCTAAGGAGATGCTCGGTGAGTGTTGAGTTGATAGCACCACGGCATCGACTTTTGGTGAGCCGCTTTCCCAGTTAATCGTTACCTGAGATTTCGCATCGGGGCGCAACCAAGGCAGAGTGCCGTTGCGACGTAATTCCGACTGACGCTGAACTAACAAATGCGCGTAGTAAACCGGTGCAGGCATTAAGCTCGGAGTTTCGTTAGTGGCGTAACCAAACATTAAACCTTGGTCGCCAGCGCCTTGATCTTCCGGCTTAGCGCGGTCAACGCCTTGGTTGATATCAACCGATTGCTTACCAATGCCATTTAAGACGGCACAGGTCGCACCGTCGAAACCAACTTCCGAGCTGTTGTAACCAATGCCGGTAATAACATCACGAACGATCTCTTCAAGATCAACGTAACAAGAGGTAGTGACTTCACCAGCGACGACAGCCATACCGGTTTTTACTAAGGTTTCCACCGCAACACGAGCGTATGGATCACGGGCGATGATGGCATCTAATACCGCATCAGAAATCTGATCGGCGACTTTATCTGGATGACCTTCGGACACCGACTCAGATGTAAAAATGGAATATTCGCTCATGGCTGACTCCTATCAAAAATATTACTAACGCTCAGGTGAGCGATGAAATAACCGGAACTGGATTTGAAACCCATTCCTTAAACCTAAAAATTGACTCTGACCTTCGATCAGGCCTGCTTCTGTTGCCCATGCCGTTAAATCGGCAGGGTCGAAGCCTAGCCATAGATCACCGCAAGAATCTTTTGCCCATGCCTGATCATGACGACATAAATCCGTGATCAGTAATGTTCCCTCGGGTTGAAGTAACTCAGCTACTTCGTTAAAAATCGTTTTCGGTGCCGGTACGTGATGCAACACCATATTGGCCACGGCAAATTGATATTTCGCTGCCAATTTACTTGCCAGCAAGTGGGCCGTATCACCGAGTACACAATCGACATTCGTAATTGCGTTTGCCGCTAACGTTGTCTCGGTGCGAGCCAGCATGTCTGGCGACACATCGAGGGCAGTCACTTGGCTAAAATACCGCGCCAGCAAAGGTAAAAATGCCCCTTCGCCAGGACCAATCTCCAAAGCGTAGCCAGCTTGTTCACTATTTCGAGCTCTTGCAGTTAACGAGTCGAGAATGGTCGCTAGTGCATCACCGTATTGGTCGAATGATGCGATTAAATCTTGTTGGTCTTTAAAGTCATTGGCGTGACGAGAGAAAAACTCTGCGCAGGCCTCCGCACGTTCGGCAAGCACTTGCTCTACGGCCATGTCGACTTCTTCATCACTGCTCGCGGCATCAATCGCAATAAAGGTTGCTCGCAGCCACTGGCTCCAGCTATCTGTCGCGGTAATGAGCGGGCGACGATAAAAAATACTATTGCCTTCGCGTTGAGTGCTCACCAATCCCGCTTGTGCCAATACCTTTAAGTGATGGCTCATGCTCGATTGCTTGATATCAAATATCTGACACAGCTCCAACACTCCGAAAGCTCCACGTCCAAGCAGCTTTAAGATGTTCATCCGTAGGGAATCACCGGCCGCTTTACTGGCTTGAGCAAGGTACACAATATTCAAGGAGCTTTCGTTGTTAGCAGGCATGCGGGCAAGTATAACCAGCAAGATATCGTATATCAATTTTTTTCGATATAGATTTTGGCCAGGCCGAGGTACTGTTTTCTTAAGCTACAAGGTTCGGATCTGGTATAAAACTGGGTATGATCATTTAACTGGCGTAAACGGCCACTGGCGTTAGATGGATAAAATAAGAATAACGTCGATAAGCATGAGCATGGCAAAGGAACCGTAATGACAGATATTTATGCGAGCGAAAAGAAAGCGCCTACTAAGTTGCAACAGGCGATAACTCCATTGATGGATGCCTTAGCTGGGGTTGTAAAAACAGATCCAAAGCATTTGAAGTTACTGGTGGCTTGTTTGTTGTGTCGCGGGCATCTCTTGCTTGAAGATGCTCCGGGCGTCGGTAAAACCACTTTAGCTCGAGCATTGAGCCAAGCGCTGGCATTGTGTATGAAGCGCTTGCAGTGCACGCCGGATTTAATGCCATCGGATGTGACTGGCATCAGCATCTATAATGCTCCCGAACATAAATTCCAATTCATGCCCGGCCCTGTATTTACCAATATATTATTAGCCGATGAAATCAACCGTGCGACGCCACGTACCCAATCGGCTTTACTAGAGGCGATGGCGGAGGGCACGGTTACCTGCGATCGCAAGACCTATCCTCTACCGAATCCTTTTATCGTTATTGCCACTCAAAATCCGGTGGAGTTTAGTGGTACCTTTCCGTTACCCGAAGCCCAGCTAGATCGCTTCTTTATGCGCCTGAGCCTAGGTTATCCCGATGCTGAACAAGAACTGGCGATGATGATGGCGCAGATGTCTGGACATCCGTTAGATGAATTAAAGCCTGTACTGAGTGAGAGCTTATTACTGGCTTTGATGGCGCAGATTGAGAAAGTGGTTATTAGCGAACCGACCGCGCGCTATATCAGTGAATTAGTGCGCGCCACGCGCGAGCATGCATCGGTTCGTCTTGGCGCCAGTCCCCGTGGTTCTTTAGCTTTAATGCGAGCCGCTCGGGCGATAGCCGCGCTGGATGGAAAGAAAGCGGTTACTGTGGATATCGTTAAGTCCCTGTTGGAGCCGATATTGAGCCATCGCTTGGTGTTTCGGGATTCGAGTTTAATGCAGCCAGAAAAGCGTAAAGCGTTTTGGGATGCCCTTATTGCTCAGGTCCCAGTGCCTGATTATCCAACTGACGACTTGGTTTAAGCGGCGATACTATGAATTCCTCTGTGAGTGTTGGGGAGTCGCTTAAGCTGCTAGCGCGCTGGCTTAGCAAACATATCAACGCGCCGCGCTTTTTAGTTTTGATGATGGTTGTGTGCTTTTTAATGGCATGGAATCGTGGCATTGATTTGCTGTATGGTATTTGCGCTATCATTCTCGCCTTGTTGCTGGTTTCTTGGGTTATGCCTTGGTGGATGCTGCGCCAATTGCGGCTTAGCCGATCGCAAGTGGGGCTAGCCGAAGTGGGAAGCGAACTCCAACTTCGCTATCGTTTTGCCGGTAAGCCCGCTTGGTATTTATCCGTCGCCGAGCAATTACCGAATATCCCCGAACTACAAACCCATTTTATTGCCTATGCCGATGCAAATACGCCTGTGGCGTTAAATTATTTGTGTGCGCAGCGTGGCATATTCACTCTACCTAAGCCTGAAGTCAGTTGCGGCTGGCCGT
This sequence comes from Thalassolituus sp., assembly GCF_034111725.1. GTDB lineage: Bacteria > Pseudomonadota > Gammaproteobacteria > Pseudomonadales > Oceanobacteraceae > Thalassolituus. The sequence continues at coordinate 32,076 of NZ_JAWUWR010000038.1, read as the reverse complement.
TTGGTTTTATCCAGCGACGCTTAACCTTAGTCAGCGAAGATTGTCAGATTATTGTGGCACCAAAACCTGCCGTTATTCGTCGTTTACCTGCGCCTATTCAGGATGCTCAAACAGTTGATGGACAAGAATCGCAGCAGATTTTTAGTGGGAATAGTGATTTCTCTGGTGTACGCAATTATCGGCCGGGCGATTCTTTAAAATCCGTGCATTGGGGCGCATCTGCGCGTCAGCAAAACTTGGTTGTACGTGAGTTTCACGGTCTAGACTGCCCGCGCTGGTTGGTCGTTATTGATGGCAACTCAACTAATAATGTCGGTACTGAAGTAAGTAGCGGGGTGAATAGTAGTTTCGAGTTAGGGGTTAGAATCGCTGCTTCTCTTTTACAATTTGCTCAACAACAGCAGAAAGGGTTAACACTGTCTATTGAAGGTGCACAATCGCGGCAATTTAAAGTGCAGCCTGGTCAGCAGTCGATAGCGGAACATTTACAAGATCTTGCGTGGGTCGCTGCCGATGGCACGCGTAATTACAGTGAAGCCATTCGCGCCGCGCAGCAAGAACAAGGACAGCAGGCAGTATTAATTACCGTGCGCGTTAGCAGCCAAGAATTGCAATTACACTCTCCTGCAGGCCACATTGATATAGTGATTTCTGAGGAGAGCTATCGCTTTCCTATGGCGCAATACAAAGAAGGTTGGACTACCGTCAGCCAGAATCAGTTACGCTTAGATATTCATCAGCTGAGTGATTTAACACGAGTATTTTCGCAATGATTCGGCGTGTACCGGTTATCAATTGGTTTAGTTTGCAGATGACATCTGCCGCGACGGGATGTGCTGCGGTTATGGTCTCTCCTTACGCTGCATTGCTATTTCCGCTATTGCTGCTGTTGGTCTGGTTTACTTTGCAGCTAGGTTGGAAAAAACGACAAGAGCCTGAAAAAAATAAACCTATTGCTGATGGAATAGCCGTACTTGGATTAGGGATCTTCCTCTTTTTATTATTTAAACTTAATTTGCTGGTTGCATTGGGCGCCTTATTATTTGTTGCTGCTTTAGCTTTGAATGTTCAGCTACATACTTATCGACGATTTTATTTTGCTCAGGTGATGAGTTTTATTTTTGTATTGGTGGGCGCAGCCGAGGCGACATCTGGATACTATTTATTGGCAATAACAGCCTATAGTCTTTTTGCTGCGTTTAGCTTAGGGGAAGCTTGGTTAGATCAGGGAGAACAAATCGAGCATTACGAACAAAATAATGTCGTCCTTGTCTCTGCAAGCCAGCATAGGGTTCTTGTCACCTCAGTGATTTTAGTGTTGGCTTTCCTATTTTATCTCATCATTCCGCGTCCTCCGGCGCTAAACTTCGGCGGGCAAGAATCCTCGTCTGGTGACTTCTATCATGATGATGACTGGCAGAAACATGCTGACGACAATGTACCTCCACCACCGAAAAAATCGGCAAGTAACGAGGTAGAAGATCAGCGTTCACGCTTAGATAACTTTAATGAAATTACAGATCTTTCTTCTTACGGCGATGACGGCAGTGACTATGAATATGACGGCTTTAATAGCCAGTTTGATATTCGTGAAACCATGGCAAGCAAGGCTGGTATTGATTTAAATGCTATTGTCGCGCGCATGAAAGCGCCGCACGGCAGCTACTTAAAAGTTCGTACCTTTAATTACTTTGATGGCGAGAGTTGGTCATCTACCAACGAAAATATCAGTCGCAAAGTAAATACCAACTTTATAGGTAAAGTAGACTTAGACGTCACTCGCAAAGGAAATTTCCAGCAAGTTATTACCATCGAAAAGAACATGCCTGCATGGCTTCCTGCCGCCGCTGATCCGGTTTCTATATGGGTGCCCGCGAGTGTGATTGCACTTGATCAATTTAATCAGCCTTTATTGCCGGGAGTACTACGACCTAATACGCGCTATACCGTTAAGTCGGCATTAGAGCTGGTGGATAACCGCCCAATATCGAGAGCGCCGCCGCCAGAAAGCGAAGACCTACAACTCTCCAAAAACTTTGACGGGCGTATACGCAAGTTAGCGCGTGAAGTGACACGCAAACATTCAGGCAGTTATGCCAAAGCCATCGCCCTAGAAACACATTTACGCAGCGAATATCAGTACAGTTTTGCTTCGATTACACAATCACAAGGTCGTACGCCACTGAGCAAATTTCTGTTTGTCGACAAGCAAGGTCACTGTGAATATTTTGCTAGCGCGATGACGATCATGCTGCGCAGCTTAGGTATCCCCGCGCGCTTAGTGACGGGTTTCTCGGTGAACAATAAAAATCCACTGACAGGGTATTTTGAAATCCGCGCAATTGATGGTCATGCTTGGACGGAGGCATGGATTGACGGACGCTGGGTAACGTTTGAACCTACGGCGTATTATCAAATTCCTAGCTCACAAGAAAGTGTTTTTGCCGCAGAGCAGATAAGTCAATACGCTCAGCAAGTGGTGCAGCGTAGCCAAGTCGGGGAAAGCCAAGAGTTTAATCTTGGAGCTTTTCTTAGTGCGTTGTGGCTAGCGCTATACACAGGCGTCGTCATTATTGCGGCCTACATTAAACTATTTTTATTTAATGCTTGGCCTCTACTGCTGCTGATGTGCATGATTCTATTTGCTGGTTGGAGGTTCCAAACTTATTGGCTGCCGTATCTGCATGCTTATATAAGCGCACGTAAAATACAGGCTTACACGCCTAACAATGCGCCTGACGCCCTTTATTTCTATATCTATCACCTGCAACGTATGGCGCAAAAACACACACCAAAACGTCAGTCGTCGGTTGAGATCGAAGATTGGCTCTCGGTCGTTGAAAACCAATATGGTCACTTGTCGGCCATGCGTACCTTAGCCGATTGTGTCCATAATACTTTTTATCTTGGTGAATATTCAGATTTAGAACAAATTCAACAAGCGGCGTTGGCAGCAGTCGAAGAATTGAAGAGCTGATTTCTTATTCTGCCACGTGGTAACTTGTCTTAATCGCGCTCTTACCTCTCTGGTTTCCATGGGGTAGAGTAGCGCACGTTTTATATTGCCGAGGACGTTTTTATGTCTAATACCAACGCGCTGACCCTCTACACCATCAATATGTCGCATTACAGCGAGAAAATTCGTTGGTTGCTAGATTACGAAGATATTCCTTATGTTGAACAGGCGCTCACGCCTGCTATTCATACCTTACCGATGCTGTTAAAAGGTGGTCGAGGTCAGACAACCGTACCGCTGATTCAGCGTGGGAGTATGCGCGTTCAAGATAGTCCGCGAATTGTCGATTGGTTGGCGCAAGAATATGGGCCATTAAAATCTTTACCGGCAGAATCTCTTGCTGAAATCATCGCAATTCAGCGACGCTTTGATGCCGTCGGCAAGGGTGTTGCGCGTTATTTATATTTGCCAGGATTTGCTCATAAAGCACTAATTTTAGATATTTGGACGCAGTTTTCAACACCTTGGGAGAGCCGCATTGTACGTGCTGGTTATCCGATTATTAAGCCTATGTTTAAGCTAAAGCTTAAAATTAATACGAAACATGTCGCAATTGCTGAACAGCGTATTGATGCTGAAATTAAGTGGTTGGAAGCACGCATAAAACAAGGTCGTTATTTGGTGGGTAATAGCTTAACCGTTGCTGATATTACAGCTGCTTCTTTACTTGCACCGTTGGCCTGCCCAGAAGAACATCCGATTTACGGCACGAGTGAATTCCGCGAAAAAATGGCTGGTGTCGCTAAATTGTGGGCCGGCAGCCCAGCATTACAATGGGTTCGCGATATCTATGCTGCCCATCGTGGTCAAATTTGGCAGGTTATGCCCAACGCAGCATAAATGCTGTCATTTCAACTCACGGTCGACTCTTTATGGGCAAGGCTAATTTTGCCCATTGAATCCTTAGGTTAGCGCTATATACTGTACGGATATACATATTATCTACAGTAGCATTTTATGCGCCTGATTATTGCCGAGAAACCAAGCTTAGGCCGCGCAATTGCAGCGGTGCTTCCTCAGCCTCATAGCAAAGGCGAAGGCTTTGTGCGCGCTGCCAACGGCGATGTGGTGAGCTGGTGTATAGGCCATCTGTTAGAGCAAGCTCAGCCAGAAGCCTATAACCCCATATATAAACAGTGGCGGTTAGATCACTTACCGATTGTTCCTGATGAATGGCAGCTTGAAGCTAAGGCGCAAACTCGCAAGCAATTAAGCGTATTGCGTAAACTGGTTAAAGAAGCGGATAGCATAGTGCACGCGGGAGACCCAGATCGTGAGGGGCAACTATTAGTAGACGAGGTTATTGCTTTTTTAAAAGTGCCTGCGACAAAACGCTCATCCATGCAGCGTTTATTGGTGAGTGATTTAAATCCTCAAGCCGTTATCCGCGCCTTGCAACAGCTACGTCCTAATAAGGATTTTATTCCGCTGTCGGTGTCGGCTTTGGCGCGCTCTCGTGCCGATTGGTTATACGGAATTAATTTAACCCGAGCTTATACGTTAAAAGGCCAACAGGGCGGTTTGAAAGCGGTGTTGTCAGTCGGTCGCGTGCAGACACCAATTCTAGGGTTAATTGTGCGTCGAGATAATGAAATTGCCGACTTTATTAGCAAGCCATTTTATGAAGTGTTCGCCGCGCTGCATTTAAATGCCGAACAGCCGCTGAGTTTTTATGCCAAGTGGCAACCCAGCGAATCTTGCCAAGCGCACCAAGACGACGAGGGCCGGGTACTGAATCCTAAGCTTGCACATAATGTAGCTCAACGTATTCGCCAGCAAGCGGCAAGCGTGACCAGTGTTGAGCGAAAATTAAAAAAACAAGCAGCGCCCTTGCCGTATAATTTATCGTCGCTGCAAATTGATGCGGCAAAAGCCTTTGGCTTAAGTGCGCAGCAAGTATTAGATACCTGCCAATCGTTATACGAAAAACATCAGCTGATTACCTATCCGCGTTCTGATTGTCGCTATTTACCGACAGAACATTATGCGCGTCGCAGTGCAGTATTATCCGCCATTGCTAATAGTGCTCATGAACTGGTTAGTGGAGTAGCACAAGCTGACACGCAATATCGCAGTAAAGCGTGGGACGATAAAAAGGTGGAAGCGCATCATGCGATAATTCCTACCGAAAAATCGTTGGATATTCAGCGTTTATCAAAGTATGAACAGAAAGTTTACCAACTGATTGCACGCCAATATGTGATGCAGTTTTACCCTGCGTTTGAATATGCCGACATGCGCATTGAATTAGATATTGCCGGTGGTGTGTTTGTTGCTACCGAGCGAGAAACGATAAAACTCGGTTGGAAACAACTACTTCCGGCTCGTAAACACTCGGATCAAAACGCAGATCAAGATCCAAGTCGTCCATCTTTACCTAAATTAGAAAAGGGACAAGTCTTGTGGAGTGGCGAACCGGATGTGCAAGAAAAAAATACGCAGCCTCCCGCTTACTTTACCGATGCCACCTTACTTGCAGCCATGACAGGAATAGCGCGTTTTGTTAAAGACTCTGAATTGAAAAAAATATTAAAAGAGACGGATGGTCTAGGCACCGAGGCAACTCGCGCCGGAATCATTGAACTGTTATTTAAACGCCGATTTCTACAGCGCGAAGGGAAAAGTATTCGCGCCACGGATTTAGGTAAAGCACTGGTTGCTGCCCTACCCGAAGCCTGTACCTTGCCGGATATGACCGCTCAGTGGGAAAAGCAATTAAATGACATCACCCAAAAGCTATTAAACTACGATCAGTTTATGCAACCTCTTGCTCTTCAATTAGACGCATTAATTAGCCAAGCCAAGCAGCTAGATATCGGACGTTTTGGTGATATTTCCATGCCTGCGTTTAAACCAAGAAGAGGCGGCTCTGCAGTAAGAAAGTCGACTGCACCGCGCAAGTCAGCTAGCCCAGATAAATCAACTAGGTCGGTTAAAACAACGAGTTCGATTAAATTAAAGCGCAAACCTAAAGCTTCTTAATTAAGCTACTAATTGTTAATCCCTTGAGCAACCACTTCGCCTAATTGCCACAAGCGCCACTCACCGGGTTGATAAATATCCCACTCTTCATCATGTGTTAATGGTTCGGTAGCGATAATGCTGACCACATCCGTTGGTGTCGTTTCGGCTGAATGGATGCGTATTTGCTAAGCAAATATCACCGATGTTGTCCTGACGAATATGGCAAATTGCGGTTTTACTTTTGATCGGATGGTGCTGCACTAGCTCAGCTATCTTGGATGAAGAACTAGGGTCTGGGTCGTGAAATGAACGAATGCCTTTACCTTCAAAAAAGGTAACCCCCAGCCATCTTTGTGTGGGCCTGTAGCACCACCGCGCTGGGTCAATCCAGTAAAACTAAAGCAAAGGTCCGTTGGCGTGTTGGCGCTCATACCGAGAAGTTCACACATAGCATTGTCTTTCGTCAAGTGATTGGATACACGCAGTTTAAGGATCGTCTGTATTTTTCGTTATGTTATTTTACTGTATACGCTGGTTTTAGTCGTTTTACTTCAATTGCTGTTCACATATGATAAGACCAGCGATCAATAATAAAAAAACCGAAGGATACGCATTATGAGCTTTCGAGCACTCTTTCTAGCGGCGCTAACTCCAATGTTTGTTGCATGTGGCGGTGATTCTGGTGGTAGCTCATCTCCTGCGATCAATGTAACTATTTCAGAAGATTTAAAAGGTCGCGTAAGCGAACCAGATTTAACTTCAACAGCGGTTGAAAATTACCAAGCCGTTGCTTTGAATACCTTATTGACCGGTTATGTCGTCGAAGACAGCTGGGTCGACGTTTATTACACGGCGGCGATCACTGGGGATGTGGCGGTTGTGCTCTCTAGCGCTGCTGAAAATCTTGATTTAGTGGTATCAGATTTTACTGGTCTGAATACGTTAGCTTCGAGTAAAGGCGACACATCGGATGAAAGCTTAGTGTTTACTGCAACCAGTGGTTTTACCTACCGGGTTCGAGTTAAGTCTGAGGGTGGCTCTGATAACTTCCAAGTTAGGTTTGCAGCGGCTAATCGCGAAACGTTAGGGCTTGCAGAAAATGAATATTTTGTAAAATTCACAACCAGTAATGACACTGACTGCGTTGGGTTAGATTACACCCTTAAAAGTAGAGAGAGCTTAGTTATTAACTGGAGAAACGGTTACATAATTAATGAAAATGAGCGCGTGAATTTTAGCTCAGTAAGTGGCACCACCTTTGTTATCGAAGAAAATAGCAATGATACAATTCTCGGTCTCAATACCGTCAATAACTATAAATTAGAGTTAACGCTTGATACTGAAACCGGATTGATTTCGGGCACCGAATTTAGTGAGAAAGCCTACGCTTATGCTGGTGATAGTCTCGAATGTCGTTTATCTATTGATATGACGGGGCTAATCATCCTGTAAATAAAAAGCCGCAATTAACTCAGTTAATTGCGGCTTTTTATTGCCTACTTATTAAGTAAATAAATTTTACTTAACCAGCGTCAGCCATTCCGCTTTAAACGGTGCTTTACCCGTTACCGTATCGAAGTACATATTCTGTAACTTCTCAGTAACTGGGCCACGGCTACCAGCGCCGATCACACGACCGTCCAATGATTGAATCGGCAATACTTCTGCGGCAGTACCGGTAAAGAATGCTTCATCTGCGATATACACTTCATCGCGCGTGATGCGTTTTTCACGTACTTCAATACCCATTGAGCGTGCCATTTCCATAATGGTACGACGGGTAATACCGTCTAAACATGATGTCAGTTCTGGCGTGTACATAACGCCATTACTCATCATAAAGAAGTTTTCACCAGACCCTTCAGCCACGTAGCCTTCGTTATCCAGTAATAGTGCTTCTTCGCAGCCGCTATCTAATGCTTCACGTAGGGCTAACATGGAGTTCATGTAGTTGCCGTTCGCTTTTGCTTTACACATAGTGATGTTGACATGGTGACGCGTGTAACTAGAGGTACGAATTTTAATACCTTTGGTTTTTGCGTCTTCACCCATGTAGGCCGGCCATTCCCAAGCCGCAACCATGACATGTACTTTTAGATTTTCAGCACGTAAGCCCATACCTTCAGAACCATAAAACGCCATTGGGCGGATATAAGCACTGTTCAGGTTGTTTTCACGCACAGCAGCACGATGCGCTTCGTTAATTTCTTCTTTGCTATACGGCAGCTTCATATTCAGGATATGGGCCGAGTTAAACAGGCGCTGGGTGTGTTCCTGCAAACGGAAAATTGCCGCACCCTGTGCCGTCTCGTATGCCCGCACACCTTCAAAAACGCCCATGCCGTAATGCAAGGTATGAGTTAATACGTGGACTTTCGCTTCGCGCCAGTCAACCATCTCTCCGTCTAGCCAGATCAGACCATCGCGGTCAGACATGGAAGGTAGCATAAGGACCTCACTCAAAATTCGTAAAATGTTGTTGGCCAGCTGACTCAGATTTTAGATATCAGCCTCTAACCAGAGTTTCCACAGTCGGATTACATCGCTGCGTCGTACATCAAAGCCCAGTCTGGATTGGGTGTCATAGTCCAGTAACAGGGATTGCTTCTGTAATGCACGCCGGTGAGTTTCGGCTCGGTAGGACAGGTAGGTTTCCTGCAGGGTCTGACGATCTTTTGGATTCATCAGGCCAACTTGCGCGAAGGCATCCAACAAACGCATGTTGTCTGTAACAGTCAACAGCGCTGGGTGTTGGTGTGACCACGCCAGTACTCCGTATTGAACCAGAAACTCGATGTCAACAATACCCCCCGCGTCTTGTTTGAGGTGAAATTGCTGGCCGCTCGTATCTTTGGAGCCAAGATTATCCCTCATTTTTTGTCGCATGGCTCGCACTTCTTCGCGCAGGGCAGGGATATTACGCGGTCTTGATAAAATGCCTTCGCGCACGGCTTTAGTTGCTGTTGCGAGCGCGGCTTGCCCGCACAATACTCGGGCTCGCACTAAGGCTTGATGCTCCCATGTCCATGCGTGCTTTTCTTGGTATTCGCTGAAGGCTTTAAGCGACGTTACTATCATGCCGGAGTTACCCGACGGACGTAGCCTTAGATCAACTTCATACAAATCGCCGGAGCGGGTTTGCGCGGTGAGAATGTGCACCATGCGTTGGCCCATACGGGTATAAAATACGCCGTTATCTAAGCTGCGCTCGCCGTTAGTCGCTTTGCCAGCAATACCATTGTGAATAAACACTAAATCCAGATCGGAGCTATAACTGATCTCGAGACCACCTACCTTGCCGTAGCCAAGGATAAGAAATTCAGGTTCAGCAACAGCGTCATTATTGGCATCGGTCGGGTAGCCATATTTATCGACCATTTGTTGCCACGCTAGATTCATAACCGTGGTCAGCGTGACTTCGGCCAGCCACGTCAGATAATCACTCACCTGCATTAGTGTTAGCGCTTCCATTACCTCGCAGGCGGCGGCACGTAATTTATGGGCGCGCACAAATTGCCTGAGCTGCTCCATTTGCTGTTCTAAATCATCAGGGTCGATGCGCAACAGGCGAAGGTGGAGTTCTTCGCGTAGTTCAGCCGCGGATGGCAAGCGATATAAGCTAGTAACGTCGAGTAACTCATCTAACAACAGCGGGGTTTGAGTGATGTATTCGGCTACCCAGCTCGATGCATTACATAAGCGCACAAGTTGCTTCAGTGCCTGTGGGTTTTCTTTTAATAACACTAAATAAGCGGTACGACGTAGCACCGCTTCCAATAAAGGAATTAACCGCTCTAGTGTTGTTAGTGGTGCCGTTTGAAGCCATAACTTCTGCAGCAGTAGGGGCATTAATTCTTCTAAACGCTCGCGCCCAACTTGCTGCATATTGAGTACGGCACGGGATTCACGAAAGGTCGAAAGCTTATCTTGTACTTCTTTAGCATTGTCACAGGGATGCTCGGCTAAAAACGTGTCCGCAGCCGCGCCTGTTAATTCACCGTGCCATAAATCTAGCCATGCATGATTGAGCGCCGACGAGTCTTGCCCATTATTCTCATCATTAGCGACAATTTGCGCAAAGTGATGGCTAACATTTTGTCGATGTGTCGATAGCTGTTGTAAGTAGGTTGGCCAATCGTCGCAGTTCATGCCCCAAGCAATACGCGCCTGATCAAGTTCATTTTGTGGCAGCTGTTGGGTTTGTTCGTCAGCCAATGCCTGAATGGCGTGCTCACTGTCACGCAAAAATAAATAGGCACTGCGTAATTGTTCACAGGCTTCAATAGGGAGATAACCTTCTGCGGCAAGGATATCGAGCACGTGGCATAATTCGCGTGTTTGCAGCAGTCGGTCTTGGCCTCCACGAATTAATTGGAAGGCTTGCACAATGAATTCGACTTCGCGAATACCACCAGAGCCAAGCTTAACGTTATCTTCTAAGCCGCGGCGGCGCACTTCCGCATTGATCATATCTTTCATCGAACGCAAAGACGCAAACGCGCTGTAATCAACATATACTCGATAAGTAAATGGACGCAGAATGCCGAGCAATTCTTTCGCCGCAGGGCTGGTTTCGCCATTCATTACGCGCGCTTTGACCATGGCGTAGCGTTCCCAGTCTCGACCTTGGCTTTCGTAGTAATTTTCCAGCGAAGAGAAATTCATCACAAGTGGGCCGCTTTGCCCATAGGGGCGTAGGCGCATGTCGGTGCGGAAGACGAAGCCATCCACTGTCTGTTTATCTAACGCCTGTATTAATTTTTGTCCAAGCTTAACGAAGTATTCTTGGTTACTAATAACCTTAGGGCCAGAGGTATCGCCGCTGTCGGGGTAAGTAAAAATAAGGTCGATATCAGAGCTTAAATTTAATTCGTAAGCACCAAGCTTACCCATACCCAACACCAGCAAATGTTGCTCTTCACCGCTTTCTTTACTCAAAGGCTTGCCATGACGCGCAATCAAATCGGTCGCTAAGAAATCGAGGCTGCGGCAGACGCATTCATCGGCTAATTCAGATAGTACACGGGTGGTATCTAAGGTATTTCCTAAGCGCAGTAGGTCGCGCCAAATAATATGCACCATAGCGCGGCGACGCAGATGGCGTAGCGCGGCATGCCAGTCGTCATCGGTTTTTGCATCTTGGGAAAATTCATTTAGCCACTGGTGAATATCGCCTCGCCCCAACGGTTGTGACAGGGAATCGGTACGCAATGCGTTAGCGAAGTATTCACCTTGATGGGGCAGTGCATCGACAACATAGTCGCTCAAACACAAGACTTTTTGCAGGCGCTGCTGTTGTTCGTGTTCAAGGCTTTGCCAAAGATTGAGCCAATCAAAACCAAGATGGGCGTAAGTATCGACAATGGTGGCTTGAATGTGTTGCCAATGGGCGGATATTGGGCCGGGCAGCATAGTCTTCTTACCTTAAACGATTAGACCATTACTTTAGCTGCTGGGGCGCTATCTTGGAATGTGGAATACCAAGTTTGAATAATTTAGGTGGTGGCTAACATGTGATAGCCACCACTACGCGATAGCGGGATTACTTACGCTTTTGATCCGCGGCTTCTTGTCGATACATAATGACGGCAGCAATCAATACTGCAAGGCTTACCACGGCGATCATAATGGTCGCTAACGCATTAATCTGCGGGCTAACACCTAAGCGCACGCTGGAGTACACCACCATTGGCAGAGTGGTTGCGCCAGGGCCAGAAACAAAGCTGGCGATCACTAAGTCATCCATCGACAGGGTGAACGCTAACAGCCAGCCTGCAGCAAGAGCAGGGGCAATCATCGGCAGCGTAATGGTAAAAAATACTTTTAACGGGCGTGCGCCTAAATCCATCGCGGCTTCTTCAATGGATCTATCCATATGTGCCAGTCGACTTTGTACGATGACAGTGACATACGCCATCGAGAAAGTGACGTGGGCAATTAAAATGGTGACCTGCCCACGGCCTTCGGGCCAGCCCGTTAGATCTTCCAAGGCGACAAACAGTAGCAGTAAGGATAAGCCGATAATAATTTCAGGCATTACTAATGGTGCCGTTACCATAATGCCTAAACTCTTATGGCCTCGAGTACCGCGCATACGCACAATAGCAAGTGCGGCAAATGTCCCTAGTACTATGGCTAAGGTGGCATTAAGCGCGGCTATTTTAATACTCAACCATGCAGCATTAAGTAGGGGCGCGTTGTTAACTAACTCCCCATACCACTTAGTGCTAAACCCGCCCCATACGGTGACCAGTCGACTTTCGTTAAACGAATAAATAATCAGGCTGAAAATTGGCAGATACAAAAAAGCATAGCCGCACAGCAATAAAATAATGAGCAGCGGGTAACGAGAGAATAATGCGCGCATCAGCCTTGCTCCTCGTTCGCTCTTTGTTCGTAATGACGCATCACCACAAATGGAATGATTAATACTAACAGCAGAATGGCCGCTAGCGAGGAGGCAACCGGCCAGTCTTTATTGCTAAAAAACTCGGTCCACATGAGTTTACCGATCATTAAAGTATCTGGGCCGCCGAGTAAATCTGGAATGACGAACTCTCCCATCACCGGAATAAATACCAGCATAGAACCCGCCATCACCCCAGGTATAGATTGCGGCAAGGTAATGGTTAAAAACTGACGCCAAGGGCGAGCGCCGAGGTCGGCAGCAGCTTCTAGTAAGGTGTTGTCTAAGCGCACTAATGTGGCGTAAAGAGGTAAGACCAAAAAGGGTAGATAGCTATATACCACGCCAACATAAACTGCGATGGGGGTGTGTAGCATGTGTAACGGCTCATCAATTAGGCCGATCCCGATTAATAATTGATTTAATAAACCATTATCTTTGAGGATGCCGATCCACGCATAAACCCGAATTAAAAAAGACGTCCAAAAGGGAAGAATAATTAGCATTAACAGTGGCATGCGCCAATGTTTTGGAGAAAGCGCAATGGCATAGGCCATCGGGTAACCGATTAATAAACAAATAACGGTTGATACGGCGGCAATGGATAGTGACCCCATCAACGCCGAAAAATAGAGATCGTCTTCTAGCAATAGTAGGTAGTTGCCGAAATTCAGAGTGATCGTCAGCAAGCCATCTTCAAATTCGCGAATCCAATCTTGATAAGGTGGCTGCGCTAGTTGTGGTTCGGATAAACTGATTTTCAAAATAAACAAAAAGGGCAGCACAAAAAATAGCGCCAGCCAAAACCAAGGAATACCGACAATTAAGCGCTGGCCATTGGCTCCAAGCCAGCGTTGCAGCGACATCATCATTGCGTTAACACTCCACAGCTATGGGTATGCCATTTTAGCGAGACTTCTTGTCCCCAAGTTAAAGGCTGTTCCGCTAGTGCCATCACATTAGGCTGAGTAAATTGAATGCGTTTACCACTGGGTAAATCAACGTGGTAAATCGATACGTCACCTAGGTAGGCAATTTCTTGAATAATGCCGCGGATATTATTAGGCGCATTTTCGTATTCGTTAGTTACCGCCACTTTTTCAGGGCGCACAGCAACGGTGACGGCCATACCAATCGACAGAGGCTGACTATGATGAACGCGTAAATCACCACCGGCTTCTTCACTGTGAATTACCACCATATCATTTTCGTGTTCAACCACATGGCCGTTAAATAAATTCACCGAACCAATGAAGTTGGCGGCATAACGAGTAGCCGGGAATTCGTAAATGCGACGCGGATTATCAACTTGCTCAACGCGACCATCATGCAAAAGCGCGATACGCGAAGACATCGTCATGGCTTCTTCTTGATCGTGGGTTACGATAATAAAAGTAATACCGAGGCGTTCTTGTAAGTTTACTAATTCAAACTGAGTGCGCTCGCGTAGCTTTTTATCGAGTGCGCCCAATGGTTCGTCGAGTAACAAAATCTTCGGCTGCTTGGCTAATGCGCGAGCAAGCGCAACACGCTGACGCTGACCACCGGAAAGCTGGTGCGGTTTACGTGTCGCGAGTTTTTCAATTTGCACTAAGGCCATCATTTCAGCGACGCGTTCACGGCGCTCAGCAGAAGAGATGGCTTCTTGTTTTAATCCGTAGGCAATATTTTGCGCGATATTCATATGCGGAAATAACGCATAACTTTGGAACATCATATTCACCGGGCGTTTATAGGGCGGCACATTGGTCATATCTTGGCCGTCAATAATAATTCGGCCACTGGTCGGCGTTTCAAATCCTGCCAGCATGCGCAGCAAGGTAGTTTTACCGCAGCCCGATGCGCCCAATAGAGAGAAAAATTCACCGCGGTGAATATCCAAGCTGATCTCATCGACTGCATAGGTGTCGTCGAATTTTTTCGTTAATTTTTCTATGCGTACAATCGGCTCCTCTTCTGGGGCGGCCCAAGGCTGAGATGAAGTCGGTCGTGTTTGATTCATGAGATTCAAGCTCTAAATGACGCGTCAGTGGCAGACGTCTGAAAATACAACGTACTGTATCTATCGCATATAGCAATAAAGCCTCCACAATCCATTCGGAGTGAGAGGCTTTGGATAGACAGAATGAATTTTAAACCGCTAGTGATTGATTCAATCACTAGCGGTTAGCACGTTCGGCTGTTTTATTTGCCGGTTTTAACACGAGTCCAAGTGCGGGTCATGTTTCGTGCTTCTTTGTCACTTGGTGTTTTCAGCACTAGCAGCTTTTCTTGAGTCGCTGCTGAAGGGTAAACACCAGGGTTGTTACGCACTTCTTCATCAACCAACGGCGTGGCTGCTTTGTTCGCATTGGCGTAAGCAACGTAGTTAGTGATCGGAGCAATCACTTCAGGTGTTAACAAGTAATTGATGAACTTGTTGGCGGCTGCTGGGTTTGGCGCATCCGCAGGAATAGCCATTACGTCCGTCCATACCACGGCACCTTCTTTTGGTACGATGTATTGCACGACAACACCGTTGTCAGCTTCGGCTGCACGATCACGCGCTTGCAGCATATCGCCAGAGTAACCATGTGCTACACAGATATCACCGTTAGCAAGATCGTTGATAGTTTGTGAGCTGTGGAAGTAACGGATACTAGGACGCACAGCCGCGACAGTTGCAGCAGCGGCATCGATCGCTTTTTTGCTGTAGTCGTCGGTTGGCGTCCCCATATAGGCGTTGGCGGCTGCAAAGATTTCGGTTGCGTCGTCCATAAGAGCAACGCCACAGCTTGATAATTTGCTAACAATAGCTGGATCAAACACCAGTGCCCATGTATCCAATGGCATGTCGTCGCCAAGGATCGCTTTCACTTTTGGCTCGTTGTAAGCGATACCGGTTGTGCCCCACATGTAAGGTACTAGGTATTGATTGCCAGCATCAATGTCACTTAATGATTTCACAATCACAGAATCGAGATTGCCATAGTTAGTCAGGGCAGCTTTATCGATTGGTTGATACAACTTGGCTTGAATCGCACGATCAGCAAAAGGACGTGCGGTTGGAAATACTAAATCGTAGCCGCTGCGTCCAGCTAACAGCTTGGCTTCTAATACTTCGTTGGAGTCATAAACATCGTATGTCACCTGAATTCCAGTCGCTGCTTGGAAGTTGGCGATTGTGTCTTCGGCAATATAGTCAGACCAGTTATAAATATGGAGAGATTCTTCGGCACTTACCGCAGAAGTCGCGGTCACAACAGCTGCCGATAGCAGTCCACGGATAAACAGGTTCTTAAGCATGCGTATACTCCAGTTAAAGAAGGTTCGAGACCGATTTCGTTCGGACATCCGAGTTCTGTTAGTTGATTACGAGCTATCCAAGCTGCAATTTGTGTTTATGCCAAAGGCAATCGAGGTCACTAACCTCGGCTTTACTCATTTTAGTGGCGATGATCGCAATATCGTATAAAAAATACAGATAATTGATTTAATCGTCACGATAAACAATGCTGGTGGCTGAGCGCAATGGTTATTAGAACCTACCTGCCGGACTTGCTATGATTCCGCCCTCTTTTTGTGAATGCTGAACGCCTGAATTTATGAGCTCCCCAAACAACAATAGTGGTGCCGATAGTGATAAAAAAGCACCCAAACGTCGCTCGCCAACGGCACAAAAGTCTGCAGCTGCGTCTGCTTCTAACGGTAAGAAATCCGCCACGGTGACGCGTAAAAGTGCGCCTAAGACGACAAAAGCTGCAGCGCCAACGGCTAAAAAGTCACAGGGGACGCCACCACCACCTCCTCCAACAAAGAAAAGCACTCATTGGCGACGCTTGTTTGTCTTGGGCAGTCTCGCGGCGGTTTTGCTGTTTGGAATTTGGCTGGTGTATTTGGATGCCAAAGTACGAGCGGAGTTTGATGGTAAAAAATGGGCATTGCCGGCCAAGGTTTATGCTCGTCCGCTGACGCTCTATCCGGGTAAATCACTTTCTGCGGAGCAATTGCGGGCGGAATTACAGTGGGCTGATTATATCCGTTCAAGTGGTGCTAGTCGGGTCGGTAGTTATGACGAGCGTGGCGAACGTTGGTTTATTTACCGCAGAGCATTTCCATTTTGGGATGGCGCTGAAGTAACACGCCGTCTCACTGTTCGTATTCATGATGGCCATATCACAGAATTAACAGACGGGCAGGGTGACGTTGCCTTGGTTCGTTTAGAGCCACAGTATATTGGTGGCATCTTTCCTGCGCACAACGAAGATCGAGAGCTAATAAAGTTAAGTGAGGCTCCGGCGCAATTAGTTGCCGCTTTGGTTGTTACGGAAGATAAAGCCTACTTTGATCATTGGGGCGTATCTGCGCGCGGCATTGCGCGGGCGATGATGGCGAATATGCGGGCTGGCGGCATGGTGCAGGGCGGCTCTACCCTAACGCAGCAATTGGTTAAGAATTTTTTCTTAACCAGCGAGCGTAGTTTGCAACGTAAAATTCAGGAAGCCCTGATGGCTCTATTATTGGAGCGTCATTACAGCAAAGAAGAAATTTTACAGGCGTACCTTAACGAAGTTTATCTCGGCCAGGCGGGTCGTCGTGCTATTCACGGCTTTGGTTTAGCGTCGCGTTTCTATTTTGGTAAGCCGTTAAATGAATTGCAAACCAGCGAAATTGCCATGCTGGTAGGTCTAGTAAAGGGGGCTTCTTTTTATAATCCGCGTCGTAATCCAGAACGAGCGAAAGAGCGCAGAGATCTCGTGCTAGGGCTAATGGAAGAAAATGGCATCATATCGACCGCCGAACGAATTCGGGCTCAAGGTCAGTCTTTAGAGACTGCCTCGCCACGTCGTGCGGGTCAGCGGGAATATCCGGCATTTTTGGAACTAGCGAAAGATCAGTTGCAGCGCAATTACCGGTTGGCTGATTTGCAAAGCGAAGGTTTGCATATCTTCACCACCTTAGATCCTTGGGTTCAACATGCAGTAGAAGATGCTGCCGCTAATCAGTTATCGCTACTAGAACGCCGCCAGCCAGAGCTGCGCGATCAATTAGAGACTGCTGCCGTGATTACCAGTGTTGATGGTGGTGAAATTCGAGCTTTGCTGGGTTCACGTAAGGCTGAGTTTTTTGGTTTCAATCGTGCTATCGCTGCGCAACGAAGCATTGGCTCGTTAGCAAAGCCAGCGGTGTACTTGGCGGCATTAGAGTCGGGTCGTTATCACTGGGGATCCTTGCTCGACGATGGTCCTGTGACGGTGGCTGGTCCTAGTGAGCAGTTATGGCAGCCGAAAAATTACGATCATCAAAGTCATGGCGAAGTGCCTATGATTGATGCACTGGCGCGCTCATACAACCAAGCGACAGCGCGTTTGGGCATGCAGGTCGGCTTACAAAACGTGGTAGCAGAATTTGCAAAACTTGGTGTAGAGCAACCGCTGCCGCCGTATCCATCGCTTTTGTTGGGTGCAATATCCATGTCGCCTTTAGAGGTAGCGCACATGTATCAAACTATTGCCTCTCAAGGTTTTGTCATGCCGCTGCGTACTATCGAAGCTGTTACCACTGCCAGTGGTGAGACGCTGTCTTCCTATGCAATTCAGGGAGAGCAAGCGTATGACCCGAACATGATTCAATGGTTGCGTTATGGCCTAGAGCAAGTTGCTGAACGGGGTACCGCTAAGGCATTAGGTGAGAGTTTTGGTATTCGTTTAGCCGCTAAAACTGGCACGAGTGATGATCAGCGAGATGCTTGGCTTGCGGGTTTTGATAATCGTCATTTAGGTGTGATCTGGGTTGGCCGTGATGATAATAAGCCAATGCCTTTTACTGGCAGTAGTGCCGCATTACCTATTTGGCGCGATACGTTTAAGCGTGTCGGCGTTGAGCCATTATTGCCTGCGTCAGGGCTCGTGAATGCTGCAGTGGATGAGCGCGGGGTGTTATTAGGTGATAACTGCCGCGGCTCAATTTATCCATTTTTGCCAGAACGACTGGACAGCACGGCCAAGCCCTGTGAAGCTGCTGCGCAAGAATCAAAAGGAAAACGCTCATGGCTCGACTGGTTATTTTAATGGTAATGATGGCAGCATTAGCTGGTTGCAGTAGTGCTATGGTTAAGCCTGAGCAGATGCCAATGACAGTATCTTCATTGCCGACTTGGGATAATGGTCGCTTGGGTTCATTAGCCGAGGGTGAGAATCATCCGGCGGTGGAATCGCTGTTTCAAAAAGCAGAACAAGCGCGTCAGCTCGGTCAGTGGTCTGCGGCACTCACCTATTTAGATCAAGCGCGGCAAATTCAGCCGCGCAATCCTGCCGTGCTTTATCGTCAAGCCTGGGTGTGTTTACAGGTAGGCGATGCTCGCCGAGCACAACAGTTATTGCAGCGTGCAAAGGTGTTTGCTGCTGGCGATTCAAACTTCTTGCAGCGTATTGATGCGTTGTTAGTCGAATAAAAATGGGCGCATCAGCGCCCATTTTTATGTGGTGTTACTTTGCAATCAACTGCGCAATCAATCTAAGCGGAAGCGTGACAGTAAGCCGCGTAAATCATTAGACATAGCCAATAGCTTGCCGGATTTAGTCATGCATCCTGTTGCTTGGGTTAATGCTTCATCGCTGACTTCGCGGATGACAACTAGGTTTGAGTTTACTTCGCTAACCGCAGTGTGCTGTTCATTGATAGCTTGAGCGATTTGTTCATTCATACCGTGCATATTGCCCACCGATACCTTCATCGCCGTAATGTGTTCATCAATTTGAGTGATTTGACTAACACTGCTTTCAACGCCAGTTTGACTGGTTTCCATTGCATTAACGGCTTCTTTTGAGCCTTTTTGTAGGCGCTCAATCATGCGTTGAATTTCTTCAGTACTCTCATGCGTGCGTGATGCCAGTGTTCTTACTTCATCGGCTACCACAGCGAAGCCTCGACCTTGTTCACCAGCGCGCGCTGCTTCAATCGCTGCGTTCAACGCCAATAAGTTGGTTTGCTCGGCAATGCCTTGAATAACCGATAGTACCGAACCAATATTGTTACTTTCACTATCAAGATTTTGAATAACTTCGTTGGCCCTCTGAATATTACTGGCCAATTGTTCAACCGTGCCGCGAGCTTTACGAATGTCGATGCTGCTTTTTTCAGCCACAGAGTTGGCTTCTTCTGCGGCTTCTGCCGCGACTCCTGAGTGGGTATTAATATCACGCATTGAGGCAGTCATTTGAGTGGTTGCTGTGGCAATCATATCGGTTTCATGACTTTGGCGGCGTGCGCCTTCTTCCATCGTTTTAGTCGATACATTGAAATCCTTACCAACGTCGCTAATTTGCAATGATAGTCGATTGGCTTCTTGTACTAATGTATGGAGATTTTCGAAGAAGACGTTAAATACCTTACCGAATTGGCTTTGAGGATTGTCGATTTTGTAAGCCAGATCAACCACATCATCACGTGATATATGCGCTCCTAAGCCAGCAAGTTCCATATTTTGTACGAATTCATGCCAGCTTTTGTGAGCAAGGTACATAAGAATACCACTCTCGACTACCACGAATGCGGCGTGTAGCAAGACGATATTGATCCCTGTGTGATATTCAAAAACATACACAGGAGAGCCATTCTCTTGTAAATAGTTAAACAGTAAATGGTGGACCGCAATGGTGAGTGCGCCTGCTAATATTGCTATGACATCGCGGTAGTAAAGTAGCGCTGCGAGTAAAGCAAAAATACTGAAATGCATTTCTATTAGCCCATGGCCTTGATGTATCTGCAACGCCGAAAATATCATCAGTGAAATGGCGTAGCTAACACGGCTGATGCGCTGCCCTGGCATGGCCTTGCTAATGATTAACGGAATGATGAACGCCGGTAAGCCAACCACAAACACTTCTATCCAAGTGTTATGCCAGTTAGCGAGTAGCACTGAAACAAGTAAGAGGCCTGCGGTTAGCTTTGTAAAAAAAGCGTCCGCCTCAATATAGAAGTCGCGGCGAAGATCATTCATGAAGAACCTACAAAAGTTGGAGTCGTTTACTTGAGTTTAGCTCCGTATTTCTACTCTGCAGAACATTCATAGATATTTACATTAGAGATAATAGTAAAGAGGTGCTAGTTATTTACGTAATGATATGGAACCTGAATAAATCATAACGCAGGTATTGGCAAAGCCTAGGGGAATAAGCCATTGCATGGGGATTACTTTGGCGAAATAGAAAGCCATTAAACCAATCCATACTAGTGCAGGCACGACATTGATTCGTTTTGCGTTGCCTTTCGACGCTGCAATAAGCCAAGCAATGGCTGCGAAACACCCCAATAAAAGAAGGGCATTATCCAGTAGTACTAAATTATGCGAACGTTGCATTAAGACATAGATGACGCAGATGACGAGTAAAATCCGCCCCCAAATCACTCTATCCCAGCGCAGTAACTCGGCATCGACATAGCTTGTGTTTTGTAATCCTTGCACCGCAGCGACCAGTAGTAATAATGGAAATGCGGCGTATTGGCAGAGCGAAGCTAATAAATAAGTGGCTTCAGTCGAGCTAAACGCGGGTACTGCCAGTGTGAGTAGCTCCCAAGTGCTTGCGCACGAGCCAACAAGCGCTGAGCAAAACAAAGCGGCCTGTTCGCCGCTCCATCCTGTGCGAGGTCGAGCTAGCCAAGCAAGTGCGAGGCTAGCAATCAGAAGTACAACAGCGCTCATCAAGAATGAGCGACAAGCTGTGCCATTACACGATCCGCAGCGGCAATCGTATCGTCGATGTCTTGTTCGGTGTGAGCAATCGACATAAAGCCTGCCTCAAATGATGAGGGGGCTAGGTACACCCCTTCTTTTAACATGCCATGGAAAAAGGCATTAAAGCGCGCGCCATCGCAGTGATCGGCCACGTCTCTAAAGGTGTTCACCTCATTGAGTTCAGTAAAGAACAAACCAAACATAGAACCCGCACTGTTATGAGTAAAAGGAATGCCGTGCTTATCGGCAACCGCTTTAAAACCATTCAGCATTTGTTGCACGCGCGCAGTGAGCTGATCGTAGAAGCCCGGTTTTTGGATGGCGCGCAACATGGCCAAACCTGCTGCCATTGCCAATGGGTTACCGGACAGCGTACCCGCCTGATAAACCGGGCCAAGTGGCGCTAGGTATTCCATAATTTCACGCTTGCCGCCAAAAGCACCAACCGGTAAGCCGCCACCGATCACTTTGCCGAGGCAAGTCATATCGGGAATGATGTCGTAGTAGGATTGGGCGCCACCTAAGGCAACGCGGAAGCCACTCATCACTTCGTCAAAAATCAGCACGATGCCGTGCACCGTGCACAACTCACGTAAGCCCTGTAAAAAAGACTTACTTGGTGGAATACAATTCATGTTGCCGGCGACAGGTTCGATAATCACGCAGGCAATTTCATCCGCCATTTGCGCGAAGCATTCTTTGACGCTATCGAGATTGTTGTAATCCAGAGTGATGGTATTGGCAGCCACCGCCGCAGGAACCCCCGGCGAAGTGGGAACGCCTAGCGTCAGCATACCTGAACCGGCTTTTACCAGCAGTGAGTCGGCGTGGCCATGGTAGCAACCTTCAAATTTCACCAACTTGTCGCGCCCAGTAAAACCACGTGCCAAACGAATCGCACTCATGGTGGCTTCCGTACCTGAGTTGACCATGCGTACCATATCCATCGATGGTAGCAATTTGCAGACTTCTTCTGCCATCTCAATTTCGATAGCCGTCGGTGCACCAAAGCTGAGGCCTTTGTCCATGCGTGCACGTACGGCATCTAAAATTTCATCAGCGCTATGGCCCAAGATCATCGGTCCCCAGCTGCCAACATAATCAATGTAGCGGTTACCGTCAGCATCAAATACATAAGCGCCTTTCGCGTGATCGAAGAAGATAGGTGTGCCACCTACGCCTTTAAAGGCACGTACTGGAGAGTTAACGCCGCCAGGAATATGTTTCTGTGCTTGGGCGAATAGGGCTTCTGACTGGGTGATGGAATAACTCATAACACTCTCTTTTTCAGTAAATTCAGAACGGCTTAACGACGACCAAAATAACAATGGCAATCAGCATAAATACGGGGATTTCGTTGAACCAACGGTAGAACACATGGCTGCGTTGGTTTTTATCATCACGGAATATGGTGAGCAGATGGCCGCAATAAAAATGATACACAATTAATAGGGCGACCAAAGCGAGCTTGGCATGCATCCAATGACTTTCGATAAAATAGTAACGTGGGCTGTAGCTGATGAGCCAAGCGCCCAACGCTAAAACAACAATCATCGACGGCGTCATAATGCCGCGATACAGCTTTCGCTCCATAATTTTGAAACGCTCGCGCGAGATGGTATCTTCAGCGGCTGCATGATAAACAAACAAGCGCGGCAAATAGAAAATCGCCGCAAACCATGTAATGACCGCAATAATATGAAAGGCTTTAACCCAGAGCATGTGTGATTTGCTGCCTTATATAGGTGCCTTCGCCGCATCGTCTGCTGGCTTTGGGCGGTAGTGGTAATAATTGTCGATGTCTTCGCGCGATACTACGCCACTGCAGTGCCCGAAGCGTTCATCGCGATAAACCGCGAGCCATTGTAATTGACTTGACTGCATTAGGTCTAAGGCATCCTGTAAATTCGCCTTTAAAGAAATCCGACCTACCGCTTGGCGTTTTGCGGGAATAGTGACGAGATCAATGGATTCAGCCTCAGGATCCGCAGTTAAGGCTTCGACCAAAGCGGCTGGTGGAACCAATAATTCTTCTTCCGCCAGCAATAACCAGTCAGGGTCTCGCTGCAGCACAAACCCAGCGGCTTCGCGGCCTAGTTTACGTTCAACCTTAACCACAGATTGCTGCATAGCTTCAACTACCCAAGTGTTACGCAGCATTTGCTGTACAGGATCGGGTGCTCGATACAAACGATTACCGCCGAGTTGTACATGAAAAACTGATGGCAAACGAAAAACTTCATTAACGACTAAACTAGCAATAACGATCGCCAGCATACCGGGCATGATGATATTTGGGTTGGCGGTAAGCTCGAGCAAGGCAACCAAAGCCGCTAATGGCGCACGAAGTACGGCTCCCATTAATGCTCCCATGCCGAGCATGGCATAGAAACCAACAGAAATTGGATATTCAGGGAACCACCACGCTGATAATTGCCCCATTAGACCGCCAAGTGCCGCGCCGATAAATAGCGTCGGGCCAATAATCCCTGCGGGAAATGCCACACCAGCAGCCCATGCGGCTAGAAGTAATTTTGCAGCTAATAAAAGTAGTACGGTGGAGATTACGACCTCGCCAGCTAAGGTCGCGTTTACTGTGTCATAACCGATACCTAAAACTTCCGGTAAATAAATACTAATTCCGGCAGTCGCCAGAGTCAGACTCCCCCAGCGTAACCAAAGCGGCAGGTTGCTTAATTTCTGAAAAATCTTCACACCGTAAATAAAACCGGTAGACACTAATCCAGCTGCCAGTCCCAATAACAGAATGTAGGGAATTTCCCATAGAGAATGCAGATTGAGTGCAGGAACATTGAACGCGGTTTCATGGCCGAAAACAGCGCGACTAACGATAGCACCGGTAACCGAAGCCAAAATAATCGGAATAAAGCCGCGAATGCTGTACTCCAACAACACTACTTCCATGGCGAAAATTACGCCAGCCATCGGTGTGTTAAATGAAGCTGAAATGGCACTCGCGACACCGCAGCCCGCTAGAATACGTAATCTGTGGTGAGCTAATCCCGCTCGTTGACCAATTAAACTCGCCGTACCTGCGCCCATGTGAATGGCGGGGCCTTCACGGCCAACGCTGTGACCGCTAACAATGGCAATGACCGCAGCCACCCATTGCAGAATTAAATTGCTTCTGGGTAAGTAGCCTTGATGGCGTTCCATGTGTTGTAAAACGTGTGTGACGCCAACACCCCGCTTATTCGGTTTGACACAATAAAAGAGGGCGATCAGTAATACGCCACCGCCAAGTAGCAGAGCTATACGCCAATTAACGGGTAAAGTTTCGTAAGCCTCCGGCGATGTCATAGGTAACCATGACACTAACGGTAGTTCGATCGCGAGGCGAAACAAAGTAATAACGGCGCCGCTCAATAGCCCAGATAGCAGCGCTAGCCCTGCTAAACCAATCTGGTTATCGGAGAGGGAAATGAGGTTCAGCCAATATTGCCGTAGTCGGTTCACGCGAGTCCTTATGCTGGTGGAGGTGTGAACTGAGGGTAAGAACCGCTATTATAAGCACCTTTCAAAAATACTGCTGCATTTGTAGCCAATATCAACGTGTGAGGTGATCTTGTGATCAAAGTCGGAATCGTCGGCGGAACCGGTTACACCGGAGTCGAGTTACTGAGAATTCTCGTAAACCATCCCGATGTGTCGTTAGAGGTGATTACCTCACGTAGCGAAGATGGCTTGCGCGTTGATGAAATGTTTCCGAACTTGCGCGGTCATACCGATCTTAAATTTAGCGTGCCGGATGCGAAAACACTGGGCGATTGCGATGTTGTATTTTTCGCCACTCCGCATGGTGTTGCTCATGCTTTAGCCGAAGAAGTATTAAATGCCGGTGCGCGTGTGATCGACCTATCGGCTGACTTCCGGATTGCCGATGCTGATGAATGGGAAAAATGGTACAAGCAGCCTCATGGTGCGCGTGAATTATTACCAGAAGCGGTTTATGGCCTGCCAGAAGTGAATCGTGAGCAAATTAAAACGGCGCGTTTAATTGCGGTACCGGGATGTTATCCAACATCGGTGCAATTAGGTTTTATTCCATTACTGGAAAAAGGCCTGTTAGAGCCTCAAATGTTGATCGCCGATTGTAAGTCTGCGGTACGCGGGGCGGGGCGGGGCGCAAGTGTAGGAACATTATTGTGCGAAAGTAGTGAGTCGATGAACGCTTACGCAGTTGCTGGACACCGCCACTTGCCAGAAATTCGGCAGGGGTTGTCGCGAGCAGCAGGTGGCAAAGCCATTGAATTGACCTTTGTGCCACATCTAACACCTATGATTCGTGGAATTCATTCTACACTGTATGCGCGGATTCCAAACTTGGAAGTGGATCTACAAGCGCTGTTCGAGGCTCGTTATGCCGATGAACCATTTGTCGATGTAATGCCTGCTGGTAGCCATCCGGCAACGCGCAGCGTGAAGGGAAGCAATACCTGTCGTTTAGCGATTCATTATCACAAAGACACCGGTCAACTGATTATTTTGTCGGTGATCGATAACTTAGTGAAAGGCGCTTCCGGTCAAGCCGTACAAAACATGAATATTATGTTCGGGTTGGATGAAGATGCAGGCCTACGTCAGGTCGCATTAATGCCCTGATCCTCCCGATGATCTGAACCCCGAGGAGCAGAAGTATGTCCGTAGTAAAGGGCAGCCGTCAGGATAATCTAGTCATAGATCATCGACGACGTGGACACAGACTGCGCAGCATTCTGTATTTAATAATTCTTATTGCAATTGTTAGTGCTGGTGGATATCTGGGCGGCTATTACGATAGCCGCTCTCAGATTCAACAACTATCGGTGCAAAAGCAATTTCTAGAACACAATCTCAGTCAGGCTGAAGAAACCATTCTTAATCTTAGTCAGCGCGTTAGCGTCCTAGAGAAGGGTGGTGAAGTTGATCGCAAAGCGGCTGAAAGTTTTCGCCAAACGGTCCGCGAACTCAATGCTGATGTTGCTCGGTTAGAACAAGAGGTTGGTTTCTATAAAGGTATTATGGCGCCGGGTTCTACTGATCGTGGTTTGCGCGTTAGTAAAATTGATATTCAGGCCGCTGAATCACCACAGCGTTTTCGTTATGCCATTATGCTAACGCAAGTAGTCGACAACAGCGCTCACATTGAAGGTCAGGCAGCAATCAATATTGTTGGCCAAATAGATGGCAAAACTACAGTACTGCCATTGCGCGATGTTGATAGCACCATTGATGGTCTCGGCATTAAGTTCCGTTTCCGTTATTTCCAAGAAGTAAAAGGTGAACTCACGCTCCCCGATGGCTTTGTGCCTGAGCAGATGCAAGTAGTTCTGCAATCCAGTGGTAATAAGCCTCAACGCGTCGAAGAAACGCAGCAGTGGTTCATGCAAGGAGAAACCCATGTTCAGCAGTAAAGACAAGAGCGATGTTCGCTACGACACATTGATCTCAGCAAAGACCGAGATCCATGGTGACGTGATATTAACCGGCGGATTACACATCGATGGCTTGGTAAAAGGTAACTTAATTGCTGAAGCTGGCTCGGGTGCTACCGTGCGAGTGAGTGAGAAGGGGCGGGTTGAAGGCCAGATTACAGCGCCAAATATTATTATCAATGGCGAGGTGATCGGTGATGTTCATGCCTCGGAGTATATCGAGCTGGCGAAAAAAGCTCGGGTAAAAGGTGATGTGTATTATCAAGCAATGGAAATGGTCTTAGGAGCTCAAGTAAATGGGCAACTGCATCATTCTCAAGACAAAGCATCTACGTCAGCTAAGTCGCAGCCTGCTCACAAGACAGCGCCCGACAACGATGCTAAAGTTGACTAGTTTAGTCGGAAAAGCCGATAATCATTCTTCATCCTACGGTTGAGAGACTCATGAACAGCGTACAGCAAGCCATTCCATTCGAATTAACTGTAACAGCCGAAGATAAAATACGTAATCTGTTGGCAGAAGAGGCGGATGAGGAATTGTGTTTACGAGTATTCGTTACGGGTGGCGGCTGTTCGGGCTTTCAATACGGTTTTACCTTTGATGATGATCGAGCTGAAGACGATACCTTGATTGCAAAGTCAGGCGTTCGTGTAGTCATCGATTCTCTTAGTTATGGGTATTTGGTCGGCTCAGTTTTAGACTACAAAGAGGGTTTAGAGGGTTCGCGTTTCAGCGTCGAAAATCCAAGTGCTACCTCAACTTGTGGTTGCGGGTCATCATTTTCGGTTTGAGTAAAATTAAGTGAACGGAGTAAGTATGCGTTATCCCTTTATGGCCATAGGTTTGCTGCTTGCTTCGTATTCAATGGCGGAGGGTGTTGCACAAACAGTGATTGCTGAAGCAGAAGCAATGCAGCCTTACATTGAACCAGCGGTTTCTGTTACTTCTGCAACCGGGCGTTATCAGGCGTTTATCCAGCGCCATAATGCAGAAGAGCTGTTCGACTTATTGCAGCGCGCAGAAAAAATCGCTAGCGGCCAACTCGAATACAACACACAAGAACCGATTCCTTTAGTTTTGACCGGTGAAGAAATTGAGCTGTTCAAACGAGCAAATTATCGAGATAACAAGTCTTTGGTTGATATGGCGGCACGCTTAGAAGCCTTCAATATCATCGATATCAAAGTTTGTTCTCGTTGGCTTGGAGACCGCGGTATCGAAATGACCGACCTTCCGCCTTTCATTGATAGCGTAGTATCGGGTGAGTTTGAAGTTGAACGACTACAAAAAGCGGGTTATGCCCTGTTTTAAAAAGCCTAATTTAGGCCTTGTAAATCCCTCCTAGAATTCGCTCACCAGCGGCACCAGTAACGCTCGGAATATTTCCTGAAAGACCATTTATCGTGCGCCAGCCTAGCCATGCAAATGCCATGGCTTCCATCCAATCAGGATCAATATCGATTTCGCTTGTGCTTTCTATTTTGTGTGTTGGCATTGCGAGCGAGAGGCGATGCATCAAGTTGGCATTGTGAACCCCACCACCGCAAATCATTACGTGACGGCAGTTTTGCGCAAAATGAATGACTGCTAAAGCAATGGAGCGAGCGGTGAACTCGGTTAGCGTGGCGGCAATATCTTCAGGGCAGTAATTGCTGAGTTCGCCAAGCGACATTAAGTTAAATAACTCGCGTCCGGTACTCTTTGGGGCGGGAGCTGAGAAGTATGGATGCGCCAACCATTGCTCTAAGAGACCTTCAATGATCTGGCCGCTGGCTGCTTTATTGCCACCTTGATCACAGACGGTATTCCAGTTTTGCAGGCACCATTCATCCATAAGCGCATTTCCTGGGCCGGTGTCGAAACCAATGAGAACATCATCGACAACCGTGATATTGGCAATACCACCGATATTGACCACGGCACATGGAGCCAGCTGCCTTAATGCGAATTGATGAAAGGCTGGAACGAGAGGAGCGCCTTGCCCGCCTGCTGCGATATCGCGACGGCGAAAATCGGCAACACAATCAATTCGACAATGCTCAGCAATGTATGAAGGATTTCCTAGTTGCCAGCTAAATCCATTTGGCTGAGCTTGATGGCGCAAAGTGTGGCCGTGACTACCGATAACCATGACATCCTCGGCTTTAATATCGGCTTTTTTTAACAGTGCCTGCACCGCACTGACGGCATAGCTAGCTAGTTGTTGATCAAGCGTTGCGATGTCGTTAACTAATAGATGCTCTGATAACGCGATATCGCGCAAACGACGCGTAACGTCGTAGGGATAGTTCAGACATATGGCATCAACAAGCTTGATGCTATCATCGCTAATGTCTACCAAGCATGCATCCATGCCATCGGCACTTGTTCCTGACATTAAGCCAATACACAAAGCCATTAGAATGGTCCGCTCTTATCACTACTTTGGAAATTATCCAGCCAGCCCATTAGTGTTTTTGATCGCTCTACAAAGGCTGATTTATCGTTATTAGCAATTGAATCTGCTTTTGGCAGCTGAATACGTAACGAGTCCCGGTGGACGCCATCGACTAAAAATTCATAGTGCAGGTGAGGGCCGGTCGCTAAGCCGGTCATACCAACATAGCCGATAATTTGACCTTGTTTAACATAGCGACCAACTCGCACGTTACGGCCAAACTTACTTAAATGGGCGTAAATGGTTTTATAACGCTGACCGTGTTGAATGATCACAACGTTACCGTATCCACCCTTACGCCCAGCGTGAATAACTTTACCATCACCAGCCGCTTTAATCGGTGTTCCCGTTGGCGCTGCATAGTCAGTGCCTTTGTGGGCACGAATGGTGTTTAGCACTGGGTGTTTACGATTAAGATTGAAGCGAGAGCTTATGCGGGCAAAATCAATAGGGTTGCGCAAAAAGGCCTTGCGCATGCTCAGCCCTTCGGGTGTGTAGTAGTTAGTATTGCCTTCTTCATCTTTGTATCTAACAGCGGTAAGTTCACGGCCTTGATTTATAAAGCGCGCGATTAAAATATCGCCATCGTTGATCTTGTTGCCGTCTAGTTGTACCTCTTCATAGACCAAACTAATGGTATCGCCTTTGCGAATGTCTAAAGCAAAGTCGATATCCCAGCCGAAGATGTTGGCTAGTTGATATAAGACTTGATCAGGAATGCCAGCGCGTCCACCGTCGAGAAAGAGTGAATTATCTATTACTGCATGGGCAAAACGAGGAATGAAGTCAGCATCGCGCTGTAGTAGTTCATACTGCAGTTTGCCTTCTGCATCGCGAGTAATACTGTGCTTCGCAAGAGGGCTGATATCTATTTCTAGGTGAGTGATGTGGTTATCTGCGGTACGGACCCAATGAAGAATCTGTCCTGGACGTAAAGTAATGACCTCACGCGGGACTGCAGCTGCAATATCAATAACATCGACAGCACTTAAATTATGTCGCCCAAAAACCACCGACAAGCTATCACCGGATTTAACTTTGTCCTCCTCCCAGTCCAACCGCGGAGTATCCGGCATGGGCTCTTCACTTGGCTCAGGCAGCTCAATAACGTAGTTCTGCTGAGTGATATTGGATTCGGGAGTCGGCCATGCGGCGACGACAATTACTAAAAACACAACCAGCGCCGCAGCGAAAATATGTCTGGCTGGAAAATACTGTAGTGGGCCTTGCAACGCCATGATGAAACAGGTGTCCTTATTCAGCTTCTCTTCTATATAGCCGGCAAGTGTAAACAATCCGTCGGCAATTTACTCGGTGAACTTGATTTTGAATCGTGATCAGGTATGTTCAGCACCCTCTGACAACCGAAAGCGATGAGAATCTCCCCATGACTGCAACATTAATTGCCGATCTCAAAGCCCGTGGTCTCCTGAATCAGGCGACAGCGGACGAGGAACTAATAAGCCATCTTGATTCTGGTTGTCGCACACTCTATTGCGGTTTTGATCCTACGGCTGACAGCTTACACATTGGTAGTCTAGTACCTTTATTGGCGCTGAAGCGTTTTCAGCAAGCTGGCCACAAGCCGATCGCACTAGTAGGTGGTGCTACTGGTTTGATTGGTGATCCAAGCTTCAAGGCCCAAGAGCGCAAGTTAAATACGCCGGACATCGTTGCTAACTGGGTTGATAAATTAAAAGCACAAGTGAGTCGCTTCATCGATTTTAATGACAGTGCATCAGGTGCAGATGTAGTAAACAACCTCGATTGGGTTGGTCAAATGACAGTGCTCGATTTTCTACGTGATGTCGGTAAGCACTTCTCTGTAAATAATATGATTCAAAAAGAATCAGTGAAGCAGCGTATTGATCGTGAAGGTGCCGGTATATCCTTTACCGAGTTTACCTACATGTTGCTGCAATCTTACGACTTTGCTGAGCTGGCCGAGCGCCGCGATTGTACTATTCAAATTGGTGGTTCTGACCAGTGGGGCAATATTGTTGGTGGTGTCGATCTAGCTCGCCGCATGTATAGCAAGCAAACGTTTGGTATCACACTACCTCTAGTGACTAAATCTGACGGAACAAAGTTTGGCAAAACGGAAAGCGGTACTATCTGGCTTGATGCGACAAAAACATCACCATATGCTTTCTATCAGTTTTGGCTGAATACCGCAGATGCTGACGCTTATAAGTTTTTACGTTATTTCACCTTTTTGCCAATTGCCGACATCGAAGCAATTGAAGCATCGGATGCTGAAATACAAGGGCGCAAAACGGCACAACCAATATTGGCTGATGAGGTCACTCGTTTAGTTCATGGTGATGAAGCACTGAACTCCGCAAAGCGTATAACTGAAGCTTTATTCTCTGGCGATGTTACTAAGCTTAGTGAAGTTGAACTCGAGCAAATCAAACTAGATGGCTTGCCTTCTGGTTATCTGGTCTTAGAAGGGCTGGATGCAATTCCGATGACAACGCTATTAACTGATTGCGGTATGGTAAAAGCTGGTCGAGAAGTAAAAGATGCTCTTGGCCGTAATGCCGTTCTCGTTAACGGTAGGGCACAAGGTGCTGACGACAATATGAAATGCGCAGACATTTTTACTGCGGAAAAAGCTCTGTATGGTCGATTCTTTATTGTGCGCTTGGGTAAGAAAAAGTATCACCTGTTTGAAATTTCAAAATAATTAAAAACAGTTGTTGACGGCGCATTTGAAGTCTCTATAATGCGCACCTCTTGAGACAGACAAGCGGTGTTGAAACCCTTGAAAACTTAAGAAAAACAAAGGGTTGACATTGAGTTCTAGCAACATATAATGCGCCCCGATCTGAACAAGAAGACAATGTCTGACGGTCAGAAAGAAAAACGGTTGACATTGAAAAGAACTTCTTTAAAATGCGCAGCCCGCTTCGATAGAAACGAAGTGTCGTTCTTTAACAAAGTATTTAGACAATTATGTGTGGGTGCTTACTGAGATGTTCTGGAGACAGAAGATCATCAAGTAAGAACTCGTCGATAATTCATTTATGAAGCAAAGACAGTTTTATTCTTGAGCAAGATTTAAGATTGGACATTCCTCCAATCGAAACACTTTAAAC
>NZ_JAWUWR010000037.1:0-46391 GCF_034111725.1 Thalassolituus sp. | reverse complement strand
GAACCACCTGAATCCATTCCGAACTCAGAAGTGAAACGCAGTATCGCCGATGGTAGTGTGGGGTCTCCCCATGCGAGAGTAGGTCATCGTCAAGCTCTTATTCTAAAACCCCTGTTAGCTTCGCTAGCGGGGGTTTTTCTTGTCTGCGATTCGGAGCCTACTGTAAGCATTTTACTTTATTACTTAGTTTCTCCGTAGTTTACCTAAACACTGTCTAAACTTTGGTAAGACAAAGTAAGGTGGTGTTCATGAGTAAGTTTCTTATTGTTGAAGACAGTCAGGTTATACAGAAGATTCTGCGGCATATAGCTAAGCAGGAGCTGGACCGAGAGGTGCTGTTCGCTGCCAGCATGGTGGAAGCTAAGACGTTATATGCCGATCATAAGCATGAGTTAATTGCCGGTATCATTGATATTGCATTACCTGATGCTCCTAACGGCGAGCTTGTCGATTTTCTTCTAGAGGATCATTTCCCACTAATCGTGTTAACTGGTACAGACGATGGTGAGCGTCGTCAGTCACTACTGAAAAAAGGTGCCGCTGATTATGTTTTAAAGGAAAGTCGCTATTCCTACCAATACGCAGTACAGATGCTGCATCGTCTTGAAAAAAATTCTAATGTTAAGATTTTGATTGTCGATGATTCGCGGCAAATACGCCA
Organism: Thalassolituus sp.; assembly: GCF_034111725.1. GTDB lineage: Bacteria > Pseudomonadota > Gammaproteobacteria > Pseudomonadales > Oceanobacteraceae > Thalassolituus. The sequence continues at coordinate 45,730 of NZ_JAWUWR010000037.1, read as the reverse complement.
GTTTGTGACCTACTTACTCAAACTTCATCGCTATCAAGTTTTTGAGGCTGAGGATGGTGTAGTGGCGTTACAGATTCTCGAGAAAGAGCGTGATATTCGCATGGTACTGACGGACTATCATATGCCTAATCTCAATGGCTTTGAGTTGGTCCAGCAAATTAGGCAGCGGTATGAGAAAACGCCTATTGCCGTTATCGGATTGTCTAGTCAGGGCGATAGTCATGTTTCAGTACAGTTTATTAAAAATGGTGCGAATGATTTCTTACCTAAGCCCTTTGAGCATGAGGAGTTCTTCTGTCGCGTAACGAATAACATCGAATCTCTAGAACGGATGTTGTCGCTTAAAGCACAAGCAACTAAAGATTATCTTACCGGTTTGAATAATAGGCGCTATTTTGCCGAAGAAGGGGATACTCATTTGCGTCGTTGTCAGACAGACGAAATACCAATTTGTCTCGCTATGATCGATATTGATTTGTTTAAACGAATCAATGACGGATTTGGTCATTTAGTCGGTGATCAAGTTTTGAAACAATTTGCTTATTATTTGGATGATTGTTTCGGGCGTTTTATTACAGCCCGCACAGGAGGAGAGGAGTTTAGTATCTTGCTATCTGGCTTGCAGCCCTCACAAGCTCGTAGCTTGCTTGAAGAATTCAGGATTATGGTCGAAGAGTTGGAATTTGAGTTTGGCGACGGTGAGTATCTTCGGCTAACCATCAGTATAGGTATGAGCGCAGCGAGTGGCGATAGTTTGGATTCACTTCTTCAGCGAGCGGATCAGCATCTTTACGCCGCAAAAGATAGCGGACGGAATATGTTGGTTTCTGACAGTATAATGCTTTCCTAATCTATCAGATTGTAACACTTCGTTTTTTTTCCTATTGTGTGTAGCTAATTAGGAGGAAGAACTTATGTCTGAAGATACGATTTTCGGGAAGATCAGTCGGGGTGAGTTACCTGCCAATATTGTCTATGAAGATGATCAATGTTTGGCTTTTAGAGACATGTACCCTGCGGCACCAATGCATATTTTATTGATTCCGCGTAAGCCTATTCCTCGATTGTGTGACGCTCAAACAGAAGACCAAGCGCTGCTAGGTCATATGATGCTCGTTGCTAGTCAGATAGCGGAGCAAGAAGGTTTTGGTGATAAATATCGGCTTGTTGTGAATAACGGAGCAGACGCTGGGCAATCGGTATTCCATCTTCATCTCCACATTATAGGAGGTCGTTCTTTAAGCTGGCCTCCAGGTTGATATCGTGATTTCGTTTAACTCCATTTTAGCTCGGCTCCACGATGGTCGAATATTGACCGTTGATCATTGGAGTATTGAGCCGACGCAGACTTGGGCGATTATTGGTACCAATGGTAGCGGCAAGTCAGCCTTGTCCTGCTTGTTTGATGGGGACTTGGTACTAAGCCATGGCTCCAGTAAAGGTTTACCCTCAAATGTAATGTATGTTTCCTTAGAGGCTCAGGCCAAGCAAATAGAGCAAGAGCGTCGTGAAGACGAATCCGATTTGCTGGATAAGATAGACCTCGGGACGCCAGTGCGGGCTTTTCTCGAACCAATTTCAGAGGTTGAGCACTGGATTTCATTGCTGCGTATGGAACATCTTCTGGATCAAGGGTTTCGATCACTTTCTACGGGTGAAACTAGGAAGGTGATGTTGATTCGAGCCTTACAGGCAAAACCGGAATTATTGATATTGGACGAACCGCTAGAGGGTTTAGACCAAGCCAGTCGTCGGCTTGTGAGTGAAGGCTTGGCTCAACTTAAACACAATGGCCAAGCTATTATTTGGGTGGCTAACCGTCTCGATGAAATTCCTGACTGGATTACCCATATTGCATTTATGCACGATGCCAAATTGTTAGTGCAAGGAACAAAAGAGGACGTTATTACATCACCCGAAGTCATCGGTTTACTGCATTTTGATCAAGCATTGCCCGACTTTCCGCCTCCACCTAAAGGCCGCAAAGTTCTTCCTAATCATCAAGCGTTGGTTGAAATGACGGATGTTTCTATCGTTTATGGCGAGCGTGTACTTTTTGAAGGGTTGAACTGGTGTATTAAGCCAGGAGAACATTGGGCGATTGAAGGTCCAAACGGTAGCGGTAAGACAAGTTTACTGCAGCTGATTACCGGCGATAACCCTCAGTGTTACCGAAACCAGTTGATTGTATTCGGAATGAGGCGCGGGTCGGGGGAAACTATTTGGGATGTTAAGCAGTATATCGGTTTGGTTTCTGCTTCGTTGCAATGGGACTATCGCGCGAGCACTAATGTTCTGAGCACGGTTATCTCGGGGCTTTATGACAGTATTGGGTTGTATAGGGCAACGGGAGACGTGGACAAGCAGCTAGCTCTGCAGTGGTTAGACGTTATAGGTTTACGCCACCGAGCTAATCAGAGTTTGCAACATCTGTCTTATGGCGAACAACGCTTAGTTTTAATTGCTCGGGCACTTATTAAGCAGCCTGCTCTTTTGATTCTGGACGAGCCTTGCCAAGGGCTAGATGACCCAAGTCGTCATCTTGTTCTTGCTTTTTTGCAGCGTCTTGCTTTGCAAAGAACGATTACTTTGTTGTATGTAACTCATCAGTCCGAGGAAATGCCAGAGGGTTTTCTGCGTAGATTGGAATTTGATGGCAACAAAACCTTACGGATGAGAGGTGACATTTAACACGAAAGTTGTGGCGGCAATCATCACGACCACTAGACTAATAATGATAATAAGAAGGTAACGGCATTGGCGGTATCGAATATGACCACACGGGACAGGCGACGATTTAATGTGAATAAGCGACATAGTCGCCAGCGCTTAGATGCCTCTGAGTTGTCCATTGGAATGTATGTGGTTGAGCTTGATCGCCCTTGGATTGATTCTCCTTTCTTATTCCAAGGGTTTTTACTTGAAAATACTGATGACATTATCGCAGTGCAGGATATCTGCCAATGGGTTTATGTCGATGTCGTTGAGGAAGAGTGGGTTGAGACGGATGGTAATAAGCCGACAGGTGTAAGACAGGTTCAGAAGCGTTATGTTGATAAAAATCAAATGGCCACACAACTAACGGCCGCCAATAGAACTTACCAATCAACTAAAAAACAAGTTAAGCATCTACTCGCCAGTGCTCAGCTTGGTCAAGCCCTAAACATGGCCGACGCCAAAGTGGCTGTGAAGGATTGCGTTGATCGCGTCGTTGCTAACCCTAACGCGATACTTTGGCTTACGCGTTTAAAGCACCAAGATGAGTATACTGCTGAGCATTCGGTTAACGTATGTTTGCTCTCGATTGCGTTGGGGCAGAGGATGGGATTGGCGACCTATGAATTGGAAAATATCGGTATTAGTGGGCTAATGCATGATATTGGCAAAATGAAAGTCCCCCCAGAGATTCTTAATAAACCGGATCGGCTGGATCCTGAAGAGTTTGCTGAGATGGCACGCCATACTGTTTACGCCAAACAATTGCTAATGGGGCGCTCTGACATCTACCCAGGTGCGGTAGATGTCGCCTATAGTCACCACGAGCGTTTGGATGGAAAAGGTTATCCTCGTGGTATCGACTCAAGTAAAATCTCGTTATTTACTCGTATTGTTACTATTGCTGATGCTTATGATGCGATGACCAGTGATCGTTGTTACAAGGTCGGAATGTCATCGATGGAGGCCTTACAGATCATTAATCGAAATATTGGTACACAGTTCGATAAAGAAGTCGCACGTCAGTTTATTGGTATGATTGGTATGTATCCGCCGGGTTATTTATTGGAAATGACCAATGGTGAGGTGGGGATTATTTTATCCGCAGACAAAGGGTATCAGTTGAAGCCACGCGTTATAATGGTGCTTGATAGAGATAAAAATCCCCAACCTGAAGCTATTATCAACTTAGCAATGAGTCCTACTGACGGAGTTGGTCAGCCCTATAAAACCAAGGGTGTTTATCGGAGTGGTCATTTCGGTGTGGATGTTGGAGAGTACACGAAGAAGGGACTAAGAATTCAAGGCTTCGATGAAATGGAATGAATACTAGACATTATCGAATGGGAAAAGAAAAAAGGCCGAGCATATTTACTCGGCCTTTTTTATTCACTAACTGGGATTAATAAAGAACGCGGGCACGAATAGTGCCTTCAACCTGTTTGATTTTCTCTAAGGCTAGTTCGGAAGCATCTGCAGCAACATCAATTACCACATAGCCCACGTCTTCAACCGTTTGCAGGTATTGACCAGAAATATTAATGCCGTTTTCTGCAAAAATTTGGTTGATAGCATTCATGACGCCAGGCACGTTCTTATGCGTGTGCAAAATGCGATGAACATTCCGATTTGACGGCAGAGCAACTTCAGGGAAGTTAACAGACGATGTCGTCGTACCGTTGTCGCTGTATTGAGACAGTTTTTCGCCCACTTCTTTACCGATGTTTTCTTGCGCTTCTAGCGTTGATCCACCAACGTGTGGAGTCAGAATCACGTTATCAAATTCTCGTAGAGGAGTAATGAACTCTTCGTTATTTGAACGTGGCTCTACTGGGAACACGTCAATCGCAGCACCGATAAGCTTCTTGCTACGCAGAGCATCGGCTAGAGCATCAATATCAACGACAGTACCACGCGAAGCATTCAGTAGAATACTGCCGTGCTTCATTTGAGCAAATTGTTCTGCGCCCATCATCCACTTAGTAGCCGCTGTTTCTGGTACATGTAATGAGATTACATCACACATATTTAACAATTCGTTTAGCGAGCCTACTTGTTTGGCGTTACCAATAGAAAGTTTGGTGACAACGTCGTAGAAGAAGACTTCCATGCCCATACTTTCTGCCATGACGGATAGCTGAGTACCGATGCTACCGTAACCGATAATGCCCAGTTTTTTGCCACGAATTTCAAATGAATTCTCAGCAGACTTGCTCCAGCCACCACGATGACATTCAGCATTTTTCGCTGGAACACCGCGCATCAGCATAATGATTTCTGCAATGGACAATTCAGCAACAGAACGGGTATTTGAATAAGGAGCGTTGAATACTGCTACGCCACGCTTAGTCGCTGCTTTGAGGTCAACTTGGTTGGTACCGATGCAGAAGCAACCAACAGCAATCAGCTTTTCAGCCGCTTGGAAAATTTCTTCGGTCAGCTGAGTGCGGGAGCGAATGCCAACGAAATGTACATCTTTGATCGCCGCTTTAAGATCATCTTCACCGAGTGCTGTCTTCAGGTACTCGATATTGGTGTATCCAGCCGCATTAAGAGTATCGATTGCAGATTGATGCACGCCTTCTAACAAGAGGAACTTGATCTTGCTTTTGTCGAGGGATGTTTGTGCCATTGTGGTACCTATATACAGTAGTAAAACCCGTTTCGAATAGTCAGCTGAGATTACAGTACAAGTGTGATCGTTCGGCAAAACCATCCGCGAGCAGTTAAAACCGCTCCGAAAATTATGGCGCGTATGCTAGCATAACCGCCAGTTAAAGTGAGCCTCAAAGTCGCCTTTCATCGCGAAGATTACTCATTTTGAGGTGAAGAACATTCATCCAACCGGACAACTCCATGACCACGTTGACACAAGAAGCCCTAATTGAGCAGTTATCAGCGATCGTTGGCACCGATAAGGTGCGAACAGATGCTGATTCGTTAGAAACCTTTGGTAAGGATTGGACCAAAATTTATCCGCCAAAGCCTTCTGCTATTGTGTTCCCCAAGACGACTGAGCAAGTGCAAAAAATCGTCCTTCTTGCGAACGAGAAAGGTTTGTCACTCGTTCCTTCAGGTGGTCGTACGGGTCTAAGCGCTGGTGCCGTGGCGGCCAATGGTGAAGTCGTTATTGCTTTTGATTACATGAACCAAATCATGGAATTCAATGCTATAGACCGCACGGTTAAATGTGGAGCTGGTGTCGTTACAGAACAGCTACAAGTGTTTGCCGAAGAGCAGGGCTTATTTTATCCCGTCGATTTTGCATCTGCGGGTTCGAGTCAGTTGGGTGGTAATATTTCGACCAACGCTGGTGGTATTAAGGTTATTCGTTACGGTATGACTCGCGATTGGGTTGCTGGTTTAACCGTCGTTACGGGTAAAGGAGATGTGTTAAATCTCAATAAAGATTTGGTCAAAAACAATACGGGCTACGATATGCGCCAGTTATTTATTGGCGGTGAGGGTACTCTAGGGTTTGTTACTGAAGCGACCATGCGTTTAACTCGTTCTCCTAAAAACCTGACAGTTCTGGTTCTTGGAGTGCCTGAGTTCGATGCGATCATGAGCGTATTGAATACCTTTCAAGGTCGTATGGATTTAACGGCTTTTGAATTTTTCTCAGATAAGGCGATGCGCAAAGTTATTGCTCGTGGCGATGTACCTGCGCCATTCGAAACAGCCGCTGAGTATTATGCGCTGCTCGAATTTGAAGCGGAAAATGAAGACCACATCAACACTGCGATGGAAATATTTGAATACTGTGTTGAGCAGGGTTGGGTGCTAGATGGTGTTATGAGTCAAAGTGAGACTCAAGCCGCGAACTTGTGGCGTTTGCGTGAAGACATTTCAGAAACTATTTCTGAGTGGACGCCATATAAGAACGATATCTCTGTTGTTGTATCTAAAGTTCCTCCTTTCTTACATGAAGTTGAGGACGTGGTAACTCGTGAATATCCTGATTTTGAGATTATTTGGTTCGGTCATATTGGCGATGGTAATTTGCATTTGAACATCTTGAAGCCAGATGATCTTGCCAAAGAAATTTTCTTTGAACGTTGTGCCAAGGTATCTACATGGGTGTTCGAAATCGTTGAGAAATATGCCGGTTCTGTTTCTGCGGAACATGGTGTTGGTTTAACGAAAAAACCGTACCTTGAATATACCCGCTCAAAAGAAGAGTTGGACTATATGCGGGCGGTTAAGCTCGTATTTGATCCTAAAAATGTCATGAACCCGGGCAAGTTAATCGACCTATAATTCGAAACAGATAAAAAAAGGAGCCGAATGGCTCCTTTTTTGTTGCTTCGAACAAGTACTCAGAATAACTGTTCGGGAATGACTTCATTGGTCGAGTAATCCCCCGGCGCATCGTTTTTCTCGCTAGGTGAAACCTCAGTGGGGACATCTTCCTGACGGAAATATTCGAAAATAGCATTACGTTGGCCAGGTCGGGCTAGTTCACCCGTTTCTGGGTCAATACGGACACTGACAATACCGGGTGGTTGTTCAAATGGATGTTCTGGCACACCCTCTAGGGCGGTCTTCATATAGTCCACCCAGACTGGCAGGGCTGTATTACTGCCAAAGGCCCAGCGCCCTAAGGTTTGTGGTTGATCGAAACCAATCCATGCCGTTGTTACTAAATCAGGGCTGAAACCAGAGAACCAAGCATCTTTTTGATCATTGGTTGTGCCGGTCTTTCCTGCTAGATCATGACGATTTAAGGCTAATGCCCGCTTTCCTGTGCCGCGGCGAACAACATCTTGCAGCATGCTTACCATCAGATAATGGACACGTGGATCCATAACTTGTGCTGCCGGGATAATCGGCAGCGCATCATCTAGCTCTGCTTTCGTCGGTTCAGGTATTGGCCCAAATGCGTCTATTGTTGCTGTCGATAAAGCAAAAGTATCGGCCGTTGTCGTCGAGATTGGCGATGTATCATTGGGTTGAATTACCTCGGCCTCTGTAATGTCAGAATTATCACAGTCACGGCAGACCACAGCAGGACGAGCGGTAAATAACCGAGTGCCTTGCTCGTCTTCTATTCTCTGAATCAAATAAGACTTAACTGCATATCCACCGTTTGCTAAAACACAATAACCGGTCGCTAGCTCCATCGGTGTTACTGCTGAAGACCCCAAAGCGAGCGATAAATCGTTGTTTAGTTTCTTCCCATCAAAACCAAACGGTTCTACATAGCGAATCGCGGTGCGCGTCCCTATTTGTTTAAGAATACGAATGGACACCAAATTCTGAGATTTATACAACGCTTCTCGCAATCGAGTAGGGCCGTAAAACTTGCCGTTATGGTTTTCTGGTCTCCAGGTATTTTCTAAACTGGCATCCTCGAAAACGACAGGTGCATCATTAATGATACTGGCAGGGGTAAAGCCATTAGCTAAAGCAGCACTATAGATAAAAGGCTTGAATGCGGATCCTGGTTGTCGCTCGGCTTGAATAACACGGTTAAACTTATTAAAGCTAAAGGAAAAACCGCCGACTAAAGCTTCGATTCCGCCATTATTGGGATTCAGTGAGACAATAGCCCCTTCAGCTTTAGGCATCTGGCCTAGCTCTAATCCATTAGCCGTTTCTTGTAGCCAGATTTTTTGGCCGATAGAAACGACTTCTAATGCATTTTTGGGTTCTTGGCCAACACTGTCGACGGATAAATAAGGACGAGCCCAAGTCATGCCAGTGAAGGGCAGCCACAGGAAGCCATTATCGCTGTAGGTCCAAGCGCCATCTTTATTGACATCTGCAACAATAGCTGGAGAGAGTAGGCCGAAGTCCCCTTGTTGACGGATGTAGTTGTCCCATTCTTCCAACGTACTTGGCCAATCGATATCGAAGCGCGAGTTAGCTGCAGCAAGCCACTCTTTCAATATTGGATTATCGTTTTCTGGCTCCAGCTTAACTAACGAAAATTCAGGTTCAGACGGGCGGTAACCATGTTCTCGATCATAATTAATAAGCCCTTGTTGGAGGGCTTTACTCGCCGCGGCTTGGCGCTTGGAGTTGACCGTTGTATAAACACTGTAACCACCGGTATAAGCTTGATCTCCAAAACGATCGACCATCTCTTGGCGTACCATTTCTGCAATATATGGCGCATCTACTTCTGTGGTTGGTCCATGGTAGCGAGCAACATCTGGTTCACGTAATGCTTGTTGGAATTCTTCTTCGGTAATTTTATCGAGGTTACGCATACGCGCTAATACGTAGTTGCGACGATCGACTGCTCGTTTGGGGCTGTTGATTGGGTTTGCTGCCGATGGCGCTTGTGGCAATCCGGCGATCATAGCCAACTGGGCCAGTGATAGATCTTTAATTGAACGACCGTAATAGACTTGAGCTGCCGCTTCGATGCCGTAGGCGCGTTTACCGAGATAAATTTTATTAATATAGAGCTCTAAAATCTCCTCTTTGTTCAGTGATTGCTCAATTTTGAGAGCTAGGAGGATCTCTGTGAACTTCCGAGTGAAAGTTTTTTCGCTCGATAAATAATAGTTTTTAGCGACTTGCATTGTAATCGTACTGCCGCCGGACTTCTTTTTGCCCGTACGTACTAATTCTACAGCCGCACGCGTTAGACCTTTTAAGTCAATGCCTGAATGTTCAAAAAAGCCATCATCCTCTGACGCAAGTAGCGCTTGAATGAAGAGAGGCGGGGTGTCGGCATAGCTTATTGGATTACGCCGTTTTTCCCCGAATTCGCTGATGAGTAGGCCATCGGAGGCATAAACTCGCAGGGGGGTTTGTAGCTCGATATCACGCAAAGCCTCGGTGTCAGGGAGGTTGGGAACGAGGTAGAGGTAGATGGCCATAATGACCATTCCACAGCCTGCAGCGCTGGACAATACAAGCCAAATAATAAACTTCACAAGCGGGGATGTCTTAGTCATAAGAAAAAGATCGTCGATTCCTTCGGAAAGCTAGGTATGATGCGGGTTGCGGCATTATAAGGCTTTTTTGTTCTTTTAATAGGATTGTGCTTATAATGACTTCGACTATATAGGATCTGAGTGAGCTTGTGCATGCAAGCTCGCGAATTTGATGGGGATTTTGTCGTGCTGGCTAGCCTGTTTAACAAGAAAAATAAGGCGCTTCTGGGCGTGGACATAAGCTCAACGTCAGTCAAAGTGCTCGAGCTCAGCCGTCAAGGCGATCGCTATCAGGTGGAAGCCTATGCGACAGAGCCTCTCCCGCTTAATGCGGTTGTAGAGCAGAGTATTAGCAATGACGAAGCGGTAGGTGAAGCAATTCGTAAAGCAATTGCTCGTTCGCGCACGAGTGCAAAAGCAGCAGCCATCGCGGTTGCTGGCTCAGCGGTAATTACTAAAACCGTTCATATGAGTGCGACTCTTAAAGACGATGAGATGGATTTTCAGATTCGCGCAGAAGCGGATCAGTACATTCCATATCCTCTCGAAGAGGTAGCGCTTGATTGGGAAATTCAAGGCCCGTCAGAAGGATTAGCCGATATGGTTGATGTGCTTTTGGCTGCTTGTCGCTCTGAAACTGTTGATCGTCGTAAAGACGCAGTTGAGTATGCTGGTATCTCGGTTGAGCGTGTTGATGTTGAAGCGTTTTGCACGGAGCGTGCCTTTGCCTTGTTGGGTGCACAGGTTGTTGGTGAGGATGTGGAGACCGTCGCAGTTCTCGACATTGGCGCGACCATGACCACTCTTAGTGTTCTTCATGAGGGTAAATCAATTTACACTCGCGAACAGTTGTTCGGGGGGAAGCAATTGACGGAAGATATTAAACGACGTTATGGATTGTCGGATGAAGAAGCGCAGCGTGCAAAAATCGAAGGTGGTGTACCGGATGATTATGAAACTGAAGTTTTAGATCCATTCCGCCAGTCGGTTGTGCAGCAAGTGAGTCGTTCATTGCAATTTTTCTATTCATCAAGTCAATTTAATGATGTTGATTGCATTGTTCTAGCGGGTGGTACGTCCGCCATTGCAGGATTGGCCGACAGGGTTCAAGAAACTCTCGGTATCCCGACGGTGGTCGCAAATCCCTTTGTTAGTATGACGCTGTCACAAAAGGTAAATGCAAATTTGCTAAACGGTGATGCACCTTCTCTTATGATCGCTGCAGGATTGGCATTAAGGAGTTTTGATTAATGACTAAAATCAATCTCCTTCCCTGGCGTGAAGAGCGCCGTGAAGAGCGTCAAAAACAATTTTACATGGTTCTTGCCTTGGTCGTTGCAGCCGCTGTCGGTGTTGGCTTCATGATTAGTAATTATTATTCGGATGAAATTTCTAGTCAGCGTTTGCGCAATGATTTCCTAGCTAAAGAAATTCGCGTACTTGACGCAAAAATTGATGAAATTAAGGCGTTACGTGATACCCGTAAGCAGTTAATTGAGCGAATGGAGCTCATCCAAGCTCTTCAGGGTAATCGACCTATTATTGTTCGTATCTTTGACGAGCTTGCGCGCTCTGTTCCCGACGACCTTTACTTTACTGCTGTTTCTGTCAAGGGAACCGCGGTTACGGTTAAAGGGATTGCTAAGTCGAATAATCGTGTTTCCTCCCTGATGCGTAACTTTGATCAATCTCCATGGTTTGCTAATCCGTCGTTGTTAAAGGTCCAAGCCAAAGGCGAAGGCGTCAATGAATTCGAGATCGTTATGACCCGGGTTGAGCCTAAGTCGGCAGAGGAGCAAGACTGATATGGCTGATGGTGCTGAAAATAAAAGCTTCATGGCGAAGCTTAATGAAATCCAGCTAGACGATATTAATAATATCGATTGGAATAATACTGGATCTTGGCCTCTTCTGGGGAAGATAGCGCTCAGCGTTGTGCTATTTAGCGCTGTGTGTGCAGGTATGTACTTCCTTATGGTGCAGGAAGATACGCTTGCGCTAGACAGGGAACAAAAAAAGGAACTTGCCTTAAAGAAAGACTTTGAATCGAAAGCATTTAGGGTCGCTAATTTGGCCGAATATAAGGCGCAAATGACTGAGATGGAATTCAGCTTTGGTTCGCTGCTTAAGCAATTACCGCGTGATACCGAAGTGCCAGGTTTGATTGATGATATCAGTGCGGCGGCACTGAATGCGGGCTTACAGTTAAATGCAATTGACCCGCAAAAAATGCAGAAAACTGAATTCTATAACGAGTTACCAATCGATATCGAGGTGGTTGGGGATTACCACGAGATGGGTGCTTTTGTTTCCGGTGTCGCTTCATTACCCCGTATTGTGACCTTGCACGACTTCAGTGTTGAACGTAAGAACAATAGCAGCGATTTAAGCATGAAAATTCTTGCTAAAACGTATCAGTACGGCGGAGACGAAAAGGGTGAGTAACATGCGTACAATTTTAACGGCACTCTGTGTTACGTCTGTGGCGTTGTTGTCGGGCTGTAACTCATCGGTTGATAACAGCGATTTACAACGTTTTGTCGACGATGTCATGGCGAAGCCAAGAGGGCGAGTGGAGCCTATCCCTGTTTTTAAGCCCTACGAATTTTTTAATTATAGTGCTGCTGGTATGCGCTCGCCGTTCCAGCTGCCGCTGATGCCCGATGCCCAGATTATCGTTTCTGGACAAGGCTCGGTAAAACCTGATTTGAATAGACCGAAGCAGTTTCTAGAACAGTTTGCTATTGGCTCATTGTCGATGGTTGGAACCTTACAGAAACCAGATGGTGAGTTGTGGGCCTTGGTTCGAGATTCAGATGGTGGTGTTGTTCGTGTAAAAGAAGGATATTACATGGGGCAAAATCACGGTCGTGTAACCTCTATTAGTGAGTATGGAATTAACGTGGTTGAAATTGTGCCTAATGGTCTTGGCGGCTGGTTAGAACGCCCAAGAACGTTAGCCCTTGATGGATTGGCTGGAGAATAACTATGAAAATAATTAAGGGCTTACGTCAGGCTGTGTTCGCGGTGCCGGCAATGCTGTTGCTAATGTCTGCTGACGCCTTGGCTGTGACACTCAAAGATATAAGATTTTCAACTATGGCGGGTGATATTACTGAAATTGCGCTGGAGTTTGACGGTGCACCGCCAGAAGTTAGTGGGTATACCATTGAGAAGCCAGCGCGCATCGCAATTGATTTGCCGGGTGTGCAGAGTGCTTTGCAGACTAAGCGTCATGAAATCGGGAACGGTAATGCGCGCAGTGCGACTATTGTTTCTACTAAGGATCGTGCGCGTTTGGTCGTGAATTTAACTCAGTTGGCTGCTTATACTACAACCGCAACTGGGAATACCTTACTGGTTCGAATTGGTGAGCGTTCGGACGAGAAAGTATTCGCCGGAAATAAGGTTACCAGTGCTTCGGGCGCTGCCGTCAGTCCTGCTAGCGATATGAAGGTTGTGAACGTTGATTTTCGTCGTGGAGAGCTAGGCGAAGGTCAAATTCAGATTATGCTTAACGATGCGCGAGCTTCTGCCAATATTCGTCGCGAAGGTTCCAAAATTATCGCTGACTTAAGGGGTGTACGTTTACCCGATGTTTTGAGTCGTCGATTAGATGTGACTGATTTCGCAACGCCAGTTAAATATGTGGATGCGCGTCGCGAAGATGGCGTAACGCGTATTGTGATTGAGCCGACCTCAGATAACTTTGAGTATTTGGCGTATCAAACCGATAAATTGTTGTCTATCAACGTATCGGAGCCACCAAAAGACCAAAAAGAAGCGCAGAAAAAGCAGTTCCCATTTACGGGAGAAAAGCTGTCGTTGAACTTCCAAAATATCGAAGTTCGTGCGGTATTGCAGCTGATCGCAGATTTTACTGGTCTTAACTTGGTCGCCTCTGATTCAGTACAGGGTGCAATTACGTTGCGTTTGCAAAATGTGCCTTGGGACCAAGCATTAGATCTAGTGCTAAAAACCAAGGGCTTGGGTCAACGTCAAATGGGTTCCGTACTTCTAATTGCTCCTGCTGCAGAAATTGCTGCGCGTGAAAAAGTTGAACTTGAAGCCGTTCGTCAAGTTGAAGAGCTGGCGCCGCTGGTGACTGAATACATGCAGCTCAAATACGCCAAAGCATCGGTACTTGCCACCTTGTTGACATCGGAGCAAGGATTGTTGTCTGAGCGTGGTACTGCAGTGGTTGATGAGCGCACGAATACTTTGCTTATGAAGGATACTTCTGCAAACTTAGAAAAAGTTCGGGAAGCTATCATTATGCTGGACGTTCCCGTTCGTCAGGTGCTTATTGAAGCTCGCATCGTTGTTGCAAACACCAGTGTTGGCAAAGAGCTGGGCGTAAAGTGGGGCGGCGCTTCATTTAAAGACAATGGCAGCAATTGGACGACTGCTGGCGGCAGTCAGCAGACCTTAACGGAAGGCTCGCAGATATTGTTTGACCGTGCGACCACTGGTAGCTCGACACAAACTATCGATTTGACCAATGCTAACGTTGTAGACTTCGGTGCGACAAACGCAGCTGCCTCTACTTTTGCGATCGGCTATCAAACAGCTGATTTCTTGTTGGATCTAGAGCTGTCGGCGATTGAAACGGAAGGTCGTGCAGAAATTGTATCCCAGCCACGAGTAATTACGGCCGATGGTCAAACAGCTTCTATCGAATCAGGTACTGAAATTCCATACCAGCAAGCTAGCTCAAGTGGTGCGACTAACGTTGCCTTTAAGTCGGCTGTTTTACGCTTGGAAGTGACTCCGCAAATTACTCCTGATGATCGAATTATCATGGATTTGCTGATTAATCAGGACTCTGTCGGCGAATTAACGTCAGCAGGTCCGAGTATTAACACTAATGCGGTAGAGACTCAGGTGTTAGTTGAGAATGGCGAAACAGTAGTACTTGGTGGTATCTTCCGTTCTGAAGATGTGACCACCATACGTAAAACTCCGTTTTTTGGCGATTTACCTCTGATTGGTGCGTTGTTCCGCTATAAGAGTAAGACGGATACTAAGAGTGAACTGCTTGTATTTATTACACCTCGTCTGGTGAAGGATACGCTCAGCACTCGTTAATGTTATGACGCGAATGCAATCGATATACCTAGTCGGGCCGATGGGTGCTGGAAAGAGCACTATCGGCCGTCTTCTTTCTGCTGAACTCAAACTTGAGTTTTACGACTCAGATAAAGTAATTGAACAGCGGTGTGGAGCCAATATCCCCTGGATTTTTGATATGGAGGGGGAGGCTGGCTTTCGCGAACGTGAAGAGCAATCCATTGACGATCTCACGCAAATGTCCGGTATTGTCCTAGCCACTGGCGGTGGCGTGATCATGCGTGAAGCTAACCGAAATCATTTAAGTGCGCGAGGCATTGTCGTGTACTTATGCACATCCGTAGAGCAGCAGCTCGTGCGAACCGCAAGAGATAAAAACCGTCCATTGCTGCAAGCGGATAATCCCGAGAAAATATTACGCGATTTATTCGCTGTGCGAGATCCGTTATATAGGTCCATCGCCGACATTATTATCGAAACCGATCAACACAATCCTCGCTGGGTTGTGCAAGAGCTGAAAAAGCGCATCAAAGACTTATAGAAAAGGCATCAATTATGAAAACCTTAACGGTTGAGCTAGGTGATCGTAGTTATCCAATTTTTATTGGTGAGGGTCTACTAAGCAATTCTGAACTCTACACTCCTTATATTCATGGTCGTCAGGTTTTAATTGTTACTAATGAAACCGTTGCGCCTTTGTATTTGTCGGCGGTTAAAGATGCCTTGGCTGGTTATCAGGTCGACGAGGTTATTTTACCGGATGGTGAAGCCTATAAAGATCTAACAACATTAAATCTTATTTACGATGCTTTGCTGGAAAAACAGCACAATCGGACAACGACGTTAATTGCTCTTGGTGGTGGTGTTATTGGCGATATGACAGGTTTTGCTGCAGCGTCGTATCAGCGCGGCGTGAACTTTATTCAAGTACCTACTACCTTGTTATCGCAAGTTGATTCCTCAGTTGGAGGTAAGACGGCAGTTAACCATCCTCTAGGGAAGAATATGATTGGCGCCTTTCATCAGCCTCAATGCGTGATCGCCGATGTATCAACGTTAGCTACATTGCCCAAACGTGAGCTATCAGCAGGTATGGCTGAGGTAATTAAGTACGGTTTGATTTGTGATGCTGAATTTTATGTTTGGCTTGGCGAGCATATGACGGGTCTGATGTCAGGTGACGTTGAGCTGTTGAGTTACGCTATCCAGCGGTCATGTCAGGATAAAGCTGAAGTGGTAGCGCAAGATGAGACTGAAGGTGGAATTCGAGCCATTTTAAATCTGGGTCATACTTTTGGTCATGCAATTGAGTCGCACCAAGGCTATGGCAATTGGCTACATGGTGAAGCTGTTGGCACAGGTATGCTTATGGCGGTAGATCTTGGTCGTCGCATGGGAGCCGTGCAGGAAGCCGAAATGCTTGCACTGCGAGATATGTTGTTGGCTGCCAACTTACCAGTGGTTGGCCCAAGTGATATGGGCATTGATGACTATATCATCCGGATGCAAGTGGATAAAAAAGTCTTGGATGGCCGCATTCGTCTTGTGTTGCTGAAACGAATTGGTGAGGCTTATGTCACATCAGATGTACCTAAAGAACTATTACTGCAAACGCTGCAAGCTGGTGAACAACTAGGTTGCGTTTGATTACTGAGAGGGCAGGCATGGAAACCGATTTTGATTTTGGATTGGACTCTGCTGATAGCTTAAAGGCTGACACGCCAAGGATGTCTTCTGTGAAGGTAACACGCTTACTGCCTAGTCAGGTTCGCCATCTGGAGTTACTGTCGCACTTGGCATCTTATAGTGAGTTATTGGTTGTTGTATCGGGGCCTGAAGGTGCCGGTAAAACAGTGATTGCTCAAGGCTTAGCTGCTCAACGAGAAGACCCAGAAGAGACACTGTTTCTCACGGCCAGTATCATGCTAGGTATGCCGTCCATACTTGCGGCAATTGCAGGGGTTTGGGATATGCCAAACCTTACCGATGACGGTTCTTCAGCTCGTGAAGCTATTCGCAACGAAGCACTAGAGCGCTATGAAAAGGGCAACGGTTTACTGATTATTATTGATCAAGCTGAGCAGTTAGATAGTGAAACCCTAAATGATATCGCGCACTTTGCTTTGCTTGCTCCTCAGGCGATCTCAATTGCTTTGTTTGGTTGCTCTGGTTTTGAAAGCGTGTTTCGTAGCTCTCCTGCTCAAGCACCTATCCATACGTTGCTGCTAGAGCCATTGAGTGTCGAAGAGGCGGACTTGTTGTTGACCAACGTGCTGGGCGTTGATGGTCAGACCCCTTTTGCCGATGATGAGCTTAGTGGTATATATCGGCAGTCCGCCGGGTGGCCGCGTGCTTTGATTCAAGCGGCTGAAAATCATTTGTTGAGTCCTGTTCGTGCGGTAAAACGCGCTTCGACTGGTTTTCCCGTTCGTAATATTCTTGGCTTGGCTGCCATTGCAACTGTGGTCATTATGCTGGGTATATATCAGCTTGGCCGAGATGAAGTCGAACAGGCGCCGGTCGAATCCTTGGCGTCTAGTGTAACGACTGAAAAGACACCTGAAGTTGCAGTGTTTCCCGCAGAGACGCAACTTGATATCGCTCCTCCTCCAGCTTCTGGAAAGTCGGATTTTAATTATCCTAGTGAGGTAGCGTCTCCGCCAACCGATCCAGTGGCTCAAACGCCAGTTGTCGCGAATGCTGGCTATGTAGTTCCTGCGGTTAAGCCAATCGAAACTGTCGAGGCCGTCACTGAACCGATAAAAGCGATAGCGAAACCGGTCGCTTCACCTAAAAAACTGGCAACTCAGGCTTACACAGCGGACGAATCGGCATTGCTGGCGGCTAAAGGCGGGTATATCGTACAATTACTCGGTTCATATCAGGAAGCTGGTGCGGATGGCTTTAAAGCAGAATGGCAGGCCAAAGTGACTGGCAATTTGTACCGTTATAAAACTTCATACAAGGGTCGTGATTGGTATGTTGTCGTGGCAGGCGTATATTCTAGCCGCGGCGAAGTAACGGCGGCAGTTAATTTATTGCCGTCAGCGTTGCGCAAGCAATCACCATGGATTCGCCCTGTCAGCGCGGTGCAAGACGTTCTGCGCTGAAGGGAATTTGCCTGACTTTTCTAGCGGTGCCGGTCTGGCACCAGACATTTTGACGCCCACATTTGTGGCAAACGCTTCAGATGTGTAGAATGAGCGTCCTTTTGTCTCGATGCTGCTTAAAATTTGAGCATTTGGCTGATGTAAGCCCTTGATTTTCAAACGTTTTTATTGATGAGAGCTGTTCTATGAGAACTGGTCTGTATACTCCAGGCGACTTTAAGGACAACTGTGGTTTTGGCCTTTTAGCGCACCTAGAAGGTCAACCAAGCCACGAGCTGTTAAAGACAGCAATCGAATCCTTAACCTGCATGACACATCGCGGCGGTATTGCTGCAGATGGTAAAACTGGTGATGGCTGTGGTCTGTTAATTCAGAAACCAGACTCATTCCTTCGCGCCGTGAGCGCAGAAGCGGGTATTCAACTGCCGGAGCAATATGCTGTCGGTATGTTGTTTATGGACCTAGATGACGCCATTTGCGCGACTCAAAAAGCGGCAGTGGAACAAGCTATTCGCGATCAGGATCTTAGCGTACTGGGTTGGCGTACTGTGCCAACTAGTAATGACTGCTTGGGGCCGATGGCGTTAGATTGTTTGCCTCGTTTTGAGCAGATATTTGTTGCACCTAAAGAGACTCTAGAGGCCTCTGCGTTGGCAGTTAAGCTTTTCTACGCGCGTCGCTATGCCGAGAAAGCGTTAGATAACCATCCAGACTTCTACATTGCGAGTCTTTCTGATCGTGTGTTGTCCTATAAAGGTCTGACCATGCCGGTCGATCTACCGAATTTCTTCCTTGATTTGGGCGACGAACGTATGGAGACCGCTATTTGCGTATTCCATCAGCGTTTCTCTACCAATACGATGCCGCGCTGGCCTTTAGCTCAGCCGTTCCGTATGTTGGCTCACAACGGTGAGATCAATACTATTCGCGGCAACCGAAACTGGGCGAATGCCCGTACCAGCAAGTTTGTTAGTGATTTACTACCAAACCTTGAAGACTTGACGCCGATTGTAAATACGACCGGCTCTGACTCGTCTTCAATGGATAACATGCTGGAATTACTAGCCACGGGTGGCATGAACTTGTTCCGCGCTATTCGTATGATGATTCCGCCTGCATGGCAGAACGTTGAGACGATGGATCCAGATTTACGTGCATTTTATGAGTACAACTCAATGCATATGGAGCCTTGGGATGGTCCGGCTGGTTTAGTTATTACTGATGGACGTTATGCGGTGTGTGGTTTAGACCGCAACGGGTTGCGTCCGTCACGTTGGGTTATTACTAAGAATAACTTCATCACTGTTGCATCAGAGGTGGGTGTTCACGGTTATAAGCCAGAAGATGTTGTTGCTAAGGGACGTGTTGGCCCTGGTGAAATTCTTGCGATTGATACCCTTGAAGGTAAGTTGTTGCATGCCGATGATATCGACAATGCATTAAAGCAAGCACATCCGTATAAAACTTGGCTAAAAGACAATGCAATTCGCATCGAAAGCAAATTGCATCTGGAAAAAGCTGATGGTGTCGAAGCGCTTGTTGGTGATGCGTTAAATACTCATCAAAAGTTGCATCTTGTAACCAATGAAGAGCGTGATCAGGTGTTGCGTCCTATGGCTGAAGATGGCCAAGAAGCAACTGGGTCTATGGGTGATGATACGCCAAGGGCAGTATTGTCCCAGCGCGTACGTCACGTTGCTGATTTTTTCCGTCAGCAGTTCGCTCAGGTAACGAACCCGCCAATCGATCCATTACGTGAATCCATCGTAATGTCGTTGGAAACTTGTATTGGTGCCGAGAAAAACGTTTTTGATGAGACTCCAGATCATGCAAATCGTGTGATTTTGACCTCGCCTGTATTGTCGCCGCTAAAATTTGCCGGTCTAACCGATACGGGTCATGAAAACTTCCGTCATGTCACGTTGAGCTTGGCATATGACGCTACTTTGTCGTTGCAGCAAGCGATTCTTGATTTGGCTGCTAAAGCAGAACAAGCAATACGCGATGGCATTGTTATTTTGATTTTGAGTGACCGTCATGTCACTGAATCACAATTAATTATCCCTGCGGTAATGGCCACTGGTGCCGTGCATCACCGTTTGGTTCAGCGCGGATTGCGTACCAACGGCAACATCGTTGTTGAAACCGGTGCTTCGCGAGATGCGCACCAGTTTGCGGTGTTGTTAGGGTTCGGTGCTACTGCGGTTTATCCGTGGTTGGCGTATGACATCATTACAGACTTGCACCGCACAGGTGAAGTTTTGGGTGATCCGCTCAAGTCACAGCAGAACTTCCGTAAAGCGATTCGCAAAGGCTTGATGAAAATCATGTCGAAGATGGGTATCTCTACGGTTGCCTCTTATCGTGGCTCACAGTTGTTTGAAGCGATCGGTTTGAGCGATGAAATCGTCGATCTATGCTTCTGCGGTGTTAGTAGCCGTATTGCTGGCGCGACCTTTATCGATTTTGAAGAAGATTTAAACTTGATTCGTAGCGTTGCGTGGAAAACACGCAAGAAGCTGGATCAAGGTGGTTTGCTGAAATACGTTCATGGCGGTGAGTACCATGCATACAACCCTGATGTCGTTAAAAGCATTCAGGAAGCGGTGCAAACTAACAGTCAAGCCGCGTATGACCGTTTCACTACACTAGTGAATGAGCGTCCGGCGGCCACTATTCGTGACTTGCTGGCGTTGCGCAAAGACATTAAGCCTATTGATATCAGCGAAGTAGAACCAGTTGAGTCTATTTTTCCGCGTTTCGATACTGCCGCTATGTCGTTAGGTGCGTTGTCACCTGAAGCGCATGAAGCTCTAGCAGAAGCGATGAATGAATTGGGTGGTCGTTCTAACTCCGGTGAAGGCGGCGAAGACCCAGCTCGTTATGGCACTTATAAAAACTCGAAAATTAAGCAGATTGCATCTGGCCGTTTTGGCGTTACTCCTGCTTATTTGTCGAGTGCTGAAGTACTGCAGATTAAAGTCGCCCAAGGTGCTAAGCCAGGTGAGGGTGGGCAGTTACCGGGTGGTAAGGTTAACGATTTGATCGCAACTTTACGTTACTCAGTACCTGGTGTTACTTTGATTTCACCACCACCACATCACGATATTTACTCAATCGAAGATTTGGCGCAGCTAATTTACGACCTTAAACAGGTGAATCCAGCTGCTTTGGTATCAGTGAAGTTAGTATCGGAGCCGGGTGTTGGTACTATCGCCGCAGGTGTTGCTAAAGCGTATGCTGACTTAATTACGATTTCTGGTTATGACGGTGGTACCGCGGCGTCACCATTAACATCGATCAAGTATGCTGGCTCTCCTTGGGAGTTAGGCTTAGCAGAAGCGCATCAAGCGCTGCGTGCCAACGACTTGCGCGGCAAAGTACGTGTGCAAACCGATGGAGGCTTGAAGTCAGGTCTTGATGTGATCAAGGCTGCAATTTTGGGTGCTGAGTCTTTTGGCTTTGGTACTATGCCTATGGTTGCTGTAGGCTGTAAGTACTTGCGTATTTGCCATCTAAACAACTGTGCAACCGGTGTTGCTACTCAAAATGATGGCTTGCGTAAAGACCATTACATCGGCACCGCTGACATGGTTAAGAACTACTTCCATTTTGTTGGTCAAGAAGTTCGTACTTGGATGGCGAAGATCGGTGTACGTACGATCGAAGAGCTGGTCGGTCGTACCGATTTGCTTGAAATGATCGAAGGTAGCACGTCGAAGCAGCGTCATCTGGATCTTACGGCAATCCTGAATAACGATTATATTCCGGTCGATAAACCACATACCGTTCAGGTAGATCGCAACCGTCCATACGATGAAGGTCATTTGGCTGAACGTATGGTGGTAGAGCTATTGCCTGCGATTGAAGGTAAAACGGGAGGTGAGTTTAATTTCCGTATCACCAACTGTGATCGTTCAATCGGTGCGCGCTTGTCGGGCGAAATTGCGAAGCGTCATGGTAACCAAGGCATGGCTGAACAGCCTATCCGTATTAAATTGACGGGTGTTGCTGGTCAGTCGTTCGGTGTTTGGAACGCCGGTGGCTTGGAAATGGTGCTCGAAGGCGACGCCAATGATTATGTTGGTAAAGGTATGACTGGCGGTAAGCTAGTGATCCACCCGCCGAAAGGCTCCGAGTTTAAGAGTGAAGAAACGTCGATCGTTGGTAACACCTGCTTATACGGTGCTACAGGCGGTAAATTGTTAGCAGCTGGCGGTGCTGGTGAACGTTTCGCCGTTCGTAACTCTGGCGCACATGCCGTTGTTGAGAGTGCAGGCGATCACTGCTGCGAATATATGACTGGCGGTATGGTTTGTGTGCTAGGCGAAACCGGATATAACTTCGGTGCTGGCATGACAGGCGGTTTCGCTTACGTGTTAGACCTAGATAACAGCTTTGTTGATAAATATAACCATGAACTGGTTGATATCCATCGTATATCCAACGAAGAAACTGAAGCTCATCGAAACCATTTACGCAGTGTGATTCGTGAATTTTCGGAAGAGACTGGCAGTGAGTGGGGCAGTTCTATTCTAGATGATTTTGATGGATTCATTGGTCGATTCTGGTTGGTTAAGCCAAAAGCTGCTGATTTACAACAATTGCTGAATAACACCCGTGCTCGTCCTGAGTAATCAGTACAGGGCGAGAGAGAGAGGTTCGAGATGGAACAACGTCTGAACAATAGTTTCCAGTTTGTCGAGGTGGGTCGTCAAGACCCATCCAAAAAAGCGATCAGCGTTCGCAAGGCGCAGTTCGTAGAAATTTATGAACCCTTCAAACAAGATGCTGTGAAAGAGCAGGCTCATCGTTGTTTGGAGTGTGGAAACCCTTATTGCGAATGGAAATGCCCAGTACATAACTTCATTCCTAACTGGTTGAAGTTGGCAAGCGAAGGCAACATCATGGAGGCCGTGGAGTTGAGTCATGCGACCAACACCTTGCCTGAAGTATGTGGTCGAGTGTGCCCGCAAGATCGTTTATGTGAAGGCTCCTGTACTTTAAATGACGGTTTCGGGGCGGTGACAATTGGTAATGTTGAGAAATACATTACTGATACCGCTTTCGCTATGGGCTGGCGTCCAGATATGTCGAAAGTCGTACCAACTGGGAAACGCGTCGCCATTATTGGTGCCGGCCCAGCAGGTTTGGGTGCCGCTGACGTATTGGCACGTAACGGCGTAACGCCAGTTGTCTTCGATAAATATCCAGAAATCGGCGGTTTATTAACCTTCGGTATTCCTGAATTCAAACTTGAAAAGAGCGTGATGGTTAATCGTCGCGACGTGTTTGAAGGCATGGGTGTAGAGTTCCGTTTGAACACGGAAGTCGGAAAAGACATTGAGTTCCAAGCCATCGTTGACGAATTTGATGCTGTATTTTTAGGTATGGGTACCTATAACTACATGAAGGGTGGTTTCCCAGGTGAAGATCTACCGGGTGTTCATGATGCATTGGATTTCTTGATATCTAACGTCAATCGCAACTTAGGTTTCGAGAAAAACGAAGCAGATTTCGTTAGCGTTAAAGGTAAAAGAGTCGTAGTTCTTGGTGGCGGTGATACCGCGATGGACTGCAACCGTACTTCGATTCGTCAAGGCGCGAAGAACGTTACGTGTGCATACCGTCGTGATGAAGAAAACATGCCAGGCTCAAAGCGTGAAGTTACCAACGCCCGCGAAGAAGGTGTGAAATTCTTATTCAACCGTCAGCCAGTCGAAATTATCGGCAATGGCAAAGTGGAAGGCGTTAAAGTCGTTACCACTAAAATGGGTGAGCCTGACGAAAATGGTCGTCGTCGCCCAGAGGTTGTTGAAGGTTCGGAAGAAATTTTACCTGCTGATGTTGTATTGGTAGCGTTTGGTTTCCGCCCAAGCCCTGCGCCTTGGTTTAAGGATTTTGGCATTGAAGTGAATAGCTGGGAGGGTGTTGTTGCACCTGAAAAGCAAACCTTCAAGTTCCAGACCACCAACTCAAAAGTTTTTGCTGGTGGTGATATGGTACGTGGTTCTGATCTAGTGGTAACAGCCATTTGGGAAGGCCGTGAAGCCGCTGAAGGTATCCTCGATTTCTTGGATGTTTAATAAGCTCAGGAACTGCATTTATGGCGCAATCTGTTGTCATATTTTGCTAGAAAATAACGCGGCTTAGGCCGCGTTTTTTTTTGCTCTTTTTCTCAGTGGCCTGTGACCTTGTTCAAATGCTATGCTAGGCCGATATGCAATAATCGGGAGCAAACACTAGATGGAGCGATCGTACATGTTTAAGCCCACAGCCTTACTAACAATATTTTTAGCAGCCTTACTCGGCGCCTGTGGCGGAGATGGAAGCGGCTCTGTCGTTGGCGATTCTACTACCGACACTACTTCAGGTGAGGATACCTCGGTTGACTCTGGTACTGATACCGTCAGTACTGATACGACAGTGAGCAATCCCCAGATTGGTACCGGAACTGGATCTAGTTATTTAGATGGCCAACTGAATATATCCACTGCGACGTTATCGGCTGGTGGCAGTACACAGATCACAGCAACGATTGTTGACGCTGGTAATAACAATGCAAAAATTGTTACTGATGAATACTACGTTGTGTTTTCGTCAGATTGTGCGTCGCAGAGCCCAGCACTATCTGAGTTCAGTAAAACAGACGCTACCGTAACCAACGGCTCTGTTAGTGTTACTTACAATGCTAAAGGTTGTGTCGGTACCGATTTAGTGACGATTTCTATTTTTGCTTCATCTTCTGGCGTTGCTAGCTTAGATCAAGTTTTATCAATAGCGACCGGTACTGTTGATGTAGCGCAGGCAGAGATTGGAGCAATTACTTATGTTGGTACCGATGCTCCTGCGATTTCTATTAGTACTATCGGAGATGCAGTTTTACCTAAGCTAGCGACACTCACGTTTAAGGTGGTGGATAAGTCCAATAATCCAGTTGCTAATAAAGATGTTTCATTTGAGTTAACAAACACCACAGGTGGTGTTGATCTTGCGTTAGACGAGTCGGTAACCAATGAAAACGGTGAAGTAACGGCGGTATTAGTCTCTGGTACTACTCACGCAGTAACCTCAGTTCGAGCAACGACCTTGGCAACGGATGGCGTAACCGAAATTACTACGAGTTCTCAACCAATTTCCATTACAACTGGCTTGGCAGATCAGGATAGTTTTGATATTTCTTTCAGCGTATTTAACCCAGGGGCTTACGGAGTCAATAATGTTGAGGTTGACGTAACTGCAAATGTTGCAGATCAATTTAACAACCCGGTTGCAGATGGCACTATCGTCAGTTTCACAGCAGAAAGTGGTCAAATTCCAGGATACTGTGCGACAAGTGGTGGCACTTGTACCGTTAAGTGGAGTAGTGGTGGTGATAAACCTGGAGAGCAAAACTCTAGCTTGGAGAGAGTAAACGAGTTAGACCCTATTACGTCCAATAATATTAAAGGCATGACTACGATCACGGCTTACAGCCTTGGTGAAGCAAGCTTTACCGATGCCAACGGTAATGGCGTCTACGATATTGGTGAACCATTTGCAAGTTACCCCGAGGTATTTAGGGATGATAACTACAACGATAC
Organism: Thalassolituus sp.; assembly: GCF_034111725.1. Taxonomy (GTDB): domain Bacteria; phylum Pseudomonadota; class Gammaproteobacteria; order Pseudomonadales; family Oceanobacteraceae; genus Thalassolituus. The sequence goes on along the minus strand of NZ_JAWUWR010000037.1, from coordinate 20,362 downwards.
TGTTGACGTTGGTACTAGCAGTAATCCAGTTGAGTTTTTTGAAGATTTGAACGCAAACGGAGTTTATGATGCTGCCCCGTCTGTTTATCAAGGCGTTTTGTGCTCTGATGAAGCTAAAGCGGCCGGCCATTGCGCCTCTTTGATGAACGTTCGTGATTCGGGTCGTATTATGCAATCGATGCCTGATTCGGTTTCGCTTAAGGTTTATACTAAAATCGGTTCTGATTACACAGAAGTGCCAGATCCCAAAAATAACTTGTCGTTAGGTGCCAGTGGTACTTTCTATGTCGTATTTCAAGACGATAACGGTAATATTCCCGCAGTTGGTAGTACCTTCGCAACTTCCGCGGATGGCTATAAATTATACGGGAGAACTGGCAGTGTTAAGAAGCGCTCTGTAGGAGTTATCGACCCAGCAGATCCTGATATTTTGGGCAACGGCTTGCCTAGCTTTGGTGATGTTTTTGTTGTGTCCTATGAGGTGGACGGTACTCCGGTAGATATTACCGTAACAGCAGTAAGTGGTGACCAAACTGAGTCTATAACTTTTAAATAAACCTTTGTTATCGGTTTTTTAGCCATGCAAACCCGGCCACTGGCCGGGTTTTTTGTTATTATGCTCGGCATATTTTTGATGAGCGCCGAGTTTGCCATGTCTGAGCTAAAAAATGATCGTTTTCTTAAAGCCTTGTTGCGCGAGCCTGTAGATCGCACGCCTATCTGGATGATGCGTCAAGCCGGTCGCTACTTACCAGAATATAAGGCTACGCGTGCTCAGGCTGGCGATTTCATGTCTTTGTGTATGAATCCTGATTTGGCGTGTGAAGTAACGATCCAGCCGTTAGAGCGCTTCCCATTGGACGCTGCGATTCTGTTCTCAGACATTCTCACGATTCCCGATGCTATGGGTTTAGGTTTGTATTTTGAAACGGGTGAAGGCCCATGTTTTAAAAAAATCATTCGCACTGAAGCGGATGTGCAAAGTTTAAACGTTGTGAATACTGAATCCGATCTGAATTACGTTTTGAAAGCGGTTAAAACCATTCGTCGCGAATTGAATGGCCGAGTCCCTTTGATTGGTTTTTCCGGCAGTCCGTGGACGTTGGCAACTTATATGGTGGAAGGCGGATCGTCTAAAGACTTCCGTCACGTTAAAGCCATGATGTACGATACTCCGGAAGTTATGCATCAGCTGTTAGATGTATTAGCAAAGTCTGTTATTGATTATTTGAATGCTCAAATTAAAGCCGGTGCTCAAGCGGTACAGATTTTTGATACCTGGGGTGGCAGCCTGAGTGATGTCGCTTACCGCGAGTTTTCGTTAAAGTACATGCAGCAAATTGTTGCCGGTTTGATTCGTGAACACGATGGTCAAAAGATCCCGGTGATTTTGTTCACCAAAGGTGGTGGTCAGTGGCTAGAATTAATGGCGGATACCGGCGCTGATGCACTAGGCTTAGATTGGACAACGGATATTGGTTCTGCTCGCAGTCGTGTGGGTGATCGCGTGGCATTGCAGGGCAATATGGACCCTTCGGTTTTGTACGCTTCACCAGCGACGATTCGTACCGAAGTAAAGCGTATCCTTGATAGTTACGGACAGGGCAGTGGTCATGTCTTCAACCTAGGCCATGGTATTCATCAGTTTGTCGATCCTGACCATGCTAAGGCCTTTGTAGAGGCAGTAGTTGAGTTAAGTCCGGCTTACCACGGATAATCAAAAAGCCCTGTTCTGCAGGGTTTTTTTTTACCCTGATAGTTGTCATGGGTATTGAATACATTTTGCAGGTGTTAGCTGAAATAACGTAAGGTAAGTGACCAATTACGGAGAACGATACACGATGAATTTGCTATGGGTTCCATTATTGCCCTTGTTGGGAGCACTGGTGCCATTGTTAACCGGAAAGATGAGTCGCAATGTGTGTGCGTGGTCGACTGCTTTATTACCGGCTTTCGCGCTCATGATTGTTATCAGTCTTATTCCTGGTGTAATGGCTCAACAGTTGCCATCCGTGCACTATGAATGGGTTCCTGTTTTAGGATTATCAATATCCTTTTTTATGGACGGTTTAGGATTACTTTTTTGTTTGCTGATTTTAGGTATCGGTTTACTCGTCATTTTATACGCTCGCTACTATTTATCGCCAACGGACAATGTCGGTCGATTTTACTCCAGCCTTATTCTTTTTATGAGCGCCATGCTTGGCGTTGTGTTGTCCGCTAACTTAATTCAATTGTGGTTTTTTTGGGAGCTTACCAGTGTCAGTTCATTTTTATTGATCAGCTTTTGGTCTGATAAAAGTGACGCTCGCAAAGGTGCGCGCATGGCGTTGACCGTTACCGGTGCTGGTGGATTGGCGCTACTTGCTGGTTTGTTATTGATTGGTCAAGTAGTTGGCACCTATGATTTACAAGCGGTGTTGGCAAGTGGAGATACGCTGCGTGACAGTGCACTCTATCCGGCGATTGTCATACTCGTTTTGCTTGGTGCGTTTACCAAATCGGCGCAGTTCCCGTTTCATTTTTGGTTGCCGCACGCTATGTCGGCCCCGACCCCAGTTTCGGCGTACTTGCATTCGGCTACTATGGTGAAAGCCGGTGTTTTCTTACTGGCGCGTTTTTATCCTGTACTTTCACATACCGAACTTTGGTTTGGAATTGTGAGTATGGTGGGCTTGGCGACTTTATTGGTTGGCGCATATTCGGCGCTTTTCAAACATGATTTAAAAGGGCTACTCGCCTATTCCACCATTAGTCATCTTGGCTTAATTACGCTGTTATTCGGTTTAGATACAGATCTTGCTGCAATAGCGGCTGTGTTTCACATTATTAACCACGCTGTTTTTAAAGCGTCGCTATTCATGGCTGCGGGTATTATTGATCACGAATCAGGCTCGCGCGATATGCGTAGGCTGAATGGCTTGTTCAAATATATGCCGTATACCGCGACGTTGGCTATGGTGGCGGCATCCTCTATGGCGGGGGTTCCTCTATTGAATGGTTTTTTATCCAAAGAAATGCTTTTCACCGAGGCATTGCATCAAGAAACATTAGGTTCAATGTCTTGGTTGATTCCAATCTTGGTCGTCATTGGTGGAGCGCTCGCTGTCGCTTACTCGTTGCGCTTTATTCATGACGTCTTCTTTAATGGGGAGCCCATTAATTTACCGAAGACGCCGCATGAACCACCGCGTTATATGCGGGTGCCGGTCGAAATTTTAGTGTTGCTATGTTTGCTCGTGGGAATTTTCCCACAGTTCATTGTTGGTGACCTGTTATTGTCTGTTGGCCATGCCTTAATGCCTAATGGTGTCCCATACTTTAGCTTGTCGATCTGGCATGGGTTCAATATTCCCTTGCTGATGAGCGTTATTGCCGTTGCTGGTGGTATGGCGTTGTATTATCAGCGTCGCCATTTGTTTGCTTTTCAAAGTCAGTTCGCCCAAGTGGATGCGAAACGCGTATTTGAAAACGCTATTCAATGGCTAGTCATTAAAGCGCAGTTGGTGCATTCATGGATCGACAATGGGTCGTTTCAGCGTTATGCCATGTGGTTGGTCGTTGCTGCTTTATTTGCAATGGGGGTTCCTTTGTTGAATATGCCAGAGGCTGCGGGAACCTTACCGCAAACTCAGGTCGACCCAGTGATAGTTATTGGTGCTGGTCTTATAATTATCGGTTCGATTGCGACTACGCTGGTAAGTCATCGTCGCTTATTGTCACTGGTGATGATATCTATTGTCGGTTTGGTCGTATCCATAGCATTTGCTTGGTTCTCCGCTCCCGACTTGGCGCTGACTCAGTTGTCGGTGGAAGTGGCCACGATTATTCTCTTTTTATTAGCGCTCTATTTTTTACCGCAGAAAATTGCCCATTTACATTTGTCACCCCCCCGAGTGGTACGGGATTTAGTGATCGCCACATTAGCTGGCGCATTTGTTGGAACTTTGTGTTACGCCATGTTGACTCATCCAATGACCTCTATCAGCGATTTCTTCGTCGCTAATAGCAAGACCGGTGGTGGCGGTACGAATATTGTTAACGTTATCTTGGTTGACTTCCGCGGTTTCGATACGTTCGGTGAAATTACCGTGTTAGGCATTGCTGCTTTGGGTATTTATAAACTGTTAGCAGGTATTCGTTTATTTGTACCCGCCACGGATAGTGATGGTCGCCCATGGGCGAGCGAGAAAAACCCACTAATGCTTGCCCAGATTTCACAAAGTTTATTGCCATTAGCTTTGCTGGTTTCGGCGTATATTTTCTTACGCGGACATAACCTACCGGGTGGTGGTTTTATCGCGGGATTAATTACAGCGATAGCGTTAATCCAACAATATATCGCCCATGGTGTCGGTTGGATGCGAGATCGTGGCGACTTGAATTTTCAGTGGTTTATCGGCACGGGACTCCTTATTGCCTGTTTGTCTGGTGTTGGAAGCTGGGTTTTTGAACGACCATTTTTAACATCTTGGTTTGATTATTTCTCACTTCCGGGGGTGGGTAAGTTCGAACTGGCCAGTGCTATGGTGTTTGATTTAGGAGTGTACTTAACCGTGATCGGCGCGACGCTATCAATACTAGCTAACTTGGGTAAGTTGACGACAAGCGATAGACCGGTAAGAAGTCCGGTAAAAGGAGGGCGTTTGTAATGGAGCTTATTTATGCCATTGCGGTTGGTGTTATGGTGACTTGCTCTGTTTTTCTGCTATTGCGAGGGCACACGTTTACCATTGTATTAGGTCTAACCTTATTGTCATACGCGGTAAATTTATTCTTGTTTGCCAGTGGTGGCCTCAGATTAAACAGCGCCGCTATTTTAAATGACGGCGGTACATACGCCGACCCCTTACCCCAAGCTTTGGTACTCACGGCCATCGTAATTGGCTTTGCAATGACCGCTTTTGCGCTGATTTTAGCGATACGAGCTCGTGCCGACCTAGGTAACGATCAGGTCGACGGTAAGGCAATACCTGGAGATGTGTTAGGCGATAAGACCGTGTCGGCAGACAAAAGGGCTAACTCATGATGCATCTACCTATATTGCCGATACTGTTGCCATTTATTGGCGCTGTTGTGCTGATGTTTCCATTTTTTAATGAACGTACTGTTGCCCAGCGCCAAATCGCACTGATTACCTTGCTTCTAACTCTAGTCGCGAGCGGCTGGCTGTTGCACGATAGTTTGTTGTTTGGTCCATTACCTTATGCATTAGGCGATTGGCGTCCACCGTTTGGCATATTGCTTCTCGCTGATCCATTAGCGGCGATGATGCTCGTACTCACTTCTGTCCTAGCGCTTGGTGTTTCCTTGTATGCGGCTGCAGGGGATGATCAAGCTGGCCGTTTTTTCCATCCATTGTTCTTATTTCAGTTACTGGGTATTAACGGTGCATTTTTAACTGCAGATGTATTTAATTTATTCGTATTTTTCGAAATATTATTGATCGCTTCCTATTCTCTGTTAATTCATGGTGGTGGTCGTCAGCGCACTCAAGCCGCCTTACATTATGTGCTCTACAACCTGATTGGCTCGGCCTTCTTTTTAATTGCATTAGCGATACTGTATCGGGTATTTGGAACTCTGAATTTACCGGATATGGCGGCCAAAGTCGGTAGTTTGCCGACGGATATATTGCCACTAGCGCGAGCGGGTGGGCTACTATTGCTGGTGGTTTTTGGTATTAAAGCTGCGTTACTGCCGATGCATTTTTGGTTGCCTAATACCTATGCCGCAACGTCCGTTCCCGTTGCTGCATTGTTCGCAATTATGACTAAGGTTGGCGTCTATAGTATGTGGCGTTTTCATACTGCGGTGTTTGGTGACGATGCTGGCGAGTTAAGTTTACTAGGTATGAACTGGCTGTGGCCGATGGCGATACTGACCGTTGTTGTTGGTTCGGTTGGTATTTTAGCGAGTAAGTCATTGCGTTGGCTTGCTGCGAATTTAATTGCGGTATCTGTTGGCACCTTGTTGCTTACCGTTGCTATGTCTGATGTAAAATCAACGGCTGCGGGTATTTATTATACCTTGCACAGTACCTTGCTCTCGGCAGCGTTATTTCTGCTGGCCGGATTAATTCAAACTCAGCGCGGTCAAGCGGGTGACCGTTTTGTGCGTGCTCGACCTATATTGCAACCTCGTTTACTCGGCATTCTTTTTGCGGTTATTGCGATGGCATTGGTGGGGTTGCCGCCGTTTTCCGGGTTTGTCGGCAAAGTGTTTATCATGCAAGCTGCTGCAGAAAACGGTTATATCTGGCGAGTTTGGCCAGCGATATTGATCTCGGGTTTAGTTACTTTGATTGCATTGTCGCGTGCTGGGACAACCTTGTTTTGGCGTACTCAAGGGCTACCTTCAGAAAATGACAATAAAGTCGCTCACCCCAGCCAGATTGTAGGTATTTCAATATTGGCATTGAGTGCACCACTGCTTGTTGTGTTCGCAGGGCCATTAACGGAATGGTCTATGTTGGCTTCCGAGTGGTTACATCAAGGTGTGCAGTTACGCGATATCAGTGTAGGGAATAAGTAATATGAAACGTCTATTGCCTATGCCTTGGCATAGCTTGTTACTCTTGATTGTTTGGCTATTACTCAATGGTTGGTCGTTTGGACATTTTATTTTGGGCAGTATTTTAGCAGTATTTATTCCACTGTTGACCCATCGCTATGTTAGTGGACACCCGCCAATTCGTCATCCATGGAAGGCAGTGCGTTACATCCAGCGTTTGCTCTGGGATATCGTCGTTGCTAACATCGATGTGGCGCAGCGGGTGCTAGCGCCCAATAGTACCCTCAAGCCGGGTTGGGTTGCTTATCCTTTACAGAGTACGGATCCATTTCAGATGACTCTATTGGCGAGCACTATTTCTTTAACGCCGGGTACTGTGAGCGTTGAATTTTCGGAAGATAGACGGTGGTTATATGTACATGCCCTACATTTAGAAAACGCCGATGATTTAGTCGATTTTATTAGGCGTCGATATGAGCAGCCACTGCAGGAGATTTTTGCATGTTAAAAATTGCCATTTTGATAGCGTCTGTTTTGGTATGTATTGCCTTGGTTTTATGTTTGTGGCGGTTATTTAAAGGTCCGGATATGACGGATCGTATTTTAGCTCTGGACACGCTGTATATTAATAGCATCGCCTTAATTATTTTATTAGGGCTGCATCATGGTTCTGCCATGTATTATGAAGGTGCTTTATTAATTGCCATGCTGGGCTTTGTTAGTACCGCGGCTTTATCCAAGTATTTATTACGTGGCGATATTATTGAATAGGTAGTAGATGAATATGGAAATGACTGGTGCCCTTTGGTTAGAAGCTCTCGTTGCACTGCTGATTCTTATTGGCGGTGTATTTATGTTGGTCGGGTCTGTAGCTCTGGTGAAGTTACCAGATTTTTTCACGCGTTTACATGGCCCTACTAAATCGACCACTTTAGGTATTGGTGCGACTTTATTAGCGTCGGTTATTTGGTTTAGTGCTATCGACGGCGAGTTGCGAGTGCACGAGTTGGTTATCAGTTTATTTTTATTTATTACCGCTCCGGTATCGGCTTACATGTTAGGTAAAGCCGCCTTGCATCGGCATCGGCCGACCATTGCTAGCACTCAAAACCCTAGCGTTCGCGAAAATGCAGAACGCCAGCGAGCCAATGATTAATCGAGTGGTTTAAAGCCGCTCGATTGCTTCTTGTAGTTTGTCTACAGCGATGACTTCCATTCCCGGGATAGGCGCTCTTGGGGCGTTTGCCTTCGGAACAATGGCACGAGTAAAACCATGTTTTGCGGCTTCTTTTATACGCTCCTGCCCTGATGGAACTGGCCGTATTTCTCCCGACAAACCTACCTCGCCAAAAACAATTAAACCTTGCTCTAGAGGTTGATTACGGAAGCTTGAGAGTGCTGCCAATAATAGTGCTAAGTCGGCGCCCGTTTCAGATACTTTTACCCCGCCCACGACATTGATATAAACATCCTGATCACCAAGATGAATGCCGCCATGACGGTGTAATACCGCGAGCAATAAATTCAAACGATTTTGATCAAGACCGACGGCGACCCGTTTGGGGTTACCAAAATGGCTGTCATCCACCAATGCCTGAATCTCAACCAAGAGCGGACGAGTGCCTTCCCAGATCACCATAACAACGCTACCTGCCGCAGGCTCGTCGCTGCGACTTAGGAAAATCGAACTAGGATTCTTAACTTCTTTTAATCCGGTATCCAACATGGCGAACACGCCAAGTTCATTGATGGCGCCGAAACGGTTTTTGATGGCACGTAGAACTCGGTAACGACTATCACCAGAACCTTCCAGCATAATTGAGCAGTCGATCATATGCTCTAGTACTTTTGGTCCAGCCAGTGTGCCGTCTTTAGTAACGTGACCTACCAGCAATAGAACGGTGCCTGTTTGCTTGGCAAAGCGGGTTAAATAAGCCGCGCTCTCGCGTACTTGCGACACGCTACCCGGCGCTGACTCTATGCCTTCGACATGCATAACTTGAATCGAATCGATCACAACAATTTTAGGCTTATGCTGCTGTAGTAATTGCGTTAATCGTTCGACATTTGTTTCGCTGAGAATTTGTAAATCATTAAGAGGCAAACCTAAACGCTGTGCGCGTATGGCAACTTGTTGCAAGCTTTCTTCACCGGTCACATACAACACCGGCATATGAGCCGCGAGATTGCATAAGGTTTGCAGTAGTAGCGTGGATTTCCCAGCGCCAGGATGGCCGCCAATCAAAATGGCTGATCCAGGTACTAGGCCACCACCGAGAACGCGATCAAATTCGGCCATGCCACTGGTGAAACGTGGCACTTCGTTTAAATTGATATCGGCCAGTCTCTGTACGCCTTGACTAGAAGTATCTCCGGCATAACCTTCGAAGCGCGCATCGCGCGTGGGTGCTTTGCTGCTAGAGACGACGAATTCTTGCAAAGTATTCCATTGGCCACAGTCGGTACATTGGCCTTGCCATTTGCTGTGATCTGATCCGCACTCAGTGCAGACGTATGCTGTTTTTTTCTTGGCCATGATCATTGCCTATTGGTTGTTGCCGCCATGATAACAGGCCAAGTTCCAGCGTGGTAACGTATGCGTAACGGACTCGAATTAAATTCACCATACAGCTCTTTAGCAGGCTGGTGTTATGATACGACCAATGTTTTTGGAGGTCGTTATGTCATTCGGTCAATTTATTGCTTTGGCGTCATTTGTGTTGTCTATGGGGACCATCGCAGTGACGTATTATGTAGGTGTCGCTCAAGGTACCGCTGAGTTTTGTAATCCATTTATTGATGGCTGTACGGATATTACGCATACCGGAATGAAGGGCGATGCCGGTTTTATTTTTCGTGGTGGAATGATCGCAGCTTGCGCGTTTTTTGTTGTTTGGTGGCAAGTAATGCGAACTTGGCTCGCACCTGTTTCTAATAGTGCTGCACTTAATACAATGCATTTTTTCGGTGTTCTGGCTGCGGTTGGCCTATTAGCGGGCACAGCGGTGCTGCTCCCAGAGAAAGCCGATACGAATTGGTTTGTACACGTGCGTGGCGCTAATCTATTTTTCCAAGGAATGTTGTTGGCGCTAACGATTAATTTCATCTTGATTATTCGTGCTTATCGTCGTGGATTTAGCGTGCCGTCATTCCGCTTAAAAGGTGTTGTGATGCTGATTCTTTGGGTTATGTTTATTAGCTTTGCGGGTGTTACTGTTGGTGTTGAGATCAGTAATGGCAAGCGTATTATTGAATGGTGGGCGACGTTGTTTATTGGTATTTACTTGTTGTCGTCTTATTGGGATTGGCAGCAGATGAGATTAGTCAGTGTTAATGCCAATAACGATTAAGTTATTGGCTGCATCTTTAAGGTAATATTTATCGGTTAACGAAAATCGCCCCAGACATACTGTAAAACACTAAGTGCGGTCAGGGCTGCGGTTTCTGTACGTAGAATTCGCGGCCCAAGTAGTAGACCATCAAATCCATTCTTTGCGCTGAAAGTTACTTCATCATCACTAAAACCGCCTTCCGGTCCGACGAGTAACGCAACACTATTCGGCATTTTGTCCGCCGTTAACGGTTGCTGGTTATGTGGATGTAGTAATAATTTTCTCTCGCAGTCGACTGCCGCTAACCACTGGTTAAGATTTACTGGTTCATGAATAGTGGGAATGCGATTGCGGCCACTTTGTTCGCAGGCAGAAATAGCAATCCGCTGCCAATGCTCCACTTTTTTGTCTAACCTTTCGCCTTTCAAGCGCACATCGCAGCGTTCACTCCATAGTGGAGTAATGTCGCTAACCCCTAATTCGGTTGCTTTTTGAATGGTGAAATCCATGCGATCACCTTTCGACACGACTTGTCCTAAGTGTAACGATAAGGGCATTCGAGCGTCGCTGCGCTCAATAGCCGAAACATGAAAATAGGCTGATTTTTTGCTGACTTGGCACAGGGTCGCATTGTATTCATGGCCGTCGCCATTAAAGACGCGAATCGGATCGCCCTCGGCCAAGCGCAGAACTCGTATTAGATGAATGGCAGCTTGATCATCAAGTGGGAATTTATGGGCAATGCTAAGAAGGTGCTCGGAATAAACACGGGGTCCTGGCATGGTCGAGACTCGTCAAAAGAGAAAGGCCGCATCATACCAGAAACTGACGCGGCCCCAAGACAACATAGTGTTATTGAGCTTGCTAAGCGTCGTTTTGGGCTTGGTTGCGTTCGCGCAGAGCGCGTGACTGCAACTGAAATAAATGATGAATTAGCAACTCCTGTTCGGCTTCTCGTAAGCCTTCAAAGTTTACCCGTACAAGGTAGGGAGCATCGATATTGTCAGATGCTTCTACACCAACAACCGTTCCTATTAGCGACACTGGTGCGTTGGATGGTTTTAGCTGCATTTGTACGCGTAAGTTTTCGTTTTCAGCCATTGGTTCTTTACTATGAAAAGCCATACCACAAGCGCTAAGATTTACTCTAGTACGTATTTCGGTTTGGCTAATTTCTTTGTCATTACCTCGATTACCCAATGGAGATGCAAGTAAGTTCACCTTGCGATTAAATAAATCCAACACTTTGGTTACTGCTGGATTTTGTGATTGCATTTGCGCCAATAATGAACTGATATCTCTCTCTAGTTCGGCCAGTTCGCTTTGCTGCTGAACGTGCTTAACTTTCCATTCATGAGCTTCTTCATGGGTAATGGTTTCGAAGTCTAAAATAACTTCGTCATCTAAGCGAAAATAGCGGCGTCTCTCTTCCACGATATCTCTCCTAAAGAGTGTCATTACTCTGATAAAAACGATGTCACGTCAGAGTTTTTTGTCAAAAAATTTCGTTTGGATCTAATTCAAAATCTTCCGGCTGAGCATTTACAGCATCTTTGATGTCGCGTTGATTAGTCGGTATTTCCGGTGTGTCATCATCATCATTTTCTTGTGTGCGTAGAATAATAATTTCTACTCGTCTGTTTCGGGCGCGAGACGCATCATCGGTGTTGGCAACTAACGGCTGTTTGTCCGCATGACCAACCACCTGAAAGCGACTTTCGTCCATTTCAGGAGCAATAAATAGCTCCTCAGCAAAAGCCGTTGCGCGTGCTGAGGATAGGGCCCAGTTAGAGCGGAAACGCCCTCCTTTTAATGGGATATCATCCGTGTGTCCCTCTACCGATATACGCCCAGGAATCGTTACCAGCACTTCCCGTATTTTATCGATTACGGGTAAGAAGCGATCCTCAATATAATCCGAGCCAGAACGGAAGGTGTCCTTCTGTTGAATTCGAATAATGATTTTTTTCCCGACTGTTTCAATTTCAACTTGCCCTTGTGCAATTTCCTCTTCTAATTTAGCGGCTATCTCCATCGCCTGAGCTTCACTTTTTTTCGTTTCTGCTTCGCTATCTGTGCTCGGCACGACCACTTCACGGGTCAGCATGCCTTGGTCGCCCTGACGAGATTCCTGTTGGGTGATCTCGTCTTGGCATAACACCTCAAGCGAACTCTTAGTGATATCGCTAGTTTTCTGCCGTACTTCGTTAATCGGCGTCGGCTCTGGAATGGATGGGCTAAAATGGCGCGCAATAATGCTCGTTCCTTTTGGCGGGTCACTAACGTTAACGAGTGTTTGCACGCCAAAGGCATCTCTGAGTTCACCAGCTAAGCGCTTGAATTTAAGCGCGTCCATTTCTGAGAATGAAAGCAAAAGTACGAAAAAGCACATCAGCAGTGACATGAGATCCGCAAATGTCATTACCCATGCTGGAATGCCAGCAGGGCACGGTGGACATTCTTGTTCTTCTTCAGCAGCCATAGTGATTAATCATCCGCCGTCGCGCGCTTGCCTTCTTGAATGTAGGCTTGCAGCATGGATTCAATAACCCGTGGATTTTGACCGCTTTGGATGGCTAAAAGGGCGTCAATAATCATGGATTTGAGCGTGTCTTCTTCAGCTTTACGCAGCGTTAATTTATCGGCAATGGGTAGCATCAACATGGTGGCCATCATGGCCCCGTATAGGGTTGTCAGCAGTGCTACAGCCATTGCCGGGCCAATGGATTTTGGATCATCCATGTTGGCTAGCATGGCTACTAGACCAATCAAAGTACCGATCATTCCCATCGCCGGACCCACGTCGCCCATAGCCTTAAAAATAGTGATGCCGGTGTCGTGACGCTCGCTGGCGAGTTTCATTTCTTTGCTGAGTAATGTGCGCACCACGTCGGGGTCGTGGCCATCCACGAGCAGCTGGATGCCTTTGCCTAAAAATTCGTCGCTAACTTCTTTCCCTTCCAGAGAAAGCAAACCGCCTTTACGCGCAAGTCCGGCCATCTCGACGATTTCACCGATCAACGCTTCTGGTTTTACTAATTTAAACGCAAATGCCTTGCCAGCTATTTTGAAGGCTCCTAGAAACTGACCGAGTTCGAATTTCATTAGTACGGCAAACATACTTCCGACAACCACGATAAGTATCGAAGGGACGTTAACGAACATGGATATATCGCCCCCTAGTATCATCGCCATAATAACGATACCAAAGGCCCCGAGGACGCCAACTAATGATGCGAGATCCACTGTTACTCCTTGCACATGCGATAAGATAAATGCATTTCTTTGTAACTGAGTGTAGACAATGAGGCGTTTTCTTCCTGTCTAAAGTGATAAAATTGTTTTCTGTTTCTCGCATCCTCTCTAGTTGACCATGGTCAGCCTTGGGTTTAGTGTGGCCGCAATTATGAAAGGCAATTGATATGACCGACGTAAAAGCCGAATTCGAATTTGAATCTGCACTAACAGAACTAGAGCAGCTAGTGAATCATATGGAGAGTGGTGAATTGAGTCTTGAAGACTCTCTTAAAGCCTTTGAGCAGGGTGTCAATCTCACACGCCAGTGCCAGCAATCGTTAGCGGCGGCAGAGCAGCGCGTACAATTGTTGATTGAGCAAAGTGGCCAGAGTGTGGGGCAACCTTTCGTGACAGGTGATGAACGGGGATGAAGCTAGACCAGATCCAAGAGCGATTAGCTGTCTGTTTTGAACAACAACTCACGAAGCTGAATAGCAGTGATCCGCGATTGGCGGATGCGATGCGCTATGGCGTCATGAATGGTGGTAAGCGCGTCCGTCCGTTCCTTGTTTACGCCACTGCAGAGGCGCTCGGTGGTTCACCAGAGCAAGCTGACGTAGCCGCGGTTGCTATTGAAATGATTCATAGTTATAGCCTTGTGCACGACGATTTACCCGCGATGGATAATGATGATTTGCGACGCGGCAAACCGACTTGTCACATCGCCTTTGATGAAGCTACCGCTATTTTGGCTGGCGATGCTTTGTTAACAGGAGCGTTCGAATTATTGGCCAATGCGCCATTGCAGTCTGATGCTCAGCGTTTGCAGTTGATTCGTATCTTGTCTCAAGCTGCTGGCGCAGCTGGCATGGTAGCGGGTCAGAGCATTGATCTTGGTCATGTGGGTAAACCCATGACCTTAGATGCTTTAGAGAGTATGCATCGACATAAAACAGGTGCCCTAATTCGTGCTGCAGTTTTAATGGGAGCGTCTTGCGTTAGCACCAGCTTATCCAAGGAGCACTGTGATGCCTTAGTGCGCTACGCCGAGGCGATCGGATTAGCCTTTCAGGTACAGGATGACATTTTAGATATTGAAAGCGACACTGTTACATTAGGAAAAACCCAAGGCGCCGACATTGCGCTCAATAAACCGACGTATCCTGCTTTGCTTGGACTGGAGGGGGCGCGTGCCAAAGCCGCAGAGCTGATTGCAGAGGCGCACAAAGCCCTCACCTGTCTTCCTGGTGATACTCAAATACTAGCCACCTTGGCCAATTACATTGTGGAGCGTAAGCACTAAGCTTATCGGCTATGTTTGAGCTATGGTTTAGTTTGTTGGCCATATTATGCTGAGAAAGGCGAATTTCAGTCGTAAGAGCCTGTTATTCGCGCTACTCATTGGCGGCAACAGTCGTTAGAATGGCAGCCTTTTCATCGGTGGCATTTGTAAGTCATTCTAAGACCTAGCCAAAAGCCCCCCAATACCCGGATGTCGCAGCTGTTTTGATGTTTACCGAGATTCCCAGTACCCGTCCCGTAACGCCTCTGTTGGATCAAATTGATTCTCCTGCAGATTTGCGTGCATTGGATGCCTCTCTGTTACCTCAGGTTTGCCTCGAGTTGCGTGAGTTCCTGTTGTATAGCGTTGGCCAATCCGGCGGGCATTTTGCTGCAGGCCTAGGGGTGGTCGAGCTTACCGTTGCATTGCATCATGTTTTTGATACGCCTTCGGATAAATTGGTTTGGGATGTAGGTCACCAAGCCTATCCGCATAAAATATTGACCGGGCGTCGCGAACAGATGCCAACGATTCGCACCGCTGAAGGTCCTGCTGCATTCCCGCTGCGTTCAGAAAGCCCCTACGATACTTTCGGTGTCGGTCACTCAAGCACATCCATTAGTGCAGCGCTGGGAATGGCCCTAGCGTTTAGAGCGCAAAAGCAACAACGTGAAGCGGTTGCTATTATTGGTGACGGTGCTATTACTGCGGGCATGGCTTTTGAGGCTTTGAATCATGCAGGTCATGAGAAAGCCGATATGCTGGTTATCTTGAACGACAATGATATGTCGATTTCAAATAACGTTGGTGCTTTGAATAAATACTTTACCCGTATTTGGTCCAGTCGTACGTATTCAGCTATGCGCAGTAGCAGTAAAAAAGTGTTGGAAAAGATTCCAGCGGCTTGGGAATTTGCCCGTAAAACCGAAGAGCACATGAAGGGCATGGTTGCCCCCGGCACTCTGTTTGAAGAGTTAGGATTTAATTATTACGGCCCGATTGATGGGCACGATCTTAATGAGCTGATTAATACGCTCGAAAATCTGAAAAAACTATCAGGACCGCGTTTTTTACACATAGTGACGCGTAAAGGCCGAGGGTTTGAGCCCGCGGAAAAAGATCCGATTAAATATCACGCCTTGAAGCCCATCGCGGCCAAGCCTCCTGAAGTTAAACAACCGACGTACTCGAATATATTCGGTGAATGGTTGTGTGATATGGCTGCGGCCGATGAACGTTTGATGGCGATCACTCCAGCTATGTGTGAAGGCTCGGACATGGTGCGTTTCTCGCACGAATATCCTGATCGTTATTTTGATGTCGCTATTGCTGAGCAACACGCAGTTACGCTCGCCGCAGGGTTGGCCTGCGAGGGCAGCAAGCCTGTGGTGGCTATTTATTCCACCTTCTTACAACGCGGTTATGATCAGCTAATTCATGACGTGGCGTTGCAAAATCTCGATGTACTGTTTGCGATTGATCGGGCTGGATTGGTAGGTGAAGACGGTCCAACGCATCATGGCGCATACGACCTTAGTTATATGCGTTGTATTCCTAATATTGTCATTATGACACCGTCAGATGAAGCCGAGTGTCGTAATATGCTTTACACCGGTTACCAGCATATCGGCCCTGCGGCAGTGCGTTATCCACGAGGATCGGGTGCCGGCATTGTAACTCGAGCCAATATGGAATTACTCGAACTTGGTAAGGGTATTGTGCGTCGTACTTGCGGTGCCGACAGCGGCTCGCGAGTGGCTTTATTGGCCTTTGGCGCACCGCTATTAGAAGCAATGAAAGTGGCTGAGATCTTAGACGCGACTGTGGTTGATATGCGTTTTGTTAAGCCCTTAGATGAAGCACTCGTTAGAGAAATGGCGAAAAGCCATGAACTTATCGTCACTTTAGAAGAAAATGCCATTATGGGCGGTGCGGGCAGCGCCGTATTAGAGTGTATTAGTGCGTCTAATATCTTATGTCATGCCCTGACATTGGGTATTCCAGATCATTACATTGAGCACGATACGCCTTCTCGGCAGTGGCGTGATTGTGGTTTGGATCAAGCTGGAATTCTTAAAGCTGTGCGTCAGCGTCTCGTAAGTCAGGCATAACCCCCGCTAGACTCCCTGCACATTCTGGAAACCCTGCTTTACTTAAAAGCAGGTCAATCCGTTGGAGGAGCAGGTGCCACAACGACAACTTCTCGTGATTATTATTTTGTCTATGGGCGTGAGTGCCTGTGTCTACCTAACGGGTAGTTACATGGAGCAGACACGGGCTCAGGGCGTTGCTCGACAAGTGCTTGAGCGAGTATATATTCGCGCTTTGCGGGAATATTACGGCATGTTAAATGATGTTCATGCCACCCTGTATCCAAGCTTGAGCGATACTGCTAGTAACTTACAGCCGCTTGCTGGAGGTCGATCCTCACTCGGACCTTACATCGTTACCGCTCCGCAGGCTAAGACGCTTAGGCAGCATTCAGATTGGCAAGTCAAACTCAATTTGGCAGAGCTTGATGGTGAAATTCTGCCACCAAAAGTTGAAACTGCCAGCACTAATCTGCTATTCGATATTACTGATGAAGATATGCGTATGGGCGTACGTATATCGGTGGATGCATGGATAACAGGCTTACTTGCTGACATGGGGTTTCACGATGTTCAGTATCGCATTAGCAAGTCAATTGAGGGGACTATTCCCCGGCCTACAATGGAAGTCTTTAACGACTTTTTATTTCCCGAGTTAGCGATCAGTTTTGAAGCTACTAATATTCGTCAGTCGTTTTATAACCCCTTTGTTCCTTTATTATTAGCACTCATAAGCGGTTTGGTTATGGCGATGTTATTGATGTTCGCCTATCGCCGTCAGCGTGCAGAGGAGGCGCTGGACATGAGCCTTCACCGAGAAGAGGGCCTAACGACGCAACTAGAGCGAGCTTCAGAGCATATGCAATCCGCTGATCGTTTAGCCAGTTTGGGCGAAATGGCGGCTGGCATTACGCATGAAATCTATAACCCCATAGCCTATATAGAAAGTAATTTAGATGGGTTACGGGAGGACCTAGCGGCCCTTACTGAATTTATTCAAATTATTGATCATGCTTCCGACCACCTAGATATTCACTCGTCGTTTTATCAAGAGCTGCTGGTGGCGTATCAACGCCTGCAAATTCAAGATACATGTATGTTGGCGCCGCAGCGATTACAGGACTGTATAGACGGTATTATTCGTGTTGATCAGATTGTTAGAGATATGAAAAAACTGAGTCGCCACAGCAGTTCTGAGAAACGTATTTGTGACGTGAATAGCGATTTGAATAGTGTCATCAACATCGCCCGTAGTCGCATTAATTCGAATACCACCTTAGATATCAACCTTATCGAATGTCCGCCGATTGTATGTAGTCCTTCTCAGATAGCCCAAGTGGTGATGAATTTACTCGTTAATGCCATTCAAGCGTTAGGTGATGACGGAGGGATTATTCGTTTGAGTGAGGAAATTGTCGATTACCAGCTCAAAATCAGCGTTAGTGATACCGGTTCCGGTATGACCCCTGAGTTGGCTAGTCGAATATTTGAGCCCTTCTTTACTACAAAACCAGATGACCAAGGCACCGGCATGGGGCTGGCTTTGTGCTACAAGCTAATACAAGAACATAACGGTGACATCGAGCTGACGACCGAAGTCGGCCATGGCAGCTGCTTCACTGTGGTGTTACCTATGAATCACGGGGATACATAATGCTTACTGAAACAACTCCGGACCAGGTCCATGAGAAGCAAGGGCGACTGTTATTGGTCGATGACGAGCCCGGTGTTCTGCAGGCGCTGAAGCGTCTCTTCTACCGCCAGTTCGATGTTGTGGTTGCCAATAGTGGTGACGAAGCCATAGAGCAATTGAATAACGGCTCCTTCGATATGATTATTTCTGACATGCGTATGCCGGGAATGAACGGGGCACAGTTACTCAAGACCTGCTTTGAAACTTGGCCGCAGATGATTCGTGTATTGCTGACGGGATATTCCGACTTGGATTCAGCGATTAAAGCCGTAAATGAAGGGAATATTTATCGTTATATTTCGAAGCCATGGGAAAACGATCAGCTTCGCACTATGGTGGTTGAAGCGCTAGAGTCGCGCGATTTAAAGGCAGCGAATGTGAGCTTAAGTGCGCATATCGTTGATCAGAATGAAGAACTTGCAAGGTTGAATCGAGAGTTGCAAGTGAAGTTCCAAGGGGCCACTAATGCGGTTGGTGAAGCTGAAGCTAAGTTGCAAGAGGCTTATCAAACCCTGCGCCAAGAGTTTGATGCCATGGTGCATATCTTGGTGGGCATCATGGAAGCACGCAATGGTGAAGAAAGTGGTAGTACGGAAAAAATCGCGCTTTTGACCAAAACGTTTGCCGTTACTGCCAAGTTGGATGAATCACGAGTTGACGACACATATTACGCGGCCTTGTTGAGAAACATTGGTAAGGTAGGTTTGGCTGATGCGGTACTCACTAAGGCAATTTCGCAAATGTCGAACGCCGAAAAAACTAAATATGGTCGTTTTACGATTAACGGCCAAACCTCACTTATGCTGCTTGAACCACTGCAAAATGCCGCTAACATCATTCGTTCGCATATGGAGTTGTATAACGGTAAAGGCTTTCCGGACCGCTTAGCGGGCGATGCTATTCCGAAAGAAGCGCGAATACTGAGAATTGTTGGCGACTTTGTTGAGTTGCAACGAGAGCACAACTTCTTGGGTGAAACGTTAACGGAAGAGGATGCTAAAACCTACTTAGTACGAATGGCTGGGCAGCGTTACGATCGCGAGCTGGTGGATGTTTTTGTTGAAGTGCTCGATAGCTTTGATGGTGGCGTCGTACCGAACATGGAACGTATTCCGATTACCGAGGCTAAAGTAGGCATGATATTAGCCGGCAACTTGGTCAGTCCGGGGGGGGCGGTACTGTTACCCTCCGGTACCGAATTGAACGAACGCCATGTTGCTAAGTTAGCGACGTTAAGCCGCCAGTTTGAAGGGCATCAGATTATGCTACATGTTCGTCGAGCACAAAAAAAAGACGCGAATTCCGCGTCTTGATGGTCAATAGTAAGCTCTATAATGATTTAAGTCGCTTCAGGGTCATCATCTTGATGGGTCATCATGTGGCCCAATTTGCTGGCCTTAGTATTTAAGTAGCTATCGTTATGAGGATTGCGTCCTACTTCTAGTGCCACGCGTTCGACTACGCGGGCTCCAGCTTCAGCCAAGGCTTTTACCTTTCGCGGATTGTTCGTCATCAGACGAATGCCTTTCACACCTAAGTGTTCAAGCATAGGGCGACACATGCTGTAGTCGCGCATATCGGCACCAAAGCCTAGTTGCTCGTTAGCTTCTACGGTATCAGCGCCTTGATCTTGTAAATGATAAGCGCGGATTTTGTTTAATAATCCAATTCCACGACCTTCTTGGCGTAAATATAAAACGACGCCTCGTCCCGCTTCTGCAACGGCGCGTAGGGCTTCTTCTAGCTGGTAGCCGCAATCGCAACGCATGCTGAACAATGCGTCTCCGGTCAGACACTCAGAGTGCGCGCGGGCCAAAACTGGCTTACCATCGGCAATGTCCCCCATACTTAAAGCGACGTGTTCCTTGCCTGTTTCTGTGTCCTCGAAGCCGTGCATGGTGAAAATACCAAACGGTGTCGGCAGTTTTGATGAGGCGATGAAATTGATACTCAAGGGGCCAACCCTCAGGGTAAAACAGGGCGCGTATTCTAGCAGCCTAGGCTCGGCATGACTAATATCTATGCAAAAATGGTTGGCTCGGATTTAACAATAGACTAATGCAGGAGTGGGATAGTGATCTGGATTTTGGCGTTGATCGTCATCCTCGGTGTTATTGTGGGCCCATCGTATTGGGTTAGTAGGGTTCTCAAACGTCACTCAGCAGAGCGTGAGGACTATCCTGGAACGGGCGGCGATATGGCAAAGCATTTGATC
>NZ_JAWUWR010000036.1:0-51581 GCF_034111725.1 Thalassolituus sp. | reverse complement strand
AGAAAAAAGATCGTGTTGACGATGCATTGAATGCGACTCGCGCAGCGGTTGAAGAAGGCGTTGTTGCGGGTGGTGGTGTTGCTCTTGTGCGCGCCTTAACCCAAGTACAAGTGGTTGGCGATAACGAAGATCAAAATGTTGGTATTGCTTTGGCATTGCGTGCGATGGAAGCACCGATTCGTCAAATCGCCGCTAACGCTGGTGCTGAAGGTTCTGTTGTTGTTGATAAAGTGAAGGCAGGTTCAGGTGCTTTCGGCTTCAACGCAGCAACTGGCGAATACGGCGACATGATCGAGATGGGTATTCTTGATCCTGCGAAAGTAACTCGTACCTCTCTACAAGCAGCAGCATCTATTGCGGGCTTGATGATCACCACCGAAGCTATGGTTTCTGAAATTCCAAAAGACAGCGGTGCTGGTGATATGGGCGGCATGGGTGGTATGGGCGGAATGGGTGGTATGGGCGGCATGATGTAATGCTCCCTGCCTGAGTATGAAGAATGCTCAGGCAACCCTGTTAGCTAATACAGAAAGAACATGGCTGCTTAACCGCGCAGCGTGTAAAACCGGCCTCACAAGGGCCGGTTTTTTTATGGGCTTTATTTCAACTGCCATTCGATATATGGCACATAAATATTGTTTATCACGTGGTTATATTCAGGTGAAGCTGCGATGGCTGCTTGAGCTTCAGTGATCATTTGATCCGTTTTATTGCCTTGCCCGCCAAGTGGCAGAATGGCATGGACATCATAGGTACGATAAAGCTGCCTATGAATATTGGTTAGATGAAGTTGTTTGAGAACAACATCGGCCACTTCTCCAGAAAATATATAGCCATCAATGCGACCGCTATTTAATTTTTTAAGTGCACCATCGACAGAAAAAATACCTTCGACCGGAAAATTAAACAGATCGGTATGGGCTGCATCTGTCGCTATCTTGTAGGCCGATAAATTATCAATATCAATCGGTCTATCTTTGCGCGTATAAAGAACGAAATTAACTTGTGTGATAACAGATGTCGAATAATCAAAGCCCAACTCAGAGTTGCTTTTATTAGGGTTTTTGATCAAGGGGAAATGGAAGTCGGCTTGCTTGCTGATGATATTTAATATGGAGCGCTTAAACGGATAATATTCAACGTTAATGTCGTTACTTAATATTTCTCCCCATAAATATACCAGACCGAGAAACTCACTGGGTTTCTCCGTTGTATCAAGCATGATGTCTGGTAGACTTGCCTTAAAAGTGTCGGCATGTGCCGAATTTAATGACGAACAGAAAAAGCCAAAACTTAGAATGGTGAGCAATTTACCTAAAGACGGCATACAGACCTCAATTAATACAAACTACGTGAGTAGTTAAACAAGGCGCTCACTATTGACTTCCAGTTGCGATACGGCCTCTTCAGACGGTTCATCCAACAGCCATCTAGACTGCTATTTATAAGCTTGAAGATAGCCATCGCTAAGATCAAAAGCAAGTTCCGGCCCAGTTTCTGTACGTTTTTTACACAAACCTGTAAGAGATCTTTGTTTTATATGTATTAAAAAGGCCGCAGAAGCGGCCTTTTATAGCAAAACTGTAATTATGCCTTTAGCAAGGTTAGGGCTGTAGGAGGAATCTGATCTTGAATATAGGCCATGGCTAACATCTGTAAAAAGTAGCTGCGATCCACCTGTAATGGGTTCACTTCATTCAAGGTGATGCCGTTGTCTATGTATAGCTCTTGCAGCATGGTGACGTAATCGTTACCAGGCTCCACAACGAGAGCAGCAGCACCGACATCCGGTTTAACCTTATCGGCAAGCTCTGATGGCAAGTTAATGGCGAACACAACAGGCGTTTCATCTTTTTGAAAATAGATATTACGCGCGCGAGTTTTCTGTTCTGCCCAGTAATAGGCTAGTGCTTTACTTTGCGTAATAAACACAGGCTCTTTGCTTTCGAACTGACGACCGCCAATTGTTCCTAGTGTTTGTTGGGTGCGATCTAAAAATTCGCTATCGCCGCCACCGACTAATCCTTCGGCAATAATGGCATCAACCAGCCCAGATGTCGTGCCGTGATACCAGAGACCATCGCTAGCGATACCGTTAACGCTTAATTTGGCGCTGATGTCGGATAAATAGTCAGGTGTATGCTTTTCTGTCATGGGTAAATTTCCGCTATCTGTGGCCATTACTGAGATGGCATTTACAATGGACGATATTGTACCAGAAAGGTTTTAGCCTTTCCGCTGTAGGTGATGACTGAAAAGTGCGTAGGTAGCGAGATAGAGAATTGAGCAGAGCAAACCAATTGCCGTGCCTAACGCGACTCCAACCATCGAATAGGTATAGCCGATGGTCAGTACGTAAACTACCAAGGCGCCCATGCCGTCGGGGTAATGGCGAATTGTGCTAGCTAACATAGGCGCACCAAAGCTGATGTGCAAAATCAGCATGAGGGGAAAGAAGCTGATCGGAAAGGCAGCCAATAAGCCAGCCTGTGTAGGGCTGAGTAAGCTCGCTAAACCAGTAACTAGTAATACCGCCGCGGTTGCAATGGCTGCACGAAACAATAAGGTAAACCAAGGTTTTAGCCATAATCCCTGTCTTGGCTTAAAAATTGATGCCGTAGGGATTTGCTTAAACCAGAGGCGAAACAGAATAATTGCCGCAACCACCGCGGCTAAATTGATCAAACGCTCACTCGGAAGAAATTGCAGAATCCAAGCGCTGAAGATAAAAGCGCCTAAGCTTACAACCAGTATAAGGGGTAGATATTTAACACTTGGAAAGCGCGTCATAGTCCACCAGTACGCGCCAGCCAAGCATAACGATGATGTTAATCCACCTAAGCTATGAATCGACGCGACGGCAGCAAAATCAGCACCTTGCTCCATGCCAATAAAATACAGGGATATGGCACTGCCTAACGGAAACCCAGACATTAGCCCAGCCAGTTTAGGTCCGCTGCGGCTGGCGATCCAACTTAATAGTAATACCGTTGAAAACGTAACCAGTATTTTTGCGGTTAATAGCACTAGGCGTCCTCTTTGGATCGGTGAAAAAATGGCAGCGACGATGGTATATCAGAAGGCTGCTAGGGCAGTAATACCAATTTAGAAAAACGCTGAATTAATCAGAGGTTGCCTAGGTTATAGTTGTACTTTGTTCCTCACTCAGTATTTGTTGTTGTTATGTCGGTAAAAAAATTATTAGTTGTAGGATACGTTTGGCCGGAGCCAAACTCCTCTGCAGCGGGTAGTCGTATGCTGCAGCTTATTGCCTGCTTTCAAAGCGCAGGTTATCAAGTGATTTATGCTTCTGCGGCAGATATCAGTGCCCATGCTGTCGACTTGGCGTCGATTAGTGTTCGCCAAGAAAGCATCGTTTTAAATTGCAGCTCGTTCGATCAATGGGTGGCAGAACTGCAACCGGATGTCGTGCTTTATGATCGCTTTATGATGGAAGAGCAATTTGGTTGGCGTGTCAGTAAGGCATGCCCGCTCGCTCTTCAAGTGCTTGATATGGAAGATGTTCATTGTCTTCGTCATGCTCGCCATGAAGCCGTTAAACAGGGAGAGATCTTTAACGGTGTTGCACCTATGTCCGATATTGCGCTGCGCGAAGTCGCGGCCATATTACGTTGCGATATCACACTGGTTATTTCGGAATACGAGATGGATTGGCTACAGCATACCTTTGCTATACCTAGACAACTCTTGCACTACTCACCCTTTATGATCGAACACGCAGCGCCGGTGCTGCAGCCTAGCTTTGAGCAACGCCAGCACTTTATTGCTATTGGTAATTTTCGCCATGCGCCCAACTGGGACGCGGTATTGCAGTTAAAGCAATGTTGGCCCGCCATTCGCGCTCAGTTACCTCAAGTTGAGCTGCATATTTACGGAGCTTATCCACCCCCAAAAGCCACGCAATTACATAATGCAAAACAAGGCTTTATGGTGAAGGGGTGGTGTGATGATGCCTTTGACGTCATAAAGCATGCCCGAGTGATGCTAGCTCCCTTGCGTTTCGGAGCAGGTTTAAAAGGTAAATTATTGGACGCCGCTCAGTGTCAAACTCCCGCGATTACTAGTTCTATCGGTGCCGAAGGCATGTATGGTGACCTTGATGCCATGGCCAAAATTTGCGACAACGAGCCTGAGTTTATCGCTAATGCAGTCTGTTTGTATCAATCCAAGCCACAGTGGCAGTTGTTGAGTGAAGCGGGTGCCCAGCTCATACCCAAGCGCTTTTCGATGGACTATCATGGGCCTCTGCTGATAGGGCTAATAACTAAAGTGCAGCAACAATTAGAAATACACCGTCGTACCAACTTTTACGGCGCCATGCTACGGCATCACAGCATGAGGAGTACCCAATATATGGGCCAGTGGATTGAAGTAAAAAATCGACTCCAAGAACATTGCAAATAGAATGAAAACGTCGCAAAAAGCGTTGATTGGATTGTCCATTAGCGGACTTGTAACTCTGGCACCATTTTTGTTGATGGTTTTAGCCTACGCTATGGCGGATATCGCCGGTTGCGAGCTAGCAGCTATTGGTGTGTCACCGTGTCAGGTCGCCGGTGTTGAAGTTGGTCGACTGCTCTACAGTGTGTCTATTATGGGCTGGCTGTTTTTAGTGGTTTTGCCGATCGGCACCTTACTCATCCCTCTGTGTTTTTTATGGTGGTTGATTGCCAATCGTAAGGAACGCATCCCCGAACCTCGTGGCCGAAGTCACTTCTAGTCCCTTCAAGGCCTAAGGCTATTATTTGACAGGTGTAATTACGCCAGCTTAGAATCCCTACGGCTCGATAGGAATTAAGCGGAATATTAGACGAGAAATGTTTTATCTAATGTTCTAGCGTGTTTAAGACTGTCAAAACCTGCCACCGGAGCGGCGGATTTTCCATAAAACACCTGCCGTTATGATGTTGAACGCGCTATGGTAGCGCCCGAAAACAAGAAAAACAGGAATCAACCCAATGAAGCGATTAATCACTACCGCTGCATGCGCTATTGCTACTTGTGTAGCAGCTATGACGCACGCGGCTCCTTTAAGCGAAGCTGAACGAGCGGAGCTAAGTGCCCATGCCATGGATCAATCTCTACCCATTGAAGAGCGGGTTGCGACGATCAAAAAACTGTATCCAGACATGCGTAATACTGATGGCACACCGCCAACTCGCACCATTTGTGTATGGGATATTGTTGGTAAAACTGGCCCAATTTATAACGCAACAGTTGATCAGCAAGCGCGTATGTTGGGCTGGGGTGTTGATGTTAAGCTTGAGGCTTACACCAGTGAGAGCGTATTAGCGGAAGACTTAAAAGCAGGGCAGTGCGATGCCGCTTTATTTACCGGTTTACGTGCACGTTTATTTAATAAATTTACTGGCACTATCGACTCTATCGGTGCTGTGCCAAGTAGCGCGCATATGAAGTTGTTGATGCGTGTGATTACCGATCCTAAAAATGCCGATCGCATGTTGGATGGTCAATACGTTGTTATGGGTTACGCGCCGCTAGGGGCCGCCTATATTTTCGTCAACGACCGTGCCATTAGTACCTTAGCTAAAGCTGCTGGTAAGCGTGTTGCGGTGATGGATTACGATCTTGTACAAGCAGAAATGGTTCAGCAAATTGGTGCTAACCCAGTACCAACTAGCATGATTAGCGCTGGTGGTAAGTTCAACAACAACAACGTCGATGTATTGCCTGCACCACTTGTGGCTTACAACATCATGGAATTGTACAAAGGTATTGGTGATACCGGCGGTATCGTTAACTATCCTTTCTCGCAGCTCACGCTGCAGCTGGTTGGTCGGGCTGAGCGTTTTCCTAATGAGCTGGCGCAATTGGTACGTGAAGACTTCTTAAAACGTTATGACGATCTAGAGCAGATAGTTAATCAGCAGATTGGTGATATTCCAGAGAGCGTGTTCATTGAAATTTCAGATGACGATAAAGCGGAATACCAAGTTATGATGCAAGAAGCTCGCATTCAATTACGTGATCGTGGTTACTACGACCCGTATATGCTGACTTTGCAACGTAAAGTACGTTGTAAGTTCGAGCCTGCACACTTTGAATGCGCTAACCCGGTCGAATAAACCGCAGCATTCTCTTACAATAGACATTCGGCGGCCTGATGCACAGGTCGCGCTGAAACTACAGGTTTAACGGATGTCTGATTCCCCTCGGGAGCCTAGTGCTACCCGCAAGCAAGACCCACTCCACGGCGTGACCTTGGAGACTCTACTTGAACATCTCAGTGATACTTTGGGTTGGGATGTTATGGCGTCTCTTGTGCGTATCAATTGTTTCCACTCTGATCCTAGTGTGAAGTCCAGCCTAAAATTTTTACGCAAAACCCCTTGGGCAAGAACCCTAGTTGAGCAGATTTATATCGGCGCCCAGGCTGGCGAGGATGTAGAGCAAATTCGTCATCGTTTACGCCTACTCGCGAATGGCGGTGAGCCGGTACGGACAGTGAAGGCCGCGACCACGAATAGTGGGCCAGTGCCAAAAGAGCGTAGTAAAAAAGCACCAAAAGAGGGTAAAGCCAAAACAGCCAAAACGCCGTCAGCAAAACCCACGAACGAATCTGAGCAAACGGCTGAGCAGGGTAGTATGGCTGCTAATATTACGCGCCAACCGGTTGCAACTCCGGAGAGCGCAACCCAATCCACGCCTGTGCAGCAGCCAAGCACTATTGATCCTTGGGCAAAACATCGCTAGATAATTTGTACAAACATTTCGAACCAAGGAGACGCTGTGATTCACCGGTTACCAATATGGATTATTCTGGGCAGCGTTTTACTAGCGTTAAACGCCGGTTTTATTAATAGCGTCGCTTTACTCAGTTTTGCTAACAATGCGGTGTCGCATGTTACCGGTACGGCCACTATTGCAGCTGATGCCTTAGTGAGAGGTCATTGGCAAACCTTGGCGAATACAGGCTTGATTGTTGTCTGCTTTTTGTTGGGTGCGATTGTCAGTGGTGCTATCGTCGGTAACGAAGCTCTACGAATGGGTCGTCGTTATGGGATTGCTCTATTGTTAGAGTCAATTCTTTTAGCGCTCGCTTGGTACGGCTTTCGTCAGGGAGCATTTTATGCCGAGCTCTGCGCATCAGCTGCGTGTGGATTACAGAATGCTATGGTTGCCACTTACAGTGGGTCGGTTATTCGCACAACGCATTTAACTGGGATAGTGTCGGATATTGGCTCTACCTTAGGTAATTTTTTTGCCGGTCGCGGCTTATTGAAAACTCAATTGAAATTACAGGGTTCAGTATTGTTTGCGTTCTTGGGTGGCGCAGCCATGGGCTCAGTGGTCTTTCAGTATTGGTCTTACCATGCTGTTTTATTATCGTCATTATGGGTTCTAATCGTGGCAATTATTTACGTTATATATAGCCAAAATAGCCGTAATGTAGACAATTAGTTTTATCCCATAGTCGTGATTGCACGGCGGAACCTCATCAGGGATAGCATGAAGAATATACTGCCTATGATGGTCAAAATAATCAGCCTCGGCCATACATCTCTTAGTTCAGCTCCTCGGTAGAGAATATCTTGTGCCAGTCTCACATAGTATGTCGATGGGGAGAGCTGCATGATTGCAAACAAGCTATCTGGCATACTGTCCTGTGGTGTTGTGCCACCAGATAGTAAGTACATGACGATAACAATAGGAATAATGAGCAATCCAAACTGAGCCATTGTCCGTGTGATTGTACCCAGCAAAATCCCTAGTGATGTGACCGAGAATAAATACAAGACGGTTGCTAACCCGAATACCATTATCGAGCCATGAATCGGTACGCCTAATCCTAAATGTACGACACATTCTAATGACATTAAAGTGGCGATAAGGATAACCAGTCCGTTGGCCCATATTTTCGCTAGCATGATTTCTGAGGGAGTTACCGGCATACATAGCAGGTGTTCTATTGTTCCGTGTTCGCGTTCACGGATAAGCGCTGCGCCAGCCAAAATGATGCCTAATATGGTCACGTTATTTACTACTTGCAAGACTGCATTCAACCAGATCGAACTTGAGTTTGGGTTGAATAGTTTGCGAATAGACATAGTTACCGGTAGAAAATCACTAACATGGCGATTAGGTTCAATATAATTAATGGTTTCTGCTAGGATAATTTGCTCAATATAAACTGCTCCATTACCGGCCATTGTCATGGCTGAAGCATCGGCATTCAATTGTAAATCGGGCTTCTTTCCCTGCAGTACATCGCGCTCAAAATTAGGTGGAAATACCAATATGAAAACAAACTCTCCGCTATTGAGGGCATTGTTCATATCTCGCGCATGAATTTCGACAGGCGGTAAAAATATAGGAGGAAGTAGGGCACTGACTATTTGCCGCGATAGCGGAGATCGATCTTCATCAACAACAGCGATGGATGCTTTTTTCACCTCAAGGTTAACGCCAGTTGCTACCGAATATACGGCGATCGTAAAGATAAAAACGATCAAAATCATAAGAGCAGGGTCACTCTTTAAGCTGAATAACTCTTTAATACCTAAGTTTAGAATGTTATTTACTTTCATGCTCAGCGTTCCTGCTTACTTAAGCCAAGCCATGCTAAGGCAATAAATACTATAACGAAGACTGCCAATACAAGGTGATTAACCCAAAGCTGTTCAAAGCTGAGTCCCTTAGTAAAGCTCCCAATACTGATTTGTTGAAACCAAGCCGATGGAAACAATAACCCAATCCATTTACCACTGCCGGTCAAGGAAGAGGCTGGTGTGAGCAGTCCTGAGAAGTTAACAGCGGGCAGAATCGTTAACACGGCAGAGGCAAATAGAGCGGCAACCTGAGTTTTAGTTACTATCGATATGATCAAACCAAAACCTGTGGTCGCAGTCACATAAAGTAGTGCGCCAAAACTAAGTGCTAGGAGTGAGCCCTTGACCGCTACTGAAAACACAAAGAAAGCGATAAGTAATAAAGATAAGTAACTAATAAAAGCGATGACAATATAGGGTGCCTGCTTGCCTAATAAAAACTCTAAACGGCTAATCGGCGTTGAATAGAAGTTAGCAATTGAGCCAGATACTTTTTCACGTACTATGCCCATAGCCGTCATCATGGTTGGTATAAGAGCCAGCATCAACATTACAACGCCAGGTACAATGGCGAATACACTTTCAAATGCTTGATTGAAGTGAAAACGTGTTGTGAGGCTAGTGGGTAGTTGCAATCCACTATTTGGTTGTGAGCTCGACTTGGCCAATTCTTTAAGCTCGTGAAGTAGTAATCCATTCATATAACCACTCGTGGTTTCGGCTATAAAGGGCATCGCACCATCTATCTGAACCGCTATGTTGGGTTGTTTGGCGAGCTGTAAATCACGGCCAAAATTTGGAGGAATCTCGACAAGTAGAGTCATATTGCCTTGCCGTAATGCGCGTAGTCCAATCTCATTATTTGCCGGTATAGGCATTTCGATAAAATAGCCCGAACCCGATAATCCCTGCAGTATTTCTCGACTTTCGTGTGATTGATCGAGATCGATGACCGCATATTTCAAATTGTTAATATCAAAGGAAATACCAAAGCCAAATGCCAGCAATAATATAATCGGACCTAGCAGCGCGAATATTAAACGGATTGGATCACGTTGTATCTCAAGTGTTTCACGCCATGCATAAGCCCACCAACGACGGAAGCTCGCTACTGTTTTACTAGTATGTTTATGATTTTTAGTCCGATCAATAGCTGTATTGCTTGCAAGGTCCTCCTCACTGGCTGCAGTTACACCTGATGCTTC
Source organism: Thalassolituus sp. (assembly GCF_034111725.1). Lineage (GTDB taxonomy): Bacteria > Pseudomonadota > Gammaproteobacteria > Pseudomonadales > Oceanobacteraceae > Thalassolituus. The sequence continues at coordinate 41,785 of NZ_JAWUWR010000036.1, read as the reverse complement.
GCGAAGGTAGTCTACAAAAGCATCCTCTAAATAATTGGTGTCTTTTGCTTCAGCCAGTTCTGTGGGCGTACCAATGGCCAATACTTGCCCAGCGTGCATCAGCGAAATTCGATCGCAGCGTTCGGCCTCATTCATGAAATGCGTTGATATAAAAATGGTGACGCCGTCGTGTCGAGATAGCTGAATAAGATGCTGCCAGAATTGATCGCGAGCAACAGGATCAACGCCTGAAGTTGGTTCATCTAGAATAAGTATGGCCGGTTTATGCAGCACAGCGACAGCGAGTTGCAAGCGTTGACGAACACCAAGAGGTAGGTTCTCGGGCAAGCTATTCTTTACATCAGATAAACCAAAATCTTGTAGTACTGTATTAATTCGTAGCGTTGACTCGCTACCAAGCTCGTAGAGTTTTGCGTGAAGCTCTAAGTTCTGGAGTACGCTAATTTCGGAATACAAGGAGAAGCCTTGAGACATGTACCCTACTTTTTTCCGGGTTGCCATATCGTTAACATCCGGCAATTGACCGAAGAGTTTTGCTTGACCTGAGGTAAAGGGTAATAAGCCGGTTAGCATTTTCATCGTAGTTGACTTACCACAACCATTCGAACCTAAAAAGCCAAAAATTTCACCGCGTTTGATGTTAAATGATACGTCATTGACGGCGACAAAATCCCCAAATTTACAGGTTAAATGGTTCGCTTCAATCGCTGGGGTACTATCATTGAAAACCATGGGAGGAATAATAATCTCAATATGGTTTTGATGTTTTTCTGCGGATGATAAAGCAATAAATGCCTGTTCTAAGTTACTGGTATTGGTTGTTTTGAGAAGCTCATCTGGGCTTCCGGTGGCTATAATTTGGCCATCGTCTAATACTGCTAGCCAATCAAATTGTTGTGCCTCATCCATATACGCTGTGGCTACTAATACACTCATTTCGGGCCGTTGATTGCGAATACGCTTGATCAGTTGCCAAAACTGTTGGCGCGATAGAGGATCCACGCCAGTGGTTGGTTCGTCTAAAATAAGCAGATCGGGATCATGGATCAGAGCGCAACATAAACCGAGTTTTTGCTTCATTCCTCCAGAGAGCTTGCCCGCTGCACGGTCTAAAAAGGGCGCTAAACCGGTTGCTTTAGTCAGGCTGTGAATGCGTTGAGCGCGTTCTTTTTTTTCTTGGCCGAAAAGGCGACCAAAAAAATCCAGATTTTCGGCAATACTGAGTGTGGGGTATAAGTTACTCCCTAAGCCTTGCGGCATATAGGCAATAGTAGGTTGGGCATATTGCCGGTGTTTTGCAACATTCATGTCGCCATCCAGCACTATAAGCTCGCCTTGCTGTAGCTTTCTTACCCCAGCAATCAAACTAAGAAACGTAGATTTACCAACCCCGTCGGGACCAATAAAGCCGGCCATAACGCCTTTAGGAATATTAACTGTTAATGGCTTAAGAGCCTCAGTTGCAGCATAGCGGTGAGCGACATTTTTAGCACAAACAATCGATTCTTTGGGCGGTAGTGCTAATGTCTTCATGGTAAATTAATCGTTAAATTTTGTGGCCACTCTTGTGCGATATTTGTGCGTACAAACGCTTGTCCGCGCACGCCAGTTTTTACTTTATCCTCGTTCTTTTTTAATAAGTCTGGATCTATGGATAGCTTAATTCGGAACATTAAGCTATCGCGCTCATCCGCAGTTTCAACTGATTTAGGTGTGAATTGAGCGCCATCAGCGATAAAAGAAATTCGGGTGGGAATAACATACTGAGGTATGGCATCGAGGATTAATCTTGCTTCATCATTGATGCTGAGTTTACCAATATCCTTCGCTGGCAAAAATACCGTCATATAGACATCACTCACATCGAGGAGGGTAATAACCCGTCCGCCAGCCGATATTACCTCGCCAGGTTGAACCAGTTTGTACTGCACACGCCCCGCCATGGGAGCCTTAATTTGTGTATCTTCAAGAATGCTGTTCAGTTGTTGTAAATTTGCTCTAGCGGCATCAATACTCGCGAGACTGCGTTGTTCTGTTGCATTAGCTAAACGTAGCGCTGCTTTGGCGGAGTCGTACTGATTTTGTGCTTGTTCGAACTTATCTTGTGCGATGACGTGTTTTTCATACATGGTTTTTGCGCGAGCTAATTCAGACGTTGCCAGTGTGAGTTGGATTTGGCGCAATGCTATTCCGGCATTGGCTTCCTCGGCTGCTAGTTCCGCTTGATTAACCATGGCTTCAGCTTCTAGCTTTTGGGCAAGCAATTGTTGGTTATCCATAACAACCAGTAAATCGCCTGCTTGCACCATTTGTCCTTCTTGTACGAGCACATTCTTGATACGCCCTGCGGTTTTACTAGCAATTTCGACTTGATTCGCTTCTAGTCGACCATTGGTAGAAATTATATCGCTAGGCAGACCATCTGGTGTGAGTTGCCACCAAACAAGAGTGGCGATAGATACAGTGGCTATTAGTAGAAGAAGGCGAACGATAATTTTCATCGGTAAGATGTCTCAATTAAATGCGAATCAGGATCGAACGTACAGCTTAGTGCTAGCGTGCCGGACTTACATTGATATCAGACAAGTTTAAGTAATGATAGGAAGTTGGCCTTAGCTAGATGCATTTAAATGGTGACGGTGAAGTTTTCAACCTATTGAATATTGGGTATTTTTTTTACTTCAGGAGATTGGGATGATTGTCTCTAAATAGGCAACATACTGTCATAAGACTGAAACTAGTAAACTTAACAATCGAAAACAGCGATGCGCTTTCTATGATTTAGCGGCGAACATTGCTCCCCAAAGCCGAGTGGATAAGCCATGCAAAATAATGCTCATGAATATCGTGAGTACGGTAGTGGCAAAAAGCTGGGGGTAATGATCTATTTTATCGGCGAAACCTAGTTCGTCGACAGCTAACAATAGATACAAAATACTGGCGATACCGCGAGGTCCAAACCAAGCTAAAAAGCCTTGTTGTTTGAAGGTTAGGCCTGAGCCTAAAAGGCTAATAAATACCGGAATCATACGAATAACCGTGAGGCTTAATAATGCATAAAGTACAGTATTGCCATCAATTAAGGGTAGGGCCTCGGGGATATAGATGAGACCAAATAAAAAGAACATCAGTAGGCTGAGTAGTTGGCCTTCTGCAGCGCCAAACTCCTTTAAGCGTTGAATAACAATCGTGCGGTGCGATTGTAGAAATAACCCTGCCATAAACGCAGAAATAAAGCCGTTGCCACCGATAGCTTCGCTCAAGGTATAAGCTAACACCGCTAGAGAAACAGACGATAGCCGTTGGTACACCGGTGACATTAAACTGCTTTCAGATGCAGTTTGTACTAAGTAACCACCCAAACGACCCACGGCAATACCAACTATTGTTCCCAGTAACACTTGTAGCAAAAAGAACCCTAGCCACCGCCAGTGATCGAATTCGACCATAGACCCTGCGGATATTAGCGCTAATACGAGTAATAAAATGGGCAGCGCCAAGCCATCGTTTAAGCCACTTTCAACACTCACAGAGTGGCGTAAAGACTCATCGATTTTTTCTTGATTGAAAATAGATTGTGCGAGAGCGGCATCGGTGGGTGTAAGAATGACGGCGAGTAATGCTGCGGAAAGCCAGTTGATACCGAGTAATGTATGAGCAATCCAAGTGCCAGCAATGATGGTTAATGGTAGGCCGATCGCTAATAAACGAATCGGTAAAATCTCGAACTTCACTAAGTGTTTGCGTTCAATCTGGCTTGCGTCCGTAAAAAGAATCAAGATCAGGGTGAATTCGGCAATGGTTTTTAGGCCTTGAGCGCTAACGTCATGCTCAGATAAATTGAGTAATAAAGGACTGATTACAACGCCTAAACCAGTGAACAGCATGGGCGCAGTGAGAGCCACTTGCTCTATGCGGCGCGATACCAGACCAAACACAAAAACTGCAACAGCAATAATGAGTGCGAGAGGTTCTTCTAGCATTTGGGTTTACTCGTCTTGCCACACGACACGCAGCGGTTCACCAAAGTCGTCGTAGATCACTTTTTGTTTAGGAACTTTGCGAGGAGGAGCCTTGCGTGCAGGGCGACTGCGCTTGGCTTCTTTGCGTTGATCTATGGCTTTGAGCACATCATCGACAGGCGTGCGTTCTTGGCGTTTATCAAAGCTCATTGAGCGTTCGTGGTAGCGGCCATCGACTAAGCCAGATTCGCCACGGGCGACTTCGCGCACAGCGCCACCCTGTTGTAGAAACTGTTCAATTTCCTCGTTCAATTGATTGCGGACTTCTCGTTTGGTCGTCTTCTTTTTCATAGAGCATCCGGTAAAGAGGTGTACGCACGACCTAGCAAAGGCCGTATAAAATGATCGCCAGTCGAACAGTATACGCTTTGGACCGCAATTCTTCTTGCCTGTTACAAGGGTATTTTCTAAACAACGGACTTTTTAGCGCTTCTGGTCTGCATTTTCGCGGCTAAATAATCAGATGTCATAATGCCCAAATGCCCTTGTTTGCTGGACTCTACCGGCTGTTTGCAGTACAGTCCCGCGCCTTCCTCGTGCCAATTTGGTTTTTTCTCCTCTCTGGCATACCCATCTGCGCTAGTCGCACCAGAGAATATTATGTCTGAAATCCAATTTGCCGATTTAGGTTTATCTGAATCGCTGCTTAAAGCCGTTGCCGAACAAGGCTACACCATCCCATCCCCGGTCCAAGCTCAAGCCATACCTGCCGTATTGCAGGGCCGTGACGTTATGGCCGCAGCACAAACAGGTACCGGTAAAACCGCTGGTTTTACACTGCCGATATTACAACGCCTAGATAATGGCAAACGGGTATCGGGTAACCGCATACGTGCCTTAATTCTGACGCCAACGCGCGAATTAGCGGCTCAAATCGACGAAAATATTAAAGCTTACGGTAAATACTTACCGCTACGTTCGACCGTCGTCTTTGGTGGCGTTAAGATCAATCCGCAGATGATTGCTCTGCGTCGCGGCGTTGATATTTTGGTTGCCTGCCCGGGCCGTTTGCTTGATTTGTATCAGCAAAATGCCGTTCGTTTCGACGAAGTTGAGTTCATGGTATTAGATGAAGCTGATCGCATGCTCGACATGGGCTTTATCAACGACATCAAGAAAATTCTCGCCAAAGTTCCCGCTAACCGCCAGAACTTAATGTTCTCCGCAACGTTTTCCGCCGAGATTCGCGCTCTAGCAAAAGGCTTAGTGAATAATCCCGTGGAGATTGATGTCAGCCCGCGCAATAGCACTGCACACAATGTTGAACAGTGGTTGGTGCCGGTTGATAAAGGCAGTAAATCGAAAGCCTTGATTGAATTGGTTAGTGCAGGCGATTGGCATCAAGTGTTGGTGTTTACTCGTACTAAGCATGGCGCGAATCGGTTAACTAAACAGCTCGAAGATGCTGGCATTACAGCCGCAGCGATCCACGGCAATAAAAGCCAAGGTGCTCGTACCCGCGCACTGGCAGATTTTAAGAGTAACGAAATTCGCGTGTTAGTGGCGACGGATATTGCCGCACGTGGTTTGGATATCGACCAACTACCGCATGTAGTGAACTATGAACTGCCGAACGTTTCTGCAGATTACGTGCACCGCATAGGTCGTACTGGCCGCGCGGGTGCCAGTGGTGAAGCATTATCGTTGGTGTGTGCAGAAGAATTAGAAGATTTAGAAGGCATTGAAGGTTTAATTGGCCGCTCAATTGAACGTCGTGAACTGGCCGGTTTTGCACCGCAAGTGCCGTTACCTTTGTCGCGCCCTAAAGCACCACGCAAGCCTAAGAAGCCGAAGCAATCGTCTGGGTCGTCATCGGCGCAGGGTGAGCGTAGTAATAGCGCGCCGCGTAATAACTCTGCTCCACGTAATAACAACGCGCCGAAAAAACCAGCGAATGGCAAACCTGCCAATCGTTCTGGCCAGTCGGCGAGCAAAGATGGTGCAGCACCGGCACGCCCTCGTCGCTCACAGCGCGGACCGCGCCCTAGCTCTGCCAGCTAACTTTTAGATCACTGGCTCCTTCCTCTGAGGGGCCAGTCGACACTCCCTTTCGCTGATATTTCTGCGTTACACTCTCTAATATTTCTAGATCTGTATTTACCGTTTGGTATTTAGCTATGGGATGTTATGAAGTCTATCAATTTCTTTAAAAAGCGCTCAAGCACTACCAATATCGACGCTGGTATTTTTAGTGATCAAAAAATCACAGATACGTTCATGTTGTGGTTTGGTGTTATTTTTGCGCTGTTACCGACCCCCGCGATACTGGCCATTCCTAGCGAATTAGAGAAGGGTAATTTACTCATCTTAACCGTATTAGTATTTCCTTTATTTGGTGGTTTTTTTATTCGTAAGGGGTTTATCGGTCGTAGTACCTATAAACTCATCGGACCAACCCCGATGTTTCTCGATCCAAGTCCAGGGTGTGTCGGTGGGCAAGTCGGCGCTAAGTTTGCTTTAGCGCATGGGCGTTGGCTTGAACCTCCTAAAATTCGTTTGTCGTGTGTTCATATATATCGAACGGGGAGTGGTAAAAATAGTACAACTCATCATGACGTCGTTTGGCAGGAGTATGTTCGCGGTTGGAATAATCCAACAGAGGGCACTGGGGATATGCGTTTTGTGTTTGATGTTCCTAGCCACTTGCCCGTCAGTGGCAAAGGATACAAAAAACGCGGTCGAGTTGATTGGCAGGTGCATTGTGCCGGACAAGTTTTAACTAAGCGCCACAGCAATTCTGGAAATGCTTTACAGGTCGATGCAAAGAATAAGCAAGAACACGCCGTTAAGTTTGAACGCACTTGGACGATACCCGTGAGTAATGGCACAGCGTTAACAAGTCTTGATATTGCAGCAGAACATTTAGCATCGTCGCGGTTAATGAAACTAAGAGAGGCCGAAGCAACTGCCATCGAAAATATTCAAATTAGTCACCTTGCTGGGGATCTAACGTTGGAAAGTCGTTGGGGGCGGCATTTTATTAATGGCTTAGTATTTTTCGTATGCGGTGTGGTATTCGCCATTGCGGGTGGCTTTTTGTTTCGTGAGGCTTTGGCAGGCGAAGCAATGCTCTGGTTAATGGCGCCTATTTTCTTCTTTATCGGTTTGGCGAGTTTAATCTATTCAATATTTTATATTGGACGTGGTTTAGACGTTGCGATTGGTGTTAGTCGTGTTCGTATGATCAGAACCTTTTTCGGCCAAGCCTTATATCGGCGCGAGGGAGTGCTTACCTCGCCTAGTCAAATAACGTTAAAACTAGGGGTGACATCGACAACAAATACCGGTGTGAAGACAGAATATTATGCACTGGTGGTAACGGATGGTACTAAAACGATTAAAATTGCCGAGGCAATTCCTGGGCGAGATGCGGCAGAAGCATTACGACACATTGTGATAGAACATATACAAGCACCGTTAGAGCACGAGTTGCGCTAACTCGAAAGAAAATAGGACTTAGTATTTAAGTCCTATATTGATGGTCGCAGGGTTTAGAAAAATTCGCGTTTCGAATTCTCGTAGGTCTGTTTTAAAACAGCTTCTACGCTAATGCCTTTTACTTCTGCAATTTTCTCAGCAATAAATGGCAAATACTTAGGTGCGTTTTCGACACCACGATAGGGCATAGGGGTTAAGTAGGGTGAGTCTGTTTCGAGCAGGAGTTGCTCCAGTGGCGTTGCGGCAACCACCTCACGTACGTTGTCGGCTTTGTTAAAGGTCACGATACCGTTAATACCTAAGCAAAAACCTAACTCTACCGCGACTTTTGCCAGCTCCATGCCAGAGGTGAAGCTATGCACGACACCTTTGCGTTTCATTTGTGGTGCGTATTCTCGCAACATCGCCATGGTATCGTCGTCAGCTTCGCGGGTGTGAATCACCACGGGCATTTCGAACTCTACCGCAAGCGCAAGTTGGCGTTTAAATACGGCTTTTTGCACGTCGCGGTCACAATGGTCGTAGTAATAATCGAGGCCAATTTCACCGACAGCAACCACCTTGTCGTCGCGTAAATTGGCGCGCATAAATACTTCGGTATCGTCGTTAAATTCTGCCGCATCGTGCGGATGCACACCTAAGGTGGCACTGACATCGTTATTAGCATTGGCTAGCGCCATGGCGGTTGGCATATTGCTGGGCGTAACGCTAATCGTCATAAAGTGTTCTACCCCAATTGCCCGAGCTGCATTCAATATTTCGTCTGGACTACCGTCTTTGAGGTAGTCGAGGTGAAAGTGAGTCTCGATGATGGGCAGTTGGTATTGAGGGATGTCGCGGCGTTTTTTACTCATAACGTCTGTTTGCTGGATAAAATTGGCCATCAGTATAACGTTTGACACTCAGGTACGGCCAGCAAACGTAAACAATGCTCAAAATTGTCATATTGCGACGTTTTCTCGTAAAGCAGGTTTGAATTCAGCTGCTACACTTCATTCGAATTTGGCGCAGTCACTGACTGTAAACACGCACTCTCGGCATTGTCCGTGATTACGACGCAATCGTTACGCGATGAAGAGAAAGTAATGAGTCAAGGTTTAAACAAATTGATCAAGCATTGGGTAAGGGCACTACGAGAACCGAAACGTCTGACCGCAGTTCAATGGAATGATGTGGAGAGCTGTGCAGTGCAGATTAATGGCGGAGAGGACGACGCCGGACGCTTGTACAAAGAAATTTGTCGTGAGTGCCATCGTATAGAACAGATGACAGGTATTCATATCAATCCGTCGTAAGTGGCTGCCTAAACCGTACAAGCAAAAAGCAAAGCACCACCTCCCTGTGAATGCTTACGTTATCAGCAGTTATCCTTGAGTAATACTGGCTTTTGCCGCAATCGCCCCATCAGCCGCGTTGGCTAACTCTTGTCCTTTCAGCACAAAATGACGGCTGTAATATTGCTTATGTTCATCATGCTCATGGAAATTATGCGGCGTTAAAATAGCCGTTAGAACTGGCACTTCGGTTTCTAATTGAACTTGCATCAAGCCAGTGCACACGGCTTGGGCGACGAAATCGTGGCGATAAATACCGCCATCGACTACTAAGCCGCTGCAAGCAATCGCTGCATAGCGTCCTGTCTTGGCTAATAGTTTGGCTTGTAGCGGAATTTCATAGGCGCCAGGCATGGCGATAACGGCGATATTGTCGGCCTTGTATCCGCGACTAACCATCTCGGCGGTAAAGCCTTCAAGACATTTCAGTACGATCTCAGCGTGCCAAGACGCGTGGATAAAGGCGATGCGCTGTTCGGCGCGATTGATTGTGTTCGTTGAGCTCTGATTCATCACTAATCCTAAAAATACTAAGGTGAATCAGGGCGAACGGGCAGGCATTAGCGAAGCCGATAATGGCATCGCTAGTGTCTTGCACGCTCTCTCTTATCCGGACTATGACCGTCGGCTCTGGAGTCTCACCAGATCTGCTGACCCCACACATATAAAATGTGGGCGCTCGCGGGCTTGGAAATTGAGTTCCTTTACCGCCGGTGGGGAATTACACCCCGCCCCGAGAACGATTTCACCGCAGAGTATCGCTGATAATGTGCGGTGAGGGCGGCAATATAGGCAAGTTGAAGGGTTTCGTCAAAGTGCGAACGCGCCTGCAACAGTGTGTTAGCGCAATCTCAATAGCGCTTAGCCGCCGTCGGGGAGTAAATCGTCTTGCATCATTTCAATGGTTTCAGCGATATCTTCAGCTTCTTCATGGAAGTAAGCAATGTGATACATGGCTTCGCCTTCTTGCGCCAAAGGAATGTTTTGTTTACCGATGATGATGCCTTCTTTATTCGCTTTTACGGTATCCAATATCGTGCCGAAGGGGTCACTAATGGTCGCCAATAGATCATCTTTAACAACCCAGTCGCCTAGTTTTTTGTGGTGATTAACGAAACCGCTGTCGGTCGCGCGTACCCAAGAGCTATGGCGCGCAATCACAGGTTCGATGACATTACGTTTACTGCGGCTTTTAGGAATCATACCAAGATGACGCATGACATCGAAGGTGCCACGTACGCCGGCGCGAATACAAAGTTCATCAAAGCGCAGAGCTTCACCCGCTTCGTACAATAAAATACGTGTGCCCATATCTGCAGCGCATTGACGCAGCGAGCCATCGCGCAAGTTGGCATTCAGCAACACGGGGACGCCGAAAGCATGGGCTAATTCGGAGGTTTCTTGGTCGTCTAGATTGGCACGAATTTGTGGTAAATTCGTGCGGTGAATAGCGCCGGTGTGAAAGTCGATACCGTAGTCGCTTTGCTTAACAATCTCTTCCAAAAAAGTATGCGCCAAACGTGCTGCTAGCGAGCCGCGCGGCGAGCCTGGGAAGGAGCGGTTAAGGTCACGTCGATCAGGTAAATAGCGGCTTTGGCTAATAACGCCATAGACATTGACTACTGGCACTGCGATCAGAGTGCCGCGTAAGTTGGTTAGGCGTTTGCTATGAATAACGCGGTTGATAATTTCCACGCCGTTGAGTTCATCACCGTGAATAGCGGCGCTCAAAAATAGAGTGGGTCCTGGCCGCTTACCGCGCTTTACAAATACCGGAATACCGATAGTGGTGTCTGTGTACAGTTTTGTGCAAGCCAGCTCTAACTTATGTGTTGTGCCAGGTAAAACTTCAGTACCGGCAATCACTAACGAAGAAGCTGTTGTTGCTGTCATGTTCAACCTTGGCCTTTGGTTCGGGTGGCATTGCGAGTCGATGTGCGCGTTGCACTTTCTAAAAACTCGAAAACCATACCAGCAACATCTTTGCCAGTGGCTTTTTCAATGCCTTCTAGGCCCGGTGACGAGTTTACTTCCATCACTACTGGGCCATTGTTAGAGCGTAAGATGTCTACGCCGCACATATTTAAGCCCATGGCTTTCGCTGCATCAATCGCCGTTTTACGCTCTGCAGGAGACAGGCGTACGATTTCTGCGGTGCCGCCACGGTGCAAGTTGGAGCGAAATTCGCCTTCTGCGCCTTGACGTTTCATGGCTGCAACAACCTTGCCACCAACAACAAGACAGCGAATGTCTGCGCCGCCAGCTTCTTTAATGAATTCTTGCACCAAAATATTCGCGTTTAAACCCATGAAGGCTTCAATAATGCTCTCCGCGGCTTTGCGGGTTTCGGCTAGTACCACGCCAATACCTTGGGTGCCTTCTAGGAGCTTAATGACTAGCGGAGCACCTCCGACGTTGTTGATTAAATCTTCGACGTTATCTGGGCGATGAGCGAAGCCTGTGCGCGGTAAGCCAATACCTTTACGCGACAGCAGTTGTAGCGAGCGCAATTTATCGCGGGAGCGGCTGATGGCAACGGATTCGTTGATAGAAAAGGTGTTCATCATCTCGAACTGACGAACCACAGCGGTTCCATAAAAGGTCACGGATGCGCCAATACGCGGAATGACAGCGTCATACACAGGTAAGGCTTCACCTTTGTAACGCACCGTCGGCTTGTTACTGGTGATGTCCATATAGCAGTGGAGTGTGTCGATAACATCGACTTCATGACCCCTTAACTCTCCGGCTTCTTTTAGGCGGCGGGTTGAATATAGATTAGAGTTACGGGACAAAATTGCGATACGCATAGACACTTCAGGGGTAAAAAAACGAGGCGCTAGTCTGCACTGGGACGCCCCTATTCTGCAAGGGGAGGTAGGCTAGGCTTGGGTAAATATTTTTTGTACTTATTCCTATACAATACGATCCTTTCCGCCCGTCAGGACACAGAAGCATGGCCAATCGATTTGTACATCTACGCGTACATTCCGAGTACTCACTCTACGACAGTACCATTCGTGTTAAGAAGCTGATTGGTGCTGCGTCGGCTAATGGTATGCCTGCCGTTGCGCTCACCGACCAAGCGAATATGTATGCCTTGGTGAAGTTCTACAAAGGCGCGCTAAGCGAGGGACTTAAGCCCATTTTAGGCGCGGACTTATGGTTAGAGAATCCAGATGACCGACATGCCCCTTTTCGGGTGGCTGCGTTGTGCATGAACCCCGATGGTTATCTCAATCTGCGCGAGCTTATTTCTCGTGGCTATGCCGATAATCAGTATTTCGATAAAGCCATGCTCAAACGTGAATGGTTATTAGAAAGCAACACAGGTTTGATTTTGCTTTCGGGTGGCCGCGATGGCGATGTTGGTCAGCGCATTATTAAAGGTAAGGTGGCCGAAGCCGAAGCACTGGTAAAAGAATACATGGAGGTGTTCGGCGACCGCTTCTACTTTGAAGTACAGCGAACGAACCGCCAAGGCGAAGATTCTATTGTTAAGGCTGGCTTAGCGATGGCCGCACGCTATCGGGTGCCATTAGTGGCAACTAATGAAGTGCGCTTTTTAAAGCGAGATGAATACGAAGCACACGAAACCCGTGTTGCTATTGGTCAGGGGTTCACGTTGGGTGATAAACGTCGTCCGCGTGAATACAGTGAAGAGCAATACTTCCGCTCTGAAGACGAAATGATCGACTTATTTAAAGACATTCCGTCGGCCATTGAGAACACGGTTGAAATCGCCAAACGCTGCTCGGTTGAAGTGCTGTTAGGTAAGTACTTTTTGCCTGATTATCCGATTCCTGCGGGAATGGATGAAGCGGATTTCTTCCGTAAAATTTCTAAGGTAGGTTTGGAAGATCGCTTAGAAATATTGCTTGATAAAAATGATCCTGATTACGCCGAAAAACGTAAACCTTACGATGAGCGTTTAGAGTTCGAGCTGAATATTATTATTCAGATGGGATTTCCTGGTTACTTCCTCATCGTAATGGACTTTATTCAGTGGGCGAAAGATAACCGTATTCCGGTTGGCCCAGGTCGCGGTTCGGGTGCTGGCTCGCTGGTGGCGTATGCGCAAAAAATTACCGATCTAGATCCACTTTAATACGATTTGCTATTCGAACGATTCTTAAACCCTGAACGTGTATCCATGCCCGATTTCGATATCGACTTTTGCATGGAAGATCGTGAAAAGGTGATTGCTTACGTTGCGGATAACTACGGTCGCGAAGCGGTATCGCAAATTGTTACCTTCGGTACCATGGCGGCGAAAGCGGTCGTGCGCGACGTGGCGCGTGCCCAAGGTAAATCGTTTGGTTTAGCCGATAAATTATCCAAGCTGATTCCGGGCGATCCGGGCATGACGCTGGAAAAAGCACGCAGCATCGAAGCGGCACTCGACGAATTCATTAACGACGATGACGAAGCCCAAGAAATTTGGGAAATGGCGCTAAAGCTCGAAGGTATTGCCCGTCAAACTGGTAAACACGCCGGTGGTGTGGTGATTGCACCCACGAAATTAACCGACTTTTCTGCCACCGCCTGCGAGCCTGATGGCACCGGGTTAGTCACCCAGTTTGATAAAAACGATGTGGAAGAAGCGGGCTTAGTTAAGTTCGACTTCTTGGGTCTGCGTACCCTCACCATTATTGATTGGGCGTTAGAAACCATTAACGCTAAACGCGCAGAAGAAGATTTAGAGCCGATTGATATCAGCCTAATTCCGCTCGACGACGCAGACTCTTTTACCTTACTAAAAAAGGCGCAAACCACGGCGGTATTCCAGTTGGAATCCCGTGGTATGAAAGATCTTATTCGGCGCTTACAGCCGGACAATATTGAAGACTTGATCGCCTTGGTGGCATTGTTTCGTCCCGGTCCATTGGAATCGGGCATGGTGGACGACTTTATTAACCGTAAGCACGGTCGTGCTCAAGTTGCTTATCCGCATCCCGACTTCCAGCATGAAAGTTTAAAAGAAACTTTAGAGCCAACCTATGGCGTTATTGTTTACCAAGAACAGGTCATGCAAATTGCGCAGGTATTGGCGGGTTACACGCTTGGCGGCGCTGACATGCTGCGTCGTGCGATGGGTAAGAAAAAACCCGAAGAAATGGCCAAGCAGCGGGATACCTTCCGCGATGGTGCTGTGTCGGTTGGGGTAGATCCTGATCTTGCGATGAAGATCTTCGACTTGGTGGAAAAATTCGCCGGTTATGGTTTTAACAAATCGCACTCGGCCGCTTATGCGGTGGTGTCGTATCAAACGCTGTGGCTAAAACAGCATTACCCAGCGCCATTTATGGCGGCGGTATTAACCTCCGATATGCAAACCACCGACAAGGTGGTGATCTTCGTTGAAGAATGTCGCGAGATGGGATTAGAAATCGTGCTGCCTGATGTGAACCAAAGTTTCTTTGGTTTTACCGTGAATAAATCCGGTGCCATTGTCTATGGTTTAGGCGCAGTGAAAGGCGTGGGCGAAGGCCCAATTGATGCCATTATTGCCGCGCGTGAAGAAGGCGGACCATTTAAAAGTTTGTTCGATTTTTGCCAACGCGTGGACGGCAAAAAATTGAATAAACGCGTGCTTGAAGCATTAGTGCGTTGCGGTGCCTTTGAGAATTTAGAATTAACGGCACCGCGCTCGGTACTAATGGCCAGCGTTGAAGATGCCATTAAAAGTGCAGGGCAGTCGGCTGCCAACGAAGCTGCCGGTATGGTCGATTTATTTGGCGAAGTGCAGGCCGAAGAAGCCGATACAACCGACGTTTATGAGCGCCATCGTTACCTGCGCGATTGGACGTTAAAAGAGCGTCTGCAAGGCGAAAAAGACACCTTAGGTTTATACGTATCGGGTCATCCGTTTGATGAATACGAAGGTGAAGTGCGCCAGTTAGTGCCAACCAAATTGTCACATCTGCAAGAACAAAAAGGGCCACAAAAATTAGCGGGTTTAGTGGTCGATATGCGTTTGATGAAAAATAAACGCGGCGACAACATGTGTTTTGTAACCCTAGACGATCGGACAGCACGGGTTGAAGTTGCTTTGTTTTCTGATGTCTACGACAACGTTCGTGAAGTGGTCGGCTTAGATAAGGTACTCGTCATTGAAGCCATGGTAAGTCACGATAACTATTCCGGCGGTTTAAAAGCAACGGGACGTAGCGCTATGGAAATTAGCCAAGCGCGTTTGAATTATGCCAAAGCATTACGTGTGCGCGTGGATGGCGAAGGTGCCGACGAGAAATTTTGCCAGCGTTTAACCGGCCTTTTACAAACGATGGAAAATGGTTGCCCAGTGGTACTCGATTTCCACAATTCGGTCGCACGCTGCGATATTCAGTTAGCGCAGCGTTGGGCGATTAATCCTACTGATGATCAGTTACAAGAATTGAAATTTGCCTTTGGCGATGACGCCGTACAGCTGGTCTTTAGTTGATCCTTTATACAATGACTACGGTGCTATGACGACGCTTGATCTGACTCACCACGTAACGGCTTTCCTCGCACCCTTGTTAGGTGAAGAAGGGCGCCTGATCGTCGGTTTTAGTGGCGGCTTGGATTCATCGGTTTTATTGCATGCATTAGCGCAAAATGAAGCACTAAAAACACGACTTGTCGCACTGCATGTACATCATGGTTTATCGCCCAATGCCGATGCATGGGAGGCGCACTGCTATGCGGCGAGCGACAATTTAGGCGTAGCCTTTCTCTGCGCCAGAGTTGCCGTTACGAGTGACGGTAATGGCATCGAACAAGCGGCGCGCAATGCTCGTTATCAGGCTTTTCAGCAGCATGCAAAAAGCGATGACTTGGTATTACTGGCGCATCATAGCGACGATCAAATAGAAACCTTCTTTCAGCGACTAGTTCGTGGCTCTGGCTTAACCGGCTTAGCCGCCATGACGCCAGTGCGACCCTTGTTCGATGATAGCGACGTATTGCTTGTGCGTCCTCTACTGGGTCTGTCGCGCAAGCAATTAGAGATGTATGCCCAAGCTCAGCAGCTTACATGGGTGGAAGACGAATCCAATTCTGATACTCGTTACGAACGTAATTGGTGGCGCAATGAGTTGCTGCCGCAAATTTGGCAACGTTTTGCTGGACGTGAGGGATCGTTGAAACGCTCGTTAGAGCAACTACAGAACGATCAGGCCTTATTACACGAGTTATTGGCGCCAGAAATACATGCTTGCTTGGCTCGCTGTGCGTGGCCCGGTACCAATGAATCCATCTGCTCTATTGCTGCTCTTAACGACAAGCCTCAACATTATCGCCCCTATATACTACGGGGCTGGTTAGCGCGCTGCGGTGTGCCTATGCCCTCGGCTGCTATGTTAGATCGTATCCAGCAAGAGGTCATAGAAGCAGCGGAAGATCGTCATCCGCAAGTGGTGTTAGGTGACGTTTGCATCCGGCGTTATCAGGAGCATCTTTATGTGACTCAGCAGTTAGATCATGTCACTCCGTGCGTCCTTGATCTTTGCTCTGATACTCAGCTCCTATGGGCAGGTAGCACTATTGCTGTAACGAATATTGGCCAAGAAGGCTTGGCTCCCGGTCGCTATGATCTGATTCCGGCTTATTCATGTGCTGGGCAAACATTGCGTCCTGCTGGTCGTCCACAAAAAACCTTAAAGCATGTTTGGCAAGAAAACTCGATTCCACCTTGGTTGCGTGATCGCTGGCCGTTGCTACTCCAAGACGGTAAGTTATGTGCAGTGGTAGGGCTTTGTGCCGATCAAAGTGCGGTCGTTGCCCATGGTGTTACTGCAAAGTGGTTGTCATAGCACGCAGTTGGGAACATTCGTCGCCAATGGTAGACTAAGGCTGCATTACATTATTGATATGGTCAGGAGGCCAAGCTATTAGTATGCTCCGTTTGCTATTTCTTACCTGTTTATCTCTATTTCTTGTTGCCTGCATGGAAGATGGTGAACCGATTTTACGGGGTAAGTGCCTAACGGAAATTTTCACTGGCTCGTCAGAACCTACGCAAAGTGAGCCAATATCGGCGCCTGACGAAGCAGCAGAAAGCGACGTTAACATCAAAGAAACGGATGTTATTCCTGTGGCTGCAGTGACCAAAGTTGACGATGCGCCTAGCGCTAGGGTCGATGTCAGTGAACTTCCGATATTGCACGATTACACTAAAGAAAAACCGCCGCTCAATTTGTCATTACCCCGAGAAGACTGGGGTGATGGCAGCTACCGCTCACGTTCTAATGTACTTCCTGATGTTTTTGCGCGGCGAATCCCAGAGCAAGGTATAAACTTGTCGGGCAAACTATATTGGGATGAATCAGAAGAAGCGCGCACGCGTCCTATCGAAGATACGATTAAGGGCGCGGAAGTCGAGCTGCAGTTTTACTTGCCCTAGTCGTTCCAACTTCGTCAGCCTTCGCTGCTGACTCCTCATGCTATGTCTTTGCGGCCAATAACAGTCATCGTTACTTCTATATAGTGAACTGCTGTTTTCTCGGAGGTCGACATGAATCTATTTATTCGTTTTGCATGGCTATGGTTACGTCTTTTGGTGACGAAAAAACCTTTTACTGCACTGAATGGTGCAATACACCAGAGCTATCGAATTTTGCCTCATGATATGGGCTGGCGGTTACATTTACCTAATTTCCGCTTTTTCAGTTTTATGGAGTTAGGCCGATTTGAATTCTGGTATGTAAGTCACAAATTTCATGAAATGTCGCCAGGAAGTCGGTTAATTGCTGCACAGGAACTCGTCTATATTAGACCTGTTTCACCTTTTGCATTGTTACACAGTGATACAGTGTTGCTGTTCTGGGATGACAAGTATGTTTATTTTCAGCACAACTTTTATGTGAAAGGCACTTTGGTTGCTACGGGTTTAGCAAAAGAGGCCTGTATGCGTTACGGGCATGTGCAATCACCGGTTTCAATATTCGGTGAGTGCCAAGGTTCCGACGTAGCAACAGCAGCAGCAGTAGAGCATTGGCAGGCGTTGCAGCAATCATTGCGGCAACTGTCTCAACCCAAGTAAAGGTAACTGTATGAGTATCGTTTTATATCAATTTCCTATATCCCACTACTGCGAGAAGGTTCGTTGGGCATTGGCGTATAAGTCGATCTCGTATGAAAAAATCAATTTATTACCGGGCGCTCATATTCGTGCGGTTAAGGGCATTGCCCTAGAATCGTCGGTGCCCGTCATTCGAGACGACGACACTGTGGTGCAAGGTTCTTCGCAAATTTTGGATTATCTTGATAAGCGTTTTCCTAACCGCTCCCTTATGCCCAACGAACCGTCGCTATCGGCAGAAGTACGTGATTGGGAAGAGCGCTTAGATCGCATTGCAGGACCGGCCGTTCGTTGTTTCTGTTATCACCATTTACTGCAGCAACCCAGCTTGGTTGTGCCTATGTTGGCAGCGCGACAGCCTTTCTATATGCAGTGGGGCATGCGTCTGGGTTTTAAAAAAGTTGAACGAGTGATGCGCCAGTGGATGCAAATTAATGCAGAAACTGCACTTAAAGCACAGAAGGATATGGAAGATATACTGGCAGAGCTCTGGCGCACGTATTCGCGTTCACGTTTTCTTGTTGGGGATAAGTTTACGCGCGCGGATTTAACGGCGTGCGCAATATTTGCGCCTTTGTTTCAACCGACGCAATACGGTATTAGTTGGCCCGATGTAGAGCAGATGCCGATGGCAATAACTGCTTGGGTAGATACGCAAAAAGATGTGTTGCAGTCGCTAGCATTGCGCTATGAGCAAAACCGCTAGCGAATGATATTGATCATTGCTAGCGGCTCGGCTCTTTGCGCCTAACTGCCTATCCAAGTTCCCAATGCCAGTGTCGCGGCGTAGCCTACGGTGTAGGCGATGAGTAAGGCGACGATAAAGCGTAAATAAGAGCCGAACGTGAGCTCATTAATTTTAGTCATTGCAACAATACCTGCCGCCGATCCAATGATGAGTAACGAGCCGCCCACGCCAACGGCGTAAGTTAATGCCAACCAATCTTGCATTTCCATCGGTACATCGGCTTTCAATAAAGCAGCGGTCAGCGGTACGTTATCAATCAACGCCGACAGTAAACCCATGGAGTAGTTCGCTGCCCAAGCTGGTAGGAATTCGTAGATACGCACGATGGAATCCAATGCATGGATTTCTTTCAACGATCCTACCAGTAATAAAATACCTAAGAAGAACATCAAGGTATCAAATTCGATTTGGCGAATGTAATTCATAATTGGATCGTTTTCAGTGTCTTCACCAAAAGCGCGCGCCACCAAAAACATCACAGATAAACCGCTAATAAAACTCAATACAGGGGGGATATCGAACAGTACATTGCCGGCAATAGTGGCAAAGATGGTGAGTAAAAATACGATAGCGATAGTGACATCTACCCGCTGGAGTTCGCCCGTTTGGTGTTCGATTGTTACGCTGTCGTTAAGTGGACGAGCCAACAATATTGCTAGTAAAACTACGGCGAGTAGTGCTGGCCCTGCGAGCATCAATAAATGCGGGATGCTGACTTTGTCGGCCAAGAAGATCATTAATGTCGTGACATCGCCGGTGATCATGGCGACACCACCAGAGTTCACTGCGAAAACAGATACGGTAGCAAAGCGCAGTGTTTTAGTGGCCGAGAGATTCAGCGAGAGAATCAATGCTACTGACACTAAGGTCGCGGTTACGTTGTCTGCTAGTGATGAGAATACAAAACTAAATAATCCAGTAACGAGTAGTAGCTGTCGCTCACTGATGTTTTTGGGTAAAAAACGGTAGGTAATATTCTCTATCAACCCTTTCTTGTTCAGGTAGGCAACAAAGGTCATGGCAGATAATAAGAATAGCCAGAGACTCGCAATTTCTCCGATATTTTCCTGCAAACCTTCCATCACTCGTTCGTGAGCTTCTGTTTCGGGAGTGAATATAAACAGCAATAGCCAAGACAGGGCGCCAAAAAATAGCACCGATTGTGCTTTGTTGACGTGGATGACTTCTTCAAGAATTACGGATAGCAATCCTGCAAGTGCAAGAGCGATGAGAATCCAATACAAACTTTCAGGCATAGGAGGCGACTTCTGTCAGCAGACCCGACGACTAGCGGGTCAGGAAGGCGCATTCTAGAAGTGTGACCGCGTGATTAAAAGCAAAAAAGTGTCAGATCAATGGAACGAACTGATTCGTCGATTGATTAAGCGGTCAATCGACGGGTATTAGGAAGTAGATACCAGTATGCTTTCGTTCCAATCGCGCAGCAATTCCGCTTGAACGTGAGCAAGATGCATCAAGGCATGTAATTCGGCAACCGTCGCCCTCTCACCAGTGTAGATAGGCAGAGAGCGCAGTCTTGGGACTAAAGGATGCTCAGGGTCAGCGATCTTGTTGCGCTCTAAAGCCCAGCGCATGTGATTGTCGATCATGCGGAAGAAACGAATACGAGTATCCACATCAAACAAACTCGCATTTTGATCATGGCGAAAATGGGCGAAATCGATACCTGCGAGCAAGGCTTGGCGCCCACTTACTCGAATTGATGCCGAGCGCCGAAAATTGAGCAACATTGCCATAACACCGAATGGCTCGCCCGCATTAACCTCGCCTAATAGAGTGTTGGCTTCGTCATCAGCAAGTACAACGAGTTGGCCTTTTAGTAGGAAATATAAAACGTCGGCGCGGTCGTCTTTGTGAAAAATGAGTTCATCTTGGTCTGCGATCATGAAACGAGTGACGCTCATGAGAAGCTCAAACTGAGCTGGATCCGCCAGAATGAGTTCTTTAAAAAAAGTAACACCATTAACGATTCGATGTAGTGACTCGATGGGATATTCGTCTCGGGTTACCTGACGCATACTGCTATCCTTTAAAAACGATTCCATTGAATATAGCACGGGTTTCAGAGCTGTGAAGTTCATTGCTCGGCTCTACGGCTGACCCTGCAGGAAAACTTTACCTAGAGAAAAGCCGTTATGAAACAGGCTTTAACAACAATTGTGGATGTTATCACATTGGTATGCCCACTTGCGGCCTTCGGTATGGGAGCCAGAGTGAAGATTCTCAAGCGACAGCTGATGATGCCGCTCTCCTTTGAATATTAGCCAATCTTAAATTGCTGCATTGTTTTATCGAGAGTTTGGCTGAGCGATGATAGGTGTTTGTTGACATTAACGGCTTCAATTGCCTCTTTACTCGATTCTTGCGCAATGCTCGTCATCTTGCTCATATCAGAGGTCACCCCTAACAAGGTTTGTGATTGTTGTTCTGCCGCGGCGGCCACTGTGTGAATTTGTTCGTTTACGGTTTTCATATGATCAAGAACTTGATCTAGGGTTACGCCAGCGGCTTGTGACGCTTCAACACTTAAACGTGCGCGCTCGGCTGAGTTGCTCATGTTATCGACCGCTTTATGGGTGCTGTCGACAATAGTACGAATAACCTCTGAAATTTCTCGTGAAGAGGAGGCAGATCTCGTGGCTAGATCGCGCACTTCGTCGGCAACTACTGCAAATCCCCGCCCTTGTTCGCCAGCGCGAGCAGCTTCGATTGCAGCGTTAAGTGCCAATAAATTCGTTTGTTCGGAAATATCACCAATAACGGTAACTAAACGATCAATACGGTCGGCTTGGGTTTTTAGGTTTCGAATTAAATCACTGGATTCATCTAATACATCCACGAGCGAGAGAGTATCGCGTACGGTATTGCTTACCTCGGTTTTTCCTTTATCGACAATACTTTCCGTCTGACGCGTTTCTTCTGCAACATGAGTACAGCTGCGCGCTATTTCGGTTGCGCCATCTTGAACTTGCTTAATAGCTTTCGAGACGCCAGACGCACTATTTGCCGTGCCAGCCGTTTCTTGTGATATACGCTGAGATAAATTAACGCAGGTATCAATGCCTGCGGCTAATTGCTCTGATTTTGTATTAACTTCTTGCACGATGACCGCAATTTTTTCAGAGAAGCTGTTAAACGAACGACAAATATCACCGAGTTCATTTTGCTTGTTGTAAGTCAGGCGACGTGTAAGATCGCCATCGGCCACTTGATGGAGCGAGTAGGTAATCTCGAGTAAGGTTTTAATAACTCGCGTACGAACGTAGTAACCCACAAAAATAAATATTGCGAGGCAGCCGACTAAAATCACCATCATAGTGGCAGACGTTGCGCTTTGCTGATCGGCAATGTTATCAATTTTCCCTTCTACTAGATGATCGGCCTTTTCTTCCACCATGCTTACGTGCACTAGTAGTTGTTCCGAGCTTTGGGCGTATACGATTTTCTGCTGTTGGAAGTCATTTAGGGTGGTAACGACTTGATTTAACAACTGAATATGTTGTTGTAGATTTTCTTGGTAAACCTTTTCCACACTGCCGATACCATATTCAGCAGGTGCCGAGTTATCAAATAAACCACTGGCTAGCATTTCTTCCACCGCTGCGCGTTGAAAGGCTATCGCGTCATTTAGCTGAGTTTGTAGCGCTGCAGATACACCTTCAGATGTCATCCGAGCTAAGAAATACATTTGTTGGAAGAAGCCAATAGATGCTTCCATACCGCCATCGGCCGCTTGCCATTTTTCAGCCAAGCCTGTGTCCCAACTTATTGGGTAGCTCGGATCAGCCGCTATAGCTTCTACTGCGGCATCACCTTCTTCTTCGGCGATAGCGCTGAAGGCAACAAACTTTGACGTATGGGCATCGAAAGCGGCGAGTGCTGAGCGATAATTTTTGTAACTATTCTGAAGCGTGTTGCCAGCTTTACGGAATTGAGCAAGGTCAGAGTCGATATTGGTTACTTCTTGTGGATCAAGCAAGCTGGCCATCCGCAAGCGATTGAGTGCTTCCTCAGCGTCGGTCTGAGCTGTTTTGACATGCTGAGTATCAATGTTTTCACCAGCAAATAGCTGATTGAGCAACAACATTTCGCGTTCGATGGATATGGCTGCTTCCATCGCGCCGTCAGCCGTGTCCCATGCTGGCCCGGTAATGTAGTCGAGGGTCGTCATGAGCTGATTACGTGTATATTGCCCAGCAAAAAACAAACCAAGTAGGAGTGCAATAAGTAGTACCAATGCTCCGGTTGAGCGTTGCGATAACGACATAATCGATATTCCATTTTATATCTAAAGAGCATGTGAGCGGACCCGCGGCTATTCTATTGGTATAGGCTGCAAGCGAGACCCTCGCCAGTTTTTAACGTGCAAAAAGATTGGAATTTTAAAAAAGTTTAGAAAACTCGTTATTGGTTATATGGATCGTTACGGGTATCGGAGCGCGGTTTTCTGAGGGGCATAAAAAAGCCGCGACAGGCGCGGCTTTTTGGGCAAGAAGCGAGGAGGTGTTATTCAACACCCTGCGACTTGAGGTATTCATCGTAAGTACCATGGAAATCGATGATCTGGTTATCGCGGATTTCGATGATGCGAGTCGCCAATGAGGATACAAACTCACGGTCGTGAGATACGAAGATCAAGGTGCCTTCAAACATCTCAAGTGCCATGTTCAGCGATTCGATGGATTCCATATCCATATGGTTGGTCGGTTCGTCGAGTAATAGCACGTTGTGGTTGTGCAGCATTAACTTACCAAACAGCAAGCGGCCTTTCTCACCACCTGAGCATACCTTCACTGACTTATTGATATCGTCTTGGTTGAACAGTAGACGGCCTAGAGTGCCACGCACGGCTTGATCGTCATGCTCGGCTGTTTTCCATTGCTCCATCCATTCGAACAAATTACCGCCTTGTTCAAATTCGTATTCGTGATCCTGGGCGTAGTAGCCCAAACTCGCGTTTTCGGACCATTTAATCATGCCGGCGGTTGGCGTCACATGATCGACCAAACACTTCAAGAAGGTTGTTTTACCTGCGCCGTTGGCTCCGATAACCGCGACTTTTTCGCCCGCTTCAATCATGAGGTTGGTATTTTTGAATAGCGGTGCTTCACCATCGTAGGCGTGGGTTAAACCTTCAATTTCGAGAGCCAAGCGGTGTAGCTTCTTCTCTTGGTTGAAACGAATAAACGGGTTTTGACGGCTTGATGGCTTGATCTTATCAATCTGAATTTTATCAATCTGCGTGGCACGAGAGGTCGCCTGCTTCGCTTTCGAGGCGTTAGCAGAGAAGCGTGACACGAACTGCTGAAGCTCAGCAATTTGCGCTTTCTTCTTGGCGTTTTCCGACTGCAAACGTTCACGCGCGGCAGTAGAGGCCATCATGAAGTCATCGTAGTTACCCGGATAGATCTTGATATCGCCATAATCGATATCGGCCATGTGGGTACATACTGAGTTCAAGAAGTGACGGTCATGCGAGATGATGATAATGGTGCATTTCATCTCGTTGATGAGGCCTTCCAACCAACGAATGGTGTTGATATCCAAGCTGTTGGTGGGTTCGTCGAGTAGCAGAATGTCTGGGTTAGAGAACAAGGCCTGAGCTAATAGCACACGTAACTTCCAGCCCGGAGCGACTTCACTCATTGGCCCAAAATGCAGTTCCGTCGCAATACCAGCACCTAATAGTAAATCGCCAGCGCGAGATTCGGCGGTATAGCCATCCATCTCTGCGAATTCGCCTTCTAACTCGGCGGCACGCATGTAGTCGTCTTCAGTTGCTTCTAGATTGGCGTAAATCGCATCGCGTTCTTGTCTGATCGCCCACAGCTCTTTGTTGCCCATCACCACGGTATCCATCACGGTGAATTCTTCAAAGGCGAACTGATCTTGGCTTAATTTACCCAAGCGCTCGTTGGGGGTAACGCTGACGTTACCAGCAGACGGCTCTAGCGAACCATCCAAAATCTTCATGAAAGTCGACTTACCGCAGCCGTTGGCACCGATCAAACCATAGCGATTGCCATCGCCAAATTTAACGGAGATGTTCTCAAACAGCGGCTTAGCACCGAATTGCATGGTGATGTTAGCAGTGGAGATCACAGCAGGTTCCTGATATTGCAGATGGATATATTGAGGCGCGGGATGATACGCGATTTGCGGTTAAAAAACGAGCGCATTGCGGTGAAGCACCTGCTCGCCATTATCGGATAGTGGGTTGCTATTAGTGCCTGGGTTTGTCAGGGTATAAATAGGAGGACACCATATGACCAATCCACAACGAACGATAACGGGCGCTGTGCTGCTGCCGGTATTTGTTCCCGCTGTCGTAATTACACTGCTTTTGATCCTAGGTACACTCAGCAACCCCGAGCTAGCGGGTGAGGTATTTAAAACTGCACTTGCTTGGGTAACCGAAACCTTCGGCTGGTTCTACATGCTAGCCACCGCGATTTTTCTTGTGTTTATCATCTGTGTTGGCTTTAGCAGCTGGGGCAATATTCGGTTGGGTCCCGACCATGCCGAACCGCAATACAGCTTTCCGGCATGGTTTGCCATGTTGTTCTCCGCAGGTTATGGCATCGCCTTGTTATTTTTTGGTGTGGCCGAGCCTGTACTGCACTTCTCGCAACCCCCAAATGCTAGCGCCGAAACGGTTCAAGCTGCGCGTGAAGCGATGCAAATAGCCTACTTCCATTGGGGTCTGCATATTTGGGGAATCTACGGCCTGATGGGCTTGGTGCTAGCCTACTTCGCCTTTCGCCATGGTTTGCCTTTGTCTGTTCGTTCTGCGTTATATCCACTGATTGGCGACCGCATTTATGGACCTATTGGCCATACCGTGGATGTGTTTGCGATTTTAGGTACCTTATTTGGCTTGGCCACAACACTTGGGTTATCAGTAACCCAGATTAACGCAGGCCTTCATTATCTTTGGGAAGACATACCGATAAGCACTACCGTTCAGATCACCGCCATTGCTTTAATTACCATCGCAGCGATTGGCTCTGTGGTTGCAGGTATGGATAAAGGTGTTAAAAATCTTTCCATATTGAATATGGTTTTGGCTGTATTTCTAATGGCGATTGTTTTTCTGGTCGGCCCAAGTATTCATATTCTCGATGCTTTTGTGCAGAACACGGGTGCGTATCTTGGCAATATCGTATCTCGTACCTTTAATTTACAGGCGTATACACAAAGTGATTGGATCGGCAATTGGACGCTATTTATTTTTGCTTGGACCATTGCGTGGGCTCCGTTCGTAGGTCTATTTATTGCGAAAATTAGTCGCGGTCGCACTATTCGCCAATTTATATTTGGTGTATTGGTCGTGCCGACTACTTTTACTTTTTTATGGTTTGCTATTTTCGGTGATACCGCGCTGTACTTGATTATGGAACAGGGGAAGCAAGTACTGATTGGCGAAGTGCAAGCGGACCATGCGGTAGCCTTGTTTGAGTTTTATGATTTATTGCCGTGGTCGACTTTCCTATCGGTGATTACCGTCTTTCTGATTATTACCTTCTTTGTGACTTCGTCTGATTCTGGCTCGCTAGTTGTGGATTCTTTGGCCTCGGGTGGGGCGCATGAAACCCCTATTTGGCAGCGGGTATTTTGGGCTTCGTTAGAGGGTGTTATTGCGTCGACATTATTATTAGCCGGCGGATTGAGTGCGTTACAAACTATGAGCATTTTAGCGGCCTTGCCCTTTGCCGTTATTATGTTGTTAGCGGCGCTTGGTTTATGGCGAGCGTTGGTGATAGAAGGGCATCGCGGCGCTACATTGGTTGCTGCGGCTGCGCCGGTGCGCGCGTTCAGTAATGAGACTAGTTGGCGTAAACGCTTAAGTGCTCTGTTTAAGTTTCCCGAGCAAGCCAAGATTGAACATTTTATTAAAGAAGTGGTGACACCTGCCATGGAGGAAGTGCAAAAAGAACTGGCGATTCATGATTGGAAAGCCAATATCACTCCCGAAGAAAATGGCGTAACGTTTCAGCTAGAGCGCGATGAAAAATTGGATTTCTTTTACCAAGTGCTGGCAACGGAACACCAAGTGCCCGACGTGCATACCGACGGCACAACACTCGCGACGCATTGGCAGGCAGATGTGTATATTCGCAATGGTGCACTCGGTTATGAACTGTATGGTTGCAGTCGCGATGAAGTGATTCGCGATCTTATTGATCAGCTCGAACAGTACTTTAACTTTGTTGATGCCGCTCCTGGGCATTTGCCGTGGAATACCGTGTCGTAGTAGCTGCTGCCTACCGCTGTGTACGCGGTAGGTACTTTTCCGCCAAGCAGTTATAATAGGTGGCTACATACTCTGCTTTAGGCGCTTTTATGACCGACGATATCAACTACAAAAACAATCCATTGCATGGCCTCAGCCTAAAGCCTTTGCTGACCGAGCTGGTAGATCAATATGGTTTTGAGATTTTGTTTGCGTACTTGAATATCAATTGCTTCAAAACCAATCCGAGCATTGAATCGAGTGTAAAGTTTTTAAAGAAGACGGATTGGGCGCGGGAGAAGGTAGAAGCTTTCTACATGTACCAGTTCAAGAGCTTGCCTAAGGCATCGGGTGCGCAGTTTGCGCTGCCACCGCGTGATCGCATTGTGCCGTCAGATCAAATGCCGGGTGAACCTGCAGTATTGAGCTTGGAAGATGCTGAGCGCTTGCGTGAAAAACGCGAGAAAAAGGCAGCTGAGTTTGGTGGTAAAGGGAAAGTTGCAGGTAGCCGTAGTGGCGGGTATCGCCGTGACGGAGCTAGTCGTGGTAACTCTCGCCCTAGAACCGAAGGCACGGAACAAGGTAAGCCAAATAAGCCACAAGAATCATCGCCTGCTGCTTCAGACACAAGTTCAGGCGTTGATCCTTGGGCTAAATGGAAGTAATACCCAAGCGCGGTCGGGTGCGGCTAGGGCCGTGGTGGTAAGCTTGACCTTGCCTTCCAATCAGGCATTCTTCTTACAATATTTGTAGTTATCGTTGGATACATTTATGAAACCAGTTATTGCACTCGCTTTACCTTTGCTTTGCGGCTTGTCGCTTGTTCATGCGGAAAATGTCGTTATTCGTGATGCGGTGAGCAAAGAGCATTGTACTTTGATAAAAAGCGATTCCTGCTCGTCGATTAAAAACGACGGTGTGGAAGTATGCGAAGAACGTCATCGCCAAAATGCTTTGGCTGAGGGCGGAAATACCGTCGTGATCAAGGGGACTATATCCAGCGAAACGCGCCGCCCGCGGGTGGATGGTCGCTATGTCATTATTGAAAAAACAGATATGGCTGCAGATTATTATTTGTGTGATGACTTCGTGGCCGATGATGTCGTTGCCGAGCAAGAAAATTCTTCAGCTCCTATGCGTGCTATGCCAGTGAAGTCTGCTGTTGCTCCTATGGTAGAGCTTTCCATTGAAGAACGGTTAACCACGTTAGAAGCCTTAAATAAAAAGGGTTTGATAACCGCGGATGAATATAAAGCTAAGCGTGCGGATATATTGAACGATTTATAGGAGTTAGGGATGCTAACGCCAGAAGATGTGTTGAATTTTTGGTTTACAGAAAGTAAACCTGTGCAATGGTTTAAAAAAGATCCAGCTTTCGATCAGGTTATCCAGCAGCGTTTCGGAAATCTGCACGCACAAGCTGCAATCGGTGAACTATATACATGGCGCGGCACAGCAGAAGGGCGCTTAGCAGAAGTGATCGTGCTGGACCAGTTTTCGCGCAATATCTATCGAGACCTAGCGCAAGCGTTTGGTTGCGATGCGTTGGCATTAGTGTTGGCACAAGAAGCCGTAGCGCAAGGATTGGACGACAACTTACCTCTCACTGAGCGCAAGTTTCTATACATGCCGTATATGCACAGCGAGTCACTGGTTATACATGAAGAGGCTTTGCGTTTATTTGCGCTGCCAGGGTTGGAAGAAAATTTAAATTTTGAGCATCGCCACCGCGACATTATCGCTAAATATGGGCGTTATCCTCATCGTAATGCGATTTTAGGGAGAGAGTCTACGGCTGAAGAATTGGCATTTTTACAACAGCCGGGTTCGGGTTTTTAACGAAATATTACTTCTTTAACGACAGCGTTTTTCCGCCAGGTGCTTTCGGATTTTTATAAACGGTTTTTTTGGTCTTTGGTTTTTCGTTTTTCGTTTTTTCTGCTTCTGATTTTTTAGTGTCTTTAGGCTTATATTCGCTCGTCGGCTTGTCACTGCGAACAGGGTGTGGCTTTTTATCACTAAAGGTCTGCTTTTCGCTACGCTCGTTAGCGGCTGGTTTCTTACTATCTGTTTTCGGTGCAGGTTTTAAATCTGATCGTACTTTCTCTTCAGCAGTGGCTAAGCGAATCCCTTCGTCTTCGATCACGATTTGACGCTCTTTATACAGCTTACCAATCGCCATTTTGAATGCACGTTTGCTCACGCCAAAATGTAATTCAATTAAATCGGCAGGGCTTTTATCGTTTAAACCAAGACTGCCATTGCCATCTTTTAATTTCTTCATGATTTTGTCGGCAACAGGATCAATACGCACATGGCCAAGTGGCTCTAGTGAGATATCTAGACGGTGATCTTCTTCCCGCACACGACGAACATACCCATCCATGCGCTGGCCAACACGAATAGCTGTGCGGATTTGGCTTTCGTGGATTAAACCCCAGTATTCGTTATTGACGACCGCTTTGTAGCCAAGGTCAGTGCGCTGGGCGATGAGTAAATTCACTTTATCACCTTGCTCAAAAGGATCGGCGGCACCAGGCCATGTCGCTTTGGCTTCGTCTTTTATAAAACGATTTAATTTTGCCGTGGCAATTAAGCGATTAGTGTTGTCGAGATACACATAAACAACATAGGTTTTACCTTCTTCCATGCGCTGATTCATTTCACCAAAAGGTACAAATAAATCTTTGGCTAAGCCCCAATCTAAAAAGGCTCCGGTGCGGTTTACTTCTTTCACATCCAAGGCTGCTGCTTGATGCAATTGCACGCGCGGGCGTTGCAAGGTGGCAATCGGACGGTCGTCGGAATCGAGATAAACGAAAACGTTTAGGCTGTCGCCTTTCTTAGTACCTTCAGGGATCTGGCGACGTGGCAGCAGTAAGCGACCGTCTTCATTGTCGTCTAGATATATGCCCTGTGGAAGTTCATCAATGACTGTGAGGGTGTTGTAGCGTCCGAGTTCGGCCATGATGCAGTTCCAGCAAGAGAGGTGGTATTAACAATTGGTGTGCATTGTATCACAGCGAGTGCTTTTGACAGATCGATGAAGTAAGGATTGCCGTTAAAATTGAGGAAAGACAGCTGCCGTGTATTCGGGCGAATGCACGGCAGCTGTGATCACTGCTGAGCGTCTATGCTCTATTGTCTAGTCTTGATTCAGCTGCAAAGTACGCAACGTGCGTTCGCGGGTGACCGCCAATAGCTCTGGGTCGCGCTTCAATAATTGCCCATAGGATGGGATCATTTCTTTTAAGCGTTTGTCCCAGCCTTGTTTCATTTTATCGGCGAAGCAGCGTTCCAGTACTTCGATCATGGCTTGTACCGCCACGGATGCACCGGGTGATGCGCCAAGCAGTGCGGCTAATGAACCGTCTTTGGAAGCGACCAGCTCAGTACCAAATTCCAATTTGCCGCGCCCTTGGTCATCTTTCTTGATGATTTGCACGCGCTGGCCTGCATCGGCAAGGGTCCAGTCACTGTCTTTGCACTC
Source organism: Thalassolituus sp. (assembly GCF_034111725.1). Lineage (GTDB taxonomy): Bacteria > Pseudomonadota > Gammaproteobacteria > Pseudomonadales > Oceanobacteraceae > Thalassolituus. The sequence continues at coordinate 11,435 of NZ_JAWUWR010000036.1, read as the reverse complement.
TGGAAAGTAATCACGCAATGATGCAACGCGATCGCTGTGGGACTGACGGACTTCACTGATCAAGTACTTGGTTAAGTCCATGTTATTAATGCCCACCGACATCATTGGTAACATGTTGCTAATACTGACGGATTTAAGCAGATCAAGTTTTGAGCCTTTCTTCAAAAATTTCGTCGTAAAGCCAGCAAATGGCCCAAACAGCAATGCCGGTTCACCATTGATAATGCGGGTATCAAGGTGTGGCACCGACATTGGGGGTGCCCCTATGGCTGCTTTGCCGTAGACTTTGGCGTGATGTTGGCTAACGATCTTAGGATCTTTGCATACTAGCCATTGACCACTGACTGGGAAACCACCGTAGCCATTGGCCTCGTCGATACCAGATTCTTGTAACAACGGAAGTGCGCCGCCGCCAGCACCAAGGAAAACAAACTTAGCGCGAACCGTAGTGGCTTTTTTGGTTTTGCGGTCATTGATGCGAACAAACCAACTGCCATCTCGGGCGTGCTCGAAGTCATCGACTTCATGGTTTACCAGCAATGAGAATTTTTCATGCTTTTGCAGTTGCTTAACAAGGTTGCGGGTTAGCGAACCGAAGTCGACATCAGAACCGTGTTTTACCCGAGTCGCGGCCACTTTTTCGTCAGGATTGCGCCCCGCCATGACGAGTGGCATCCACTCTTTTAGAACAGACGGGTCGTCGCTAAATTCCATCTCTTTAAAAAGGTGATGGGCGCTCATTTTTTCGTGGCGCTGACGTAAAAATGCGACGTTATCTTCGCCCCAAACGAAACTCATATGAGGGGTTGTATTGATGAACTCGTTAGGCGATGGTAGTTCGCCAAGCTCGACTAGGTAACTCCAAAGCTGTAGGGATATTTCGAAGTTGGCGTTAATGCTTAACGCGCGTTCGATATCAACCACGCCATGTTCATCTTCGGCTGTGTAGTTGAGTTCGCAGTAGCCTGCGTGACCTGTGCCAGCGTTGTTCCAGCCATCGGTACTTTCGTGCGCAACATGGTCGAGTCGTTCAACCATCGTAATGCTCAGAGAAGGATCAAGCTTAGAAAGAAGAGTGCCTAGCGTTGCACTCATCACACCACCGCCGACTAGCAGCACATCGACTTTTTGTGTAGTCATTATGGTATCGCCTATTTACAGAAAATCTTTCAATGCAGGTATCACCATGTCTGTGATGCTTATGGCGTCTCGACATGTATGCAGTTTTACACAGCCCGGAGGTATTCCGATAGTCGCTGTACCCGCTCTTCATATTAGGTGAGGCTTGACCCCATGCAGGAGGTCAGTCAGTTAATAGTCTAAATATAGCGTTTGCTTGTTCTCTAAACTTAGACTGATTAATTCTGCCGAAAATACCGGAAAAGCCCTTTTCGGTCAATTGTTTAGCAGCTTTAGCGGTTAGCTGGCAAGGTGCCAATTTGACGAATTTGCAGTGATTTTATGCCGATTAAGGCTGAGTATCTTGCTCTACGGCTACACTCAATAGTATGGAGAAAACTTAACCTAAATGGCCACTCCGTCGGGCCTAGGCACATTGGAACAGTGTGATCTGGTTAATGAAACTGTCACTAAAGCATTTGGCTCGTTAAGGTAGCTGAGGTGACTGACACACAGCAAACCCATGAGGAGGAATGCGTATGGCATTGACCAATTCGGTGCAACTGATTTGCTACCCTGATCGCTTAGGCGATAATTTGAGTGATCTTTACGGCATATTGGAGAAGCATCTCGCGGAGTCTATCGGTGGAGTGCATATTTTACCTTTCTATCCATCGAACGCTGATGGTGGGTTCTCACCACTGACTCATAAAGAAGTCGATCCACGTTACGGTAGCTGGGCTGACATCGAACGCATTGCGGCCAAATACGATATTTGCGCCGATTTGACCGTAAATCACATTTCAGATGAATCCCCCGAATTTTTAGACTTTATCGAAAAGGGCGATGACTCAAAATATGGAGATCTATTCGTGCGTGTTGGACGCATGGGCGAGATTACGCCAGACGATATGGCGAAAATTCATATTCGTAAAGAAAAAGAGCCATTCCGTGATGTGACTTTTGGCGACGGCACAAAAGATCGTGTTTGGTGTACCTTTACCGAGAGGCAAATAGATTTAAATTACGAAGCCGATATTACCTACGAATTGATGGAAAATTACATCGCATTTTTAGCGAATAAAGGTGTAAAGCTATTTCGGCTGGATGCATTTGGCTACACCACTAAGCGTATAGGTTCGACGTGTTTTTTAGTGGAACCAGAGGTCTATCGAATTCTTGATTGGGTTAATTCGGTAGCGCAGCGGCATGGATGTGAATGTCTCCCCGAAGTACATGACCACACCAGCTATCAATATGCGATTGCACGCCGAAATATGCATTCTTATGGTTTTGCATTGCCACCTCTACTGTTGTTCTCCTTGTTGGATGCCAATAGTGTTCATCTAAAAAATTGGCTTCGTATGTGTCCTCGTAACATGATTACGGTGTTAGACACACACGATGGAATTTGCATTCCCGATGTCGAGGGGGTGCTTCCTAATGATTGTATTACGGCATTGATTGATAATTTGCAGTCACGCAGTGCTGACCCGATTCTACGCCGTTCGGCTGCGAATATTCATAGTGTGGGTGCTATCTATCAAATTACCTGCACATTTTATGATGCTTTGATGCAAAACGATGATGCTTATATTGCCGCTCGTGCTATACAGTTTTTTACGCCCGGCATTCCTCAGGTATATTATGTCGGTTGGTTAGCTGGCGAAAATGATAATGAATTAATGGAACGTAGTGGTGAGCTACGTGATATAAATCGACATTATTATTCGTTGGATGAGGTTAATACTGCAGTCGAAAAACCGGTAGTAAAACGTCTCACTAAACTGATGGGATTTCGTAGCCAGTATCCAGCTTTTGATGGTCACTTTGAGCTGAACTCCTCTAATGATACGAGTATTTGCATGGCGTGGCGCCACGGCGAATATTATTGCCGTATCTTTGTCGATTTGAACTTTAAAACGACCACGTTGACGTATCTGGAAACAGAACATTTAACGGAAGTCACTATTACCTGCTGATTGAACCAGTAGAATTTCCGCGAGGCTGCTATGCTTCGGATAGATGTTACGAGGCTGTCGTCTTCTTCGCATAGACTTCAAACGCCTCGATTTGCACAGGAGTGTATTAGGTTATGTTGCAACTCATTGCGCCCATCGGCTCTTTGCTGACGGGTGTGTCGTTATTATTACTTGGTAGCGGCCTGTTAAATACCTTGTTGGCGATACGTGGAGGAGCGGCAGGTTATGATTCCAGCATGATGGGCCTAATTATGTCGGGCTATTTTGTTGGTTTTTTTGTAGGAACTTTCATTGCATTGCCTATGATCCGCAGGGTCGGGCACATCCGAGTGTTTGCGCTCTGTGCTGCTGTTGCTTCGGTATCCGTGATGTTACATCAGTTGTTGATCAACCCTTGGGTATGGGTTGGCTTAAGAATACTGACAGGTGTCTCGCTCGTTATTTTGTATACAGTGATAGAGAGTTGGCTGAATGCGCAAACTCCAGCAACGCAGCGCGGCAAGGTCTTCGCTGTCTACATGGTGGTGAATCTCGCGTCATTAACACTGGCGCAGCAGTTGATGCGTTTCGATTCAACAGAATCCTATATTTTATTTGCCTTAGCCTCAATGCTCGTGACTTTAAGCTTAGTACCGGTCGCATGGACTCGGCTAACTCCTCCAGAAGTGCAAACGGTTAAACGACTGCGTCTACCTTTTCTATGGCGAATTGCTCCCGTTGCGGTTGCCGCATCCTTGCTGTCAGGGCTTGCCATGGGCGCTTTTTGGGGGATGGGTGCGGTATATGCTGGCAAAGTTGGACTTGATGATGCCGGTATCGCTAGTTTTATGAGCGCGGGCATTCTAGGTGGCGCTTTGCTGCAATATCCCTTGGGTCGTTATTCTGATAGTAGTGATCGGCGAAAAGTGATTGCCATCACCTGTGCTATTGCCGCAGTGGCCGCTTTATTGCTCATGCCTGCCGGATTGAATAGCACGACCCTATTACTCGCTATCGCTCTCTATGGTGGCTTGGCTTTTGCGATTTATCCTGTTGCGGTTGCGCACTTAATCGACCATTTAGATGGTCCAGATATCATTGCCGGTGGCAGTGCAGTTTTGCTACTTCACGGCATTGGAGCGGCGATTGGACCTGCGCTAGCAGGACAGTTAATGACAGCAACCGGACCAAGTGCTTTGCCTGTGTATTTTTGCTTTATGCAGCTACTGCTAGCAGGATTTGCTATATGGAAAATTAACGCTAGAAATGAAGACGAATACGAGCATCCCGCGCAATTTGTCGCCATGGTACGAACCACACCGACAGCGTTAGAAATGTATCCGGATGACTCTGATATAACATCTGAAGATGATGATAGTTTAACTCCTGCAGCCAAAGAAAATGCCGCATGAAATCCTTTTTAGACTGAAAATTATATACATTGGATATTTATTGCGGGAGTAGGAACCTTAACTACACTTCCTTTAGTTTAACTAAAGGAAGGTTTCAGAATGAATAGTATCAAGTCGAATTTTTTTTTAAAACGCTGTTGCCAATTAGGATTTGGGCTGTTGATAACAGCCTTGACCTCGCTGTTATTGGCGGAAGAAGCACCAGAAAAACTGCACGAAATCCTTCCTGAATTAGAAGCCTGGAGTACTGATCAAGCCTTGATTGATGCCGTTCGACAGCAAAATTCTCAAGGCCTGACACTTGTGACGATACAAGAGCGCGATGCTGTTTGGCGCGCTACGTCCGACGTTGATGAGTTTATGGAAACGCTTATGACGAGTTCAGTCGCAAAGCACATGCTGACACTCGAACAAAGTAAACCCTATTTTGTTGAATTTTTTTTGATGGATAATCTAGGTGCTAATGTTGCCATGACCAACAAAACTTCTGATTACTGGCAAGGTGATGAGGAAAAATTTACGGAGTCATTTAAGGGGGGATTAGGAAGCACTTACATGAGTGATGTGAAATTTGACGAAAGTTCTCAGGCCTATCTTGTACAAGTTTCTATTCCCATTTTCGATGGCGATAAGGCTATCGGTGCAATGACCATCGGAGTCAATTTAGACGAGCTTTGATTGTTGTATTCGGTCTTACCTTGGAGTAGGGATATGAAAAGTTGGTTTGATGATTTAAGTTTTGCGAAAAAAGTAACCCTGCCCTTGGCAATTGTCGGTTTACTGGTAATTGCTTTGTCTGTTGTCGCGATTAATTCTAGAAGTACTGTTTCAAAAGCGGTCGGAACTGTGATTCATCAAGATCTTCCTGCGCTTAATATTCTGCTGCAGACTGGTATGAATTTTTACCGCGTTGTAGTAGCAGAGCGTAGCCTGCTTAATTTAAAAGTGGGTTCAGAAGATTATGAAGCGATTCTAAAGCAGCATGGAGAAAACTTGAAAGAAATTGAATACAACTTTCAAAAATTCGCTGATTTAGATGCCAAAATTACCAGCGATGGAAATTATCAGTCGTTGATATCTAGCGTTGATAAATGGAAAGCCATTACCACCAAAATAGAACAAGAAAGATCGACTGATAGTCGAATAGGACGCAGTAATGCGATGGGGTTGTCTTATGCTGAAGGACAGCAGTTATTTGAAGAATCAATGGTCCATTTAAATGCCATGATTGATTACATTGAAATACTTTCGACTAAGGAGTCGGAATACGTCGATCAAGTACAAGATCAAGCCATGCTGAAACAAGTGTTCTTGCTGGTTTTAGCACTTGTTACCTGTATTTTAATAGCAATACTGTTCCCTCGTGTGATTACTCGCGATTTAAATCAGATCAATGAGCGTTTCACCGATCTTGCAGAGGGAGGGGGTGATCTCACCGTTAGGTTTAATACTAAACGTACGGATGAGTTAGGTCGTTTGAGTAATTCATTTGATCGTTTTATGGATAAATTACATAGTTTAATCAGCGAAATAGTACACACATCTGATGGTGTTGGAAGTAACGTTGGTGAGCTGAACAGTATGTCAAAGCAAGCTAAAACATCTATTAGTCAGCAAGATGACTCGATCAACTCAGTTGCCGTTGCCGTAGAGAAAATGCGAGAGGCCTTAAAAGGAATTGCGGCAAATACTGCGACTACAGCCGATGAAGCTAAGAATTCTCAACACTGTACAGAAGATGGTCGTTTGTTAGTCGAGCAAACTAGATCTGATATTCAGTGCCTAACGGATGATGTGCAACAGGTTTATAAAGCTATGACGCGAATTGAAACCGGTACAGAGCGGATTGGATCGGTGCTAGCTGTTATTAGCGGGATTGCAGAGCAAACGAATTTATTAGCACTTAATGCTGCTATCGAAGCAGCTCGAGCAGGAGAACAAGGGCGAGGATTTGCAGTAGTTGCTGATGAGGTACGCTCTCTAGCAAGTAAGACGCAGCAATCGACAAAAGATATTAATGACATGATTGCAGAACTTGAAAATAGCGTATCTATCGCAGTAAAAACAATGGATTCAGCAATCGAAAATGCCGAGAAGACATTAGATTCTAGTATGAAAACCAGTGAGTCGATTCAAGAAATACAAGCGTCTTTTGTTAAGGTGCAAAATTTGGTTGGCGAAACGGCTAAGTCGACAGAACAACAATATAAAATTATTGAGACAATTAATGGGAATATCTCTGCCATTAATGAACTGTCAACGGTGAGCGCTGATCGTGCTGGGAAGGTGGAAGGTTCTAGTCGTAGATTGCATCAGTTATATCAAGAGCTATTACAAACGACGAATAAGTTTAAAGTTTAAATGCGACCCTATGTGGCATTTAAATGGTATGTGCACTGCGTTGGTGCTATTGTGGTTGCCGAATGATGTAAAATCCTAAATATAAATGTGAATTAAGCGTTTTTTCTAGGTATGAAATATGCATGTATTAATTGTCGGTTTTTATTTATTCCGATAATGATGTTAATATCTCAACAAAATTTGATGTTGATTACTTCATTTTGGAGCGAAACGCTGTAATACTGCATGTGAGCTTCTTTGGCTTAGTTCAATTTTTAGGTGCCTCTAGTCAGGCTCCTTTTCGTAATTTTTTGCTCAGTTTACCGTTTCGTTTCCTGTCACATAGCCACAGGAGACTACTATGCTATTAGCTACCGATCTTGATGGAACCTTCCTTGCAGGCGACGCTGCCCAGCGTCAACAGCTGTATCAATTAATCGCAGCCCATCCGAATATTGATTTGGTCTTTGTAACCGGTCGAGGTTTGGAGTCTGTACTGCCATTACTTGCTGACACTATGATCCCTCAACCTGATTATATTATTTGTGATGTCGGCTGCACCGTCGTTAACGGTCACACCTTGCAGCCTGTATTCGAGGTGCAAAGCCCAATTGAAGATATATGGCCAGGCGAGCACAAAATTGAAGAAGCTATTGCTCACATTGCGGGTTTGACACGCCAAGATGTGCCGCAAGAGCGTCGCTGTTCATACTTTTGCGAAGAGGGTGCCGTAACCTCTGAATTAAGTGATATCGCTGCAAACCTCAACTGCGATGTACTTTACTCGGCGGGTTTGTATTTGGATTTTCTTCCCAAAGGTATTAATAAAGGCGCGACACTAACTGCACTCATTAAACACCTCGAATTAAATAGCGAAGATGTTATGGTTGCTGGCGATACATTGAATGATTTGTCCATGTATGAGCACGATTTCATTGGCGTGTGCGTGGGAGAATCGGAAGCAGGTTTACTTGAAGCTACTCGTAGTCGCGCTCGGGTATATCACGCTTTAGAACCTGGTTGCGGTGGTATTCTCGAGGCCATTAGTCATTTTGGTTTTTTAGGAGAAGAGGGCATTAGTGCTGAGGTGCGCGAGCCAGCAACGCCAGGACAATCGGATTTGGTTATGGTGTATCACCGCTTGCCATATGAAGAGTATATTGAAGATGGCGTTCAAAAACGTCGTCGACCGACCTCTCCTAACGGCATTATTCCTACGCTGATGAGTTTTTTCGCTGATGGCAAAAAGGGATCTTGGGTGGCTTGGTCGATTCATGATCCAAAGCTAGGTGAATTCGAGAGTCATACGGAGGTCGACGTCGACAAGTATCCAAACCTAGTTGCAGCGCGAGTCGGGTTGAGTAAGCGTGATGTTGATATCTTCTACAAGAAATTCTCAAAAGAAGCGTTCTGGCCAACCTTACATACCTTTTGGGAGAGGGCTACTTTTCGTGAAGATCATTGGGAGGTGTTTAAAGACGTCAATCGTCGCTTTGCTGAACGCACGAGCGAAGAGGCTGCCGAAGGCGCTACCGTTTGGCTTCACGATTACAACCTATGGATGGTGCCTGCCTATTTGCGCGAATTGCGTCCAGATTTAAATATTGCATTCTTTCATCATACGTATTTTCCATCCGCAGACGTTTTTAATGTTCTTCCGTGGCGGCGTGAGATAGTGGGTAGCTTATTGCAGTGTGATTATATCGGCTTCCATATTCCACGTCAGGCCGAGAATTTTGTGGATGTAGCTCGTGGTGTGACGCCCATTGATGTAAAAGAAAAAGTGGGTTGTGCTCCACGCTTCGTTACTTACGGTTGTGCCGTTGGCTTGGATGAAATGACCACAGAAATAGAAGTGAATAATCGCCGTATTCGTTTAGGTGCACACCCGGTTGGATTAGATCTGAATCGTGTCGCAGATGCACTTGCAGATCCTGTTATTCAAAACCGCATGGTTGAGCTTCGTCAAGAGTTAGACGGCACAAAGCTGGTATTATCGGTTGAGCGCTTGGACTACACCAAGGGTATTCCAGCCAAGCTTCAAGCCTTTGAAAAACTGCTGGAAGATCATCCTGAATTACACGGTAAAGTGACGCTTGTTACTGTCTGTGTGCCGGCAGCAAAAGAAATGACGGTGTATAAAAAACTTCAGATAGAAATAGAACAGGCGGTTGGCAGAATTAATGGACGCTATGCGGATGTTGGCTGGACTCCCGTGCAGTTTTTCTTCCGCGCCGTACCCTTCGAGCAATTAGTGGCTTATTACGCTATGGCGGATGTCATGTGGATCACCCCCTTACGCGATGGTCTAAACCTAGTTGCAAAGGAGTATGTGGCGACCCAAGGTAAGATTGAAGGCAGCGGTGTTTTGGTATTATCAGAGTTCGCAGGTGCGGCTGCAGAAGTTCGCGGAGCTATGCTAACTAACCCTCATGACCCTGCGGAAATGGCAGAGACCTGTTACCTAGCATTGGCAATGAATCGCGAAGAAGCGCGCAGTCGTATGCGTGAGGCTTACGAGATAGTCAGTCATTATGACATCGAGCACTGGGGAAACGAGTTTTTAGCTGCGGTAAAGCGTAAAGCTACTCATAAAGCGCGTTTAGTAAAAGTCGCTTAACCCTAGATTCGTAGATAGATACAGTGTGAAAGCAAAAGCCGGTTCTATGAACCGGCTTTTTATTTTAAAGAGTACTTCGCTGTGTAGGTCTTGTTGGTGGTACTTAAACGAGCGACCGCTTAGTGATTAGTTTTACTAATACGCCGTTAAAGGCCAGTACACCAACTAGTACTAAAGCTAATCCGGATATTTGTATGCTGTCGGGGTATACCCCTAATATCAAACTGACCATAAGGGTAAATACAGGTACGAAATTGAAAGCAATCGCCGATTTATCTGGGCCAATTTCTTGCACACCTTTGAGCCAGAATATATAAGCCAATACTGAACCGAAAATACTCATGTAAAGTAAAACGGCGTGAGACTTGAGGGATAATTGTGGAATAGTATGCAACGGTTGCTCTACGATTAGGGCAAGTGTAATCAAGGCGACAGCCCCTATGCTGACAGTCCATCGTGCAAATTGCATCGACGGAATATGCGGGGCGTAGCGTTTTGAGCCAACGCTGTAGAGGCTCCACACAAAGCACGCGCCAAGCATCCATAAATCGCCAACGGCGATCTGCAATTGCGTGAAGTTTCCCCCAGTGATCACTAAGGTCACACCAATAAATGCGATAGCAATGCCGAGCATCTGTTGGCGATTGATCTTTGACCCCAATAGAAATACCGATAGTAATACTGATATTAATGGGGCTAAAGCCATGATAAGGGCTGCATTCAAGGGGGACGTGGTGTGCAGCGCTATAAAAAATGCATAGTTAAATCCAAATACGCCCAACAAGCCTAGCGGCACTAAAGTTAGCGCGTCACGCCATTGCAGTTGTGACTCAGCCTTACCCTTCCACCAACGAAAGCTCCAGAATAACAGCAGTGCTGTGGCAAAACGCTCGGCAGCCGCTGTCAGTGGTGGTACGACACCAGCAACCTCATGGGCTGCGTTGAAGTTGCTCCCCCAAAACAAAGTACTAAGAATAATGAGGAGCCATAGGTGGGCGTTTGTAGACACTAGAATTACCAAAGTAACGGTTAACTGACACAGGTTAACACTGGGCGCGTATCCTAGAGCGTATAGGCTTGTTAATAAACAGGGCTAATTGATATCCAGCGTTCCATTTTTACAAGTAAACACCGCTTAGCTTCCCTCTTGGTCCAACCTATTGTTGTTTTTTCAATTTACTGATACTTGCAGGCGTTTGGGTGCACCAATTGGATGCGCTGTCAGGAATGTCACTATTCGAATGTCGAGGCTGTGTAAAACTGATAACTAGTGCTCGGAATTGAATGATTAGAGAACTATCATTCAAGAGATGTTTTGTTAGTCATGGACCGCCAAGGCTTTCCTGATGCAGTAATAACGGAGAGACGATCAGAACACCCAATAAAATAATATTAAACAGGTATTTTGATTTATGAGAAGTGCCGCCTTCTTACCAGCGATATTTGCTGATACTGACGAATTTTATGCCGAACGCAGCGAGCTATTGATGAATCGTGGGCTCGTCGGCTTGTGTTTGGCTATCATTTGCTCTCTATCCATCGTCTTCTTTATCTTGACGAGCACGACACTCGTGCATTGGTACGGCATTATTGCTTGTTCGTTGGTTTACGCATTTCCGATAGCCGCAGCAATTAAGTATCGCCGTAATCCTCCCAGCCAGCTTGACGAGCAAAAGGCAGCGGTCGAAAAATATGTCCGCCTGCTGATTATGGTAGTACTCAGCTGGAACGCCATTGCGATGATGATTCTTCCCGGGTTGGATCCAAATACTCGATTGATTGTTATTAGCATGTTTGTGACGGTTGTATTGGGGCATGCTTTACCGTTATCCGTCTTTCCGCGTCACTCGATTGTTATTCTTGCTTTGAATTTGATCCCATTGTCACTGCAATTGACGACCTTAGGCGACCCTGACATTGCACCGTTAGGAATTACCGGAGTTGTTTTTACTTTTTCTCAAATAATTGTAGTTGCGTGGCTGT
>NZ_JAWUWR010000035.1:0-7497 GCF_034111725.1 Thalassolituus sp. | reverse complement strand
GTTAGTTAACGTGGAACCACTCTCCGTTAAGCGTTTTAAAAACGTGGTACGTCAAGCCTATGATTATTCTTGCGGTTCTGCTGCATTAACAACTTTATTGGATTACTACCTGGGTAGAAACTTCCAGGAACGTCAGGTAATGGAAGGTTTGCTGCGCTTCGGCGAAACCGAACGTATCATCCAACGTCGTGGCTTTTCCTTGCTGGATATGAAACGTTTAGTGACGGCCTTAGGGCACCCTTCGGGCGGTTTTAAAGCTGAAGAGGAGGATCTGGTTGCTTTAGATCACCCAGCGATCGCACCGATCCACTATGCAGGTTTTAAGCACTTTATTGTTATTCGTGCTGTCTATGAAGGGCGTGTTTATGTGGCAGATCCAGCGTTAGGGAATATAAGTTTTACGTTGCCGAGATTTCTCGAAATTTGGGATAACAACGTCCTTTTTATAGTGTTTCCGAACGGCCACAAACCAGCAACCGGTCTAGAGTTGCACGAAGAAGATATGCGTTTTGTTTCTGATTATATTATTGCGGAAAATACCTTCCGTGAATTCCCAGACTTCCAGATTCGTAGCGAGCATACGATTAACAACCAAATTTACGCGATGAAGGACAACGCTCAGACGAGTTTTGGCCCTAAGTTAGATGCTGACGGTAAGGCAGTTAGAAATGAGGACGGAAATATCGTCTACGAGGTTCTCGTAGAAACGAAGGCTGATGGTGCCGATCCGGATGACTTCAATACATATGTTGCCACTGATCGCTCAGATGTAATTGAGAAGCACCTTCGCTTCCGTAGAAAATAATAACGATAAAGAATTAAGGAATTTCCATGTTGATTCGTACCAAAATAATTTCGATCCCCTTATTGTTGGCATTTGCCGGCGTAGTTGTTGCTGATGAAGCAGCTGATATGGATAAGGCTCGTGAAGCCCTAACCAAGCAAGATAATGATGCTGACACCGAAAAAGCACTTGAGCAGGTTTTTGAGGCAGCAGAAAAAAATTATTCGATGTTGAAGCGAGGCGGTATTTCCGTTAACTACAACTTTGATTACAGCTATTATGGCGATCAGCGTATTGATTTAACGATCACGCCAAATGTTAATAGCGAAGGCCAGGTCACAGGCGACTCTACCATTAGTAGTGCGAACGTTAGTCCTGTCGCCAGTCATACCATGACTAACTCCTTTTCGTTGGATTATGGTTTGATGAATAACGTCACAATTGGTGGTCGCCTACCACTGATTGCAAAATTTGAAACAGAGGATGAGCTGACAGCCTATGGCGTTGGAGATCTTTCAGGCACCGTACGTTGGCAGCCGTTTGAATACGTCCCAGGCAAAATTAGTCAGACATATTTTGCGTCATTACGCTTGCCGACTGGCGATAGTCCGTATGAAATCGACGAGACTAAGAGTTTGCCGACGGGGTCGGGTACTTGGGGCTTGAGTGGTGGCGTCAGTGCTTCTAAAGTTCTCGATCCTGTGGTTTTGTTCGGTTCGTTAAGCTACGGCTACACATTGCCGTTGACTGATCTTAATCAACGTCGCGGAAGCTCTATTCTTCGTGAAGTGCACTCAGGTAGTAGCTTGTCTTTCTCTATGGGCTTTGCTTATTCGTTGTCGTATGACGTATCGTTGAGCGCGTCATTCCAAGGATCGTTTAACGATCAATCGCGTTTTGAATTATACGATACATCTACAGGCTCAACTGTGAGTTCAGTATCGGGTAGTCAAATGAGCGGTATTATGAATTTTGCCTTAGGTGTTCGGGTGTCTCCAAAAACAATTGCCAACGTAAACGTTGGCTTTGGTATGACAGAGTTGTCACCTGATATTCTACTTGGCTTATCTCTACCGATTGATGTTGAGGGTATTAAACCTTCTGCTGGTAACTAACCAGTCATGGCTAATAAAACTATAAAAATGACAAGGTTATGGCGACACAATATGCGAATTTTACTGTTGGTGGCATTGTTAGTACCGAGTCTCGCGAAAGCCGAGCTCGTACAAAACCTGTTTATTGATACCAAGGCAATGTCGTTGGGTAACGCAGTGACTGCTGATCCAACTGGTATCATGGATATACACTTCAACCCTGCCGGTTTGACGAAGCTTGAAGGGCGTCAGGTTCAGGTACAGTTGCAGGGCGTTATGTTGCGTTCTGAGGCATCTTTTGCACTGCCTGATGGTTACGATGAAGGTGAATCTGGTCTTTTGCCTATTCACGAAGATCCAGTTTTGAATGAAGGAAATAGTCATTCTAACGTGGCAATTTATTTGCCTGGTTATGGCTTGGTAGGCATTCCACTGCCTATATTAGCGTTGCCAAGTGCGGGGATTTCGATTAACCCACCGGGTTCTAAATTCACCTTCGCAAACGCTGTTTATATGCCGATGGCGGCAGGTTTCTCTAAGGCTGATGATGACCCTGGTCGTTATCAGGCTAAAACGATTGCGCTGCAGCGTTTAACGTATTTATCGCCATCGTTTGGCTATAAAGTAACGGATGAGTTTTCTGTAGGCGCAGGTCTGTTGTTTTCGCATCAGGCGGTTGCACTTGAACAAGATATTCGCGCACCTAACATTCTTGTCGGCGTGCTTGAGGAACTTCAAGATGCATTTGCGTGCTTTGACGAAAATGGGGAACTTACGGGTAACGATCCTTTAGCGCCATTGTTGACGCTTTGTGGTGGTGACGTTGGCCCATTCGATGATGTTGGTGTATTGAAAATCAACACAACTGAGAGTCTTTCTCCTTCATTTAACCTCGGTTTGTTGTGGGAGCCGAACGGCTGGTTCAAGTTTGGCGTAGGTTATCAAAGCGAGGCGACTAGCCAGCTGAAGGGTGACTACGAGCTTGAATATACTGATGAGTTTGCAGACTTTTTTCGAAACTTTCGATCTTCAATTATTGGTGCAATTGGTGGCGCGATTTTCTCGCTACCTACGGGGAACAAGCTTGAGCGCGGTTTCGTTACGACTGAACTGACGTACCCTCAGCACTTTCAGGCTGGTGTGGCCTTTCAGTATTTTGATGTTTTCCACCTTAACTTAGACTTGGGTTGGACTGACTATGATAAGTGGGATGAGCTTTACTTCGAATTTGACCGTGATGTGAGCTTTTTGTCGACAGCAAGAACTTTGTCTCCTGACTTAGTTACTGCATCGACATTAACTATGCCGCTGAACTTTAAAAGTGTATGGAACTACAAAATAGGTGCATCTTGGGATCTTAACTCACGTATTCAATTGCGGGCTGGCTTGGAGCCGCGTAAGAGTTCTATTCCTGATGACTCTCGTAGTTTGCAGGCGCCTATTGGTTTTGCGCGATTGTACAGTGTGGGCTTAGGTTATCAGTGGGACTTGGATACTGTTGTAGACTTGTCTTTGAGCTTTATGAAGTCGATACAGCATATTCGTGCTGATCCGCAAAATGCTGAAAATTTTGATGATTATCCTAATTCAAGTAATTCACTTAACCGGAACTGTTTAACATGTGTTGTGACCAACCCGTATCCAGGTCTGGATATCGACACCAAGCTAAACATTGGCGCCGCTGGTGTCAGCTTCCGCACCAAGTTCTAATCGTACTGGCTGTTTTTTTCTCATCTTCGGCACTTGCCGAAGATGAGTATTACACTTGGGTTGATGCGGAAGGTCGTATCCATAACAGTGTTGTCCCCAAAAACACTTCGGCTGAAAACTCTAGCGCGAAGCAAGGTCTCCCTGCGCCTGTTGTAGGCGGAGATATTCCCAAGTTGCCCGGCGATGATACCCAGTATTTGTCGGAAGGCGAACTCAAAACCCAGCAAAAACAAGATTTAGAAGACAAGCCACCTTTTTATATTTGGGTTGATGAGGCAGGTATTATTCATACCGAGATGCATCCCGAGGGTTTGGAGGAAGAGGAGGCGGTCCAGAGATTCACCGAGAGCCACGATCATATTTTTGCACCGCCATTTCGTTTAAATGCCGAGGTGAAAGATGGTGCTTGCTGCAATATGTATGAGCAAGCTTTTATTGATGCGCTGACACCCTTCAAATCTCGCATGTATCCCGATCCAGATTTACTTATGCCGTTTGCATTAAAACAGGGTGATCGCCCGGCTTGGTATGTGCGCATAGGCAAGGCAGGCAAGAAAACTTCCGGTCAGCGTTTTCTAGTCTTGCGCGTTCGGGGGGAGCCGGTAGGGGCGGCTATTATTGCTCTGAATAGTAATCTGAAGCCACTCTACTTCGACAATAGATTGGGCTTGCATCAATATCCGGAAAATTGGCACAGTGTTGCTTATCAGGAGACTCGCATCTTACTCGAAGATTCTGAAGTAGCAGCCATAATCGTATACCTAGAGGGTGCTACAACAAAAACCATGTCTTTAGAAGTTAAGTGGGCCGATGGAACATCACCCGATTAATATCCGTACCGCAGTCGCGGATATTCATGCCTCATTGCTGCAATACCCTCATGAATCTAAGAGAAGCCGCCGTTTAGTTTTGCTGCACGGTGCTGGTGTTGCAGGCGAACTAACTTGGACTTTCATTGCTAACTACCTCACTGAATGGGATGAAGTTCTAATTCCTGATTTACCCGGTATGGGTGCTAGCGCATTTATTGGGCACAAACCGTGGCCAGTGATTGCTGATTATGTCGAAGCAATTCGAGAGCTGTTAATTGCGCTCGATTGGGATTGTTTTGACATCGCGGGGTATAGTTTTGGCGGTCTGGTTACAGCTGATTTGCTCGGTGATTTTACTATTGGGCATTGTTTTTTAATCGAACCGGCGATGCTTTTTTCGGGAGATGCTGTTGAGCTACGGCAGCGTGGCGAGGAGTATATTCGCGTCGCGGAGCATATTGCAGCAGACCCAGATGACAGTGTTCCCTTTTTTGAATTTCTAGACTTAGTATCACCTCATCGTTTAAAACGCGGTCGTGCAGACGAAATTACAGTGCAGCGTTTGATGGGTGAGTCGCAAGGGTTTGCTCAGGCGTTGCATGCCGTTAGCGATGCTTTGCTGCGCGGTGCTGGTATTTTTACTCGCTGGAAACCGAAAGTGTCGGGTGCCAGTTTCGTCGGTGAATTGAGCTATGCATCGATGCATGGTCGGCATCGTATATTGGCCGAGCATGCCGGTGATTGGTTATATCATTCGGTTCCAAATGCCGATCATAGTCTTGTGTTTATGAAGCCGCGCTGGATTGCGCGGCACATGAATGAGCGAGTTAACTCTGAAGGCGGCGCTGCAGGCCAGCCAGAGCCATAATTCGTGTCGAAATTTCTTCAATAGATTTATCGGTAGTGCTAATCGATTGAATCTGTTCGCGTTGATATAGCAGCTCAACCTCGTCCACTTCGTGATAACATTGTTTCAACGACGCGTAGCGGCTGTTAGCTCGTCTTTCATTACGAATTGCAGATAGTCTATCGGGATCAATGGTTAAGCCAAATAACTTATGTTTATGCATTTGTAAAAATGCCGGCAAAGATAAGTCAGCCATATCATCCTCAGTGAGAGGGTAGTTGGCGGCTTTTATACCAAACTGCATCGCCAAGTAGAGGCAGGTTGGTGTTTTTCCTGACCGAGAGACCCCGATTAAAATGATGTCGGCTTCCTCATAATGTCGAGTCTTAGCGCCATCATCGTTATCGAGCGCAAAGTTGACTGCGTCGATTCGACTGAGATAATTAGCCGAATCCGTCGGTGAGTGTGATTTACCCACGGTATAGCACGAGTCGACGTTAAGTTCGCGCTCTAACGGAGCTAAAAACGCTGCAAATATGTCAACTTTGAATGCATCAGCGGTGTCGATAATTGCACGAATGTTTTTATCGACGATAGTGTCGAACACGATCGCAGATGACTCAGTGTCTTTTGCCGCTTGATTTATTTTAGCGACAGCGGCCTCGGCCTTTTCAACAGAGTCGATGTAAGGCAAAGTGACGCGTTCAAATTGTATTTTATCAAACTGTGAAAGCAGGCTGTTGCCAAGAGTTTCAGCAGTGATACCGGTACCGTCGGAAATAAAGTAGGCGTATCGCTTCATATGGAAATTTATCTGGTGTGCACTTAGTATTACGCAGTCGCCACTATAGGCGATTAGCCCCCACGTTAAAAGGCAGAGGAGAAACGCGTTGACCGATTACGTACTCAGGTTCGATCAGGTTTCCATTGGCGATGTTGAACGAGTGGGTGGCAAGAATGCCTCTCTCGGGGAAATGATCAGTAATCTCACCAACGCCGGAGTATCGGTTCCGAACGGATTCGCCACGACCGCGGATGCCTATCGAGAGTTTTTAAACCACGAAGGTCTTGACGGTCGTATTGCGCAGGCGCTTACAGGTTTGGATGTTAATGACATTCGAGCGCTTACTTCGACGGGCGGACAAATACGCCAATGGATTCACGAAGCGCCATTACCTCCAGCGTTAGAAGCAGCGGTTCGTAAAGCGCTGATTGATCTGCAAGAAGGCAATGAAACGGTGGCCTTAGCGGTTCGTTCTTCGGCTACAGCGGAAGATTTACCTGATGCATCATTTGCTGGTCAGCAAGAAACACACTTGAACATTGTCGGTGTTGAGAACGTTCTCCACGCAATTCGTGATGTTTTTGCTTCGCTATTCAATGATCGCGCGATTGCTTATCGCGAGCATCAGGGTTTCGATCATCATAAAGTCGCATTATCCGCGGGCATTCAACGTATGGTACGCAGTGAGACAGCATCCAGCGGTGTTATGTTTACTCTTGATACCGAATCTGGCTTCGATCAAGTCGTGTTTGTCACCTCGTCCTATGGCTTAGGTGAAACCGTCGTGCAAGGGGCTGTTAACCCCGATGAATTCTACGTTCACAAAGCGAACCTTGATGCCGGTCGTCCAGCGATATTGCGCCGTAACTTAGGCGGTAAGGCGATTAAAATGGTTTATGGCGCGGATGCATCGGTCGGCAATTCGGTTGAGACTCAGCGCGTCGACCGTGAATTACGCCAAGTTTTCTCGGTAACGGATATTGAAGTTGAAACACTCGCTAAACAGGCGATGATCATCGAACGCCATTATGGCCGTCCAATGGATATCGAATGGGCAAAAGATGGTGATGATGGTCAATTGTATATCGTCCAAGCTCGTCCAGAAACAGTCAAAAGTCGTGCCAGCAAAACCGTTATGGAACGCTACTTGTTGAAAGAAACGGGTAATGTCTTGGCTGAAGGTCGAAGTATTGGGCATCGTATTGGTAAGGGGCGTGTTCGTGTAGTACGTAGCGTTGATGACATGGATATGGTTCAAGACGGTGAAGTTCTAGTGGCTGATATGACGGACCCTGATTGGGAGCCCGTAATGAAGCGCTCAGCGGCTATTGTTACTAACCGTGGTGGACGTACTTGTCACGCAGCGATTATCGCCCGCGAACTCGGCATCCCGGCAGTGGTTGGTTGCGAAGATGCGACTGAAAAGCTCAAAGATGGCGATGAAGTAACAGTATCTTGTGCAGAAG
>NZ_JAWUWR010000034.1:0-10312 GCF_034111725.1 Thalassolituus sp. | reverse complement strand
GGTATTCTAACCAACTGAACTACCAGTCCGTTACTTATTACACTTCAAAATTCGCTTTTGGTGGGTGATGACGGGATCGAGCCGCCGACACTCTGCTTGTAAGGCAGATGCTCTCCCAGCTGAGCTAATCACCCTCGTCCTAAAGCGAGTGGGCATTCTACTCGCGTCGGATTCTATGTCAAATGCTATTTCTCACTTTTCTTACTTTTTTCAGTAGGTTGCGTGAATTTTGACCACAGCATTCTTATTAGAGTGAAGAAAAAGGGATGCCTAGTTTTGAGTGGATTCTGACTGCTCTCTATCTCGCCACACGAGCAAGGCTGGCGTCAAAATAAGTGTCAACACAGTAGCAAAGGATAAGCCACCCGCAATCGCAGTCGACAATTGTGTCCACCACTGCGAAGAGGGTGCGCCGATACTGAATTCTCGATGAATTAGGTCGATGTTCCATTGCAGCACCATAGGCATTAAGCCAACGATGGTGGTAACGGCCGTTAGTAATACAGGGCGCAAGCGAATCGCACCAGTGCGCAGCGCTGCGTCAAACGCAGTAAGCCCCGTCTTTTTGAACTGGTTATAGGTATCAATAAGAATGATATTGTTATTCACCACAATCCCGGCCAAAGCGATAACACCAACGCCACTCATAACAATGCCAAATGGCTCGCCCCGAATTAGTAAGCCCATCAGTACGCCGGCAATCGACAGCACAATGGCACTCATAATGAGGCCAGCTTGATAGAAGCTATTAAATTGGGTGACTAGAATCGTCACCATCATAAAAATGGCGATGGCAAAAGCACTCACGAGAAATATGCCGGTTTCGGCTTGTTCTTCTGAGTCGCCGCGAAACTTAGGTTCTACACCTGCTGCTTGCCAGTCGATTTCTTTCGCTTGTTCACCAAGTTCGGCAATTTTTGCGTTGGCGTTAACGCCGTCTTTAACATTGGCTGTGATGAGATAACGTCGTTTGCCATCCGCTCGCACGATATCGCCGGTGCGCTCGATGGGGGTACGTTTAACAAACTGACTGATTGGCACTAGACCCTTATTGGTATGAATATTGAGGTCGGTGAATAAGTCGATGGTGCGCTTTGAGCTAGGGTAACGCAGCAAAATATCGAGTTCTTCATCGGCATAGTCCGGCTGAAACTTAGTAATAAGCTGGCCACCGGTCACCATGCGTATTAATGACCCAATTTCTGCCACGCTAGCGCCGTAGCGTACCGCTTCTTCGCGATCAATATCTATTCGCCACTCCACACCTTGCAGTGGGCGGTCGTCACGCACGTCTTTAAGGTCTGGGTCGGCTTCTAACATGGCACGTACTTTTTCCACCATAGGTAGAAGGTTCGCTTCCGTATTGCTGCTTAATTGCAGCTGAATTGGCGCTCCTCCGGCAGGGCCGCCTTCTTTTTTACGTGTTTCAATAATCAAACCGGTAATATGAGCAGTTCTTTGTTCAATTTCTTTTAATATTTCTACGGCAGAACGGCGCGATTCCCAGTCAATTAATTCAAGTTGAATTCTGCCAATAAGATCTGGTGGAGAGCTTTCCATTCCACCCCTCGGTGCGCGGGCAAATACCGAGGTATAGATGGCATCGATTTCGGCCATATCAAAAATTTGATTCTCGACATCGCGCACCAGTGTTTCGCGTTCGGCAATGGAAAGGTTGCCGCGGGCGCGGACATCTACCATGGCTACGTCGGCATCCACATCGGGGAAAAACTCGGAACCATGACCCAAAATGCTATAGATAAAAAAGGAACCAAATACAGTGCCAAGAACAATTAGGGTTGTCATTGCTGGTGCTTTTAGAGCTTTGGATAGTACTCGTACGTAGCCACCAGAGAAGCCTTTTAATTTGCCAAAATCACCTTTTTCGGCCGCAATAATACTATCCAGTGAATCGTTGTCATGGTGCTTAGCTTGGCCCAGTGTTTTACCGATGGCGGGCATGACGATCAAAGCCATGATGAGGGAGCCGGTTAAAGTGAATAGCAAGGTTAGCGGCAAGAACTTCATAAAGCCGCCCATAATGCCAGGCCAGAATAATAAAGGTAAAAACACAGCGAGAGTGGTTGCTGTTGAGGCAATAATGGGCCACGCCATACGACTGGCGGCTTCGGTAAAGGCATCTTTTGCGGTAGCGCCTTCGGCAAGTCGGCGGTCGGCATATTCGACCACGACGATGGCGCTGTCGACCAACATGCCGACGGATAAAATTAAGGCGAAAAGCACCACCATATTCAATGTGTGCCCCATGGCGGCAAGTGCCATAATCCCCATTAAAAATGCACCGGGAATTGCCAAGCCAACCAGCAGTGAGCTGCGAACACCTAAACTGCCAAGAATTAAAATAAATACCAGCAAGGTCGCGACCAATACGCTATTAAAGAGATCATTTAGCATGGTTCGAATTTGCTTTGATTCATCTTGAATAATGCCGATGGTCATACCCTCCGGCAGTATTTTTTGGGCTTCAGCTGTGATCGCGCGAACTTCATCTAAGGTTTCGATGATGTTGGCACCAATGCGTTTTTTAATATCGAGCGTTACAGCCTGAACACCGTTAACCCGTGCAGCCGAGGTTTTATCTTTAAACGATAAACGGCCAACGGCAATATCTTGAAACAACACGACATGATCGTTAGTCACCTTAACCGGCAAGCGCATTAGTCCGTCGATATCATCTATGCGCCCCGGAATTTTAATCCCAAAACGACCGGCCTCACTGTCGAGATCTTCAGACGCAACGAGCAAACTGTTATTGCTTAATAATTGGCCAACTTCAGTTAGTGATAACCCATAGTTATCCATGCGCGCAGGGTCAATAATAAGCTCTGCAATTTGTTCACGCTTACCTTGAATATTAACTTCCAGTACACCGGGTAAGGCTTCAATTTTGTCTTTTAACGCATCTGCAGCGCCATAAAGAATATTCTCATCGACGGCGCCAGATAGGGTAACCACCATAACCGGAAATAGTGCTACGTTAATTTCGCGAATAACCGGCTCTTTGCTGTCGACGGGAAGCTCGCCAACGGCATCATTTACTTTGTTGCGAACGTCTTCCAAAGCTTTGTCGATATCCACATTACTGTAAAAATCGAGCTGAATAGAAAGATGACCAAAACTCGCGGTAGAGGTCATTTCTTTCAGGCCCTCTAAACCTTGCAGTTGAGTCTCGAGTGGTTCGTACAACAAACTATCGGCATCATCTGGCGATATACCGTCGTGTACCACCGATACATATACCTGCGGAATGGTAACGTCGGGCGCACTTTCTTTGGGTATTTGATAGAGAGTTGTAGCCCCAGCAATTAAGGTTAATATGAAGAGCATGATGACCGTGCGATGACGATCAACGGCTGCGCGGATCAATGCCATCATGATTGGCTTGCCTCTCTATTCAGCAGAACAGCATTTACATGCTCATCTACTTTTACGAAGCCTTGGCCAACGGTAATAATGCGTTGCTCACCGGATGGGCCTTGAATCCAAATACCATTAGTTTCGGCCGATAGAATACTGACCGGCACAACGGCAACGGTATCTTCGGTAGTGATGACCTTTAGCCCCAAGCCGCCGTTATCTGTGATGATTAAAAGAGAAGGGGAGATAAAGTAAGCATCGACCATGCCTTGGGGCACAAATAGGGTTGCGGTTTGGCCATCAAATAATGGCGCGTTGGCATTTTTTACTTCCATCTCGATAGCATAGGTGCGGGTTTTGGGATCAGCTGAGCTCGCTATAAAACGGATACTTCCTTCAAGTTGGCTTTCATCGGGAAGGATGGCGTATGCCGAGCTTCCTTTGCGTATTTGCTGAATGTTGTTTTCAGAAACCGAACCTTTCACCAGCATGGTGGCATTGTCGATTACTCGTACCAGTGTTTGGCCTACTGATGCGTATTCACCCAATTCAACAAAACGTTGGTCATACACTCCAGAAAATGGTGCTTTTACATGGGTGGCTTCTAGGTCTAGGCGCGCACGAGTAACAATGGCTTCCGCTTCGGCCAGTTCGGCTTCCGCAGAGGCAATGGCCGATTGATTGGTGAGGCCGCGCTCATATAAGTTGCGCACGCTAGCGGTTTCCAATTGGCGTTGTTCTAAACGTGCTTTTGCTTGCTTTAATTTAGCGGGAATATCGCGCTGATCAATTTCGAGAATCGTATCGCCCTGATTAACAAGCGCGCCGCGCTTCAGCGGCAGCGCGGTGACTTTACCATTGATTTCGGCCACCACGTCGACGCTTCGATTGGCACTAACATGAGCAGAAACCCTCACGTTGCTCGCTTTTTGAGTAGGAACGAACATTTCGTAGCCAACCTTAAATGATGTCTCTTGATTGTTAAGAGGGCGGTCGGCTACATCGGGTTCAGCTGCATCGCCTGATGCAACCCAAATCACCAGTAAAAGTGCAATGACAAGAGCAATGACATGAGAGCGATTAAGTTGTATCGGCATTATTGTAATTCCAGATAAATATTTGGCTCTAGACGAATAAGATGGGACGTCTAAAAAATCGTTACGGGATACTACCGACTGTTTGGACTCGATCATAGAGTCTAAATCGGTGAATTTTACGACTATTTGGTAACCGATTTCCGGAACACCTCCTTCTTCAGCCTCAGTACTGTTACCATGGCGTTTTTTCACGCGAAGCGAATATTTTCATGGTGTTAGTGCGTCTGTTGCAGGTCGAGTTAGCGTTTGGCGACCACGTCCTGCTAAATAAGGTTGATTTGGATATCCATTCTGGCGAACGAGTTTGTATCGTTGGTCGTAACGGTGAGGGTAAGTCGACGTTATTAAAAGTCCTTACTCGGGAAATCAGCCCTGATGACGGGCGCGTTCAGCACCGCGACATGTTGCGTACAGCAACACTGCAGCAAGAGTTACCGAAAGCTGAAGACATTGCTGTTTATGATGTGGTGGCCCAAGGCTTAGGTGATGTTGGCAAAGTCATTGCCGAATATCACGAAGAAATCGCCAAAGGTATGGACACCAATATGAATCGCCTAGAGCGATTGCAAACCGAGATTGAAGCCAATGATGGCTGGCGTTTACAGCAAAAAGTAGATGCCATTATTCAAAAGCTGAACCTACCTGAAGAAGCCCGCTTCAACGAACTGTCGGGTGGTTGGCAGCGTCGAGTTATGTTAGCTCGTGCCTTAGTGACTGAGCCTGATGTGTTAATTCTTGACGAGCCGACCAACCATATGGACGTGCCGACGATTGAATGGCTAGAAGAACAGCTCAAACAGTTCAATGGCGCCTTGGTTTTCATCAGCCACGATAGGGCATTTGTGCAAGCACTGGCGACTCGCATTATTGACCTCGATCGCGGCCACATTTACAGCTGGGATGGTGACTACCGCAGCTTTATTGAATACCGCGAAAAACGTCTCGAAGAAGAAGATACTCAGAATGCCTTGTTCGATAAGCGCTTAGCGGAGGAAGAAAAGTGGATACGCCAAGGCGTAAAAGCTCGTCGTACACGTAACGAGGGCCGAGTTTTACGCCTTAAAGAAATGCGCAATGAGCGTTCTGCGCGCCGTAATCAGGTGGGTACCGCCAATATCAGTATGGGGGCGGCCGAGTCGTCAGGTAAGCAAGTATTCGAAATTGATGACATCAGCTATGCATGGAAAGACATCCAGCAAGTGAATCACTTTTCTTCCAAGGTCATACGCGGTGATCGTATTGGTTTGGTTGGTCCGAATGGCGTTGGTAAGAGTACGCTGTTAAAGCTGTTGTTGGGTAACTTGCAACCTCAGAGCGGTAATATTCGCTTGGGAACGAAGTTAGAAGTGTCATACTTCGATCAGTCGCGCCATCAACTCGATGGTGATCGTTCGATTGCTGACAACGTATCCGATGGTCGTGATCAAGTGGAAGTGAATGGTCAGAGCCGTCACATTATTGGTTATCTTGGTGATTTCCTTTTCTCGGGCGCGCGTGCCCGCACCCCAGTTAAAGCCTTATCCGGTGGTGAACGAAATCGTGTCTTGTTGGCTAAGTTATTTCTTAAGCCGTGCAATTTATTGGTTATGGATGAGCCAACCAACGACCTTGATGTTGAAACCCTAGAACTGCTTGAAGAGCGTTTGTTGGAATACCAAGGCACTTTGCTTTTGGTAAGCCATGACCGTGCATTCCTTGATAGCGTAGTGACGCACCTTTGGGTATTTGGTGAAAATGGCCAAATCGAAGAGCATGTCGGTGGCTATTCTGATTGGCAAAACTGGTTAAAAACTCAGCCTGCAGAAGAGCAAAATAAAGCCGCTAAACATGCAGCTTCGGCCAAGCCCGATCCAAAGAAAACTGAGTCGGTTAGCGCGCCTCAAGCGGCGACTGAGCGCAAAAAATTATCGTATAAACTGCAACGCGAACTCGACAATCTGCCACAGGATATAGCCAAAGCAGAAGCAAAGCGCGATGAGCTAGCGGCTAAATCGGGCGCGGCGGATTTCTATAACGGTGATCCCGAAACCATTCAAAAAACTTTGGCAGCGTTAGTTGATGCTGAAGCCGCCATAGAAGCTCTTGAGGAGCGTTGGTTAGAGCTAGAGGCAATGACCGAATGATTTGGCCTGTTGTTATTCTCGTAGTGCTTGTCGTATTTGGCTCTGTGTACTGGATGAAACCAAGCCCTAGAGATACCCGTCTTGCCGCACTGCGTCTTGATGCGATCAAACGTGGGTTACATGTGCGCCAGTTTAAGTTTAAACCGGAATCAGCAAAGAATGGTGTGCGCGATGAAGTGTGGGGCACTAGCTTTACCTATGTCAGACCAAGTAGACAACAAGGTGGAGAGTTGCGCTTTCGTGTGGTCGGGCAAGCGGCTTGGGATAGCGAAGGTTTACCCGAGGGGCTGGCGTGGCATGATAAAGGAACTCCCGCGGAGGCGGCTTTGCTGTGCGATAAAATCGGTACTTTAAATGATGAAATAATCATGATGGAAGTATTCGAAAATCGCGCCACCATAATGACGAAAGAACATAAAGCTGCAACGGCTGAATCCTATGAGCAGTTTTTAAAAGCCTTCCTCCCCGAGTGAACGGTTTTTTATTTAGTTGTGGTAGATAACAAAAAGCCCTCATTTCGAGGGCTTTTTGTTGGGCTAGGCATCACCATTACTTGTGGTATGAATCATCCAGCTCCTGCAAGTGGCCGACAATACGATCGTTATAGCTCACGACTAAAAAAGGTACGCTGTTCTCGTTGTAATTACGAATAGAGCGTTCCATGAAGCTCCACTTGCTGCCGATGCTGTCGAGAATTACCAAACTTCTTTTGTCTTTCGCCATATCTTTCAGGGCCAAATAATCCCGCTGAAATTTATCCGCCATTTCGGTGAGTGTTTGCTTTTGCACACCAACAAATACTTGCCCCAGAACACTTGTTCCTCGGGCTGCGTATTGCGACGTGATCTCCTCCATCAGCAGCGCCATGTTGCGGGCTTGCTGCACAATGGCGGGTGGCGTCATGCCGCTGGTAGAGGCTAGTTCTGTATATGAGCTGGATATAAGGTTTACCAATGCAAGTGCATTGCGCCCCATGTCATCCACTAATCGTACATTGGAATAGCCAACGTTCATCATATCTGCGCGGTTGTTGTTCATTAACTGTTTGAATTCAGTCCAGTCTTGTTCGATGGTCAAAACTTCTTCTTCCAAGCCGATGGCTGCAGATTGCAGACTAACTTGCTCTAGCGATGCCTCAAAGCGTTCAAAGTTGGCGTCGATACGCTGGGCATATTTACTATCGGCATCGAGTCCGGAGAACATATAGAAGCTCGTCACAGCGTTGGTTATCGCCAGCCGCATGGTTTGCATTTCTACGAGAATCGTTTGCGGATTTGCTCGTAGAAGCGGGCTGAATAGTAGAATGACTAAAGCACAAAAAACGCTCATTACTGTTTTATTCATAGGTATCTACTTATTATTTTTTTAAAAGGTGTCAGTTTTTTCACTAACTGAGTGTATGAAATCTGCCCCCTTCTCCATATAGGACATTACAATACGTAACAAAATAGACTAAAAATGCTGTCATTGCTGAGTATCAAGCCCTATTTACCAAATGAGTTTCCGCATTTGTGACGGAGTTGGCTAAGGTGGCTATTTATTGAGCGCGCCTTGACTTTCAAGTCGCTTTCGAAGAAGGTGTGCGTTCGGATTCAAACGCTTGTATGAATTGTTCGATTTCTGAACACCAAAAGCCGTTGTTTCACCAACCGGCAAACTGTTGGCTCGCATAAGCAGGCCAACCAATAGCTAACCACCATGTGGAGATCAGTTGATGATTTACGAAGGTAAAGCCATCACGGTAACTATGATCGAAGGCGGCATCGCCGAATTGAAATTCGATCTACAAGGCGACTCTGTTAACAAGTTTAACCGTGTAACCCTGGAAGACCTTAAGGCATCTGTAGAAGCAATCCAAGGTAACAGCGACGTTAAAGGCGTTCTTGTTACTTCTGGCAAAGACGTTTTCATCGTCGGCGCGGACATCACCGAATTCGGTGAAGCGTTCAAGCAAAGCGAAGAAGAAATCGCTGAGTGGGTATTGGAAGGTAATAAAATCTTCAGCGCTATCGAAGATCTTCCTGTGCCAACCCTGACTGCTATCAATGGCATCGCTCTGGGTGGTGGTTTTGAAATGTGCTTGGCGACTGACCTACGTGTTATGTCTGACAAGGCCAAAGGGGGTCTGCCAGAAGTTAAGTTAGGCTTAATGCCAGGCTTCGGCGGTACTGTTCGTCTGCCACGTGTTATCGGCGCAGACAATGCCATCGAATGGATCTGCATGGGTGCAGAGAACAAGCCAGAAAAAGCACTAAAAGACGGTGCTGTTGATTCTGTTGTTACTGCCGACAAGCTGAAAGAAGTATCTATTGCTATGTTGCAATCTGCGATTGCAGGTGAAATCAACTGGCAAGCTCGTCGTGAAGAGAAAACTTCTAAACTGAAACTCGACACACTAGAGCAAATGATGGTTTTCGAAACCGCTAAAGGTTTCGTTGCTGGCCAAACCAAAGGTCACTACCCAGCGCCAATCGTCGCCATCAAGTCTATGCAGAAAGCTGCTAACTTTGGTCGTGATAAAGCATTGGCTGTTGAAGCTAAAGGTTTCGCACAACTGGCTAAAACATCTGAAAGCAATGCATTGATCGGTTTGTTCATGAACGATCAGTTGTTGAAGAAAAAAGCCAAAGACTATGACAAAGCCGCTAAGCCTACTAACAAGGCAGCAGTTTTGGGCGCAGGCATCATGGGCGGCGGTATCGCATTCCAGTCAGCGCTAAAAGGCACGCCAATCATGATGAAAGACATCGCTGAAGCGGGTCTGGAATTAGGCTTGAACGAAGCGAACAAGCTTCTAGCCAAGCGTGTAGAAAAGAAAAAAATGAAGCCACTGCAAATGGGCGAAGCGTTAAACCGCATCCGTCCTACCTTGACTTACGGTGATTTCGGCGACGTTGATACAGTAGTAGAAGCCGTTGTTCAAAATCCAAAAGTTAAGAAAATGGTATTGGCTGATCTGGAAGATCAAGTTCGTCCAGAAACCATTATCGCTTCTAACACATCTACGATCTCTATTGATTTGTTAGCCGCTGATTTGAAGCGCCCAGAAAACTTCCTGGGTATGCACTTCTTTAACCCTGTGCACATGATGCCATTGGTAGAAATTATTCGCGGTGCGAAAACGTCTCCAGAAGCAGTTGCAACAGTGGTTTCATACGCTAAGAAAATGGGCAAAACACCAATCGTTGTTAACGATTGCCCTGGTTTCTTAGTTAACCGCGTATTATTCCCTTACTTCGCTGGCTTCGCAGGCTTGGTTCGTCACGGTGCTGACTTCCAAACTGTTGATAAAGTAATGGAGAAGTTCGGTTTCCCAATGGGTCCAGCATACTTGCTAGACGTTGTGGGTATCGACACTGGTCACCATGCAAACGAAGTGATGGCAGAAGGTTTCCCTGATCGCATGAAAGCTGACTTCAAGTCTGCAATGGATGTGATGTACGAAGAAAACCGTCTGGGCCAGAAAAACGGTAAAGGTTTCTACGTTTATGAAACTGATGCCAAAGGTAAGCCTAAGAAGACTGTTGACGCTGGCGTTTACGACCTGCTTAAACCAGTTGTTGCAGAAAGTCGTGAATTCACAAACGAAGAACTGATCGAGCGCATGATGATTCCAATGTGCATCGAAATCGCTCGTTGCTTAGAAGAGGGTATCGTTGATACGCCTGCTGAAGCAGATATGGGCTTGATCTTCGGTATCGGTTTCCCTCCATT
>NZ_JAWUWR010000033.1:0-115633 GCF_034111725.1 Thalassolituus sp. | reverse complement strand
CGAGTACGCTCACCAACACCTGCGAATACAGACAAACCTGAGTGTGCCTTAGCGATGTTGTTGATCAATTCCATCATGTTTACAGTTTTACCAACACCAGCACCACCGAACAGACCTACTTTACCACCCTTAGCGAATGGGCAAACCAAGTCGATTACTTGATACCAGTTTCTAGCAAATCTGTAGAGTTTGCTTGCTCGTCAAATGCTGGCGCTTTGCGGTGAATAGAAGCAACTTCTTTTTCACCGATAGGGCCACATTCGTCGATAGGGCGACCAAGAACGTCCATGATACGACCTAAAGTTTCGATACCCACAGGTACAGAAATAGGACCGTTCGTGTTTGTTACTTGAAGCCCACGCTTCAGACCTTCTGTCGAGCCCATCGCAATAGTACGAACTACGCCATCGCCCAGCTGTTGCTGAACTTCGAGGGTGGTTTCTGTACCATCAACAGTAAGGGCGTCGTAGACCTTAGGTACCACATCACGCGGAAATTCCACGTCGATTACGGCACCGATGATCTGTACGATACATCCGCTCATATTCGGTTCCTCTTAATCTAAAAACCTTCGTTACTGGGCTTATACAGCCGCAGCACCGCTGACGATTTCTGAAATTTCCTGGGTAATAGCTGCCTGGCGAGCTTTGTTATACAACAACTGCAGCTCTTTGATCATGTCACCGGCGTTATCGGTGGCATTCTTCATTGCCAACATACGTGCAGCCTGCTCACAGGCATTATTCTCAACTACACCCTGGTACACCTGAGATTCTACGTAGCGTACTAACAGACCTTCTAAGATCTCCTTAGCATCTGGCTCGTAGATGTAATCCCAATGATGCTTCAGTGCGTCATCTTTTTCTGCCTTAAGGGGCAATAACTGCACCGCTTGAGGCGATTGGGTCATCGTATTCACAAAACGGTTATGCATGATGTACAGGCGATCGATTCGACCACTGTCGAATGCCTCCAACATCACTTTAACCGCTCCGATCAGGCTGGCCAGTTCTGGAGCATCACCAAGGTGAGACTTAGAAGCGACCACGTTGCCACCAAAGTTAGCGAAGAACAAATTAGCCTTAGAACCGATTGAACAATAATCGACTTCTACGCCTTTGCTTTTCCAATCTTTAGCATTCTGTGCCAATTGCTTAAACAAGTTGTTGTTTAAGCCACCACACAGGCCACGGTCGGAAGACACCACGATATAACCAACTCGCTTGATTTCGCGGTCTTGCAGATAACGGTGACGATATTCAGACGTCGCATTCGCCAAATGGCCAACCACGTTACGGATTTTATCCGCATATGGACGGCTTTGTTCCATGCGCATCTGAGCACGACGCATCTTACTTACAGCAACTTTTTCCATTGCTGAGGTAATTTTCTGCGTGCTCTTCACACTCGAAATCTGACCTTTAATTTCTTTACCGACTGCCATACTTAAGCTGCCTTCTCATTGAGTGAATCCTGCTGACGGCTTATCACCGCCAGCGTTGGACTTACCAGGTCTGAGTGTTCTTGAATGCTTCAATACACTCTTTTAGACCAGCCGCGATCTCGTCATTGTAATTGCCTTTTTCGCCAATGCTCGCCATCAGTGAAGCGTATTCACTGTTAGCAAAGCTCAGCAGGGCAGCTTCAAATGCAAGAATCTTAGCCACTTCAACGTCGTTCAGGTAGCCTTCGTTGACAGCAAAAATCACCAAGCCCATTTCAGCAGCTGACATTGGTGCGTATTGACCTTGCTTCATCAGCTCGGTAACAGCGCGACCATGTTCTAACTGCTTACGGGTAGCTTCGTCTAAGTCAGATGCGAACTGAGCGAAAGCCGCCAATTCACGATACTGAGCTAGAGCCATACGGATACCACCGCCAAGCTTCTTGATGATCTTAGTCTGAGCAGCACCACCTACACGAGATACCGAAATACCCGCGTTCATTGCTGGGCGAATACCCGCGTTGAATAGGTTGGTTTCTAAGAAGATCTGACCGTCAGTAATGGAGATCACGTTAGTCGGTACGAAAGCCGATACGTCACCACCTTGGGTTTCAATGATAGGTAGAGCGGTCAAAGAACCGGTTTTACCTTTCACTTCACCATTAGTCATTTGCTCTACGTAGTTAGGGTTTACGCGACATGCGCGCTCTAACAAACGTGAGTGCAAATAGAATACGTCACCTGGGTATGCTTCACGACCTGGAGGACGCTTCAACAATAGGGAAATCTGACGATATGCCCATGCTTGTTTAGTCAAATCATCATAGATGATCAGAGCGTCTTCACCGCGGTCTAGGAAGTATTCACCCATCGCACAACCAGAATACGGAGCCAAGAACTGCATTGCTGCAGGATCGGCCGCGCCAGCTGCGACGATGATGGTGTGATCCATCGCGCCGTGTTCTTCAAGCTTACGTACCACGTTGGCGATAGAAGATTGCTTCTGGCCAATGGCTACGTAAATACATTTAATACCAGTGCCTTTCTGGTTGATGATGGCATCGATCGCCATCGCAGTTTTACCAGTCTGACGGTCACCAATGATCAACTCGCGCTGACCACGGCCTACCGGCACCATGGAATCCACTGCTTTATAACCAGTTGGTAATGGTTGATCAACGGATTGACGTGCAATTACGCCGGGCGCTACGCGCTCAACAGGTGCAGTCAATGTCGTTTCAATCGGACCTTTACCGTCGATTGGGTTACCCAGAGTGTCGACAACGCGACCCAATAGAGCTTCGCCAACCGGCACTTCAAGAATGCGGCCAGTACATTTGGCAGTTTGACCTTCGGCCAAACCTTTGTAATCACCTAAAATCACTGAACCTACTGAGTCACGCTCAAGGTTCATTGCTAGGCCGTATACGCCGCCTTCAAATTCAATCATCTCACCGTACATAGCGTCGGCAAGACCATGGATACGAACGATACCGTCGGATACTGATACGACGGTGCCCTCATTCTGGGCCTGTGAAGTCACATCGAGATTTTCGATGCGTTTTTTGATGACTTCACTGATCTCGGATGGATTCAGTTGCTGCATGCATCGTCCCTCAAACTAGGATTTCATCGCTTCGGCTAATTTGGACAGCTTGCCCTTTACGGAGCCATCAATTACCAAGTCCCCGGCACGTATTATGGCGCCACCAACGAGAGTCTCGTCGATTTCACTTGTCATACGTACATCACACTGCAGTCTCGCCTTAAGCGACTGCGTCAGCTTTTCCGCCTGCTCGCTCGTCAGTTCGAACGCCGATGTGACGACTACGTCTACGGTGTTCTGTAACTGAGCTTTCATCTCTTCATAAAGAGCGGCGATTTCAGGCAATAAAGCCAAACGCTTGTTCTCAGAAAGGACTGCTACCAGGTTTTTGGCTGCTTCATTCAGCTTGTCGCCACATACGTCAATAAGCGCTTGTGCTTGCTGTTTTGACGATAGAGAAGGGTGCCCAGTTACCTTCAGCATACCTGCATCAGCAGATACCGCAGACAACAATGCAAGGTCCTCAGACCATACATCTAGAGCTTTCTTCTCACTTGCTTCAGCAAACACCGCTTTGGCGTATGGCCGAGCGAGAGTTGTTAATTCAGCCATGTAAACCTCGCTTAAAGCTCGTCAGCTAATTTATTCAACAGCTCATTTTGAGCTGAAGCGTCGACTGACTTGCCAAGAATTTTCGCTGCGCCAGCTACTGCTAGCTCAGAGACCTGCTTGCGCAGAACTTCTTTAGCGCGATTCACTTCTTGCTCAACTTCAGCTTGAGCAGCAGCTACCAAACGATCGCCTTCGCTACGAGCCGCTTCTTTGGCTTCGTCGACGATTTGGCTAGCACGTTTGTTAGCTAATTCGATGATTTCAGCTGCTTTTTGTTTGCTTTCTCGGATTTGGGCAACGGCGTTTTCTTGAGCCAGTTCCAAGTCGCGTGCAGCGCGGTTTGCTGCGTCTAGACCATCGGCAATTTTCTTTTCGCGTTCCTGCATCGCATTGAGCAGGTGAGGCCACACAAACTTCATGCAAAAAAGCACGAAGATCGCGAAAGTAATGATCTGGCCGATCAGAGTCGCGTTTATGTTCACGCCAGAGCCCTCATGTTCGTTGATTAAGGAAGTTCGTTGTTACCAAAGAACCCTTAGGCAGCAAACATCAGGTACAAGCCCAGACCAACACCGATCATTGGAACTGCGTCCAATAGACCTGCGATCAAGAACATTTTACCTTGTAACATTGGACCTAGTTCAGGTTGACGAGCAGTGCCTTCAAGCAGACGACCACCCAACAGACCAAAACCGATTGCAGTACCTAGGGCACCAAGACCGATCATCAGAGCTGCAGCCAGGAATACCAGACCTTGTTCCATAATTATCTCCAAATAGAAGTTAAGTTAGTTAAAGTTAAGGGTTAAAAATTAGTGATCTTCGTGCGCCATGCTCAAATACACGATGGTTAACATCATGAAAATGAACGCTTGCAGTGTGATCACTAGAATATGGAATACCGCCCAAGCCCATTGCAGGACACCACCAAGTAATGCCATGCCAACGCCAGCGGAGAACATCAATGCGATCAAGATGAAGATCATCTCACCTGCATACATGTTACCGAATAGACGAAGCGCTAAAGAGATAGGCTTGGCCAGCAACGCAATTGATTCCAAGAAGAAGTTCACAGGAATGAATAGCGCTTGAACGATAGGGTTTTTCGCATTGAATGGATGCAGGGTCAACTCACCCACGAAACCACCAATACCTTTGATCTTGATCGAATAAAAAATCATCAAAGCGAATACAAACAGCGACATCCCCAACGTCACGTTCACGTCAGTAGAAGGCACAACCTTCATATAATGCACACCGAAGGCACCGAAAATAGAAGGCAATATGTCAACTGGGATCAAATCCATGAAGTTCATCATGAAAACCCAGGTAAATACGGTCAGAGAAAGAGGAGCTACGACTTTGTTTGCGCCGTGAAAGCCCTCTTTAACAGTGTTGTCGATAAACTCAACAACCATTTCGATAAAGTTCTGAAAACCAGTCGGAACACCAGAGGTGGCGTTACGCGCTGCGCGCCAGAACAAAAACATAATCAGAGCGCCCAAACCAAAAGACCAGCCCAGTGAATCAACGTGAACCGCATTGAAACCCATTGCAGCAGCTTCTTCGCCGCCATGAGCCATAGTCCAAGTTGAACTGGTTAGTTCAGTGGTCGTGCCATCTTCGTTATGACGAACGTAGCCTGCTGGCAATTTGCCGTAGGTTAAGTTAGTCAAATGGTGCGAGATATACTCTTGGGAGTTACCAGCCATTGTTCACTCTCAATTCAAAGGTTTATAAATTGGCGATCTTTGCTGAAGCTACGTGCCCCAGCTGCACTGTTATGAAGCCTGCAAACAGTGCCAGAACATTCAAAGGCTCGACCCGTTGAAAAATTACCGCAAAACTCAACGCTGTCAGCACAAACTTCCAGGATTCACCCTGGTAAAACGACTGTACAACTTGCACAGTGGATCTTGCTCCGCTGTAGCGGAATGCTCGCCATACGAAGTACGCATTGGGCAGGGCACATGTTAACCCTCCTAATAGCGCCGAGTAGGCAGCGACATCGCTATACAACCAAGCCAACGAAGCAGAAAGAACGGTCAGAATCAGTTGTAACAACACAATTCTATAAACCGGTGGACGCGGTATCGATGACAACCTGTGCTCCACCTTTTAGTCAGATTTCTGCAACACCCAAGTTCAAGGCGCGGTGATTATATTGGCAAGGCCTGTCGGCTTCAACCGCTGTGGAGCTTTATCATGCAATAAATGCGTATTTGTGGAAAAAAGGCAGGAATAAAGCCTGAATACCGCGCATTCGCTCGGTATTTCCGATGCTTAGAGAAGAATTTTTGGATGTTTCGGCAAAGTAATGAAGTGTTCTTTAAGGACGCGGACTAATCGTAACCATTGGAGGAGCGACAGGAGGGGTTGGGGCTACTGCCGGAGCAGGGGTATTATTCAGCTCTCGCGGTGTCGACGCCTGATCTAATTGATTACGCTCCATCGTGGCAGCGGTTGTCGGCTCTTTGTTGTCATCAATCACTACTTCGGTATGGCTATCCAAGCGTATTTCAGTCAGCTCGTCGTCAGGCACTAACGGCATGAAACGTTTATCAGCGAAAACGGTAGCGCTTAGCGCTGAGGCTATAAACAGGAAGAGTAAAGAACGCATAACTTCTGCCTCGTAAATTACTGAGCTATAAGTTTGGATCATTCGGTAGCGCAATGCGCGACTTAATAACCTTAATGATAGTCAGGAATGCGTAAGATGGAGGCTAAACGAGTCAAATATGAAAAAAGAGGGCAACAGCTTCATGCAAAGGCATGAAACTATCGAGCGGGCGAAAAAAGAAAGGCTTACTTAATGTGCTCAAGAATGCCGTCGAGTTCATCCAAATTGGTATAGCTAATCACCAACTTACCTTTGCCCTTAGCGGTATGCTGAATGGCGACCTTTGCCCCCAATCGATCCCCTAACATACGTTCTAAACGCTGCACATCAGGGTTTGGTTTTTCAATTGATTTGTTCTCACTGCCGGCACCTGATTGAATGTGACGAACCAAAGCTTCAGTCTGGCGCACCGTTAAAGCACGACTAACGACTTGAATACCGGCATCGCTTTGCGCTTGACCATCAAGACCAAGTAACGCACGGGCATGACCCATTTCGATATCGCCATGTTCAAGTAAACGTTTAACGTCTTCATTCAGATTCATCAAACGCAATAGGTTCGCCACGGTCGCACGGTTTTTACCTACGGCTTCCGCTACTTCCATTTGCGTCAGCTCAAATTCGTGCTGCAACCGATGCAGCGCCATAGCCTCTTCCATCGGATTGAGGTTTTCGCGCTGAATGTTCTCAATGAGAGCCATCGCAATGGCGGCAGAATCAGGCACGTCACGAACCAATGCCGGCACACGATCCATACCGGCTAACTGGCAAGCACGCCAGCGACGCTCACCCGCAATGATCTCAAAACGATCATCTTGGCCGGGTAATGGACGTACAACAATCGGTTGCATCAACCCCTGGGCGCGGATAGAAGCGGCCAATTCTTCTAGCGCTTCTGGCTGAATATCGTGACGTGGCTGATAACGGCCGGGCTGCACAAATTCGATGGGTAAATGACGCAACTCACCTTCTGGTAGCTTTACCGGCTGGCTTTCTTCGCCTTCGGCCAACGGCTCAGTCGGAACCGCTGCAGCGCGCGAACTGGCCAAAAGGGCATCGAGGCCGCGCCCTAAGCCGCGTTTACGTTTTGTCGTCGTCATGCGTATTACCTAATCCTTTCTTTGCCGCTCAAACGGAGGCGGCAGCTGTCTTCTGTGCCGCATTAGTGCGGCGATTCATTTCTCCGGCCAAGGCCAAATATGCCATCGCGCCACGAGAGGTTTTATCGTATTTCAATGCTGGCAAACCAAAGCTTGGCGCTTCAGCCAAACGGACATTACGCGGTATGACTGTACTGTAAACTCGATCGCCAAAATGCTCGGTCAATTGGTTCGATACATCAACCGTAAGGCTATTACGCGGGTCATACATAGTGCGCACTAAGCCTTCAATTTGCAGAGCGGTATTCGGCCCAGATTGAATTGACTCAATCGTTTGCATCAAGGCGCTCAAACCTTCCAATGCGTAATATTCACACTGCATTGGAATTAACACGCTATGCGCAGCAACAAGCGCGTTTACGGTTAACATGTTGAGTGACGGCGGACAGTCGATCAGGATGTAATCGTAATCAGGACGAACTTCAGCCAAAGCTTCGCGTAAGCGCTGCTCTCGACGCGGCAACTCCATCAGTTCGACTTCAGCTGCGGTAAGGTCGCCATTAGAAGGTAAAACATCAAAGCCACCTTCTTCGCTGTGTTGCATAGCTTCAGCGGTGCGACAGCGACCTGTTAAAACGTCATATAACGAACGCTCTAAGTCATGCTTATCGACGCCGCTCCCCATAGTGGCGTTACCTTGAGGATCAAGATCGATCAACAGCACTCGGCGCTTGGTCGCAACCAAAGACGCAGCCAAGTTTACAGCCGTGGTGGTTTTACCCACTCCGCCTTTCTGATTCGCGATAGCAATAATTTTACTCACAGATCAGCTTTCCTTTTACTTGGCTGGACATTGTTAAGTGGACCGTTAAACACTGGAGTCAGGAATCAAACGCAAAATATGGCGCTCGCCCTCTACTCCGGGAACTTGTAATTCAAAACTCTCGGTTACTGCAAATTCACTGCGCAAATCGTCGATTTCTTGCTGTGGATATTGGCCTTTCATCGCCAGAAAGTGCCCATGCTCGGCCCGTAAATGCTTACACCAAAAGGTCATATCCGCTAGTGATGCAAATGCGCGGCTGACAATAATATCGAAAGGCTCCGAGGGATGATATGCCTCTACTCGATCGTTCACTATGGTGACATTCTTTAAATCTAAATGTGTCACCGCTTGAAACAAAAATCGCGTCTTTTTGCCGTTACTGTCTAGCAAGGTAAAGGCGATATCGGGATTCATGATGGCCAAAATAATGCCCGGCAAACCAGGACCAGTGCCCACATCAATAACGCGCTTAGCGCCCAACACATAAGGGTTGACCGCAAGACTATCGAGTAAATGTAAGTTCACCATATCCTTGGGATCGCGAATCGCCGTCAGGTTATAAGCCTTGTTCCACTTTTGTAGCAGCGCTAAATATTCTTGCAGTGCGTACAATTGCTCTTCACTGAGAGCGATACCCATAGCGTCAGCGCCTTGGGTGATATTCGTGGCATAGGATTTAGTCGATGTGCTCATGGGATCTATCGTTTGGTTGTCGAGCGGCGCAGTTTATCACAAATCGCCACTAGCACCGCTCCTCGGTTCGCTGCACAGAACAGTCTTAACCAAAGCCATATCGTGATCTAGCAAACGTCACCCTCTATACTGCACGCACTTTTTACTAAGACACCATTATGAATCTAATGACTGCGCCCAAATCTGCCCTAGTTCCATTACTCGCAGCTGCTATTGCCTTAGTCGTGGTGCACGGCTTTGGGCGCTTTATTTATACACCGCTGATTCCACTGTTTGTGCAGGATGGCATTCTGACCTTGGCCCAAGCCGCGCAGCTTGCCACTTGGAATTACGTCGGCTATTTAACTGGCGCCATGCTGGCCTTATTCTGCTATCAACGCGGGCTAGGCAAGATGGCGCTGACTCTGGCGCTTATTGGCAATGCCGTTATTACCTTTGGCCAAATATTTTCCGCTCAATATGAATCACTAGCCCTGCTGCGCTTGCTCAATGGCATCTCCAATGGCGTGGTGTTCGTATTAGCACCCGCGTTAGTGCTGGAGTGGCTCGTCGCCAACAATAAGGCACACCTTAGCGGCTTAATGTATTTAGGCGTTGGCGTTGGTTTGCTCAGCAGCAATGCTATTGTCGATGCCACCGAAATTTGGCTTACGGGTAATCAACGCTGGTTCCCTGCGGCGCTTATTTCAATGCCATTGGCATTGTGGAGTGCGTGGTATTTATCACATTTATCAAAAGGTACGCCGGCGCAAAGCCGCGACGACAATACCCCACTTTGGGATCGGGCCAGCACGCCGCTATTTCTCGCCTATACGGGGGCAGGCCTCGGCTATATTTTGCCCATGACGTTTTTACCCGCTGTCGCCCATGATTGGAATTTACAGCTCAACCCAAGTGCTTGGCTCCTTGTTGCCATCGCCTCAATACCATCCACCATTATTTGGAATTCACTCGGCACTCGCCTTGGCGATCGTAATGCGTTAATCATCAATTATGCCGTGCAAGCCGTCGCCGTCGCTGCGATTCTCGTCATACCTGAAGCAGTACTGGGTTTATGGATATGCGCCATATTCATGGGCGGTAGCTTCCTTGGTGCAGTATTCCTGACCCAACGCCTCGCAAGAACACTGCACCCGCATCAAGGACCGCGATTAAGCGCAGCCTTGATCGCACTCTATGGTGTCGCGCAATTAGTCGGACCAATTTTGGCCGAAGTGGGCATTAATATGGGCGCGACACTGGCGGCAACCTTTATTTGGGGCTTAGGCGCCTGTATCTGGGGAATGGTGTTAATGTTTTGGGTGCCAACCAAGCGGACACACTAGTCCGCACTCTATTTCTTAAACGGTATCCTTATATAAATCAGCCTTTAAGCTTCGTTTAAGTAAGCGCCCGTTATTCTGCAAACCTACAGCAGAATTACTGGAGCGCACATTGTGAACAATCCCATAGCAAACAATCCAACCGTTAAAGTTTGGGACCCTTTGGTCCGTATCTTTCACTGGTCGCTGGTTTTCTTTTTCTTTCTCGCGTATTTCACCGAAGACGATTTAGAAACCATTCACACCTGGTCTGGCTATACCGTGGCAGCTCTGATCGGCTTCCGCATTGTTTGGGGGCTAATCGGCACTCATCATGCGCGGTTCAGCGATTTCGTTGCGTCGCCAAGTACCATTTGGCGCTATGTCGTTGCCATCCCCGCAGGCAAAGCAAAACGCTACATCGGTCATAACCCTGCCGGTGGCGCTATGGTCATCGCCCTGATTCTGTCCTTAGCAGGCACAACCATCTTTGGCATGGCGCTATACGGAGCCGATGAACAAGCAGGGCCATTAGCAGGCACTTGGATCGCAACGTTCGACGAACACACGCTAAAAGAAATCCATGAATTCTTCGCCAACTTCACCCTAGCCTTGGTCGGCTTACACGTTGCCGGTGTGATTTTCAGTAGCTTTCATCATCGCGAAAACTTGCCCCGCTCTATGGTTACGGGCCGCAAAGAGTCTCGCTCCGATGATGTTGATACTTCGCACTAAGCCCATGACTCATAAGGGAAACATGATGAAACCGTTAATTCACATCGCAGCACTCGTCGGGCTAATGATTAGCCCACTAGCAAGTCATCACGTACTAGCGGATGCGACAACGCAATTGCAAACACTCGCGGCAACGGGTGCAGGCCCCTTCAGCGCCATTGCCGGAGAAGCGTTTTGGAATCAATCCTTCTCCAATGGTGGCGAACAGCGCAGTTGTACCACCTGCCACGGCAAAGACCCTGCGCAATCGGGCAAGCACCAAAAAACAGGCCGAAGCATTGCTCCTATGGCGGTGAGTGCGAACCCAGAACGCTTCACCGATCGCGCCAAAACCGAAAAGTGGTTCTTACGCAACTGCAAATGGACGCTAGGGCGAGAATGCACGGCCCAAGAAAAAGGCGATGTCATCACTTGGCTAAATCAGTATTAATCGAGAGAGAATCATGAAACCAATACTCAACACACTGCGCTATACCACTGGCATCTTGATGCTCGGCGGTGCTTTAACCCTAGGGCTGTATGGACTCAGTTCCATCAATAATCTGTCGTTTGCGGATGAAGACGATGATGACCACGAGCGCAGTAATCGCTACAGCGAAACAAGCGAGAAACGTTATAACCAAGAGGGCAGTTACAAAAAGGAGGGAAGCAGTAAAAATATAGAACCGACGCCAACGCCAGGCACGACGACTGCTGATGCTGCGGCTTATAAAGCGGAATGCGGCAGCTGCCACATTGCCTATCCAGCACACTTCCTCCCAGCTCGTAGTTGGCACGCCATTATGACAACACTGGATGATCACTATGGCGACGATGCCACGGTTAGTGATACAGCTCAGGCAAATATTTTGGCGTATCTCAGCGCTCACAGCGCGAGTAACCATAGCCGTATGATGGCCAGTATTCGCGACAGTGTAACTCCCATGCGCATTACAGAACTGCCATACTACAAGCGCAAACACCGCGAAGTGCCAGAGCGTTTAGTACAAGGTAACCCAGAAGTCAGATCGTTCAGTCAGTGTGATAGCTGCCACAAAAACGCCGCAAAAGGAAAATTCGATGAAGATAACGTGGTTATTCCTGGCTATGGCCGTTGGGACGATTAATCCCGCATTTGCAGAAAAGCACCCGAACGCGGCACAGGTCAGGGCATGGGTAGAGCAGGGTGAGATACTATCACTTGAATCTATTCTGCAACTTACCCCGCTCGGTGGCGAACTGCTGGATGCCGAAGTCGAATGGGAAGAAGGCATGCTAACGTACGAGTTAAAGTGGCTGGATGCACAAGGACAAAGGCACGAAGCTTATGTCGATGCGCGTACCGGAGAAGTTATTAAAGATGAGTCCGAGCACCATTGAGGTTAGCAAAATTGAGGTCGGCAAAACGTGAAGCTCCTGCTAATTGAAGATGACACACAACTGACCGATTCCTTGCAGCCCATACTGCGCCAAGCCGGCTATGCCGTCGAGATTGCTCACGACGGCATCGAAGGTGAATTTCTTGGTAATGAGCTACAGCCTGATCTCATCGTGTTGGACCTAGGCTTGCCAAATCGAGGTGGTTTAGAAGTACTCGCTAACTGGCGAGCGTCAGGAAATAAAACGCCGGTGCTAATTTTAACCGCCCGCGACTCTTGGCATGAACGAGTGCAAGGGCTAAAAGCCGGTGCCGATGATTACCTCGGCAAACCCTTTCACAGCCAAGAATTACTGGCACGCTTAGAGGCCATTAGTCGTCGCCAAGTGGGGCAAGCCAGCAATCAAATCAGCTGGCGCGGAGTCAGTTTAGATTCCGAACGCCAGCACGCAACCACCACCGACGGCCGCGTTATCGAACTCACGGGGATTGAATTTCGCTTGCTGCGCTACCTGATGCAGCATCCCAATGACGTGCACTCGAAAACCCGCCTAAGCGAACATGTTTACGAAGAAGACCAGTTAAAAGACAGCAACGTGATGGAGGTCTACATTAATCGGTTGCGCCAGTACTTTGGAAAAGATTTTATCGAAACCCGACGCGGCCAAGGCTATCAGCTAGCACCTGAGTTAACGCCATGATTTCGTTACAGCAGCAGCTAAGACGCCAATGGTTGATCACTATTTTGCTCATCATGCTGCCGCTGCTCTTGCTAGCCGATTTCGGCGTGCGTCAGCTCGTCACCGATACCGTCATGAGCCGCTTACAGCATGATGCCGACAGTCTTATCGCGGCATTAAGCCAAAATGAGAATGGACAATGGCAACTCGACGACAGCCATCTCGGTACCTTGTATCAACGCGTGTATTCCGGCCACTATTTTGCCATTCGCGATGAGCACGGCACGGATTTGCGTAGCCGCTCGCTCTGGGACAAACAAGCGCCCGTTATTCCCCTCACTTTTGGTGAGCAACAAAAGTGGCAACAACTTGGTATTCAAGGCGATCAGCTCGCCGAACAATGGCTCAACTGGGCCAAAGGTGTGAGGGTACAAAATCACGATTTCACTGTCTGGGTAGCCGAAGATATCACCCCGCTCAAAAGCGAGCTTAACCGCTATCGCCTTACCGCCATCGCTCTACTGGCAATTGCCTTAGTGACTTTAATGCTGATT
The DNA here is from genome assembly GCF_034111725.1 of Thalassolituus sp. GTDB lineage: Bacteria > Pseudomonadota > Gammaproteobacteria > Pseudomonadales > Oceanobacteraceae > Thalassolituus. The sequence goes on along the minus strand of NZ_JAWUWR010000033.1, from coordinate 102,166 downwards.
CAACGTTATCAGTTAAGCCGAGCCTTTGCGCGTCTGGAGCCATTGAAACAGCAACTACGCGAGCTGCGCTTTGGTGAAAGAGATGACTTAAACGCCGCTTCTGGATTGTACCCACAGGAGGTACAACCACTGGCCGAAGAAATCGACCGTTTGCTCAGCTTGCTGCAGCAACGCGTGGGTCGTTCGCGTAATGCCTTGGGTAATCTCGCCCACGAAATGAAGCGACCACTGCAACAACTGCAACTGCTGGCCGAACAACTGGATTCTTCACATCAAATCGAGCAACGCGACGCACTATCACGCCTAAGTCGATTAGTAGAGCGCGAGCTAAAACGTGCGCGTATTGTTGGTATGTCATCCCCCGGACGCCAGCTCAAACTGGCCGAAGATCTACCACCACTGCTGCAAATACTTGGGCAACTGTATCCACAGGCGCGTATACATGCGGCCTACGACCAAGATGCCGTGCTACCGCAAGATCATGACGACCTACTCGAACTACTCGGCAATTTACTCGACAACGCCTGCAAATACGCCGGTGGAGAGATTCAGCTCAGTATCGAAGCGTATCAACACCAAGACCAGGACGACCAAGCAGGTTGGCGAATACAGGTACGCGACCAAGGGCCGGGCATTGAACCGAATCAATGTAAGCACTTACTACAGCGCGGAATCCGTCTGGACGAGCACAGCGCTCAAGGCGATGGGCTTGGTTTAGCCATCGTCAGCGATATCGTCGACAGTTATCACGGCAACCTTGAGCTTGCTGCAAACCGGCCGCATGGGCTTAGCGTTGTTGTGACATTACCCACCGCAACCGGTCGCTGATCGCTGTCGGTTAAAAATACCCCTCACGCTTTTTCTTTTCCATAGAGCCCGCTTGGTCAGCATCTAATAGCCGCCCCTGACGCTCACTGGTGCGCGCGGTCAGCATTTCAGCGACAATGCCTTCAAGCGTTGTCGCACGACTTTCCACTGCGCCGGTTTGTGGATAACAACCCAAGGTGCGGAAGCGAATCCAGCGCATCTGCAAAGATTCCAGCTCCTTAGCCGATAAATATGGACGCATGCGTTCATCATCAAGGGCTAGAATTTGGCCGCTACCGTCGTCCACCCAACTGAGGCGCTCAGCGGCAAAATAGAGCGGTACAATGTCGATCTTCTCCTTGAGGATATACAACCAGATATCCAGCTCAGTCCAGTTCGACAGCGGGAATACGCGCACCGACTCGCCTTTTTTGATCTTACTGTTGTAGATCGACCAAAGCTCCGGGCGCTGTGCTTTAGGGTCCCAAATATGGTTTTCACTGCGTACAGAAAATACCCGCTCTTTGGCGCGAGACTTTTCTTCATCGCGCCGTGCGCCGCCCAACGCCGCATCAAAACCGTAATGGTCCACCGCCTGCTTTAATGCCATCGTTTTCATTTGATCGTTGTACTTAACCGACCCAGATTCAATCGGATGAACGCCCTCCGCTAACGCCGCCTCATTTATATGAACATGCACCTGCAAATCTTGCTCTGCCGCTAGTCGATCACGGAAGCGTGCCATTTCAGCAAACTCCCAAGTGGTATCAATATGCAGTAAAGGAAACGGCACTCGACCGGGATAAAATGCCTTACGCGCCAGATGCAGCATCACGGTAGAATCTTTACCGATGGAGTAGAACATACAGGGGTTATCAAACGCGGCTGCGACCTCACGAATAATGTGAATGGCTTCTGCTTCAAGCCACTGCAAATGCGTCATGCGTCTCTCAATAACATCAAGCATTCCGAACCTCCTGCCAGCCGCTGGCTGTGTATTGTTTGCTGACACCCTCATCGGTCAGATGGAAAATATAAAGCCACTGGTTATCGACCAACTGCCGGACGTTGTCATGCTTACTAATAATGCTAGCGATGGCGTCTTGCGGGGCCTGAATATAAACACTCAAGCGCAAGGGGTCGTGCACCCACTGCTGCCCATCGTGCAGTGACTGTTGAGAAAGGCCAATGCGCAAGTCACCACCGTTACCTTCGAACACTCCAAGATTGCCACCCACGACGTTGTGCAACACCTTGTTGCCACTACCGAATTTCAGTGGATCGGTAACCGATGCGTTGTATTGCATATTGATCCAATGGGTAACGATCATAGGCGCGGTCATAATCTGTTCCAGTACACCGAAGCCTTCATCGTCGTTACTGTCATAGTCATGCAAAAATGCACGGCCATTAAAGTTCAAACCACGCGTGCGCTGGCGCGGCGCCACAACAAAGGCACTGTTGCCGGCGAGCCCCCATTCAGGCCGAACTTCCGACCAATCGAGCGCGCGACGTTGGATGGCCGCATCCAGTTTTTCTGGTTGATTAAAGAAGGCTTCATCGGCCAAACCTAAACCAACAGCACGCTCGCGCTGCGCTAACACAGTCGAATCCTTGAACCATTGCGTAGCCAACTCGGATACTTCGCCAAAACATTGGATATGATCCGTTGTAGTATTGTGCAACGCAGCGATAAAACGAGTACTTGTCGGAATAACCCAGCCACGGTCAGCCAATGCGGCGCGCACACCTTGGTTGTTCAACAGCTGTGCTAGAACCTGAACATTCACCGCTCCGGTCTGGCCCCCACAAGCACCGCAATCCAACCCTGCGGCATGAGGATTGTTGGTGGTGTGACTCCCATGACCAACGAGCAACACCTCGGAAGCGAACCGTTTGATGCTCATGGCTTTCAGAATGCCTTCGACCAAATCCGTTTTTTCCACCAGAGTTAAGCTGGGCTCGCCCTTCCACAAAGTCCACTCTCCAGTCACCGGCATATCATTCACCGGATGCGCCTCCGCACTCAGACCAAAGGTTTTACGCAGCAATTTCGCGACATAACTCAAGCCCGCGGCTTCAACCATGCTAAATGACGTCACTGCCCCACGGCTAAAGTCAGACCACGCCGCATTGCTCTCTTGCTGCGCTCGACGGCTTAACTCCAAGGCTTGCGCTGTGGATCCTCCCTCGCTTACCCGTAAACCGGGCGCTAGTAATCCCGGTAGCTGAGGTCGTTTCAGATCAGTCCCTACGGGGGTATAGGCTAATGGGATGCCAAAAAAACCGGCAAAACCGAATGTCTGAATCTTGCTACTCTGCGCTTCGAATGCTCGACGCATGACCTCGGAGCGCACATCGATACAAAACACCGCCTGCAATTTAGGTTGTGGCGATGCCATCAGCGGTTTTTGCAGGAGTATCTGCTGTTCCTCGCGCTGGCGCGCCAGTTCTGCCGCCCGCTGCCATATCCACAAGGGTTTCTGTAACTGCTGCTGTGATTCGATCAGCGAATCAATTTGTGGAAGCTGGCCATACCACTGCTGTTGCAATAGTTGCGCTGCCTGGTGATGCCGCCATTGCCAGTGACGCCAAAGCGCTAATTCCCAGCCCAACCGGATAGCAATGAGCTGCGGCAACGCATCGTCGCTACCTCCATCCAAACGAGCTTGCCAACGCTCATAAGCTAACCAAGACGCCCAACCATTGATGTCGAGTAGCAACGCATGGGTATAGGCTTCGATCTGCGCGGGTGTTGAAAAACCGAGTTCCTCCAAAGCAATCAAAATCAACGCTTGAGGGTCATCTGGCAACTCGCGAAATGCCTTCGTCAAACCCGGCTCCCCCATCAGAATGGCAATACCTTGATCCACGCGGATCTGCCTTACCCAGCTTAGGTATAAAGAGTCCTGTAATTGATGACCTGGCTGCTGACAAAAGGCCGCACAGAACTGGCTAATTTGATGAGTAATTTCATCACGCCAAGCCATCTTGTGCTGGCTATCGCGGGTACTATCGAGCCAGTCGGATACGTTGTGCCAATGCGCTTGCTTATTCGAGTGATTCAACGCCCGCAATAAAGCATTGATATCTTCAGGCGCGTTAGCCTCAGCCGCAGCACACAACAAATCTACCTCACGAATCTGGCTGCGCTGCCATAAACGCGCATAGTACTCTGCTGGCATCAGACAACGGATACGGCCCAGCGCTTCAAGCCGAGCGGCTACGGCAGGGAATGGCTGATCGCGCATCTCCCAAAGAGGATTCACTGCAATCAACTGATCCAGCGGCCATGTTGGCGCTATACGCTGTCCCGCTGCGCTTACCGCTGCCAAACGCGCTGTATATTCTGTAGAAACCGTCTGTGCTTTCATAACAATTGCTCCGTGCGACCCTTAGCCGCCAGTAGTGGTTGTGCTAATTGTTCGGAATTTTGCGTTGGCGCCATTTTAGGATTGGCACGCACAGGTAAACGTGTAGGCCACAAGCGCAAGGTGATGCGGGTAAACCATTCATCCAAATAGAAGCCAGCGAACAAGGCGACCGATAGCCGCTGCATCGGTAACCAATGCGAACGCCAACGCAGCAGCCACCAAAGTACAAATAAGGCTAAGAACAACCCAGACGCCCACCAATCTGCAGCACTGAAAAGTTCGGGTCGCAAAACAGCCGTTAAATTGCCCGCCAACGGCTGCATGAAGACTTTAAGCAGGCTATAAGCCAGTGCTAATAAAACGGCCAGAATGAGCGACCGCAACCAAACAGCGGAAAAGATCGATCCCTGACCGCTCTGTGCCAGAAATGCCGTCAACGCCAGTGCCAAGAGTAACCAGCTGCTGAGTAACTGCGAGACAGGATGTAAATAGGCCGAAAACCAAGCAGCGCCAGCGACGACGGTCATTGCCGGTACCACCACCACAAACCACTGGCGCACGCTTGGTGGTGGTGATGTGAGTAACGATTGCTGAATATGTTGCTGCACGGCCGAGCCGGAACTGAGAAATGCCCAAGCCTTATAGGCCGAATGAGCGAGTAGATGCAGTAACGCTAGCTCAACCAAACCCAGTGCACACTCAAGTAACATCAGTCCCATTTGCGCACTCGTCGACCAAGCTAGCCGTACTTTGACACTGATACGGGTGGTCATGATCAAGGCCGCTAGTACTGTGGTTAAACCTGCAACGACCAGCACTAACCATTGCGCCGCAGCCACCTGTAAAAACAGTGGAGCAAAAAGAATCAATAAGAAACCACCCAAGTTGATCACACCAGCATGTAGCAGAGCAGACACTGGGGTAGGCGCTTCAACAACTTGAATCAACCAGCCGTGAACGGGTAATTGGGCACACTTAATAAGAGCTGTTAGCGCAATCAGTACAGCGGCAATCTGTTCGCTCAAACTGAGTTGAGCCGGAGCCTGATAGGCGGCCAAAATCGTATCGATATGGGCACTGCCATGCTGTTGCCAGAGCAAGTAGAAGGCGGTCAATAACGAAGCTTCAGCCAATCGCGCAAGAAGAAATTTCTTGTGCGCCGCCAGCGCTGCTCGCGGGCGGTCGGGGTAAAACATCAATAACTGATGTAAGGCTAGGCTAATGGCAATCCAACCCAGCACGAACAGTAGAAGATGATTACTGATAAATACCAGCGCAACCGCCGCGAGTGTGAGCAACAACCAGCGCAGATAGCGGCCAAAACCCGGCTCGGCTGCAAGATAGCGGTATGAGAACTTAACCACGACCAATGCCATTACACTTAACAGCACCAGCAAGGTTAGCCGCAGAGGAGAGTCACTGAACCAGTGCAGATCCGCGTCAGGAAGCATAAAGGATGAGGCAACAGCGGTGAGCGTGAATACGGCAACGAGTTGCACCGCACGCCAAGCAAAACGCCAACGCTGGTGATCGTTTAAAGCAAAGCGCCGGGTCTGCAAACCGGCAGGCATGGCAGCCAATATCAGTGTTAGCGGGATCGCCGCCAACACCGTGGCCATCAGCAGAGAGGAAATACTCATGGTACGCAACCTCTGGTTATGGGATTAGGTGTGCGTTCAGTATCTCCGTGCTGGTCATTGCAAGTAAAATAGATATAAACTAATAGATCATTCACTTTTAGAGAACGATTGAGTGAGCCGCCTAAATTATCATCATCTTCATTACTTCTGGCGCGTCGCCACCCTAGGCAACCTGACGGAAGCCGCGCGCCAGCTGCATGTGTCGCAGTCAGCTCTGTCGGCACAAATCCGCGCGTTAGAAGAGAGCATGGAGACGAAATTGTTTGAGCGCAGCGGACGCCGACTGGTTCTGACGGCCACAGGCCAGCGAGTGCTAGGCTATGCCAACGACATTTTTAGCCGCGGTGAAGAACTCGAATCATTACTGCGCCATGGCGTAGAACCGGAATATCAGCAACTGCGTATTGGTGTGTTATCTACTATGTCGCGTAACTTCATCGAGGGATTTATAGCGCCGTTAATCAATCAACCTAAGGTTCGCTTTAGTCTGCATGCGCGCGGCATGGCCAATTTATTGAATGGCTTGGCGAATCATCAATTTGATCTGATTCTCACCAACAGCAACGTCACTGCTGATGATCAAGATACGCTATGGCAAAGCCAATTATTGGCTCGCCAACCACTCGCCGTGGTTGGGCCTAAAGGGCAAAAGCCGACGACTAGCTTTCCGGAAGGTTTTGCGGGAAAGCGCTGGGTACTACCGACCACGCGAACGGAATTACGTACCGCTTTCGATGGCTTCTGTAGCCGCTGGAATTACGAACCTGATGTACAAGCAGAAGCCGATGACATGGCAATGTTGCGTCTGCTGGCACGAGACACTGGCGCATTGACGGTACTGCCGCCAGTGGTGGTAAAAGATGAAATAGCCCGAGGCACATTACAAGAATTTATGACCCTGCCAAATGTGTACGAAAGCTTTTACGCGGTAACCGTTAAGCGCCAATTTATATCGCCAATAGTCACTGAATTACTCGCGCAGCATAGTGGCTAACAATTGATTTTTCTCGGAATTAACAGCCGCGCGTCACCACAAACTCATCGTCACCTAGGTTCTTTTGCGTAAACGTCAGCTGATAATTCACCTGATGCAAAATATCCGCGCTCGAACGCCGTAACTGCATGCGCGCCAATAACTCAGTGAAAAGTAAATCTTCGACATAAGCCGCGTTGGTTTTCACCCCAGCCACAACCGCGTCATCCATTTGCTGAAGAAGACTATTCACAATCTGCTGTTCACCACTCATGACATTGCCCTAACACAACGAATTAGCTTCCATTGTGCAACAGACAAAAAAAACGGGCTTGATTCGCATCAAGCCCGCTGGGTGTTGTTCGTGCCTATCTAGCGGCAAAAACGATTAAAATCTCGCGTAACGAGCTTAAATCATCCCTTACGATAAATCCGCTGTAGGCCAAGCTCTAAACCAAACAACTTAAACACTTGATTTAAAGAATTGACCGTCGGGTTGCCTTCGTCCATTTCAATGGCTGCCAAAGTGCGGCGTGATACGCCACATAATTCCGCAAATTCATGCTGATTTAAACGCGCAATATGTTTGCGTAAAATACGGGTAGCACCACCCAACGTTAACTGGCCCGACGCGATAGATTGCTCGACCAAAACCAACAACTCAGCTCGCGACATTTGCGCTAGGTCTTTATCTGCTGGCGTGCTCATGGCAACAAGCCCCATGCTTTAAGACGCTGTTCTGTTCCCGCTAAATTTAGGCTGTGTACTTTGCTGTTAAGCACTTCTTCTGGAACGCCACATTCATCAGCAAGGCGCTTTAATGGGGCCAATTTTTTGGCGAAATCGCAAAGACCCTCCCATAAAGTGTCGCTATTAACTTTGGTTGCCGCACTGGCTTCCGCACAGATCCCACGCCAATTATATGTACCCCCCAGTTCATTCTCATTACTCCAACGACTGGTGCGGGTAATGCCAGAATCATCTAAAACCATCGGTGCTAAATCGTAAATAGGCGCTAATGCCAAGCCTCCATCCCTGCGAATAATTGAGGTATTACGACCATGGTTATCGCTATTACCTAACACAATGTTAAGAAGATCACGGCGTAAATACTCTATGGCCATTTCTTCGACGCCATCTTCTTGGCCGGCATCTCGCCAATCATCCGCGAGCTGTTTTAAATAAACGCGATGCGGCACGGTTGCGCCCGGCTCCGAGTTACCAACCAGCGAGTAGAGTGACTCGATGGCACAACGAGTTATTCCGCCCGAATTTTTCAGCCTGTCAAAGCGAGGCAACCAAAGGCTAGGAGTAGTGATGCGCTTTTCTTCATTGGCGCCAAAGTAATCCACCTTTTCTGAATCAGTTTGATTAGTTGAATAACAAGTATGACCGACAACATTTAACCCAAGTCGTTTAGCCATTCGATAATAGGCCGCCTCAGTTTCTAGTACTAAAATATCCGATGCTAAAGGGCGACCTTGGCTAGAACTTTGACGCGGAAATTTAACCAGAAAAAACTCGGATGCATCGCCATCAGACAGGGATGCTTCAGGATAAAACAGGCCATCTTGCCCGCGAATAAGCTGAAACTTAGGCGCGTCACCGCCTGCACCCGATGCACCACCGACGGCAGCACCATTTTCACGGGCGTAATCTAGAAAACGAATATCGCGCGAAAGGACATCCGCCATCGAAAATCCCACAGGAATTATATCGCTATCTGAGCAACTCTCTTTCACTCGCATATTACCGATAGGCGAACGCGATCCCAGCCGCAATAAATGCAGATCCTGCTGAGCGCTATCAGTAAGATTTTCTCGCTGTAGCCAGTAACGTCGACCTGCGCCCATCGGCATAACATCGAATAAGAAGGCAGGCCACACATCACATTCATGCGAAAAGAAATCGATGGGGTAACGCATGCTAACGCGAGCCGCTAAACGACTTTGGTTTTTTGCCACGTAAGAAGCGCTGTATTCCAACCTCACACGTCCATGGCGGCCTTTTTCAGGCTCGTAGAACGAAAGTTCACAGGCATCCTGCCACTGGCCATCGAGATAAGTCTGAAGTGTTAAGGTTTCCATCGGCTCACTCGATAATGCATTTTAATGCACTATTATTACTCTCAAGTCGAAATAAGTGCAATAAAAAGCACTAAATCCTCAAAATATTGAATTTCAGTGTAATTTATTGCACTTTTAGTAACAGCATTCTTAATACAAGAGCACATAAGCTAGGAATAAAAAAACGGGCTTGATTCGCATCAAGCCCGCTGGGTGTTGTTTGTGCCTATCTAGCGGCAAAAACGATTAAGCACTCATCTTGGTCGCCATATTTCGTTTTTTCAGGTGGATCAAAATCTGGCTAATCGCCGCTGGTGTAATACCCGATAAACGTGAAGCAACGCCCAGTGTTTCTGGCTGTAAAGTACGCAGTTTTTGCTTCACTTCGTTCGATAAACCGCCGATGGCATCGTAATCCAAATCAATCGGCAATTTAGTGCTTTCATAGCGACGCGATTGTTCGATTTCTTCTAGCTGACGTGCGATGTAACCATCGTACTTGGCTTGAATTTCAACCTGCTCGGCCACTTGCGGATCAGCTACTGGCTCGCCTTTAAACTGCGCGACTTTGGCGTAGTCCAAACCCGGGCGTTTAAGCAATTCGTGCAAGCTGTATTCGTGGTTAATTGCGGCTTCACCCATCTCTAGTAGCGTTGCGGCTTCTGGGGTATTCGGTTGCAACCAAGTGGTTTTAAGACGCGTCACTTCTTGCTCAATGGCTTCGCGCTTAGACGTAAATGCCGCCCAGCGTTCGTCATCGACTAAGCCTAAATCGCGGCCCACTTCGGTTAAGCGCAAATCAGCGTTGTCTTCACGCAATACCAAACGGTATTCCGCACGGCTAGTGAACATGCGATACGGTTCTTTAGTGCCCATAGTGATTAGATCGTCGACCAACACACCAATATAGGATTGATCGCGGCGCGGTACCCAAGCGTCTTTTTCTAGCGCACGCATGGCGGCGTTTATACCCGCCAAAAGGCCTTGCGCGCCAGCTTCTTCATAGCCTGTTGTACCGTTGATCTGGCCAGCAAAGAACAAGTTATTCACAAACTTGGTTTCTAGGCTGTGCTTCAAATCTTGCGGATCAAAGTAATCGTATTCGATGGCATAACCGGGGCGCGTAATGTGCGCGTTCTCGAAGCCGACCATGCTGTGAATAAGATCCAACTGCACATCAAACGGCAAGCTGGTTGAGATGCCATTCGGGTACAGCTCGTTGCTGTTTAAGCCTTCTGGCTCAACAAAAATTTGATGACTGGTTTTATCGGCAAAGCGCGTGACTTTATCTTCAATCGACGGGCAATAACGCGGGCCAATACCTTCAATTACCCCAGCATACATAGGCGAGCGATCGAGGTTATTGCGAATAATCTCGTGAGTACGCTCGTTGGTGTGCGTGACATAACAGCTAACTTGCTCTGGGTGCTGAGAGACCGAGCCCATAAACGACATCACAGGCAGCGGCGTATCGCCCGGCTGCTCAAGCATCACGGAAAAATCGACGCTGCGACGGTCAATACGTGCAGGCGTTCCGGTTTTTAAGCGGCCAACGTTAAAAGGCATTTCGCGCAAACGCTTGGATAAGGCATTCGATGGGGGATCTCCCGCACGGCCACCGCTGTGGTTTTCCATACCGATGTGGATAAGTCCGCCCAAGAACGTACCGGCGGTTAACACCACGCTGGTCGCGTGAATGCGCATATTGGTATTGGTGACGACACCGCAAACCGTGCTGCCCACGCCATCGCCTTGCACAATCAGATCGTCGCAAGCGGCTTGGAAAATATCGAGGTTAGGCTGGTTTTCAACAATATTGCGGATCGCAGAACGATACAAAGCACGGTCGGCTTGGGCACGAGTAGCGCGCACAGCAGGGCCTTTACGGCTATTCAAAATACGGAATTGAATACCGGCCAAGTCAGTTGCCCGCGCCATTGCGCCGCCAAGCGCATCGATCTCTTTCACCAAATGGCTTTTGCCGATACCACCAATCGCTGGGTTACAGGACATCACACCGACCGTATCGGTGTTGTGCGTGAGCAATAGGGTCTTACAACCGGTGCGAGCCGCTGCTAATGCAGCCTCAGTACCAGCATGACCACCACCAATCACAATGACGTCATAGCGAACGGGATAATCCACAAGCCACCTCAATATTCGTTCGTGCAGAAAAGGGCGCGTATTATAACAGCGCTGTAGAAAAACCCCATAGCGTTTGAACAGTTTTTAACCAGAAGAATTATTAACACTATCAATTGAGGTAATGAGACATGTGAATACTAGTTATCCACAATGTTAGTAATCAAACTGAAACCCTGAAATTTCAAGGCGTTAGGGCTGTTGATAAACCTGTTCACTAATGTGGATAAGTATTTCTTAGCTAACCTTCTGAAAAGTTATTCGAGCGCTAATCACACCTTAATCTTAGGTTTTTCCCTACTAATCAACAGACTTACCCACAGCTAAATGGCCGTGTCTGTCGTTGTATCGGTGGTGGTATCCGTCGTCGTGTCGGTTGTCGTATCTGTCGGTGTATCCGTCGCCGCTGGGGTGAAGCTCATGAACAGCAGCTCATCACTCTTGCGAATAAAAAACTCTAAGTCACCATCGACATTCACGGCTGCGTAGCCCGGGGCGTTGACCACGTTGAATTCAGTACAATTTTTACGCTCTGTCATTTCAACCTGATACAAGGTTTGGTTCTTATCTAAAAGTCGAATAGCCCCGTTAAATGTGCAGCCGGAGGCATCGGTGCTAATGCCTTTAAACGTAACGCGATCCGAAAGCGCGGTTAGATAAAGCTCATAGCCTGTGGATAACCACTGCCCATCAATCGCGTTGAGCGCGGAATTATCCTCCCAAGTACCATCGTTGGTTAACGAGAAGCTGCCGCCAACCGCGGATGTTTCGTAATCTCCTACTAAAGTGTCATTTTCAGCGCTGCTACTAAACAACAAGCCGCTTAATAAATAGTCGTCGGCTAAACCACCGGCAACGTACTGTTCTGCACTGGTATCTGCATCTATAAAGTCATAACCCTCAAGCGTGATATCCGCGAGATTGGTTTTATTATCGAGATCGACCGTACCGTAATAGCCCGTTGCTTCATCAAACGCAAACAGATTTCCGTTATAAATCAATACTCTAAGCGTTCCTGCTTGATCAAATTGACCATCCCATAAACCATTGAGCAGCAAGGTAGGATCATCCACAACCTCACCTTGCTCGTTAACGATGTCCTTCGGCGCTTCTTCGGCGATGCATCCAACCAACAAGGCTGCCATTAACCCTAAAAATAAACTTCGCACAGTGGAGCTCCCAACAAAACATAAAAACGAATGAACCTATAGCTTAGTTAACGGCAGGCTTTTCGTTGGCTTTAGTCATGACACTTATGTGAAAAATCAGACCAACTTAGGTCAGTGACGCAAAAAGCAGTCTGCCATTTCAGACGTTTTGCACTAATTAGCACTAAGTCATTGCACTTCTAACGCTTGGTAGACTTAGATAAGTCCTCACAGGGAGGAATCGTTATGTCTGAAACTCGAACGCACCTAAAAGCACTCGCTACCGATCAAATACGCCATGCTAATTTAGCCGCAGCAAGCTTTCGTGAACTTGGAAAGGCCGCGGGTATTAAATCCAGCTCAGTGCACTACCACTTTCAAAGCCGCGATAAGCTACTGACAGAACTGCTGCAAGATTACGATACCGACTTTTTTGATCGCCTAGATCTTATGACCGAAGGCATGACGAAGCCGCGCCAGCGTTTACTTGCCCTGTTCAGCATTTTTGAAGACAGCCACACCCATCAACTGCAATGCATGAGTTTGGCTTATGCCGCTTCACAGCATGAGCTTAGTCCCGCCAGTTTAGAGGCCGTGGATCACTTTTTAAGTCGTTTAGAAGAATGGGTGACAGATACTCTCGCCAATGCACGCTTATTACCTATCCCGCGAGAACAGCTCGCGCGTGTTTTAGTCAGCAGCCTTGAAGGCTCATTACTATTTGATCGCCTTCATAGCGAGCCAAGACATTTGCAGGCCACCAAAGATTGGATCTGCACCTTATCCAGTTTGTAAGCTGTTACGGAGTCAAATCAGGCCTATTCCTCACGCGTATAGGCCTGTAAGCACCCGCCAGATACTCATATTGTGATTTCAAGCCACACTTTGTCCTTAGTTAACCTGTCACATTTAACCTACCGGTTCTATCGTTGTTTAAACACTTATAAGAAGTAGGCAAGGTTATGAAAAAGTCAGCAAGAGAAATCAGCGCTGAAGTTACTTTTCCAGGTCGTAAAATGGACTTTGGCTTTGAATTTAAAGATCTTCCGCGTTATTGGAATGATAACGACCCCTTCAAAACTCATTTTATGAATGCTTTGTCGTGCCTATTTCTTGAAGGCGAGCGCATGTTCATCGACGCCGTGCGCGATCATCAGCATTTAATTACCGATCCGCGCCTGCAAGAACAGATAAAAAGCTTTATTAAACAAGAAGCTATCCATGGCCACGAACATCATCAGTTCAGTAAGTATCTGGATAGCTTGGGATATCCCGCTACAAAAGTAGAAGCCTTCGAGCGCAAAGAAAAAGTGTGGATGAAAAAGTGGATGCCCGCACGCCGACGCTTGGCTATTACCTGCGCGGTAGAACACTTTACCGCTATTCTTGCCCACCAAGTGCTTACCAATCCAGAAGCAACTGAAGGCATGGACCCACGTTTTAAAGAAATGTGGACGTGGCACGCAATTGAAGAAACTGAACACAAAGCCGTATGTTTTGATGCGTATGAAGCTACCGGCGGTAAATACTTTATGCGCGTATTCGCTATGTTCAACGTCACTTGGATGTTTTTACTGCGTGCGACCATCGTGCAATGCATTTTCTTATGGAAAGATGGGAAATTATTTAGCCCATCAGTATGGAAATCAGGCTTTAGTTTTTATTGGAAAAAACCGGGCTTGATCCGTAGCGTTTGGAATGATTATAAAGACTACTATCGTCGCGATTTTCATCCATGGGATCATGACAATCGTGAAGAGCTTGGTAAATGGCAAGCAGGGCACGAGAATTATAAAGTGGTTTAAAATTCTACGAATCGTCACTAAAAATAAAGCCGCTGAAAAGCGGCTACGTATCTTTTTTCGCCGTCTCTCAACATCGTCCTAGCAATCACGCGACAGCTTAATCTCGCTTATCTCCGATCATTACAAACTCCAATCAATCCCGTTAGATGGACTTGTTACAGAGGAAACTCATATAAGAAAATATTTACTGTAATAAATAGGGCTATTATAAAATCACGCTAAGCTAGTTTTTATTAACTACCTTAACTCTTCTATACCGCAATCTTTAAAAAAATCATACGTCGAATCATAGTATTCAGGCAAACGAGTCATATCCTCTTTATCACCAATAGGAATATATATTATGAAACCTTGACGCGCTCTTGTTAAAAGTACACGGTAGGTATTTTCAAGATACCTCTTCGAATCATTAGTCCCTCGATTTTGCCACTTTGTTCCTGAAAATTTATAGTGCTCAAAACTTCCATCAACGTATCGAAAATCGGCATCCCAACCAATCAAAGACCAATCGAGTTCCAAGCCCTGCACTTTAAACTCACTCATTGCTTCCTCTAACATGTTCGAGCTTCGAACATCTTGGCTCGGCTTTAAAAACCAATGAGCTTCATCTGTTTCTTTACTATTAAATATACCTTCCGCTCGCAGTCGTCTAGCAGAAGAACTAGACAGCACTCCCATTCTTTCTAATCCACGGCATTGTTTTTTTATCCAATTTTTTGCATCTACTAAAGATCGAGTAATTCGGATAGGGTATTTATCAGAAACTTTTCTGTAATCTTCTTTAGCAAGCTGAGCGTCCCCTTTCAAAATTGCATCTATGAAATTAGATAGATTGGATGCTCTATAGGATCGCTGTGAGCTAGGTAAATGAAAACCTGACTTTTGATGATATCGAGGATTTTCAGTACTAAAATAATTTTTATCTAGAACGTTTGAATAATAAACATCCCACTCCTGAAAATTAGTCTTGATTGAATCAGTCCATGAAGAAATTCCAGCCTCGCCAGTATTAATTTCCTGACCTGTACCAACTAGCGCCACAACGACACACCAGTCTCCATGCCTATCCATACTACTTAGTAGAAGATCTGGCTCAGATCCCAGACCTGAATACTCCGGCTTATTCCTGACAAGGTGCTCTTCCGTCCATGCGCGTTGAGCCTCATCAAAAATTACCACATGCTCATGAGGTACAGTTTCGACTAAGGAATACTGGTCTCTAAAATGATGGACATTCTGAATACTAGCTTTGACTTCAGGAGTCACTGTTACTCGTCGCTCACCTCGAACTACCCGATCTTGAATCAAGGCTTCTCTCAACACGTTAACCAAGGGTCCATTGCCTGATAGATATACTGCAGATTCCAACTTGTCGGTTGTAGGCTGAGTCGCGACATTCAACCCCACCAAGGTTTTTCCAGCACCTGGAACGCCTGTTATAAAACAAATTGCTTTCTTTTTATCTCTATGACATTGCGAGATAACATCCTTAATTGCTGTTGTCGTTTCTGTCAGGTTTTTTGCTGTAGCATCGTGGCGCATTATATCGGCCACATTGTGATTTGCATAAAGCGCCCGAGCAGCTTCGATAATAGTAGGCGTAGGTTTATAGGCTGAATTAATCCATATATTAAAATCAATTGAAGAATAATTAGGATATTTTTCCGTAAAATCCTTAAGAATAATTGCTATCGAACTGCCATTAGTTTTTTGAATAGATGCTATATTTCGATCGGAATGTAGTTCTTTTTCATATATTTCTGTTGCCCGGGTTGCTACCAATATTGGAACAATAAGCTTGTTATCACTACCTTCATGAAAACTTTGAAAATCCAAACAGTAACTATAAGTTTGCTCCTGATCAGAAGAATTAAAGAGACTTGAGCCTACTTTAAATTCAAGAACAAAAATTATTCCTTTATACAAAACAACAACATCTGCTCTTCGTCCCATTCGTGGAATCAACACTTCAAAGGCGACGTAAGCATCAGAAAAATTAACTAATTGCTGTTTAAGAACTCTGATCTGCTCAGTCCAAGCAAAGGTTTGTTGGTTGACAATATCTTGAGAATGTTTTTGCGTAATTTTACCGATAATAGAATCATCAGACTCTTGAATAAAAGTACTGACACCAGAAAAATAATAAGCTCTAGTCATCTGCCACCTCAAAATCGAGTAGCAGCGACATTTGTAGATCTAATGCTTTGGCTAATTTCGCGATATTAACTAGAGAGACGTTTCTCTTACCTCTCTCCACACCACTAACGTAGGTACGATCGAGATCTGCTAAGCTTCCGAGTTGCTCTTGACTTAACGCCTTTGCTAAACGCGCATCTCTAACCCGAGCCCCAAATTGCTCTAATAACCGCTGTTCCATTCTTAGTTCCACAAATAATGTCGAACTTGAACTTCACTGTTTAGTTGACTATAAGTCTACGGACTATGAGTCACACATGAAAATTGCTAAGAATCCGGAGAAAGAGGATTTAGTAACTAGCTAAAACTATTCCACTACTTCCCAATACAAAACGACCCAAAGATCTCCCCAAGCAAATCATCTGCAGTAAACGCGCCGGTAATTTCGTTCAATGCTTGTTGCGCCATCCGTAGGTCTTCGGCCAGCAGTTCGCCTGCGCCCATACCATCCAATTGCTGGCGACCAAAGGCGACGGCGTCGTTGGCGCGGTTCAGTGCGTCGATATGACGGCGGCGAGCGAGGAAGCCACCTTCGTTGGCGGCGTTATAGCCCATGATGTCTTTTAGATGTTCGCGCAATACATCAACACCGGCGTTTTGTTTAGCCGATAAGGTGATGGTGGGGTAGCGCTTATGTATATCTAAACCGATTACCTCTGTGGATAAGTCTGCTTTGTTGCGAATCACGGTTATGCGTTTTGACTGCAAAAAATCGTCTGCTTGCTCTTTTAAACCTCTTTCGTCGTATAAAGCGTGCAGTAATTTCTCCGGATCTGTCTCTGTTGTGGTGCTATCCACCATCAAAAGCACGCGATCGGCTTTGCTAATTTCGTCCCAAGCGCGCTGAATCCCAATTTTTTCGACTTCATCGGGCGCATCTCGCAAGCCAGCGGTGTCGATAATGTGCAGCGGCATGCCGTCGATGTGGATGTGTTCTTTCAGTACGTCGCGGGTTGTGCCGGCTATGTCGGTAACGATGGCGCGCTCTTGGCCAGCCAAGGCGTTCAATAGTGAAGACTTACCCGCGTTAGGGCGTCCAGCAATCACCACGTTCATGCCTTCGCGTAAAATCGCACCTTGGTTAGCTTCGCGCATAACGGCGGCCAGCTCGGCTTCGACTTCGGCCAGCATGGCACTGACCTTGCCGTCGTTAAGGAAGTCGATTTCTTCTTCCGGAAAGTCGATAGCGGCTTCAACGTAGATGCGCAATTGAATCAGTTGATCGAGCAGGCTATGCACTCGGCGGGAGAACTCGCCTTGCAGTGAGCGTAATGCGCAGCGTGCTGCTTGTTCTGATGCAGAGTCGATCAAATCAGCAAGGGCTTCAGCTGGGGCTAAGGCCATTTTGTCGTTTAAGACGGCGCGCTCGGAGAATTCGCCTGGACGCGCCAAGCGACAACCTTGGGCTATCACTTCTTTCAATAAAATATCCAATACCACTGGGCCACCGTGGCCTTGCAGCTCTAATACGTCTTCACCAGTAAAGGAATTGGGATTCGGAAAGAAGAGGGCGATGCCTTCGTCGAGTACGCTGCCATCTTGCGCTTTAAACGGCCCGTAATGGGCGTAGCGCGGTTTCGGTAGATGTCCGAGCACTGCTAGTGCCACCGCCTGCGCCTTGTCGCCTGATACACGAATAATACCGACGCCACCACGACCGGGAGCCGTAGCCACTGCAGCAATGGTATCTTGGTGAACGGCATTGGTCATATCGGTACCTTAAAAACAGAAGTCGTAAAACGGCATTGTACATGAGCCCGACGAACAGCCATAAAAAAGGGCGCCGAAGCGCCCTCTCATTTTCTCATCAGCACTCAGTGCTTACGAATTTTCTATCTGTTTAGTAATCACATACTGCTGAGCAATCGACAGCACGTTGTTCACAACCCAGTACAGTACTAGACCAGCAGGGAACCAGAGGAAGAACACTGTGAAAATCACCGGCATAAATTGCATAACACGCGCTTGCATCGGATCTGGCGGCGTTGGGTTAAGCTTCATTTGAATAAACATAGAAGCACCCATGATCAACGGCAGGATGAAATACGGATCCATCACTGACATATCACGAATCCATAAGAAGAACGGCGCTTGACGCAGTTCAACGGATTCCATCAATACCCAATACAAAGAGATGAACACTGGCATCTGTACCAAAATAGGTAAGCAGCCACCCAGTGGATTGATCTTCTCCTCTTTATAAAGCTTCATCATTTCCTGACCAAGCTTCTCGCGGTTATCGCCGAATTTTTCTTTGATTTCGGCCATCTTAGGAGCAACTTTGCGCATATTCGCCATTGAACGATAGCTAGTCGCTGACAGCTTAAAGAAGGCCGCTTTAATGACCACGGTCAGCAAGATAATAGCCACACCCCAGTTGCCGACGAAGCCATGAATAAACTCAAGCAACCAGAACAAAGGCTGAGCGATAAACCACAAAATACCGTAATCAACGGTTAAATTTAGGTTCGGAGCTATGGTCTCTAAGCGCTCTTGGTCTTTAGGACCGACATACAACTGAGCACCAACATTGGCAGTATCACCAGCCGCTACAGTAAATGGCGCATCATAGAAACCAAATACATAGTTACCTTTAACAAAACGGCCATTGTAGGTGTGTTGAGTTTCTTGCGATGGCACCCAAGCTGATAAGAAATAGTGCTGAAGCATTGCTGCCCAACCACCTTCTTCTACCGATTTATAAGAATCATCTTCCAAATCACCAAAGCTTACTTTTTTGTAGCGATCTTCTTTAGTCGTTAATGCCGCACCTAGATACGCTTTCATACCCATGCCAGACGCTGTTGACGGATCTTCCGAGCCATCACGCTTTAGTTGGGCATAAAACGCACCCTGCCATTCGCTGTTGGAAGTGTTGGTGATGCGGTAGTTCATATCCAATAGATAATCACCACGGCGGAAAGTATAGATCTTCTCAATCTTAGCTTTGTCACTAACGTGAGTTAGAACAACGGTAACCGTTTGCTGATCGTCAGACAGAGTATAGGTAGTTTGAGCAGCGCTATATAACGCAGGACCTGCCTTATCAATACCGTCTTTGCCGACTAAACCGCTCTGCGCAACATAAGTGCGACGCTGGTTTTTTTCTAGCAATACGAAGGGTACGTCTTGTTGATCAATCGAAAGTGGGTAAGCCGGTAATAAAACCTCGGCTACTTCACCACCGCGTGGATCAATTTTGACTTGCAGAACATCGGTAGTAACCGTAATCAGCTCACCGGTTGGTTCAGCTGATACAGAAACATCTGTTACGGGTGCATCAACAATCGGTTGATCGCCTGTACCTACAACGGGTGTTTCATTAACGTCCGTGGTTTGTGGAGCATCCGATGCTTGGGTAACTTCTGCGCTAGCAATCGGCGCGTTATTCAGGTTCTTCTGTCCATAATCCTGATTCCAGGTATAAATCAGAAAGTAAGTACTAACGGCCAGGCCAATAAATATGGCCAATCTGCGGATATCCATGATCAGGGTTTCCGTTGACAACAAGTAGGTGAATGGGTGGGTAAATCGGGGACGGGATCAACACCATGGGAACCCCATGGATGACACCGACCTATCCGTTTCGCGGCAAGCATACCACCACGAAGCGCTCCATACCGCTGAATTGCTTCGGCAGCGTAAGAAGAACACGTAGGATAATAGCGACAACGGCTGGGGAAAAGAGGACTGATGGCGTAGCGATAGACAGCTATCAAAGACAGCAAGACCTTAGCGCCCGGTTTGACGCCGCTTGTTGCGGTTTCCGTTTGCTTGTCGGCCATGAGGTTGCTTCAGTCTGAACCAGAGGGCGTCGATCATCTCACGAATTTGCTGGTTGTCCAGTCCGGTAATACCAGATCGGGCAAGAATAACCAGATCAAGCGCCGCAATATCGTGCTGGTGAGCACGAAATGACTCGCGGATAAGCCGTTTGACACGATTACGGTCTACAGCTCGCTTAATCTGTTTTTTCGCCAGCACGAATCCGATTCGTGGCTGATCTTGCTCATTAGGAGCGGCTAACACCAAGAGGTCAGCCGTACTCCCACGCAACGCTGTGTTGTCGAAGACTCGCTTAAACTCAGCAGGTTTTAACAATCGCGATTGACGGCGAAATGCTAAATCCGGCATGCACAGACGTTCGATGGGATTCAACGAACAATTATGCTGTCAGGCTATGACGGCCTTTTGCACGACGACGAGCCAAAACTAATCGGCCGTTTTTAGTAGCCATACGAGCACGAAAACCGTGAGTACGCTTACGTTTTAATACGCTTGGTTGGAAAGTACGTTTCATAACACTGTCACCCGTTAAGTGAAAAGGGTCTAATTTTTAAGGGCGGCAATTGTATGAAAATCAAAGGGTAATAGCAATGGCTAATTTCTATTCAATTTTGCTGACCGTAATTTTGAATTTTGTTTACTAAAGAATATGTATGAAATGATGTTTAAAGAAAGAGGAGATAGTTTGTATTTATTATTCTTATAGAGCTACTTTTCTGTGAATAACCGATAATTTCCTATATAAATCAATAAGATACAGCAATGATAAGTTCGGTACTACGTGCGTTTAACGTATGTACGAGCTGGGTAAAAGCGGTGTACAGAATGCTAGTTTATGCACAAGGTGAATTCTTGTTAGAAATTCTCACGATTCTGTACCCAAGTTCGTCCCCCAGTTGTCAGGTCTGTTATCCACAGGGCCATTTCTTTCTTAATAATAGCGGTAATAGCTGTGGATAACCCGTCGCCTCTTGGGTAGAATGGCTGGCTCGATTGAAATCTTTGATGACGCTAGTAACAGGGGTAACCGTGACGGGTTTGTGGCAAGACTGCCTTGGGCATTTACAGCATGAGTTGCCTGCGCAGCAATACAACACATGGATCAGACCTTTGATCGCGAGTACGGAAAACGGTCAGTTAGTTCTGAGCGCCCCTAACCGCTTTGTCAAAGATTGGGTTAAAGACAAGTATCTGCAGCGTATTCAAGAAATCTTATCCGAACTTAACGGCGGTCGTATCACTCATGTCGATGTGACTGCGGGTGAGTCACGCCCTATGTTTAGTCCTCAGGCTGCGCCAAGACCAGAACCACGGCCTGCGGCGTCATCGGTTGAAGGTTTTGCTTTTGCCGCGCCTCG
Source organism: Thalassolituus sp. (assembly GCF_034111725.1). Taxonomy (GTDB): domain Bacteria; phylum Pseudomonadota; class Gammaproteobacteria; order Pseudomonadales; family Oceanobacteraceae; genus Thalassolituus. The sequence goes on along the minus strand of NZ_JAWUWR010000033.1, from coordinate 80,871 downwards.
AGTAGAAGCTGAAGAACCAACTAGCACTTTTTCACCGATTGCATCTTCACCGTTAAAAGAATCACCTTCTGTTAGCAACAACAATGAGTTTGGACGTCAGTCTTCTTCTAATCTCATTTTGCCTGGTCAGGCTTCTTTTAATACTGATCCTATGCCGTCGGCTCCGGTTTCTAATAAACCGAAACGTAATGTGCAGGTTGAAGGTGGTATTCAGCATCAGAGTTTCTTGAATTCGACATTTACCTTTAAAACGTTTGTTGAAGGTAAATCAAACCAGTTAGCCCATGCCGCAGCCAAACAGATTGCTGAGAATGCCGGTGGTTCTTACAACCCTCTATTTATATATGGTGGTGTTGGTTTAGGTAAAACCCACTTAATGCATGCGGTAGGTAATCATCTACAAAGTAAAAATCCGAATGCAAAAGTACTTTATGTGCATTCAGAACGCTTTGTGCAAGACATGGTAAAAGCATTACAGCTAAATGCGATTAACGAATTTAAGCGTTTTTATCGTGGTTTAGATGCTTTATTAATCGACGATATTCAATTTTTTGCGGGCAAAGAACGTTCGCAAGAAGAGTTTTTCCATACCTTTAACGCTTTGTTAGAGGGTGGACAGCAAATGATTTTAACCTGCGATCGCTACCCTAAAGAGATCAATGGATTAGAAGAACGCTTAAAGTCACGTTTCGGTTGGGGCTTAACAGTTGCTGTTGAACCGCCAGAGCTGGAAACACGAGTGGCCATTTTGATGAAAAAGGCAGAACAAACTGGTGTTAATCTGCCCGACGATGCGGCATTCTTTATTGCCCAGAAGATCCGTTCCAACGTACGGGAACTGGAGGGCGCGTTAAAACGTGTGGTTGCGAATTCGCACTTCACCGGAAGTGAAATTACGCTGCCGTTTATTAAAGAATCGTTAAAAGATTTGCTCGCTTTACAAGACAAACAGGTCAGCGTTGAAAATATCCAGCGAACGGTTGCTGAGTATTACAAAATCAAGATGTCTGATTTATTATCTAAGCGCCGCACCCGTTCTATCGCTCGTCCTAGACAAGTAGCGATGGCACTGAGTAAAGAACTTACCAACCACAGCTTGCCAGAAATTGGCGAGCTGTTTGGCGGGCGAGATCACACCACAGTGTTACACGCGTGCCGTAAAATTAAAGAATTACAGGAAACCAGTGCAGACGTTCGGGAAGACTATAAGAACTTACTGCGATCACTGACAACCTAGATCTGAGTGGAGAATCATGAAATTCGTTATCTCTAGGGAAGCCCTTCTGCGGCCTTTGCAATTGGTGGCAGGCGTTGTGGAAAAACGTCAGACGCTACCAGTACTGTCTAACGTACTGCTGGAAGTAGAAGGTCAGCAACTGTCTTTGACGGGTACAGATCTTGAAGTTGAACTGGTCGGACGAGTGACGCTTGATGAAGTCGGCCAAGAAGGCGCAATTACAGTGCCTGCTAAAAAGCTGATGGATATTTGTCGTTCGTTGCCAGATGGCGCACAGATTGAAGTGGAACAAGATGACCAGCGCGTTAACGTACGCTCTGGTCGTTCGCGTTTTACGCTGTCTACTTTGCCTGCAACTGAATTTCCAAATGTCGACAACATAGCTGGCGAACAGTCGTTTACTCTGGCTCAAGGCAGCCTGCGTCGTATTATCGACCGCACCAGCTTTGCCATGGCACAGCAAGATGTTCGCTACTACTTAAATGGCATGTTGATAGAAGTGAGTGCTAACGGTTTGCGCGCAGTTGCAACCGATGGTCACCGTCTAGCCACATGCCATGTTGCGGTTAGCGGCCCAGAAGTCGCCCAGCAAATTATTCTGCCACGCAAAGGCGTGCTGGAGTTGGCTAAGTTGCTGACGGATCCAGAAGCCACTGTTAGCGTTTCGTTAAGCACTAACCACTTGCGTACCCATACCGAGAATTTCACCTTCACCTCTAAGTTGGTGGACGGCAAGTTCCCAGATTATGGTCGTGTTATTCCTAAAGGCGGCAACAACGTTATGTTGGCTGATCGTTTGGAATTGCGCCAAGTATTTAACCGTACTGCGATTCTTTCTAACGAAAAATACCGTGGTGTGCGTTTAGTGCTAGCAACGGATGTTTTGCAGGTTTTTGCTAACAACCCAGAGCAAGAAGAAGCAGAAGAATCGGTAGCCGTAGAATACAAAGGCGACGCCTTAGAAATGGGCTTCAACGTATCTTACTTACAAGACGTTATGGGCGTACTGGATACTCAGCAAGTTAAGCTGACCTTGTCCGATGCCAATAGCAGCGCACTTTTAGAAGAGCCAGAAGGCGGCGATGCCATGTATGTGGTTATGCCGATGCGTCTGTAGTATTACTTCCTGATATGCCTATTCGGCAACTTCAAATCAGCGGCGTGCGAAACTTACAGCCGCTGACCATAACCCCGCATAGCGGGGTTAATTTCATTTATGGCGAGAACGGTTCTGGCAAGACGAGCATACTCGAAGCCATTGCTGTTATGGCCGCTGGTAAGTCATTTCGTACCTCTCAGCTTAAACATGTTATGAGTCACGATGCTGATCGCATGGAATTGCGCATGAGTGTTGAAGACCTGCATCGCGGCGAGTGCGAGCTAGATAGTTTGCGCTTAAAGGGAGGGGATCATTTGTTGAAGCAAAATGGTTCTGTTCTCACGTCTCAGGCCGAAGCGGCACATTGGTTACCGGTTCAGATCATAGAGCCAAATACATTCAAGTTACTGGCTGGCTCTCCAGAAGAGCGCCGACAGTTTATTGATTGGGGAGTGTTCCACGGGGAACACGGCTTCATGGATCAATGGAAGACCTTCCGCAAACAGCTGAAACAACGCAATGCCGTTCTCAAGCAAAAAGAGAGCGAATGGTTGAACGTTTGGAACGCTGGATTTGTTGAGAGCGCCCTTACCATCGACAAACATAGAAGAGACTACCTTAAGCGTTTTAAACCCGAATTTGAGCGTATTCTCACCGCTCTTGATCCTGATGTAGATGTCACCTTGGCGTATTTTCCGGGATGGGACAAAGATTCGGAACTGGGCGATGTACTAGCACGTCAGCAAGAACGAGATCTCGCTTTAGGGTACACTCAGTCAGGGCCACACAGAGCGGAGCTGCGCATTAAGTGCGACAAGCAACCAGCCGCCGAGATCTTATCGCGCGGACAGCAAAAAACAGTGGTGGCGGCTCTTAAGATTGCTCAAGGTTCATTGTTTCAACAAGAGAGTGATCGACGCACCATCTACCTGGTGGATGATCTCGCGTCAGAATTGGATGAAAAGCACCGTTTTGCTTTATGCAAACTGCTAGAAGATTTAAAATGTCAGGTCTTTATTACCAGCATCGATAAAGACAAGCTGACCGATGTATGGCAGCCCGTTGCCAGTAAAGTGTTCCACGTGGAACACGGACGTTTAACAGAAGAAGCGTAAAGCTCATTTTGTAGGAACACGCGCAAGCGGGCAGATATCTAGCGCAATACGATAGACGCTAGAGCACCGAATTAATTATGAGGAACACCACGAATGAGTGAGCAGATTTACGACTCGTCGAGTATTAAAGTCCTAAAAGGGTTGGATGCCGTACGTAAAAGACCAGGGATGTACATTGGCGATACAGACGATGGCACAGGCCTGCATCACATGGTGTTCGAGGTCGTGGATAACTCCATTGATGAAGCCTTGGCTGGTCACTGTGATTCCGTTGATGTTGTGATTCATCCGGATAACTCAGTATCGGTATCCGATAACGGCCGTGGTATTCCTACTGAGCTGCACGAAGAAGAAGGCGTGTCGGCTGCAGAAGTTATCTTAACCGTACTGCACGCGGGCGGTAAGTTCGATGATAACTCCTACAAAGTATCCGGCGGTCTGCACGGTGTGGGTGTTTCAGTTGTAAACGCACTGTCTGAAAAGCTAAAGCTGACCATTCGTCGTGGCGGTAAGTTATACGAGCAAGAATATACGCACGGCGTGCCTGATTACCCACTGAAAGAAGTCGGTGTTAGTACAACGAAAGGCACCATGGTGACCTTTCTGCCGTCCAAGCTGACCTTCACTAAAACTGAATTCAGCTACGACTACCTAGCTAAGCGTCTGCGCGAATTGTCATTCTTGAACTCAGGTGTGCGTATTCACCTGAAAGATGAGCGCAGCGACCGCGAAGACTTGTTCGAATTCCAAGGTGGTTTGGCGACCTTTGTTAACTACCTGAACGAAGGCAAAACCGTTGTGAACGACGTGTTTCACTTCAACGTTCAGCGCGACGAAGCCAACGATGGCATTGGCGTAGAAGTGGCGATGCAGTGGAACGATGGCTTCCAAGAAAACATCTACTGCTATACCAACAACATTCCGCAGCGCGACGGTGGCAGCCACTTGGCTGGTTTCCGTGCCGCACTTACGCGTACTTTGAATACCTACATCGAGAAAGAAGGCCTAGCCAAGAAACACAAAGTGGCGACCACGGGTGATGACGCTCGTGAAGGTTTGACCGCAATTATCTCGGTAAAAGTACCTGATCCTAAGTTCAGCTCGCAAACCAAAGACAAACTGGTCTCCAGTGAAGTGAAGCCAGCGGTAGAGCAAGAAATGGGGCGTTTGTTCTCAGAATACTTGCTTGAATTCCCGCAACAAGCCAAAGAATTGGTTGGCAAAATGGTCGATGCAGCACGCGCGCGTGAAGCAGCCCGTAAAGCTCGCGAAATGACTCGCCGAAAAGGCGCTCTCGATATCGCTGGTTTGCCGGGTAAACTCGCCGATTGCCAAGAGAAAGACCCAGCCCTATCTGAAGTGTACCTAGTGGAAGGGGACTCTGCGGGCGGTTCTGCGAAGCAGGGCCGTGACCGCCGGAACCAAGCGATCCTACCGTTAAAAGGTAAGATCCTTAACGTTGAAAAAGCACGCTTCGACAAGATGATTTCATCCGCTGAAGTAGGCACCCTGATTACCGCATTGGGTTGTGGCATTGGCCGCGAAGAATTTAACCCTGACAAACTGCGTTATCACCGCATCATCATCATGACCGATGCCGACGTCGACGGTGCGCACATTCGTACGCTGCTGTTGACCTTCTTCTTCCGTCAAATGCCAGAGATCATCGAACGCGGGCACATCTACATTGCTCAGCCGCCGTTGTACAAAATCAAACGCGGCAAGCAAGAGCAGTACATCAAAGACGAAGAAGCGATGGAGAGCTACCTAACTCATATCGCATTGGAAAAAGCAGCGCTGCACCCAAGTGCCGAAGCGCCAGCGATTACCGATATCGCCTTTGCTGAAATCGTTGCTCAGTATCGTGCCGCGCAAGAAACCGTCAAGCGTATGTCGAACCTAGTGCCAGGCGAAGTGCTGCACCAGATGGTCACTCTTCCGCGCCTAAGCCCTGCCGACCTTGAAAGTGAGGCGATGGTTAAGGATTGGACCGAAAAGCTCTCAGCTGTCCTCCCAGACGCTGGTCGCAGCGGTAGCCACTTCGAAGTGGCCGTACTAAAAGACAGCGAACGCAATAACTACAACGTCGAAATTAAAGTCATTACCCACGGTATGGCGCGTGAATACCTGCTGGATAAAGACTTCTTCGGCGGTAGCGGTTACAACAAACTCGCGACTATGAGTGAAATGCTGCGCGACACCTTGGATAGCACTGCCTACATCCAACGTGGCGAACGTGTTCACCCAATCGTCGATTTCTGGGATGCCGTGCAATGGTTACTGTCTGAAGCGAAAAAAGGCTTCAACATCCAGCGTTATAAAGGACTGGGCGAAATGAACCCAAGCCAGCTATGGGAAACCACCATGGACCCAGAAACACGCCGCATGCTGCAAGTAACCATCGACGACGCCGTAGGTGCCGATAAGATGTTTACCACGCTTATGGGTGACGAAGTAGAACCGCGTCGTGCCTTTATTGAAGCGAATGCGTTGAACGTAGCGAACTTAGATTTCTAATCTGAGTTGGTGAATAAAAAGCCCCGATTAATTCACGTTAATCGGGGCTTTTTGCTTAGGAATATCCAAGGAAAGGTATATGGAAATCACCTTCAATAAATGTGTTAGATGCCATAAAAGTATGCGAAATCGTCTAGGGATTATTTCGTTAGAGCGCGCATGCTGCCCTTATTGCAAGCTACATTATCGGCATGGAAATGGACTTCCATTTATGATTATCGTGCCCTGGTATATTGGGCTTCTAATATTCCCTTATTATTTAATTATTTTAATAGCGAGCGAGATTAGTGTGGCTGGTGTTTCTTCAATAACTATATTGGCCACTATTTATCTTTTGTATTTCACGCCTTTGGTGTCGGTTCGTTCGACTAGGCAGCGATAATTAAATCAATTGTTACCCATTAATCGGCTCACCAGATGAGCCGATTAAATGCGTTATTCGGCTCATTTAGGCCTTATAAGCCTCAATTTCGGTCTTCCACTTTTCAACCAGCGCTCGGTTGTCGTGGTCGTTAGGATGGAAGTCTTCGCAGTAGAAGTCTTTAAACGGGCCTTTGATACAGGTAAATAAACCGGTTTCGCTGAACAGCGCCGCATAGGCATCTTTTATATGTGCCCAGCTCGGCATGCGGCGGGCGTTAAACAATAAATAGAAAGTACGAGCGAAGCTGAGCATAGGAAAGAAGATGGCTACGGTGCGCATAACCCGCGTTAGCATCTTACGGCTACCGCCGGTGCTCATGTATACGTCAAACGCTACGGCTTTATGTTCTATCTCTTCAATGGCGTGCCAGATCAGTAGGTTTTTCACCGCTGGATGCATGTCGTCGAGCTGTTCGGGGTAAGTGAGCACATACTCCGCTACGATGGCAGTAATATGTTCAAGGCATACTGTTGCCGCTAAGCGCTCTCTAGCTGAGCGTTTGCTGTTTAGAAACCCGATGGCTCGTTCAACTCGCTTCTCAATGGCTAGTGCATTCCAGCCCAAGGATTGTAGCTTTAGGTTGGCGAGCTTGTGCTGATTGGTGTGGTGCGCTTCTTGGCGAGTGAAGTCTTGGATATCTTGCAGCAATTGGGGATCGGTCACCTTATCTTTGAAGGCTCTAACCGATTCAATGAACATTTGCTCGCCCGATGGAAAGGTACCCGATAGCACCGTCATGAACGCTGTCATAAAGGGGTTGTTACGATACCAATCCATTTTGTCGATGGCATCGAAAGCGAAGTCCATTTTACGCACTTCAATATTTTGATGTGCCGATTCGGCGATAGTCGCCATGGCAGCGCTCCTACTAGAAGATGAGTGAATACATCAGATAGTTGTAACCGACAACGGCGGGCTAACTCAAGGTCTGTGGAGGCCAGCCTTAATAACAGTAGCCATATAATAAAGGCAGCCGAAGCTGCCTGAATGTTGCTTAGCGCAGCGCTTAGAAGTAGTAATCAATGGTTGCGTAAATCGCTTCGTAATCACCTTCTGTGACCATGCCGTTGGCATCTATACCACCGTCTTGGGTGAGGTATTCGAGATAGACCCAACCAGGGCCGTAGTTGTAGCTCACGCCCGGTAAATAGGCGGCCACGGTATCGGCATTATTGCCGTCGGTATTCGGCATTGCCCAGTTGGCATCTAGGTAAAAAAAGTAGTTACCTTGGGTCCACGATAGCTCTAGCGCGGCGCGGTCATTTTTAACTTCATCAAGACTAATGGCTGCGGCGTAGTCGTTCGGTAGTGAGCGCTTAGTAACCGTATACTGCCCTTTAACGCTGAGCTTATCGAAATCGCCCTTGTAATAAACCGCCAATGCGGAGTGATTGCCATCCACTGGATTGGTGACATCGACACCGGTCAGGTCTTGCAGTTTACCGGCTTGCACCGAGGCGCCGACTTGTTGCCCTGAGCTGACGTTGAAGGCGGCATCGGCAACGAGGGTTTGCACTTTGCGATAGGTGGTAGATGAGCCCCAGTGGCCGTTGTCATCCATGGTATCTGTGCTGGTTTTACCCCAGTCATCGGCATGATAGTAGGCTAAGTTGTAGTTCAAACCATCGCGCATGGCGGTGTATTTGATACCTACATCCATCTGGTCGCCATAGCCACCCATGAGGGCATCCCCAGGCCAAAAGTTAGAGTTCTTCCAACCGAAAGGTACTTGGCTTTTACCAAGTTTTAAGCTGCTTTCTTCGTTGAGCTGATAACCAATCCAGGCTTTGTGTAGGCCGAAGTTATCGCTTGTTGAGTTGCTGCTAGAACGGGTAAACGACCCCGGCCCATAACGTACTTCAGCGGATAGGGATATTGGTGATCCTTCACGCTGGTCGTCAAAATATAAGATGACCGCTTCATCACCTAAGGTGCCTAAGCTTTCTTCGTCGCGATCAGAGTCGGTTTCGTAGGCATAGTTAAACCATATGCCGCCGCTCACGGCTGGTGATGCCATCGCTACGATAGGGCTTGCGCCCAGCATGGCGATTAATAATGGTTTAACCGGATTAATACCAGCCAATACGCTAGGTGCTTTTGGTTTTGAATATTTCATAAGTCCCTCTTTCTTTTTGGTCTGTTGGTTACTTTTATTCAGCTGCAGCAATGAGGCTGGCGTTGCCGCCAGCTGCGGTGGTGTCGATACACAGGTGACGTTCAATTTGATAACGCTCGGGCTGATCGAGCTCGTTGATCAGCGGTAGCAAAATGCCTTGGCGTTCGGATAACGCGATTCGGTATTGCTGCTGCAACGACGCTTCAGCATTGCAAGCAACGGCGGCAAAGCCATCGCATGAGCTAAGAGCTTTTGGTTCGGCAATGCCGTCGAGCGCAACGATAGGTAAAGGTTGATGCCCCGTCTTGGCCAGTTCTTTCTCGACATCGGGAGCAATAACGACGACGGCATTGCCGGTTGCCAGCGCCCAAGAAGCTTGGCGTAGTGCGGTGTTGGCGTCTGGGCCAAGGCACAAGATCACACCGCGTGCATGTACAGACAGTCGGTTCATCTCACCAGTTGGTCCCGGCATATCGCTCACTTTTGCTGGTAAGCGCGGGGCACTCATGCCGAGTGACTGAAACAACGCACTAACCCTGGCTTCGCTGACGCTATCGGGAATTTCTTGCGCTAGCTGTTTGGCCATCGTGATTGCTTGGCTAATCGCAGCGGCGGTCACTTTCGCGCCTTTGGGCGTTTTAACCTGCGCTTCTTGCTTGCGCGCCATAAAGCGTCGCAGGTATTCGGGGCCGCCGGCTTTTGGTCCGGTACCCGATAATCCTTCGCCACCAAAAGGTTGTGAGCCAACAATGGCACCGATTTGATTGCGGTTAACGTAGGTATTGCCCACACGAATACGTTTGGTAATGGCTTCAACACGTGTATCCATACGGGTTTGCAGGCCAAACGTTAGGCCGTAGCCACGGTCGTTAATCGCATCAATAACCTTGTCGATATTCTTAGCGCTAAAGGTGGCGATATGCAGTACAGGACCAAAGATTTCTTCTTCCATATCTTCAATGCCGTTAACGCGAATAACCGTTGGGGCGACAAAACGTCCTTGTGCTGGTACGCGCAATTTCTTCAATATTTGGCCATTCTTAGAGCGTTCTTGGCAGTAGGCTTCGATGCGATTCTTGGCGATATCATCAATCACAGGGCCGACATCCGTGGTCAAATCCCAAGGGTTACCCAGTTCGAGTTCGTCCATAGCGCCGTACAACATGTGCAGAAGGTTATCGGCGATATCTTCTTGTACGTACAAAATACGTAGGGCTGAACAGCGTTGACCCGCACTTTGGAAAGATGAGGCTAAAACATCGCGCACGACCTGCTCTGGCAGCGCGGTGGAATCGACCACCATGGCGTTTAGACCACCGGTTTCGGCTACTAAGGGAGCATCTGCCGCCATGGTTTTCGCCATTGCACGATTAATGGTGGTGGCGGTGATGGTTGAACCAGTAAAGCAAACACCGTCGATACGGGCATCGCTGGTGAGAGGCCCGCCGACCTTAGGGCCGCTGCCGGGTAGCAGTTGTACTATGTCTTTCGGCACACCCGCTTCGTGCATGAGTTCTACCGCACGGGCAGCAATCAACGGAGTTTGATCTGCCGGTTTCGCCAATACCGCATTACCGGCGGCAATCGTGGCGAGGATTTGGCCGGTAAAAATCGCCAGCGGAAAGTTCCACGGCGAGATACAGGTGATAACTCCACGCGGCGTTAATTCGGCGGCGGTGGCATCGGTTTGTAGTAACCGTAATTGTTGCGCGTAGTAGCGAGCAAAATCGACGGCTTCGCGCACTTCCCCCACGGCGTCCGCTAGGGTTTTACCGGCTTCACGGGTGGCTAAGGCAAATAGTTCAGGTGTGTGTTTTTCATAGAGATCGGCGACGCGATCGAGTATTGCAGCACGCTCCTCTGGTGCGTTTGCCGCCCAAGCGCTAAAGCCTTTGCGCGCGCTGGCTATCGCACGTTCGATATCTTCAGGGGCAGCGCTGGTAACATAGCCAACCACATCATCGGGCGCTGCGGGATTGCGCATGATTGTGCGCTCATTACCTTGGCTCTCCGCTCCGGCGATCATGGGTTGTGCACGCCATTGATGCTCTCGGAAAGCATTACGTTCTTTGTTGAGTTGTGCCACAACATCGGGGTGAGTGATATCAAAGCCACGCGCATTGGGGCGACCGGCACCATAAAGCGCACTGGGTAGTGTAATAACGCTACTTGGGCTTATTCCCAACTCGGCGACTAAGCCAAATGGATCTTTGGCGATGGTTTCAGGCGCGATACGGGTGTCGACAATCTGATTCACAAAGGAGCTGTTGGCACCGTTTTCGAGTAACCGACGGACCAAATAGGCGAGCAAATCTTTGTGTTCGCCGACGGGTGCATAAATGCGGCAGCGGGTTTTCTCCATGGCGTGAACCATGTCGTGCAGCGATTCCCCCATGCCGTGTAAGCGCTGGAACTCAAAGGCATCGCGATTAACGCCACGCGCCATGGTTAATACGGCGGCCATGGAGTGTGCATTGTGAGTAGCAAATTGCGGATAAATACGGTCGGTCATGCCGAGTAGTTTTTCAGCGCAGGCAAGATAGGAAATATCTGAGTGTACTTTGCGTGTGTAAACCGGAAAGCCATCGAGGCCAAGGGTTTGTGCGCGTTTGATCTCGGCATCCCAGTAGGCACCTTTCACCAAACGCACCATGATGCGACGATCAAGGCGCTTAGCCAGCTTGTAGAGCCATTCAATGACAAAGCCTGCACGCTGCCCAAAAGCCTGAACCACAACGCCAAAACCATTCCAGTCTTTGAGCTTAGGGTCACTGAGCACGGCTTCGATGATATCGAGCGAGAGATCAAGGCGATCCGCTTCTTCGGCATCAATATTGAAGCCCATATTCGCTTCTGCGGCTTGGTGCGCGAGTTTGCGTGTTTGTTCAACTAACTCATCCATCACGCGCTCGCGCTTGGCGAATTCGTAGCGTGGATGGAGTGCGGAGAGCTTAACGGAAATCCCAGGGTTATCGGCGATAAGATCGTGAGTACACAGAGGGGCTAGGGTTTTGATGGCGCTGCTGTAGTCTTTGAAATAATCGTCGGCATCGGCTTGCGTGCGTGCCGCTTCACCTAGCATATCGTAGGAATAGGTATAGCCTTGGCTTTCGAGTTTACCGGCTTGTTTGGTGGCTTCTTTGATGTTGCGCCCGAGTACGAACTGGCGCCCAAGTTCGGTCATGGCTTGGCCCACGGCGACACGAATAACCGGCTCACCCAAGCGCTTTACTAAAGACTTTAACGTTGAAGTAATGCCTTTGTCGCTGGATGGCACAATCAATTTGCCCGTGAGCATTAAAGCCCAAGTGGAGCTGTTCACCAGCGATGAAGCGGAGTGACCTAAATGCTCGCGCCATTCGCCGTAGGCTACTTTGTCTTCGATCAGCGCATCAATGGTGGTGCTATCCGGCACTCGCAGTAAGGCTTCGGCCAAGCACATCAATGCCACCCCTTCGCGAGTGGATAGACCATACTCTGCAAGAAAGTTTTCCATCATGCTTGGGCGACTTGCGGCACGCACTTGGCGTACCAGCTCGGCGGCTAAGGTCGAGGCTTGTGCGCGATCGTCGGCGCTGAAGTTCGAGGCAGCAATAATGCGTGTTAGCGTGGCAACTTCATCGGCCAGATAGTGCTGGCGTATGTCGTTGCGCAGAGCTTGAGAAGTAGATGGCATACATGTCTCCTATAAACGGTGGCCGGATCTACCGTCTGCGTTTTTAGGAGACGGGTACTAACTTAAAATCCGGACATGGAATCGATTGTCTTTCATTGTACAAATGCTTTTAAAAGCTATTTCTCTATATTTGTGGGTTTCTATGCGTAAAAATCTTTTAATATTTTGATTTTCAAATCATAAAAACTAAAAAAGTAATAATTTAAAGACGTTTTATCTATGGCGCGAATTCCTTCGCTGCCGCGATCAAGAGGCAGCGAAGGTTGCGTCGAAGTTAGCTACGCACGGCAGTAACGACGTCGTCGAACTGGGTTTGCAGTCGTTGCTCCGGTGGGCGCGTCGCTAAGGTCGCCACAACGATGGCGATGCAGGCGAAGATGATGCCCGGAATGATTTCGTACAGCTCGAAAATACCACCGGATAGCTGTTTCCAAACCACCACAGTAACGCCACCGGCAAGAATGCCCGCCAAAGCGCCCCAGCGATTCATGCGTTTCCAGTACAGGCTGAAGATTAAAGCAGGACCAAATGCAGCACCAAAACCAGCCCAAGCATAAGACACGAGTGCCAATACACCTGAATTCTCATCCAGTGCTAACGAGGTAGCGATCACCGCAATCACAACCACCGCAATGCGGCCAACGTTAACGAGCTGTTGTGGTGAGGCGTTTTTATGGAAGAGCGCTTTATAGAAGTCTTCTGCCAAGGCTGAAGAAGAGACCAGCAATTGCGAATCTGCCGTGCTCATCACCGCCGCTAAAATAGCCGCCAACAATATACCGGCAACGACCGGATGGAAGAGGGCATCAACCATGACCATAAATACCGTCTCGCTATCACCAAGACCCGCTTTTAAATACGCAATGGCGAATAAGCCAATCATGATCGAGCCTGCCATTGAAACACCTGTCCATAACACTGCAATGCGGCGTGCTGCGGGTACGTCATCTTTACTTCTAATACCTTTGAAGCGGGCAAGAATATGCGGCTGACCAAAATAACCAAGACCCCAACCCACCAAGGACAAAGTACCGATAATGGTAATGCTGGAGCCATCGACATTGGTGAACATATCGAGTAATTCAGGATTCTTGGCTTCGATGGCGGCGAAGGTTGCGGTTAAACCACCGAGGTCGCTCAATGCGATTACCGGCACCAGTACAAGCGCGCCGACCATGAGTAAGCCCTGCACAACATCCGTCCACGATACGGCTAAGAAACCACCAAATAAGGTATAAGAGATGACGGCCGCAGCCCCAACGATCACGGCGATTTCATAATCTAAGCCAAATACAGTGTTAAACAACTTACCGCCAGCGACGAGGCCAGCACTGGTGTAAAAGAGGAAGAAAACGAGGATGAAAAAGGCGGAAACAACTCGCAAGGTGTGGGAGTGATCGCCGAAGCGTTTTTCGAAGAAGGCGGGAAGGGTCAGAGCATCATCGGCCATGTGCGAATAGGTGCGTAAGCGCTGTGCGACAATGAGCCAATTAAGCCAAGTGCCCACAAGTAGGCCACCTGCCAACCAGAAAGCGCCATAACCGTCGCTCATGGCAAACCCCGGTAAACCGAGTAACAGCCAGCCGCTCATGTCGGATGCGCCGGCACTTAGCGCACTTGGAACTGGCCCTAAATTACGCCCACCCAGCACGTAATCGGAAAGATCTTTCGTTCTGCGGTATGCAACCAGACCGATGACCATCATCAGTGCGAGATAGAGAATAAAGGTTAACGTAACCATAGCGGCCTCCAAGGGATCGTTGTTTTTTAAAACCGTTGTTTCTAGTCGTATGCCTATCCATAATTTGACTCAAAGGCACAATATGAGCGTGCAAACTAAGTCGTGGTTACGGATTAAGATGGATTACGGCTATTTATTTTTACGAAACGAGGTATTTTATTTTTTAAGTCCATTTAAAGAGTAGAGCAGGTGGCGCAGGATAAAGACCTAAATAACTAACATATCCAGTGAAAATGAATATAATTCATTAGATTATTAGGGCAATATCCCAAATTATGTAAGATTTGCTGGTTTTGCTAATGATTCATCATATTGGTGCAATTTTCTATGCTGTGCGCAAAAAATGACCAAAATGCACGACATACAATTAACGGGGTAGCGGGCACTCATACTGTCTGTGCTGGAGAGGTGATAATTTGGAAAATCTTGATAAATTAGACATGTCTATTCTGCATGAATTGCAAAAGGATGGACGAATTACGGTAACGGAATTGGCATCGCGCGTAGGATTATCAAAAACACCCTGCCAAATACGAATGAAGCGGTTGGAAGATCAGGGCTTTATTTTAGGTTACGTCGCATTATTGGATTTGAAGAAAATTGGTACTCGTCACGTAGCATTTGTACAGGTGTCGTTGTCTGATACTAAAACGCGAGCATTAAATGCTTTTAATGAAGCTGTGCGACAAATTCCAGAAGTAGAGCAATGTCATATGATCGCTGCGAATTTTGATTACTTATTGAAAGTTAGAACCTCCGACATGGAAAGTTATCGTGCTGTGCTAGGTGAAAAAATCTCAGCGCTGCCTTACGTGACGCAAACCAGTACTTTTGTAGTCATGGAAGATGTAAAAGATATTGAGTCGCGCTTGGGCTAGCGTGTCAGCGCGAGCAATAGGAACCTCTTATGAGGATGTTAGTCGATATATTACCTTCGCCGCATGGAGCTTGTATGCGTTATCTAAGTATTATGTTCGCTGTATTGCTATCTAGCCTTTTCTTTTCCGAGAGTGCCGTGGCTGCTGATCAATCTTCTACTGTTCAAGCATCTTCAGAGGCACCGCCGCAGGAAGTGCAAAAAATAGAAGACTTAATATCCACATTAGAGAGCGAAGCCGATCGAGGCGCACTGGTTGAAAAGCTAAAGCTATTGTTGGAAGTTAATGAGCCTGTCCCTAGCGATTCTCTTGTTGATGGCTTGATTGATTTAGACAGCACCGGTAACGGTTTAGCGAATGAACTCATGCGAGTTTTAAATTCATACGGGTTTAGTGACTCTCTAATCGGTGATTTGCTGGTTTTATTGGTGGCCTTATTTGTTATTGGCGTTTTTGTCTTTTTAAATGGCATGTTGGCCGTCCGCTTAGAAAAGCGCATGCGTACAATTTCTAAGCGTTTAGAGTTAGGTCGAGATCGCTTCCAAGTATTATTCTCGTTGCAACGTTGGGCTGGGTATTTGTTCGGTTTTATTGTCAGCCTTTATGCCTGCACCAACGTACTATCCGATTACTATCCGAAAGCCGCAGAATTTCTAGCATTTGAATCCGTTTTCTCATCGGCCTTTATGCTTATTGTCGTTGCTTTGGTTTTTATGCTCATTTGGGAAGGGGTAAATGCCTTACTAGAACTTATTGTTCATAAAAATAGCCATTTATCGAGTAGCCGCTTTCAAACCATCACTCCTATCATTCGTAATATTTTAATGTTCACCCTCAGTCTGCTCTCCACTATGGTGGTGCTGTCGGAGTTAGGTATCGACATCATGCCACTTCTTGCCGGTGCGGGTGTATTAGGTATTGCAGTAGGTTTTGGTGCGCAAACCTTAGTGAAAGATTTTCTGACCGGGCTTACGGTTATTTTCGAAGACCTGTTGCAAATAGGCGATGTCATTCAACTAGGTGATCACTTTGGTGTAGTCGAAAAAATTTCCTTACGGAAAATTCAGATACGAGATCTGGATGGCGCTGTAATAACCGTGCCATTTGGTGATATTTCGGTAGTTAAAAATCTAACCAAAGATTTCAGCTTTGCGTTATTTAATATTGGCGTGGCGTATCGCGAGAACATTGATGATGTACTGGTATGTTTAAAAGAAATCGATGTAGATTTACGCAACGATGATGTTTATAAAGAGAAGATATTAGAACCGATGGAGATATTTGGTCTCGATCAATTTGCTGGCAGCGCCGTAATGATCAAGGCCCGAATTAAAACCCAATCTCACGACCGTTGGAGTGTTATGCGTGAATATAATCGTCGTATGAAAATAGCGTTCGACGAGCGCAATATTGAAATACCTTTCCCTCATCAAACCATCTATTTCGGTGAAGATAAATCGGGTCGAGCGCCAAGTGCAAAAATTGAATTGGATAAACCCCAAGAGGCTACACCAGAAGTTAAGGCTGAGACTAAGTCCGATATCAAACCGAGTACTGAAGAGGCTTAGTTAACTAGTAAGTAATAAAAAGCCCCGCTATTTAGCGGGGCTTTTTTGTAGCGTATTCGATGGTGTCTTGTTTTAACTATTTATCGCGTGGACCAAATAGCAACCAAGCCACAAAGCCAGCGACTGGCAAGAATAGAATCGCAAGAATCCATACTACCTTAGCGCCAGTTGACGTTCGGCGCGACTGCACGACGTTAATCAAAGCGTAAATATCTGCAATCAGAATAATAAGCCCAAACAAACCGGTAATTTGAATCTGCATGTTAATGTCCTTGGTTAATCTAAATTAAAAGCGCTTACCACTGGTCGTGTCGGTAATTATGGTGCCAGTGAACTTTGTCGATGATATCTCTTCGACGGTGGAATTGATCCAGTGTTCAACCTGATCGTGTAATTCTTGGGTGCTTAAATTTGTTGTATCAATCGCCGGGCTGATGGCGACAGTAATTGTTCCTGGGCGTTTTATCCAATGATCATGCGGCCAGAATTCTCCGGCATTATGAGCAACGGCCAGCACGGGGGCATTGTTTTTTACTGCAAGCATTGCCGCGCCCTTAGAGAAGGCTTTACGAGTTCCGGGCGGCACGCGGCTACCTTCTGGGAATATCAAAATATGAAAGCCGCTATGTAAGCGTTCCGCGCCGTCTTTTACTAATTGTTTTAACGCTTGGGCGCGCTGTGTGCGATCAATCAATATCGGGTGCATGTGTTTCAATAGCCAACCAAAGAGGGGCGCTTTGGTCAGTTCTTGCTTGGCGACCTGAACTTGCGGGTACAGCAACACGGGTAGCATGAAGGTTTCCCAGCTGCTTTGGTGTTTAGCTAATATAACGCAACGCTGTTCGTCCTTTGGGATATGTTCTGCACCGACAACACGCCAGTGTATGCCGGTGATTGCCTCTGCTGACCATAGAATCACGCGACACAGCGGGCGTGCCACCCAGCGATGACGTAACTTTAACGGCAATAGGGGAATGAATATTAGGCTCGGTAGCATCCAAAATAGCGTGAACACACTTAGCCATAGGTACAGCAAGAGTGTGCGTGCGCCATAAAAGGCAAGTTGAATACTCGTTAATACTGGTTTTTTACTCATCGCTTCTCGCAGGCTTATGATCCGCCCAATTCACGCCCATCTCGCGGTGCGGAGCTGGGCATTCAAGTTAGGCTGTATGCAATTAGAGTACGAGGAAACCCAGTGGTAATAAAGCGGCGATGATAAGAAGTGAGCTTTATTCTGCTTGGCCTAGCAACCAATCCACAAAGGCCGACAAGTCGTCGAATACAGGGCGATCACAGAGTTCTGCATCAGCCTGTAATTTCGGTAGCGTGCGTTCGCCTTTGCCTGTCATTACTAGTGCCGTTTTACAGCCGGCACTGGCCCCAGCTTTTAAGTCTGTGAGTGAATCACCTACCATCCAAGCATCGTTAGCAGAAATACCTAACGCTTGTTCAATTTGGTGGATTAAGCCTGGCATTGGCTTACGGCAATCACAATGGTCATCAGGAACATGCGGGCAAAAAGCGATATGCGCAAATTCACCGCCGTGTTCAGCCGTTAACGAACCCATTTTGTTGTGCATGCCGTTTAATACTTCAATAGGGAAAAATCCACGGCCAATCGCCGACTGGTTCGTCGCCACAGCAACGGTATAGCCTGCGTTGCACAAACGACCAACGGCCTCAGCGCTACCCGGTATTGGCTGCCATTCATCCACCGAACGAATGTAATTGTCGGAGTCGTAATTTAGTACACCATCGCGGTCGAGGATAATCAGCTTCATAAAATTAGGATTCCGTAATGCTCGGCAGGTTGGCGCCATTAAAGAAAGTGAAAGGGAGATTATCGATATCTAGGTTGTCGATGCAACCTAAGTTCAACCGATAGCCGCCTGTTACCTTACTTTTATGGAAGGTATAAATGCCGCAGACTTTACAAAAATGATGTTTCACATGATGGCTATTAAAGGTGTAAGTGGTCAAGGCATCGTCTTTTACATCAAGTGTTAGCTCATCAACCGGTACGGTTAATACCGACATCAATGCCCCTTTTTTCCGACACATTGAACAATTGCAGCGCAGCCCACTATCAATCACGTTACTTTCAAATTCATACTTAATAGCGCCGCAGTGACATGAGCCTGAATAGTGCATAGTAAATTCCTTTTATCTTACTGAGTCTGAACTATTAAATAGAAAAGGAGCCGAGGCTCCTTTTTATTATGAATATTTCATCCTAGTTAAGAGATTATCTTAAAGCACTGAAATATCCGCAATTGCCATAAACAAGCCACTGAGCTGTTTAAGCAGCGCTAGGCGGTTGTTCTTAACGGCTTCATCATCGGCAATGACCATTACGTTGTCGAAGAAGGCATCGACCACTTCACGTAGGCCAGCCAATTCGGTTAACGCTGCGCTGTAATCGCCATTCGCGAGCAGTGGCTCAACCACGGCTTTTTTCGCGGCAACTTGTTCAGCTAGCGCTTTTTCTTCGGCTTGTTGCAGCAGTTCAGCATTCACTGTGGCTTCAACGTTCTCACCGCCATTCTTAGCTAGAATGTTGGAGACACGTTTGTTGGCAGCGGCGAGTGCTTGGGCGGCTTCTAATTTACCGAAGGCAAATACCGCTTGTACGCGACGGTTAATATCCAACGCATTGGTTACGCCCAGTGCGCGAACAGACTGGAACACGCCGGTTGGGATGTTTTCGTCTTGATACCAAGCGCTGAAACGATCTAACAGGTATTCAGTGAGCGTTGCTTTGGTATCGGCGCGCAGTTCCGTGGCCCATTCATTCGCCAACGCCCAATCAATTAAGTCGCCAAGGTCGATGTTGATTTGCTTTTCAACCAGCAAACGCAACACACCTAATGAAGCGCGGCGCAGTGCAAATGGGTCTTTCGAACCCGTTGGCAGTTGGCCAGTACCAAACAAGCCGACAAGGCTGTCGAGACGATCCGCCAAGGCGATCAGCGTACCGGTTTGTGTTGCCGGTAAAGCATCTCCAGCGAACGCAGGCATGTATTGCTCGACCATAGCGGCCGCAACGTCTGCTGGCTCGCCATCGTGTTCGGCATAGTACTTACCGGCCAAACCTTGTAGGTCGGTAAACTCAGTCACCATGTTCGAAACAAGATCGTTTTTGCATAGGTGTGCAGCGCGTTGCACCAGCGCCACATCGGCCCCCATGTGCTCGGCAATTTTGCTGGCTAAGGCACTGATACGACGAGTTTTGTCGGCAGTAGAACCAAGACCATTCACCCAGACCACGTTCTCTAATTTCGGGAAACGGCTAGCCAATGGGTTTTTACGATCGGTATCCCAGAAGAAAGCAGCATCGGATAAACGCGGACGAATCACCTTCTCGTTACCCGAGATCACTTGCTGTGGATCTTTGCTTTCTATGTTGGCGATGGTGATGAAATTTGGCAGCAGTTTGCCGTCTTTCATTACGTGGAAGTACTTCTGGTGTTCTTTCATTGAAGACACTAAGGCTTCTGGTGGCACGCGCAGGAAGTCTTCATCAAACGACCCCGCCAAAGCCACTGGCCATTCGTTTAGGGCCGTTACTTCGTCTAACAAGTCGTCGCTGATGACGGCTTCGCCGCCCAGTTTTTTACCTTCGGCCGTAACTTGCTCTTTGATCAAAGTGCCGCGTTCGCTAAAGCTCGCCATCACATAGGCGGCGCGTAACTTGTCTTGGTATTCTGACGGGTGTTCGATAACGATCTCGCCCGGTGCATGGAAGCGGTGACCACGGCTGGTGTTGCCGGCTTTTAAGCCAAGCACTTCGGCATCGACTACGTCGTTACCAAATAGCATGACTAACCACTGTACTGGGCGCACGAATTCAATACGCGACGAACCCCAGCGCATGCGCTTAGGAATCGGCAGTTTATCCAAGCTGTTTTGCACAATTGCGGCTAACAGCTCAGTGGTGTTCTTGCCTTTGATCGTACGTTCGAGCATCAGCTTACCGGCATTCTTTTTGTCAGAATCAGGCGCTGTTTTTAATTCAGACGCGTCGGTACCGGCGCGGGCCGCAAAGCCTAATGCGGCTTTGGTTGGCTTACCATCGGCGTCAAAAGCGATGTTTGCTGGCGGACCGTACAGAACTTCTTCTTGATCGGCTTGTTGCTCGGGTAACGCAGCAATGCGCACGGCTAAACGACGCGGTGCGGCGAATTGTTCAATCGCACCCATGGTTAAACCCGCGTCTTTCAAGCCTTGTTCAATGCCTTGAGCAAACGCGTTGGACAGATTTTTAAGTGCTTTTGGAGGTAGCTCTTCAGTACCTAGCTCTACTAAGAAATCACGAGTGCTCATTATTTTTTCTCCTGCTGGGCAGCGTCTTTATCGGCTTTTTTCGCCTTGGCTGCTTCGTACTTAGCTAATACTTCGGCGCGGTTTGCTTCGGTCGCCAGCGGGAAGCCTTTTTCCGCGCGGCTGTTGAAGTAAGCTTCGGCAACCGAGCGAGCCAATGTACGTACACGCAAGATATAGCCCTGACGCTCAGTCACAGAAATTGCGCCGCGAGCATCGAGTAAGTTGAAGGTATGCGAGCCTTTCAATACCTGCTCGTAAGCGGGTAGCGGCAAGCCAACTTCGATCAGACGTTTGCAGTCTTTCTCGTATTGATCGAAGGCTTTGAATAAAAAATCGACATCGGCGTGTTCGAAGTTATAGGCCGATTGCTCCACTTCGTTTTGATGAAACACGTCGCCGTAGGTCACGGCTTTGCCGTCTGGGCCGTAGGTCCAAACTAGGTCGTAGACAGAATCCACTTCTTGCAGGTACATGGCGATACGCTCAAGACCATAAGTGATCTCGCCGGTTACTGGGAAACATTCCAAACCGCCAACTTGCTGGAAGTAAGTGAACTGAGTCACTTCCATACCGTTTAGCCAAACTTCCCAGCCCAAACCCCAAGCGCCAAGCGTTGGTGATTCCCAGTTGTCTTCAACGAAACGAATATCGTGAACCAAAGGATCAACGCCCATCACGCGCAGCGACTCAAGGTACTTTTCTTGAATATCCACTGGGTTTGGCTTCATCACCACCTGAAATTGGTAGTAATGCTGTAAGCGGTTCGGGTTTTCACCATAACGGCCATCAGTAGGACGGCGACTTGGTTGCACGTAAGCAGCGCTCCAGTTTTCTGGGCCGATAGCACGCAAAAACGTCGCGGTATGGAAAGTACCGGCACCGACTTCCATATCGAGTGGCTGGTTAATAATACAGCCCTGTTCGGACCAGTATTCCTGCAAGGCAGCAATTAAGCCTTGGAAGGTTTTGACGTTATGGCGACTCTGGCTCACAGCGAGGATTCCTGTTTGCGTGCGTTATGCAACGTTCGAAAATTTAAAGACGCGAGATTATAACAGTGACGGTGGGATTTTGTAGCTATTGGTGGGTTTTGTCGCTGCTGGCGCGGTTGGGGTTATTTTTGTGGCTGACGCCGCGGGGTTTTCGCACGGGGCAGGCCCTGAGGCACGAGACGATATGCTTTAAACTGGAGATATTCGTATGGGGTTGTAGGAGGGAGTCAACGAATGTTTTTGTTCGTAGTCGCGACGATGGTTTGGCATCGTTTCGGCACTGCTCGCTGGCGCTCTCTGAGTACCTCCTACAACTCCCTGAGTACTTTCTACAGTCCTGTTCCTCACCGTTCAAAGGCTTTAATTCAAAGTGCTGACCCTGTAGGAGCAATTCAACGAATGCTTTTTGTTCGTAGTCGCGACAGCGAAATCCGCAAGCAGCCGGCAAAAAAAGCAAATCACACCATCAAAGCTTTCACATAATTCGGCAACGCAAACGCCGCAACATGAATCTCTGGGTTGTAATAACGCGTGGCAAAACCCGCTGCGTCGTAACGCGCTTGAATCTGTTCAACGCTTTGCTTGCGCAACGAGGCGTCGTCGGTTGCCCAAGCTAAGGTCATAAAACCACCGGTGTAGGTTGGCACGGGGGCAACGTAAAAGCTGTTGTCTACGTACAGTTTGCTTAGGCGTTGGAAGGTGTTGGTGATTTCTTGGCCTTGCATAAAAGGTACGCCGTTTTGTGCCACCATGATGCCGCCTTCGTTTAGGCAGGTTTTCTCATCAGCGTAGAAGTCTGAGGTGAACAGTACTTCGCCCGGGCCGATAGGGTCGGTGGAGTCGGAAATAATAACGTCGTATTTGTCTTGGCAGTTGGCGACGAATTCTTTGCCATCGGCGATCACGATAGTGGCGCGTGGGTCATCGAAGGCACCATTCGAGTGGCGCGGGAAGTATTCTTTGCACATGTCGATGACACTGCCGTCGATCTCAACTTGGGTTACGTGTTCTACGTTTTTGTGGCGCAATACTTCACGCAAGATACCACCGTCGCCACCGCCAATAATGAGTACGCGCTTGGGTGCTGGGTGGGCGAACAAAGGTACATGCACCATGCTTTCATGGTAGATGAATTCGTCTCTTTCGGTGGTTTGTACCACACCATCCAGCAGCATGACGCGGCCTAGAAACGGCGTTTCGAAGATTTCCAGATGTTGGTGTTCCGTTTTCACTTCAAACAGCAATTCGCTAACGGTGAAGGATTGGGCGTAGCCATCATACAGGCGTTCGGAAACGACGGTTTTAGAGGTCATGAGATAGTCCGTGAGGATAGGAGGATGAGTTTCTGCGGGCGATTATAACGACGTGAACGCGATGAGGCCACGGCAAGCTGGGAAATCGTATCGGTAATGGGCCCGAATTGCCCTTAGGTCTGCAATTGCGTCTGCTATGATCCCCTTCTAGGATTAAATAAGAATATAAAAAGGAAATCATGATGCACTCCCAATTCAAAAAGTCGGCCTATTGCTTGGTCGCGGCTGCGCTCGTATCGGCTTGCAGTGGCAACAGCAGCAGTACCAATGTTGCTACTGTGGTCGACGTTGATCCTACCACTCAACTTGCTCAGCAAACCTTGGCTGAATTGGGAGCAGATCTTCCGGCAGCGGATGCGGCATTAAGTTCAGATACCCCTGAAGGCTTATGGCTGATCAATACCAGTTCCAAGTTTGATTATGTCGTGACCGATAGTAGTGATACCTCTAATTACTATCAGGGCCGAGAACTGGTGTTATTAAGCGCATTAGCAACCGAGGGGGAGTACCGCTTGTGGGCGTGTAATATTGATCACGAGTTAGATTTTACTGCTATCACGTTAACGCTTGCTGATGGCACGTTGAGTGGCTCGGTTGAGGACTCTTATAATTGGAGTCTGATTTTAACCAACAACCGGAGTTTATCCGGTAGCTTGCAGACTGATGCGACGGGGGACGGATACAGTATTGCGCAAAACACCCGTATGGTGGGTGTGAAGATCAGCGATGCGACGTCGTTCAACGATGCCGCAAGTGAATATGCGATTGGCGTCGATTTTACTGTGGGTTCCGCCAGTGCCACCTTTGCTGAATTAAGTGATTCGTTAGCGTGTGTTGGTGCTTCAAAAGGGGTTGGTGCCGGTGTGGTGAATAACAACACTTCTATATCTGCTGTCAATTACGCTGAAATCATGACACTCACTGGCGAGAAGACCGCGTTCTCTGGCGATGCGAGCACGATCGGATTAAGCGCAACGCTGTTTTACGACAACACTTTCTCGCAGGATATTATTTCAGGCCAAAGTGATATTTATGGAGAGGGTACGTGTGATGAAGGCGATGATACCTGTCAGAGCACTACGGCGTATTCGTTAGCTATTACGGCAACGAGTGAAGATAAACTGGCATTCACGGCATCCGGTACTGATGAAAATGACGGTGAAATGTCTCTAGATGTGAGCATTGAAGCTAATTAATTCGACCTTTTAAGTATAAAAAAAGCGGCTCCTGTTTATTTGCAGAGGGCCGCTTTTTTCTGTGCGCTGTTAAATTCAACGCCTATCGGTTTTATTCAGGTAAATTAGCAATAAATGCTTTTAAGTCGGTTGCCGTTTGCTTCGGCGCTTCCAGCATTGGCAAGTGACCAATACCCGGCATAATAATTGTTTTAACATTGGTTAAAAGGCCTTCCAATATCGGTGCAGCTTCTGGGTTGAGTACTCGATCTTCAGCGCCCCACACCAGCAAGGTTGGGGTGGTTAAGCCGCGGACGCGTTCTTCAACATTGTCTGCTGATATTTGCGCAAAAATATTCTGCTCTAAATCGAAGTTAGCGATACGTTTTTTTGACATTTCATCCAGTACAAAATCTGGGATGAAAGGTGGCTTGCTCATGACCATATCGAATACTTTACGAAACTCTTCTGGAGTTTTGGCCGTTAAAGGGTTCACTCCAGTTTTACGAATAATAGTACGCATTTCTGCTTCAGGAGCAGACCAAACACCGCCTGGATCGAGCAACCATAAGCTCTTAACTTCGTGCGGGTAAAGACTGGCGTAAGTCATTGCAATGTGGCCACCCATGGAACTTCCACCTAAGTGAAAGCGCTCTAGGCCAAGGCGCGAAACCAATTCGTGTAGGCGTTGTGCTTGTGCGATAGGGGCATAATCTGCACCTTTTGGCTTCGAGGATTCGCCAAAGCCAATATGGTCGGGAGCAATAATGTGGAAGTCGCCCGTTAGGTATGGGCTAACTTCGGTAAAGTTATCTTTGTCGGCGCCGAAACCATGCAACAAGACTAATGGTTCGCCTTTACCGCCCTCAAGGTAAACATATTGATTACCATCGGCTAAGGAAATGGTTTTGCGCTCAAGGCCAGCGATATCGCGTTTAATATCGACAAGGAAAGTGGCGGTCTTCAATGGAGCAAAGTGAACACTAGCAAATATTCCGATCACTGCGATCAAAATCAGTATTAGCAGGCTTTTAACGAGATTCATCAGTAAACCTTATTGTTATCGATGGGTGGATAAACAGATGTGTAGTCACCTGTTGGAATTCGACGATGGCTAATAGTACTCAGACGGTACTCGTAAACCCAGACCTTATTAGGCCATAGTTCGGGTCGGCTGGCTTGATATGATCCATTTTGGCCCATATGTACCTGAATTTCGCAGCGTTCATATTCGTGTGGGAACGGATCTTCGGCTCTGCAGGCTTCATACTCATCTAGAATAGCCAGTGCAGCTTGTGGATTTTTTAGGCAAAACAATTCGCCAATGACTTGATCACTGGACGCTGTGCTGCTCTTTGCGCCTGGGTATCGTCCCAAATCAAACAGTTGAGCCTGCCAAATGTATTGTCCCATGGCTTCGCCGTATAGTTGTAAGGCTTCGTGGGCAATATTGCCGCCCTTAGGTAAATGTTGGCTATGTTGCTGGCACTCAGGGCGAAGGGTGCCATAAACAAACAGGTATTCTTCGGTCATTTTGTCTGGCCTTTAGGTTAGAATGCGACTAATCGGTTAGCCGTATTGTCCTCTCTGATCTTGAAATTTACCTGTTTCGTATTGAATTGGCCTTGTTAGGAAACCAGGTAGTGGAGATTCTGTGACGACGGCCTCATTTTATACAAAAGAGTACTTGTGGTCGTCTGGGTGTCATAAAACGAGTGTTAGAGTGAGTCTCGTTTTAAAAATACCGCCAATATTATGATCAAATAAGAGGGCGCATAGATGTTGAGTTCGAGATTGTTCACCATAGGAATAATGACTGCTGCAATTACGGCTTGTTCAAACGAGTCGACTGATGCCGCAGTAGCGGTGGTTTCTGAACAATCTAGTAATTCGGTTACCAACGCTCCTATTTTTAAATCGCCAGCGGGTGTTTGGTTAATATCATCCAAGCTTCTCGAAACGAATACCAGCCCTGAGTTTGGCATCACCAGTAGCATTGAAAGCAAACAATTGGTTGTGCTAGAAGAAATTGGCGACGGTGTTTTCCGTTTTCACGAGTGCGGTATGAATATCGATGTTGATTACGCAACAACGAAATTAGTGCAACGCGGTGAGCGTTTATTTGATCAAGGTGCTTACCAAGATAAGCGCGGTGAAGTGCAATATTCCGAATCGTATAAAATTGAGTTTGAGGTGTTGAACGATCAATTTCTCAATGGCGTATTATTAGTGACCGACCAAGATAGCAACGGCAGTTACAACGGTATTCAGCATGCGATGATTTCGGGTAATAAATTTAGTGATGTTGGCTCTCTAAGCGAATTAACCGATGAAGATATTGCTAGTGCGTTTGCTGGCGAGAAAATTAATAAGCAATCGACGAATGAAGCTCATAGTATTACGTGTTTAGCGTCGTCAAAAATAAAGTCTGACGGTACTAACAATTGGGATAGCGTTCCGCAAATGGTGCGTAACGTTATTAATGATGTACGTGAAGAGCTCGATGCTATGCCGGCAGATATTAATGCAAATGGCGCTGAGGAAATTGCGGAAGATGGCGTTAGCCGAGACGAATCTAATCAGGTCTCTAGCTGGTAAGTGCATTTCCGTCGATAAAAAAAGGGGCGTTGCAATATGGTAACGCCCCTTTGCTTTGCTAGGTGCTTATTCCCCAGCGTTTACGACTTCCATTAAGTCTACATTTTGGAATCCACGAGGTAGTTTATTACCACGGCGTCCACGCTCGCCTTGATAATGTTCCAAATCGGAGAACTTCAATTTCAAATGACGCTTACCGGCGTGTACCAGCAAGGTGTCATTTTCATGGAAGGCAACAGCACTCACCATTAATTCTTCACGACTGGCGGCACGTGCGCTGTTAATACTGATCATCTTATTGCCTTTGCCACGTGCCATTTGCGGCAGGTCTGCTGCTGGGAATACCAACATACGACCTTCGTTGCTGATGGCTGCAATCCAGCATTTTTCAGGATCGGCTAAACGTGCAGGCGCAAGAATACGGGCATTATCAGGAATGGTAATCAGTGTCTTGCCAGCCTTATTTTTACTTTGCATATCGGCAAGGGTGGCAATAAAGCCATAGCCTGCATCGGTGCTCAGTAAATATTGTTCTTCGTCTTTGCCCATCAATACTTTTAGGAAGCTAGCGCCCGCCGGTGGGTTCAGCTTACCGGTGAGGGGTTCGCCTTGGCCGCGTGCCGATGGCAGTTGGTGTGCAGGCAAGCTGTAAGAACGACCACTACTATCGAGGAATATCGCGTTTTGATTACTCTTGCCTTGGGCGGCAATCATAAAGCTATCGCCCGCTTTATAGCTGAGATTTTCGGCATCGATATCATGGCCTTTCGCCGCACGTACCCAACCTTTTGCGGAGAGTACAACGGTGACCGCTTCTGCCGACACTAATTCCGTTTCGCTAAAGGCTTTTGCTTCACCACGAACAACCACAGGTGAGCGACGTTCGTCGCCATAGGTTTCGGCGTCTGCGGTGATTTCTTTCTTAATTAAGGTTTTTAAGCGACGCTCAGAACCCAGAGTTTTTTCTAGGTAATCACGTTCTTTTTCTAATTCGTCTTGTTCGCCACGAATTTTCATTTCTTCCAATTTGGCGAGGTGACGTAATTTTAATTCAAGAATGGCTTCTGCTTGAATATCGCTGATGTCAAAACGTGACATTAAAACTGGCTTAGGTTGATCTTCGGCGCGGATAATTTCAATTACTTCGTCGATATTTAAAAAGGCAACTAACAAGCCTTGTAAAATATGCAGACGAGCCATCACTTTGTCTAAACGATATTGCAAACGACGCCGTACGGTTTCAGTGCGATAGCTTAGCCATTCGGTTAGCATGGTCAGTAGGTTTTTAACGGACGGACGTCCGTCTAAACCAATGACGTTCATATTAATGCGGTAATTACGTTCTAAATCCGTGGTGGCAAATAAATGCGCCATCACCGCATCGGCATCCACTCGATTGGATTTAGGAATAATCACTAAACGAGTTGGGTTTTCGTGGTTTGATTCATCGCGTAAATCGGTGACCAAGGGCAGTTTTTTAGCCGTCATTTGGGCTGCGATTTGTTCTAGGATCTTCGCGCCGGATACTTGATGCGGTAGTGCAGTAATGACAATGTCGCCATCTTCTACAGTATAAACGGCACGCATCTTCACGCTGCCTTTGCCTTCGCGATACATTTTGCGTAAATCTGCGCGGGGCGTGACGATTTCGGCATCGGTCGGGAAGTCGGGTGCAATCACATGCTCGCACAGAGCTTCAATATCCGCGGACGGATCATCCAATAAATGAATACAGGCACTGGCGACTTCGCGCACATTGTGCGGCGGAATATCGGTGGCCATACCAACCGCAATCCCCGTTGTACCATTCAATAAAATATTCGGTAGGCGCGCCGGAAGGGTGATGGGCTCGTCCATGGTGCCGTCGAAGTTAGGTTGCCCCTCAACCGTACCTTGGCCCAGCTCCGATAGCAGCACATCGGCATACTTCGCTAATTTCGCTTCGGTATAACGCATGGCGGCGAAGGATTTTGGATCATCCGGGGCGCCCCAGTTACCTTGGCCATCGACCAATGGATAACGATAAGAGAACGGCTGCGCCATGAGGACCATCGCTTCATAGCATGCACTGTCGCCATGAGGATGGTATTTACCCAGCACGTCACCCACTGTACGAGCCGATTTTTTGTATTTAGCCGTCGACTTTAAGCCCAACTCGCTCATCGCGTAGACGATACGGCGTTGTACTGGCTTTAAGCCGTCGCCAACGTGCGGCAGCGCACGATCAAGAATGACGTACATCGAATAATTGAGGTACGCATTCTCGGTGTAATGTTTGAGAGTCTGGCGTTCGACACCGTCGTCTGTATAACTGATCTGATCCGTCATAGGTCGCTTTTCATCGCTTCGTTTGATTCAGTTTATTCGGGTCTATGTTTATTGAGCCGATTGTGACTCTACCCTGATCGCAACACAACAGTGCCGCATTGTTCTTTTATGCCAACCAGTAAACGTCATTGGTTAGTACTATATTTTGTTAAAAATTCTTCACCACTCAATGGATTGCCATAAAAGTACCCTTGCAACCAATCGCAACCCAAACGATGTAAGGTATCTTCTTGAATCTGGCTTTCTACACCTTCCGCTACCACTGATAGACCTAAGCTCTTTGCCATCATAATAATAGCGCGGGCGATCTCGTAGTCGCTGGATTCATCACTAATATCGCGTACAAATGATTGGTCAATTTTTAATACGCTAACCGGCATCGACTTAATTTTGCTTAATGATGAGTAGCCTGTGCCAAAATCATCTATCGAGAACTCCACACCCATATTGCGCAGCAAATGGATCTGTTGAGTTACTTCGGTAATGCCTGACATCATTAACGATTCGGTTACTTCCAATTCCAACCATTGTGGATTGAAATTTAGATCGTCTAATATTTTTGCCACGCTTTCTGCAAAGCTACCATTGATTTGAATGGCGGATACGTTAACGGCAATTTTCTCTAGGTTTAATCCTTGGTCACGCCACGCTAAAAATTGTTCGCATGCTGAGCGTAAAACCCATAAACCTAACTCCATAATTAAACCGCTGGTTTCGGCCAGGGGAATGAATTCATGTGGTGAAATGAGCCCGCGAAGGGGATGCGGCCAACGTAAAAGGGTTTCTACGCGCAGTGGATTTGATTCATGTTTTCGGAACTGAGGTTGATAGACCAAGCGGAAGTCATTTTGAACTAAGGCATCACGTAAGTCTTTTTCGAGCGACATGCGACTATGTATGTTGCGGCTTAATTCTGGCTGGTACATCCAGCTGCGATTGCGCCCCAGTTCTTTTGCTTTATGCAAGGCGACATCGGCATTGCGGATAAGTGCATCAACACTTTCACCATGCTGTGGAGCGACACTGATGCCCGCGCTAGCGTAGACGCTGAGTAAATGGCCCTGCAAAGAATAGGGTTGCGATATAACATTGAGTAGCTGATCGCATTTTTCATTAATGGTACTAGCGTCATCAACTTGGGTTAAAACGACGATAAACTCATCGCCCCCTAAGCGTGCGCATATATCGGTGTCGCGCAGATTTTTAGTTAGCCTGTGAGCGACATCTTTTAATAATAAATCGCCTACGGCATGGCCGATGGAGTCATTTATTTCTTTGAATTTATCGAGATCAATAAATAATACGGCAACTGTTTTATTACTGCGTTTGGCTAATTGCAGGGCGTAGTCTAATTGTTCGTTTAATAAAATACGGTTAGCTAAGCCGGTGAGCACATCGTGATGTGCCATGTGCTCTAAATTTTTCTGCGCCTTTTTACTTTCGGTAATATCGCGGCTCATGCCAAGAATGCCGGTGCATTGACCGTCTTTCGAATATAACGGCAATTTACGTGTTTCGAGTAATACTGGACGACCTTCAGCATTATGCAGCCATTCTTCGTGGATGCACTGGGCACCGCGCTCAATCGTCTCCTTATCCCTTTGGCTGGCGAGCGCTGCGGTTGGGCTGTCGTAAAAATCGGCATCGGTTAAGCCGTAAATTTCTTTGGCGGAACGGCCGATAAAGCGGGCGCAATTTTCATTGCAAAGCCGATAGCGACCTTCGGTGTCTTTGTAATACACCATGTCAGGCTGCGAATCGAGGATATTACGAATGAGCTCAGTATGCTCTTTTAAGCGTTGATCGCTTTCTTGGCGTCGACGAATTTGGCGCCAATAAAAAAAGACAACAGAAGCCCCCAAGATCACGATGGTAAATAGCAAAACCAACAAATCGGTGGGTAAGCTGTTATTTCGATCACCGTCGGCTACTGACGCGCCGGTAAATAAAGACCAGACGATCAGTAGCAGAGCTAGTGGGGCAAACCAGCGACGTAAATACACGATTTACAGAATCTCGATTTCATTGCCGCGAGCTTCTAACCACGATTTACGGTCTGGCGCGCGTTTTTTGGCAAGTAACATATCCATCAGCTCGTTAGTGCCATCGCCGGGCTCAATTGATAATTGAACTAAGCGCCGAGTATTCGGATCCATGGTGGTTTCGCGCAACTGCAGTGGGTTCATTTCACCCAAACCTTTAAAGCGTTGAACGTTGATTTTGCCGCGTTTATTTTCGGCTGCAATGCGATCTAGCACGCCCTGTTTTTCGCTTTCATCAAGGGCGTAATATACGTCTTTACCAATGTCGATTCGGTATAGCGGTGGCATGGCAACATAGACATGGCCGTCGGATACCAGCTTACGGAAGTGACGTACAAATAAGGCACAAAGCAGTGTGGCAATGTGCAAACCGTCGGAGTCGGCATCGGCAAGAATACAGACTTTGTTGTAGCGCAGACCGCTTAGATCGTCGGTACCTGGATCAATACCTAAAGCCACGGCAATGTCGTGTACTTCTTGCGAGGCCAAAATCTCAGTGGAATCGACTTCCCATGTATTTAAGATTTTGCCGCGCAGGGCCATAATCGCTTGGAATTCGCGATCACGAGCTTGCTTAGCCGAGCCACCGGCGGAATCACCTTCTACCAAAAACAGTTCGCTGCGTTCGGTATCTTGGCCACTACAGTCGGCAAGTTTGCCGGGTAGCGCTGGGCCTTGGGTAATCTTTTTACGCGCTACTTTTTTCGATTTACGCAGGCGCGTTTGCGCACTGCTAATCGCCATTTCGGCTAAGCGTTCGGCTTCAGCGGTATTTTCATTCAGCCATAAAGCAAAGGCATCTTTCACCACACCCGAAATAAACGCCGATGCTTCGCGTGAAGACAGTCGCTCTTTGGTTTGACCAGCGAATTGTGGATCACCTAATTTTGCTGATAACACATAAGAACAGCGTTCCCATAAATCGTCAGGCGTAAGCTTAATACCGCGCGGTAGCAAGTTGCGGTATTCGCAAAATTCGCGCAAAGCGTCCAGCAAACCAGAACGGAAGCCATTAACGTGTGTACCACCTTGGGCAGTAGGAATTAAGTTAACGTAGCTTTCTTGCAGCAGTTCGCCGCCTTCTGGCAACCAATGTACAGCCCAATCGACGCCTTCGTGGTTGCCCATCATAGAACCGGTAAATGGCGCTGATGGTACGACTTCGTAGCCAGTCGAGCTGATTTCTAGATAGTCACGGAGGCCATCTTCGTAATACCACTCGGCGCTGTCTTCGGCATTCGGTGCAGTAAACTTAATGCGTAAACCCGGACACAAAACAGCTTTAGCGCGTAAAACGTGCTTGAGGCGCGCGACTGAGAAGCGTGGTGAGTCGAAATACTTAGGATCAGCCAAGAAGCGCACACTGGTGCCGGTGCGTTTTTTCGCACAGGTATCCACGACCTGTAATTCCATGGCTTTGTAGCCATCTTTAAAGCCGATACGTTGTACTTGGCCATCACGCCAAATGGTGACTTCTAACACCTGTGATAGCGCGTTCACGACAGACACACCAACCCCGTGTAAACCACCGGAGAATTGATAGTTGTCGTTTGAGAACTTACCACCCGCATGAAGCTGCGTAAGAATCAGCTCAACACCTGAAACGCCATGTTCAGGGTGAATATCCGTGGGCATGCCGCGACCGTCGTCGAGTACCGTCATGGAGCCATCGCCATGCAATGTGACGTCGATAAGGGTGGCATGACCGGCTAACGCTTCATCGACTGAGTTGTCGATAACTTCTTGCGCTAGATGATTTGGTCGGGTGGTATCTGTGTACATGCCCGGACGTTTTCGTACCGGGTCTAGGCCGCTTAATACTTCAATAGAAGATGCGGTGTATTGCTTTGACATTCAGACCTCAGCCAGCAATCCATAGTGCTTGTTTTCCGCAGAGTATACCGAGGACCCGCCACTTGTGCAGCTTGTGTCGAGGATTCTGCACAATTGGTCAGTTGAATGGCGTGCCATTCAGGCGGGTTAAGGGTATTTAGGGCTTTAAACAGCGACTTATATGGTGAAAAATTTGTGGTAGTCGTTCAATGAATCGTTCGAAACTATGATTGCCTGCGCCTTCAAGCCAAGCTGGGCTTTCTCTGTAAAGCTGCGCAGCGTGACGATAGTCGAGGGTTTCATCACCGGTTTGTAGTAATAGCAGTAAGCGCTCAGGATGCATAACGGTATCGACATTTAATCGTCTTAGCTGGTCGAGATGTTCGGTCGTCAACTGATGTACTTCGCCGGAATAATAATGGGTGTGTGGTCCAAGGTAATGCTCAAATAGTTCGAAGGGACGCACGGCTGGATTCACTAGCACGGCGGGGACTTGATGTTGCTGCGCCAGCCATGTGGCATAGAAACCGCCGAGTGAACTACCAATAAGAAAGACTTTGGGATAGTAAGATTGGAGCGCGGTTAGGGCGCTATTGGCAACCTCGATTGCATCCGTTGGAGCAAAGGGCAAGGTTGGAATGCTAAGTTGTTGAGCATCGAGATGCCGCTCGAAATAGCGCCTTAGCTCCTGCGCTTTCTGTGATTGCGGTGAGCTTAAAAAGCCGTGCAAATACAAACAACCGAACTGATTTACCTCTGCGGGTAAGGCATCAATAGATACAGCTGGCATAGCGACTAGTATCCGGTTTGCGAATGATCTACTTCAAAGTGAACGCCTTTCACGCGCTCCACGCCGGTATCGAATTTGCCATCGGGGTATAGCTCAAACCAACGATAGCCCGGATTTTGATCGTCGAGGGCGAAGTCATCTGAATTTGGTTCAAACTGAATGCAGGTTGAGGGCGTTGCCATCAGACGAATACCATCTTGTACGCCTTCTAATGCCTGATGGACGTGACCCCAAGCCACACCACGAACATTATTGTGGCGGCCAAGTAGCTGCATAAATTCGTGGCTGTTGCGTAATCCAATCGGGTCGATCCACGCGCAATTCATCGATACTGGGTGATGGTGCAGACAAACAAGTGTGTGAAGGTCTGGTTCTTCAGCAAGAGTGTGGTCTAGAAACTCGAGTTCTTCTCCCGCTAGTTCGCCAAATACGGCTCCTTTAACTTGAGAGTTGAGCATAATAACTTGCCAGTGTTCACTACGAATCACACGTTGTAAGTGTTCAGTTCCTTGTGCCACTTTGCTCATAGCGATCGACTCGTCGTGATTGCCGCGTAGCCAAAATGTAGGGCGTTGAAAGTTACTCATTACATCGTGTAGGTGTTGGTAGGATTTCTCACTGCCATCCTGCGTAAGATCTCCCGTAACCAGAAAAGCATCAACCTGTGGGTGCTGTTTTCGAATGCTGTTTAACACACTATCCAGACTTTGTGACGTCGGCATACCGAGCAGGCGACCGTCGTCCGGGCCTAGCAAATGCGTGTCGGTAATTTGTATTAGCCGCAGCGGCCCGTTTGTCGTTAGCGTGTGCAAGATATCCTCCAGATACCCTTTGAGTCAGCGCTTGATAGTAACAAGATTCAGACTATGGGTATCGGACACGGTTCACAAATTCTGCGATGAACTCGCGTAAAACACGATCCGGAGCGGTTAAAACGTTGGGGTAAACGAGAATGGAATGTTGACGTGGCCATGCCGTAAGCAGTGGTCGAGCCAATCAGCAAGAAAGCGGTTGAGCTGCACTTTCTCATCCGGGAGACGCATTTGTGGATTCGGATATTGATAGCGACCATCAAATCTATGTTGATTTTGATAGCTAAGCACTTCGGCCATGCTGGCGTCGTGATATAAGCGAACTTGCATTGATGGAGGTTGAATCCATGCAGGGCTGAGCCCTTCTTGGACGACTTCAAGCATGGTGGTGTAGGGGTGCTGTTCTTGCACGCGAATACGCACCTGCGCACGGTTCTCGGAATCCGAGGTAATGGCAAATATACGCTCGCTACCCGCTTCACTATTGGGAAGAAGCTTTAAAAATCGCACATAATTAGCTTCGCATAGGGCAGCTAATTCTTGTAGATCAGGCACGTAGCGTTTACGAATCACGATATCCTCATTACCTTCAATGTTTGTGAACACCTTATTTTGTTACCGTTGGTCAAGCAGCCTATCGAATCCCGGAATCGCTTACTAGTGACAGAATGAATCGAACTAAGCAATGTCTTCCTTAGCCTTTAAGTGTCTATAGCAAGACAAGCCAACCTTGGTGGCGGTTACGGTCTGGTCATGCATTCATGATGTATCTTTAGCCATTGCAGCGCAATAATAGTGGCCGCATTATTGATCACGCCAGCATCAACAGCTGCCCAAGCGTTAGCAAACGATAACGTTGTTAAGCGAATATCTTCGTTTTCTTCCGCTAGGCCGTGAATCCCGCCAACATCCTTGCTGTCGATAATTCCACAGTAAAGTTGAACCCTTTCACTGGTGCCACCCGGAGATACCCAATAGCGACAAATAGGATGTAATTTTGTGAACTGACATCCAGCTTCTTCTTCTGTTTCTCGGGCGGCTACGTCTTCGTAGCTTTCACCCTCTTCAACCATCCCTGCCACCAATTCCAATAACCATGGGGAGCGTTCATCGGCAAGAGCGCCAATACGGAACTGCTCGGTTAGTACGACGCAATCACGCAGGGGATCAAATAGCAGTACACATACGGCTTCACCGCGTTCAAAGAGTTCGCGCTCGAAACTATCGGTCCATTCACCGGAAAAGGTGCGATGTTTAAGGCGAATTTTTTCAATGGCAAAGAAGCGTTTAAACAGGATACTACGATCTTCAACTACAATATCCCTCGCATCAAATGTGGTGGGTATTTCTGCCATGCTTGACCTACCTATATTACTGAATAAGAATGTAAAACCCGACGGCGACAGCACTCAGTGTTCTTAAATGTGGAACAATCCTCGCCGGGTAGATTGGATTTTTTCTGGTAGAATCCAAATACTCTATTTTTACACCGCCCGTTGCGAAAGGCACTAGTATGAAAAAATTGCTTTCTATTACCTCAGCCCTGCTAGCGTCTACCCTTGCTAGCGCGGCTGACCTTAGCACCATTTATGAACAAGCGGCCAGTAATGACCCCGAAGTTGCCTCGGCGCGCTCTTCCCGCGAAGCGGATGACTACAACGTCATGATTGCTCGCGGTGCTTTGCTACCCAAAGCGCAATTGGACTACAAAATCACCGAAGTCGATACTGAACTAGAGCTCGATTCTGGTATCGATCTTTATTACTGCGGTGTGTCTGGCCCTGACTCATTGCAGTGTGGACGCGCTCAATCGGGCTCCACAGAGAGTAACTATCGTCAGAATCAGTTGGCTGTCTCTGCAAGCATGCCGTTGTTAAATCTAAACAGTTGGTATACCTACCAAGCTGCCCGTTCTGGCAATGCCGGTTCCGATTTAACCTTACAGCTGGCTGAACAACAGCTGTTGTTGCGTACTGCTGAAGCCTACTTCGATGTACTGCGCTCACAAGACAATCTTTCGACTGCCAAAGCAGAAGAAAAAGCAGTTAAGCGCTCACTTGAGCAAACGAAACAGCGCTACGACGTTGGCTTGATTGCTATTACTGAAGTGTATGAGGCACAAGCGGGCTACGACTTAAGCTACGTGAATTTGCTAGGACAAGAAGCGGCGCTTGAAATCAGCTACGAAGCCATTGAAAACTTAACCGGTGAGCGTTACGAAAGCGTTGCCCCGTTGCTTGAGAAAGTATCAATGGAAATGCCAGAACCTACGGATGTAAACGAATGGGTTGATTCTGGCCTTGGTAAGTATCCTGGTATTCTATTGGCAGAAAGTGGTCGTGAAGCCGTGCGTTTGCAACGTAACGCTGCTCGTTCGAATCACATGCCAACGGTTGATTTGATCGCTTCTTATACCGATTCTCGTCAAGATTCTATGGAAACTGGTAGCACGACAACGGCTGTTGGGGTGCAAATTTCGGTACCATTGTTAGCGGGTGGTTCTCTTTATGGTCAAAGTAAGCAAGCAGCATTGAACTATGCCGCTGCAGATTATGATCTAGAGAAGCAACGTCGTGATGTTAAGCAAAGCATTCGTAGTTTGTATCACAAGGTTCGCACTGACGTGCTGAACATCAAAGCGCGTAAGCAGGCTATCAAGTCGGCTAAGAGTGCGTTAGATGCAACAGAAACGGGATATAAAGTGGGTACTCGTAATATCGTTGAAGTATTGGATGCGCAACGTAACCTCTACCAAGCACAGCGCGATTATGCGAATGCCCGTTATGATTACATCATCAATTTGCTGAATCTTAAGTTCTTTGCCGGCACCTTGAATGAGCAAGATATTCAAATGCTGAATACTTGGTTGGAAGCTTAACTTAGACGCTAAAGTCTAAAATTAGGGATAAAAAAACAGCGGCTTAGCCGCTGTTTTTTTATGTCTGCGAGCTGGCTTGGTGATAGGCCTAGAGCCGCAAAAATCCAGCGGCTATATCACTTAAATGCTCAACGGCACCGCGATTCGCATCGACCGTTTGCTGAGCATTGCGTCCCATTGCAGCGCACCGCTCTGGATCGGCCAAAAATGTCTGTAGACCCGCTAACAAGCCGTCATCAGCATCGACTACCGCAAGCGCTTCTGCTTCCACTAAGGTGTCCACAATTGCAGCAAAATTGGTGTAATTAGGACCAATCAACGTCGCTTTACCTAGTGCTGCTGGTTCAATCGGATTGTGCCCACCGCGTTCGATTAAGCTGCCACCCATCAGCACCACATCGGCGGCGGCAAGTAACTGCAGCATCTCGCCCATACTGTCGGCGACATATACTTGGGTTGTTTTTGTTGCTGGGCCATTGCTGCGGCGTTGCACTCTGAGTCCGCGACTGCGTACAGCATTGGTCACTGCCTCGAAACGTTCTGGGTGTCGTGGTATCAGCATCAGTAGCAAATCTGGACAAGCTTTAAGCAGTTGCGGATATAAGTCTAAAAGACGTTCGTCTTCGCCAGGGTGACTCGAGGCTAAGGCCAGTACTCGACGTTCGCTTCCCCACTGTCGCCGTAGCTCTGCTCCTTTAGCGCTAATACCCGCAGGAACCGTTACATCAAACTTAATACTGCCGGTGACATCAAGTTTGTTTTCCGCCAGCCCCAAAGCCAAAAAGCGCTGACCATCGTCGGCATTCTGAGCTGCCACTAGGCTTAATTGGCTTAGCATCGGCCCGGTTAGTTTGCTGAATTTTTGGTAACCCTGCGCTGATTTTTCGGATAAACGTGCGTTTGCAAGCATCACAGGTACTCGGTGCTTGGCGCAGCTAGCGAGTAGATTAGGCCATAACTCGGTTTCCATAATAATCAACAAGCCTGGGCGTAACTTATTGATAAATCTAGTTAAAAATAATGGAACGTCGTAAGGCAAGTACATGTGGAATACGCTTTCGCCGAATAACCGTTTCACCTGCTCTGAACCTGTGGGTGTCGTGGTGGTAACGATCACGGGTACATTAGGATGTTGTAGCATGAAGCGGCGCACTAGCGGCGCTGCGGCTAAGGTCTCGCCAACCGATACGGCATGAATCCAAAGTCCATTTGCTGCTGGACGATGTGGGATTATACCAAAACGCTCGGATATGCGTTGACGATAGCCGGGATTTACTCGACCACGCCACCATAGACGAGCAACAAAAATCGGCAGTAATAAAGTATAAAGCAGGGTGTATAAGTATCGAGGCACGATAATCCAAATCAAGACAGGCGACGGGAGCCAAATCATAGCACAAGCCAATGCGAGTGCTTATATGCCTAGGTAATGAAACACTGAGTAGCGGAACTGGCTGGATCAATATGCTAGAATGTCGCCTTTCAAAATTCGTGTGAAGTTAACGATGGATGTAACCATTCCCGATTTTCATCAAGCCCGTGTTTTGGTGTTTGGTGACGTAATGTTAGACCGCTACTGGCAAGGGCCGACCTCTCGTATATCGCCTGAGGCACCAGTGCCTGTGGTTAAAATTCAAGATATCGAAAATCGCGCTGGCGGAGCTGGTAACGTCGCTCTCAATATTGCGACTCTAGGTGCAGGCGTTGATTTGCTGGGCATTACTGGTAACGATGAAAACGGTGAAGCTTTAGCTGATCTCTTGGCAAAGTCGGGCGTAGATTGCGGCTTTTTGCAGCATCCTTTGCACCCTACTATTACCAAATTACGCATTATTAGCCGTCATCAGCAGTTGATTCGTCTCGACTTTGAAGAAGCATTTGATGCCACTGACCTAAGCAATTTGTATGACGATTTCGATCAGCGAATTGAACGTGCAGGTGTGATTATTTTGTCGGATTACGGAAAGGGTGCACTTAGTAATCCTCAGCGCCTAATTGCGGTTGCGCGTGCGCAAAATATACCTGTTTTGGTTGATCCAAAAGGTACCGATTTCGAGCGCTATCGCGGTGCGACTTTAATTACCCCAAATCTTAGTGAGTTCGAGGCCGTTGTTGGTCCGTGCTTAACCGATGAGCAATTGGTCGCTAAGGGGCAGGAGTTAATTCAGCGTTATAATTTGCAGGCAGTATTAGTGACGCGTAGCGAAAAAGGCATGACGCTGATAGAGCGCGATGCAGAACCTTTCCATCTACCCACGCGCGCCCGTGAAGTGTTTGATGTTACCGGTGCCGGCGATACCGTTATTTCGGTATTAGCGGCGTGTTTAGCGGCGGGGCAAAGTTTTCAACAGGCAACGACGTTAGCCAATACTGCGGCTGGTGTGGTGGTTGGTAAGTTGGGTACGGCCACCGTGACGACTGAAGAATTACGTCGTGAACTACGCAGCGAGAGTCAGCAAGGTGCTGGTTTATTCGATGAAGAATCCTTAATGGCTTTAGTGCAAGAAGCGCGTGCGCGTGGCGAAACATTAGTCATGACCAATGGCTGTTTTGATATTATTCATCCCGGCCATGTGCAGTATTTAAAAGAAGCCAAAGCATTAGGTGATCGGCTATTAGTCGCGGTTAATTCTGACGAGTCGGTAAGTCGTTTAAAAGGGCCAAGCCGACCAATTAATACCATTGATCATCGCATGGCGGTATTGGCAGGGTTGGAAAGTGTTGATTGGGTAGTTCCTTTTACAGAAGACACGCCTGAACGCTTAATTTGCCGAGTATTACCTGACATCTTAGTCAAAGGTGGCGACTATAAAATTGAGCAAGTTGCCGGTGGCCAGTGCGTACAAAAAAATGGTGGCGACGTTATTATTTTAAGCTTTAAAGACAACTGCTCTACTAGTGCGATTGTAAAACGAATTCAGGAGACAGAAGCATGATTATCGTAACCGGCGGTGCGGGTTTTATTGGCAGTAATATTGTAAAAACGCTGAACGAGCAAGGCCGTACCGATATTATCGTTGTCGATGACCTGAGCGATGGTAAGCAGTTTTATAATATCAGCGATTGTGATATCGCAGATTATCTCGATAAAGACGATTTTCTCCAGCGTGTGCAGTTAGACGATGGCCTGCTTGATGACGTTGAAGTGATTTTCCACGAAGGCGCCTGTTCTTCCACTACCGAGTGGAATGGCAAATTTATGATGGAAAATAACTACGAATACTCCAAAACCTTACTTCACGCATGCTTAGAAAAAGGCATCGCTTTTTTGTATGCGTCGAGCGCATCTGTCTACGGCGGTAGTGATGTTTTCAAAGAAGAACGTCGGTTTGAAAAGCCATTAAATGTTTATGGCTACTCTAAGTGGCAGTTTGATCAGTACGTGCGTCAATTACAACTGAGCTATCCCAATAACGCCTTTCCTAGCCAAGTCGTTGGCTTCCGTTATTTTAATGTGTATGGGCCACGCGAGCAGCATAAAGGCTCAATGTCATCGGTTGCTTTCCACTTTAATAATCAATTAAAAGACAACGGTATCTGCAAGCTGTTTGGTGGCAGCGGTGGTTATGGTGATGGCGAACAGCGTCGCGATTTTGTTTTTGTTGGTGACGTCGTCAAAGTCAATTTATGGTTCTGGCAAAACCCAACACAAAGCGGCATCTTTAATTTAGGCACAGGTAACTGCCAGAGCTTCAATGATGTCGCGGATGCCGTGATTAAGTGGCATGGTGAAAAAGGCCTGCAAGGCAGTAAATCGTATACGCCATTTCCCGAACATTTGAAGGGCGCATATCAAAGCTTCACTGAAGCCGATATTAGTGCATTGCGTGCTGCAGGCTATACCGATGCATTTGCCAACGTAGAACAGGGTGTGTTCGCCTACTTGGACTGGTTGAATGCCTAAATCTTTACTGATGCCCCAGCACTGGTTCGTGTGGCTGGGGTTGGGATTGCTGCGCGCTATTACGTTTTTACCTTACGCTTGGCAGTTAGCGATTGGCCGCGTTATTGGTTTGTTGTTGCATAAAGTTGCTAAAAGTCGCCGCCGCATTGCTGAACGTAATATTGAACTTTGCTTTCCGGAAAAATCTGAACAAGAGCAAGCGATACTGGTGCGTCAGATTTTTATTGATAACAGTATTGGCTTAATGGAAACCATGATGGCTTGGTTTCGTGCTCCAGATTATCTACTTGATCGTACTGAGTTCATTGGCTTTGATCAGGTTAAATCCCACCTGGCTGAAGGTCGTGGTGTGATGCTTTTAGGCGCTCATTACTCAATGCTGGATTTGGCAGGTTCTTTAACGACGAATATCTTGCCGGTAAGCGTGAGTTATCGCCCTCAAGATAATCCTGTCATGAATTATGTCATGGAACGCAATCGAGATCGTTTATATCAGCAGTGTTTTACCCGTAAAGATATTCGCGGATTTATTCGAACGCTGAAAAAAGGCAATGTGCTTTGGTACGCCCAAGATCAAGATTTTGGACGTAAAAATAGTGTGTTTGTCGACTTCTTTGGTGTACCTGCAGCAACTATTACTGCTACTTCTCGAATAGCCAAGGCCGGCAACGCGGTCGTTATTCCGATGACCTATTTTCGGAAAGAAGATAATAGCGGTTATGTACTAACCGCTTATGATCCATTACCAATCCCTAGTGACGATGAAGTCGAAGATGCACGCGTAGCAAATGCTTTTTTGGAGAGCAGACTGCGTGAACATCCTTCTCAGTATTTATGGCTACATAAGCGCTTTAAGACGCGGCCTGATAAAAATGAGAAAAAAGGTAAGATCTATCAATGACGGTTTTAAAAAACGCCGCTTTAAGCTGCGTTTTTTATGCTGACTTCAGCGTTATGCTTTAGAAAATAAGGTCAGCAGCCAAGCAATTAATAACAGAAATGAGATTGACTGCCAAAACGCAACGGGATTTCTTTCCAGTAACGGTGGTTTTGTTTTAGTTAAGAAGGTTTTGCTAGGGTGGCGTAAATCGTAAACAAACTCAGATAAATCTTCATAGCGTTTGTAGGGGTTGACTTGTACGGCCTTGCGGATAGCTTCGTCGATCCATGCAGGAATTTCGGAGTCATCGGTAATCAGTGATTGATACTTTAGTTTGTTTTGTGCCGTTTTACTTCTAGCTTTAGCGATATTCGAACCATAAGGTAACTTGCCTGTTAGCATCTGATAGGTGATCACACCTAATGAAAACTGATCGGAATATACCGTACCATTTTCACCTAAAAAATATTCCGGTGCGCTGTATTGTGCTGTGCCTAAAATTAATGGCTGGTCGACAGCGCTTTCCATCTCTTCTAAACCGGCTACTAAGGTGGCACCAAAGTCGATGATCTTCACCGTGCCGCTTTGGTCAATCATGATGTTATCGGGCTTTAAATCTTGGTGCAGCATTTCTAAACGATGGAATGCCCGCAGTCCTTTAGCTATTTGCTCAACAATGTCGCGCACGTCATCTAGATTCGGCTTTGGGTTGTCACGTATCCATTGGGCAAGATTTTTCCCTTCTATGAATTCCATCGCCACATATAAAAACTGTCGTTGGCGAGTATTGGCAATGGGCTTTAGTACATGAGCACTGTCTATTCGTTTAGCAATCCATTCTTCCATTAAAAAACGTTCTAAATAGGCGGGGTCGTTACGCAAATCGATTGAAGGAATTTTAACAATCACCCGTTGGTCAGATTCAATATCTCTAGCCAGAAATACATGGCTGCGACTCGTAGAATGCAGACCACGAATAATTTCGTAGCCATCGAATTCCATGCGAGCATCCAGCTCTGGCGGGAAAGGTAAGTCGGTAATTTGCAGTTGAACTTCGTTGAGACCTTGATCAGGCAAATCGTCGATGCGTAATATCTGAATCGTGAGGTTGTCATCACTCTTGTTGGCAAGAGCTTTATCGACAATTGTTTGAGCGGCTAAGTCTAAGTTGTCGCCATTCTGTTTTATGATGGCAATAATATCATTGGCACTGACGAACTCATGCACTCCGTCGGTAGCTAAAATATAAATTTCGCCTTTGCTTACGGCAAAATTCTGATAGTCGATATCCAGTTGCTGGTCGATACCGAGCGCGCGGCTTAAATAGCTTTTATCTTCTGATATCCACAAGCGGTGGTCATTAGTCAATTGTTCCATTGCAGTATCGTGTAAACGATAGACTCGGGTGTCGCCAACATGAAGGATATGCGCCGTATTCGATTTTATAACTAAGCAGCTAAAGGTGCAGACATAGCCCTTATCTTTATCATAACGGTACTGGCTCTGGCGTGTTTGTGAGTGA
Source organism: Thalassolituus sp. (assembly GCF_034111725.1). GTDB lineage: Bacteria > Pseudomonadota > Gammaproteobacteria > Pseudomonadales > Oceanobacteraceae > Thalassolituus. The sequence goes on along the minus strand of NZ_JAWUWR010000033.1, from coordinate 37,107 downwards.
AGCCAAGAATTAGTGGCGTATAAAACCCGCTGCGCAGATTGCTTAACTGACCATGTTTCGGAGGTGCAGTAATAATCGCTTAAAAATCCATTAATGGCTGCCGCACTGGCTATTTGGCTTACGCTGCTGCTGCTAATCCCGTCGGCAAGAGCCACGACGATACCTTTAGAACTCAGCTGGGGTTCTTGTGGTATAGCGACACCATGAAAGTCCTGATTGATGTCTTTAATGCCTTTATCGGAGCATTGTCCAACGGTGACTTTCAGATGCTTTGACATCAATATTTCCCTAAGAAAAAAGCCCCGGCAATAATTCACCGAGGCTTTTAATTACTGTCTTTTAGTTAAAGGCAGGCAACTTTTTTAAGCATTACGCTTTGGCTTAGTCAGTACATGAGTAGTGTATAGAGTTAAGCCAGTGAACGCTAAACCACCAACAAGGTTGCCGATTGCCGTTGGGATTTCGTTCCAGATGAAATAATCAGCGACAGAGAAATCGCCACCCATGATGATGCCTGAAGGGAACAAGAACATATTTACTACCGAGTGTTCAAAACCCATAAAGAAGAACAGCATAATAGGCATCCACATAGCAATAACCTTACCGCTGACAGAAGTAGAAACCATGGCACCAACAACCCCCATAGATACCATCCAGTTGCATAACATGCCGCGGATGAAAATAGTTAACCAGCCATCCACACCATATTGGGCGTAACCTAAAGTACGAGACTCACCAACCGCTGCGATTTTTGCACCAACAGCACCTGGGTCAGTGTTGAAACCCATGGTAAAAACAAAGGCCATCATAAAGGCAACGGTTAAAGCACCGGCAAAGTTACCTAGGAATACTAAACCCCAGTTGCGTAGCACGCCGCCAATCGTTACACCGGGGCGCTTATCTAATAAGGCTAAAGGGCAAAGTACAAACACACCGGTTAATAAGTCGAAGCCCATTAAATACAACATGCAAAAACCGACAGGGAAAAGAATTGCACCAATTAAGAATACGCCAGTTTGTACTGCTACCGTTACGGCGAAAGCCGCCGCAAGTGCTAATATCGCACCTGCCATATAGGCACGAATTAATGTATCGCGCGTCGACATAAAGATTTTTGATTCGCCTGCATCCACCATCTTAGTGACGAATTCCGCTGGAGCTAAATAAGACATAGTCTCACCTCATTGGGTTATTAAAAGTTAGTCAATCGTTAGGATTTCTTAGCTTACAGCCAAAAAAAAGGCGCCCTCTCACGAGCAGAAAATTGCTCGTGAGATGGACGCCGTTATCCAGAATTCTTTAAATTGTAAGAGCCGCCGTTGGCTCACTTGTTAATACCTTTGCATGACCTATGCCATGTTTAAAAATAAGAAAAAACTTGAGAAATTCTTCGAGTTTTTCGCAATTTAAGTCAATATTTCGATTATGAATTTTGTAAGGTGCACCGCTTAAGTGCAGAGTGGATTAGCTGCGCTTTAGATTGGTTCGAATCTCATGCCGTATACATGTCTGATTTTGTCCCTATGACGCATTCGGTAGCAGACTTACAGTTATATGATTTAAGAATAGTTTAAGATAACAACTATTCATTTCATCTATTCGAATCCTCTGCGTACACTCAATGTAATTATTGCTATTCACTAGGAGAAATCGAATGGATTTCCAGCATTCCCCCAAGGCTCAGGAATACATCAAACGCGTTTCTGAGTTCATGAAGAACGAGATTGATCCGATTGAAGAAAGTTATCTGCGCGAGCTGCACAGCCTAGATGATAAGTGGGTTGTACTGCCGATCATCGAGGAGTTAAAGGCAAAAGCGAAAGCCGCGGGCTTATGGAATCTATTCTTTCCGAATGAATCCCACGGTGTTGGCTTGAGCAATCTTGAATACGCACCGTTGGCCGAGATTATGGGGCGCTCGTTCATTGCTTCTGAGATCTTCAACTGCAATGCGCCAGATACCGGCAATATGGAAGTGCTAGAGAAGTACGGCACAGCCGAGCAGCAAGAAAAGTGGCTAAAGCCATTGATGGCGGGTGAAATCCGTTCGGCCTTTTGTATGACTGAGCCCGGTGTCGCGTCTTCTGATGCAACGAATATGGAAGCAACCGCAATTGTTGAAGGCGATGAAGTCGTACTCAATGGTCGCAAGTGGTGGACTACCGGAATCGGCCATCCTAACTGCAAAGTCGGTATTTTTATGGGGTTAACCAACCCTGAAGCGCATCGTCACCAGCAGCATTCTATGGTGTTGTTCGACTTTGACACTCCTGGTGTGAAAATCGAGCGCATGCTGCCTGTGTTTGGTCACTACGATGAGCCGTTCGGTCATGGTGAAATGACATTCGATAACGTGCGAGTACCGTTAAGCAACATGATTGCAGGTCCTGGTCGTGGTTTTGAAATTGCCCAAGGTCGCTTGGGGCCTGGTCGCATTCATCACTGTATGCGTCTAATCGGTGGCGCGGAAAAAGCGCTCGAGTTGATGTGCAAGCGTGCAGTAAGCCGCACGGCATTCGGTAAGCCGATTGCTAACCTAGGCGGCAACCGCGACATCATTGCTAATGCGCGCATGAGCATAGAACAAGCACGCTTGTTAGTACTTAAAGCCGCTTGGATTATCGACAAGGTCGGCGTTATGGCTGCCATGAGTGAAATTTCGCAAATCAAAGTGATTGCACCGAATATTGCGCAACAGATTTGTGATGCCGCAATGCAAATTCATGGTGGTGGTGGTTTATCTGATGATTTCCCGTTAACCGGTATCTATGCTCAGGCTCGCGCTTTGCGCTTAGCTGATGGTCCTGATGAAGTGCACCGTGGATTGGTGGCGAAGTTCGAGCTGATGAAATACCGCAAATATATGGTGGAAGAGTAAGAAGCAAGCGGATGTGGCACAAACGACTCTTAAGGAGCCGTTTGTTCACAGCCTAGAATGCAGACACATTCGTAGGTCGATACGTTCGGCGATAATTTCACGTTAGAGTAAATACATAATGAAATACGTTTTAATTACCGGTGCCGCTAGCGGTTTAGGTCGTGCCTTAGCGCTGCGCTTTGCCAAAGCGGGTGCTCATATTTGTATCGCTGATATTAATGCTGAAGGTTCAGAAGAAACGTTAGCAATGGTCAAAGCTGCCGGCAGTGATGGTTGGATTTATTCTTTGGATGTTCGCAGTCCTGAACAATGGCAAGCGCTAGCTGAAGAAGTGAGTCAGCGTTGGGGCAGCATTGATGTCGTCATTAACAATGCGGGCGTTGCTACTGGAGATCGTATTGATGCCGGTGAGTGGGCGTGGTGGGAATGGATCATCGATATCAATTTAAAAGGTGTGGCTCTTGGTTGTCGCACCTTTACACCTTTGATGAAAAAACAAGGTTCGGGCTACTTTATTAACGTCGCATCGCTGGCCGGTTTAATGGTGGCACCTTCGATGGCATCCTATAACGTGACAAAAGCCGGTGTTGTTGCACTGTCAGAAACTATACATTACGAATTAAAACCGTACGGCATTGGCACTACCGCATTATGCCCAGGTTTCTTCCGCACCAATTTAAATGTGGGAATGAAAACATCTGATCCAGATATGTTGAAATTCGTCGATAAAGTATTCGAATCATCCGCTTTAGATGCTGACGATGTAGCCGATGCAGCTTACGTATCGATGCAGAAAAATGAACTGATTTGCAATCCGCATCCCGTCGGTCGTCGTGCGTATTTTGTAAAACGCTTCCTGCCTTGGATTTACCGTAATCAAATCGGCAAGATGGCTGAAGCATTGAAAAAGCGTGAAGAGCGCAGGAAATAATAATATGTCTAAGGAATATATCGATCAGGCCAAGGCCTTACGCGATAGCGACAGTTTTAATGTTGAAGCGCTAAATACTTGGTTGCAGCAGCAGGTTGACGGTTTAAGCGGTACGCCAGAGGTTCGTCAGTTTTCTGGTGGAGCATCGAATTTAACCTATCAATTGAGTTACCCTGCGCAAGCGGATGGTAAGCCAGTCGATTATATTATGCGACGTCCTCCGTCGGGCCATAAGGCCGCCGGTGCTCACGATATGAAGCGTGAATATAACGTCATGGCGTCGTTAAAACCTGTTTATCCTTATGTTCCACAAATGATCGCTATGTGTGATGACCAAAACGTTATCGGTAGCGATTTCTATGTTATGGAACGTTTGGTTGGTATTATTCCTCGCGGTAATTTACCGAAAGGTATGCAGCTGAGTGCAGAACAAGCACGTGATCTATGCATTTCCACGTTTGATAAATTGATCGACTTGCATCAAGTGGATTACAAGGCAGCGGGTCTTGATTCACTAGGTAAAGGCGAAGGGTATGTGCAGCGCCAAGTTGATGGTTGGACGAAACGCTATGGTAAATCGAAAACATGGAATGTTCCCAGCTTTAAAAAGACCATTAAATGGTTGCAAGAGCATCAGCCGAACGACGTAGCGACGTGTATTATTCATAACGATTTTCGTATGGATAACGTGGTTCTTAATCCAGATAATCCCGGTGAAATTATCGGCGTTCTTGATTGGGAAATGGCAACCTTAGGCGATCCACTTATGGATTTGGGTGGTGCTTTAGCTTATTGGGTGCAAGCCGACGATGATGTGGTCATGCGTTCAGTTCGCCGTCAACCAAGCCATTTGTCTGGCATGCTAACTCGTAATGAAATTGTTGAACATTATTGCCAACGTATGAATCTCGATAAAGCTATGTGGCCTTTTTATGAAGTCTTTGGTTTGTTCCGCTTAGCCGTTATTGCGCAACAAATTTATTACCGTTATCACCATAAGCAAACCGATAATCCAGCCTTTAAGAATTTTTGGATTATGGTGAATTACTTAAACTGGCGCTGTAATCGCATTATCAAGCGCAGCCAATTACCAAAGGCTGGCCATTAAGTTATGGCCAGCATTTATCTGGTACGTCATGGTCAGGCGGGTTTTGACAAATTAAATTATGATCAACTGTCTGAGTTAGGTTTTGCTCAAGGCGAGTTAGTCGGTAAGGCGCTGGCTCAGCGCGGCATTGAAGCGTCGATGGTTGTTCATGGCGCAATGCAGCGCCATCGCGAAACGATGCAATCGGCGCAGTGTCATTGGCATAGTTTTGGGCCGATTACTGAAATGCCCGGATTTAATGAATTTGATTCAGACGATGTCATTGCCTGTGCTTTTCCGAATTTTAAGCACAAGGCTGCATTGGGAGCTTGGTTGTTAACGCAAAAAAATCGCCGTAAAGCTTTTCAAGAGTTATTTGCAAAAGCTGTTGAGCGTTGGACATCTGGAGAACACGATGATGATTATATTGAATCGTGGAGCCATTTCACTGAGCGTTGCACGCAAGCCTTAGCCGATCTTTTGACGAAGGCCAATGGCAAAAATGTTGTGGTATTTACCTCGGGTGGACCCGTCACTGCAATTGCCCAGCACTGCTTGGGATTAAGCCATGACAAAGCGTTCGAATTAAATTGGACGCTGCTAAATGCCGGAATCTCGCAATTGCTTTATAACCGCGAAGGCAAAGTTAGCCTTGCCTCGTGTAACGAACATCATCATTTAGCCAGTGCTGGTAAACAGTATCTGACCTATCGTTAAAACTAGGAAACACATATGAATCCAACGAGCTTATTTGATCTTACTGGCCGCGTAGCATTGGTAACAGGCGCTAGCCGTGGTATTGGCGAAAGCATCGCAAAACTACTCGCCGCTGCAGGCGCACATGTGATTGTTTCTAGCCGTAAAGTTGACGATTGCCAATTGGTTGCGAATGCGATCAATGAAGCGGGTGGTAGTGCAGAAGCACTAGCATGTCATATCGGCGAGATGGATCAAATTGAAGCGTGTTTCAGCGCGATCGAAACCAAGCATGGCAAGTTAGATATTTTGGTTAATAACGCTGCTGCTAATCCGTATTTTGGTCATATTTTAGATACCGATTTAGGCGCTTACAGTAAAACCGTTGATGTAAATATTCGCGGTTATTTCTTTATGTGCGTTAAAGGCGGTAACCTGATGAAGAAAAATGGCGGCGGCAGTATTATCAACGTTGCTTCCGTTAATGGCGTTGTGCCGGGTGATTTACAAGGTATTTATTCCATTACCAAGTCTTCCGTCATTGCGATGACAAAGGCATTTGCAAAAGAATGTGCGCAGCTGGGTATTCGTGTGAATGCATTGTTACCCGGTTTAACTGATACCAAATTTGCTAGTGCGCTAACAAAGAATGACGCTATCTTAAAGCATGCGATGATGCACATTCCGATGAAGCGTGTTGCCATGCCGGAAGAAATGGCGGGCACTGTCTTGTATCTTGCATCTGATGCCGCAAGCTACACCACGGGTACCTGTATCAATGTTGATGGTGGTTATTTGCTGGTGTAACACTTTGGCGCTACATACATGGATCATCAATAGCAGCTTATATTCTTGTGATTGGCCTCTATAGAGTTTTTAAATAATCCCGATCCACTCTTTGTGGATCGTTCTTTTCTCTGCTTATCTGCGACAGACTGTTGCTCTTATCATACTTTTTCGACATCGCTTATTTCATATAAATATTGTTAAACTGTTCTTCCCGACAACGACTTTCCGTCGGTTAATCCTAAATATCAGGAGCAATATGATGAAAATGGCTAAATCCACGAGTTTTTTATTGAGTGCGTTGTTTGTAGCCGCGGGAGCGGTTGCCCACGAGCATGAAAATCCTTATGCCGATGTCACCATTCAAACCACCGAAGTGGCTTCAGGTATTTATATGATGACAGGTTCGGGTGGTAATATTGCTGTGAGTATCGGGCCTGATGGGACCTTTTTAATTGATGATCAATTTGCACCATTGAACAAAAAAATCATGAAAGCCATTAAAGCCGCGGGTGGCGATACCCCTAAGTTTTTGGTTAATACCCATTGGCATGGCGACCACACTGGCGACAACCAAGCGATGGGTGAAGCGGGTACTATTATTGTCGCGCACGAAAATGTCCGTAAGCGTTTATCAAGCGATCAGTTTGTTAAAGCATTTAATATGAAAAGTGGTCCTCAGCCGAAAGCTGCTTTACCTGTGATCACCTTCACTAACGAAGTGACCTTTCATTGGAATAACGATGACCTGAATATGGTGCATGTTGATAATGCTCATACCGATAGTGACAGCTATATCTTCTTCAAAAATGCGAATGTTATCCATGTCGGCGACTTATACTTCTCAGGCTTTTACCCTTTTATTGATCCTGATAGTAAAGGCTCTATCGCCGGTGTTATCGCCGGAGTAAATAAAGTATTAGCGCGCATTAATAATGATACTAAAGTTATTCCTGGTCATGGCGCTTTATCGAATAAAGCAGAGTTGGTGGCTTATCGGGATATGCTAAGTACTGTTTATGAGCGTATTAAAACAATGAAAGATGCGGGTAAAACTCAAGATGAGGTTGTTGCTGCGAAACCTACCGCCGATTTAGACGCCGAATGGGGTGATGGATTCCTTAAGCCAGATCAGTGGGTTGGCATTGTTTATCAAGGTGTGTAATACCAGTACAATCTAGCTTAAAATAGACGTTATTTGATTTAAGCCAAGAACTTAATGTTTCTTGGCTTTTTATAATTATAAAAAGAGGACATTATGCGATCACTAACCTATTTAACCGTTGGATTAGGTGTCATTGTCGGTGCAGCTTTATTGCTGCCTTCACCGATTAACTCTGCTGCCACCACACCCTCAACTCCCCAATTATTGGATGGTGCCTATACGCCTAACGACATGTTGCAGTCGGCACAAATGACTCTTCTTCCAGCAGGCGTGCATGGTGGTGAAGATGTCGCACTCGATCGCAACGGCTGTCGTTACACCGGTGTCGATGATGGCAGCATTCTGAAACTCTGCACTAGCGGTGAGGATGCTGGTCGTTGGCAAACGGTTGCGAATACTCAAGGCCGTCCCCTTGGACTGGCCATGACGTCGAGCGATGAACTTATTATTGCTGATGGTGTTCGTGGTTTATTGAAGTGGACGCATGAGGGGACATTGCAAGTATTAGCAGATCATTATCAGGGCGAAGCATTAGGCGTTGTCGATGATGTTGATATCGGTAATGACGGTACGATTTATTTCTCGGATGCTAGTACGCATTGGCCATTAGCGCAGTATTTAAATGACGCACTCGAAGCCCGCCCCAGTGGCCGTTTATTTGCGCTTAAACCGAGCGGTGAATTAACCTTGTTGGCGGATGATTTAGCCTTCGCAAATGGTGTCGCTGTGAGCGCCGATCAGTCATTCGTGCTGGTCAATGAAACCTATCGTTATCAAATTACCAAAGTGTTTCTAACAGGCGATAGAAAAGGCGAGAAAGTGATTTTTGCTGATGGATTGCCGAGCATTCCCGATGGTATTGCGCGTGCTGCCGATGGCAGTTTTTGGGTTGCTATGTATGCTTTGCGCAGCCCTGTTTTAGATGCGCTGCACCCGTATCCTTGGGTGAAAAATCAAATGGCTAAATTACCAAGTTCGCTATTACCTGTGCCGCCAGCTTACGGTTTGATTGTGCAGTTTTCTGCGCAAGGTGAAGTATTGCAAAGCTTGCATGATAGAGCGGCCGTTACTGTGGGTAATGTAACCTCGGTGCAACCCGAAGACGATGGGTTACACCTAGGCACCCTGCATTCAGGTGCCATTGGTGTGCTTAGATTTTAGGCTTATGAACAATCAGTTTGCGATAGAGTGAACTGATTGTTTGCTGTTATTTTCCTCAGTGTCGTTACTCTTTTCCGCGTCGTTATTGGTAATTGGACGGCTTTGAACGCTAGCAGCACTACTATTAAAACCACCAATTACACTAATAACAAAATCGACATTAGCGCGGTCTGTATCAGTCAGTTCAATTATTTGTTCTGCTCCTAAGCTCGGGTAGGCACCACAGGTTTCCCCGCTTTGGCAAATCAACAAATCGACATCGATATCAGAACCAGCATTAATGATATAGCGCCCGGGTTTTAGGCCTGTGAATTCATAATTACCGCTGCTATCGCTTTGTGTCTCGGCGACTACATCTTCGTTTTCGCTGTCGGCATCGAGCAATAAAATGTATTGCTGCGTCATGCCTCCACCGCTCACGACATCACCGACTTGCATTGTTACGCTGATCGACAAGGGGTAACCGCTGTCGGGGGTAACGGTAATCGTTGCGTCATAAATACCATCGATCAAGTCAGTGCGATCAAGGGTGACGCTATAGCTGCCCAGCCCATTAGCATCGACGCTACTCGACGACACCGTTAGCCAGTTAGCATCGTCAGTGACGCTGGTGATCATAGGATCGGTAGAGTCTTGGTTGGCATTGCTAACGGTAAAGTTAGCGCTGTCATCCGTACCTAAGCTGAGGTTATTCGGTGAAGATTCCAACACGGGAGTGGTACTGCTAGTGCCGCCAATATTTTGCGCAGCGACAACTGCTTTATAGGCATTGATAACGCCGTATCCAAATTCGTTATTACGTCCGCTTTGATCGGTTAGCTCTCCTGCTGCAAGCGCATTATCGACTTGTACGGGTGTTAGATCTGGATTGACGGCTTTCATTAACGCGAGCACGCCAGCCACATGAGGGGTCGCCATTGAGGTGCCCTGTTCCAAATAGTAAGAGGCAACACGAGCGCCACTGGCATCATTGACGGAAGTACTTAATACGCCATCAGATTGTCCATCGGCATTACGATCAGCCGTTAGATCACCTCCAGGTGCTGCTACGTCGATTTTACTACCGGAGTTGGAGTAATAAGCGATATTGCCATCAGGACCGATGGCGCTAACCGATATCACACCATTGTAGGAGGCGGGATAGGATAGCTCGGAGCTACCATCGTTACCGGCAGCTGCGACAATGATGACACCTGCATTACGCGCCGCGGTAATGGCATTTTGTTCGGCGGTTGATGCACCATAGCTACCTAAACTCATATTGATGATGTCGGCTTTCTGGCTGGGCACTGTGCCGCTATTGTTACTTAACCCTGCTGCGTAGCGAATACCTTGGATGATATCGCTCGATTCCCCACCTTGGGTGCCCAATACCCGCACCGGCATAATTTTAGCGCTCCAGCTCACACCCGCGCCGCCGGTACTGTTATTGGTTTCCGCTGCGACCGTGCCACTGACATGTGTACCATGCCATGAGCTACCGCCACGCTGAGTGCTGTCACCCGGATCATCAGGATTACTATCAATACCGTTACCGTCGTTGGCATTGGTGCTGTCTGAAATGAAGTCATAACCACTCACCAATTGGTTACTTAAATCGGGGTGCGCGAGAAATACCCCTGTATCGAGTACGGCAACAATGACATTACCGCCGCCAGCGCGACTGCCAGTGGTGATATCCCATGCTTGAGGCAGGTTGATGTCGTTGTAGTGATATTGATTACGATATAACGGGTCGTTGGGTGTTCGCAGCGCATGGCGAATATAGTTTGGCTCGGCAAACTCGACGTCGTCGCGTTCGTTTAAGCGTTTGATATCAATCAGGGTTTGCCTTGCTCGCGCTAGCTCAGGATTGAAAGCTTGTAGTGGTGTTAGTGCCGCAGCTTGAATGCGCGCCATTTTAACCTTGGCCGGATACTCGCTGGAGTAGTGGTCGGCGTTCAACCTAGTTGTACCTAAGGCACGGCTGTGTGTTTCTGCTGGCGGCTCTATACCTGATAGGGCTTTAGCATTAGCCGCTGAGCTATTGTCCTTCCACTGCACGACGGCTTGATCGAGTACGAAAGGTGCAAAACCTTTGCTATTGGATGTACTGGTAATACTGGTATCTGCCGGTTGAATGCGCAGTACGTATTTAGAGATGCCGCTGTAGGCATAGACGTTAACTAAATATTCACCATCGGCGGGAACGATGATTTCTTCAAACTCAGATTCGTTTAGTGAGCTTAAAATAGAGGTTTCTAGTGGCGGTTTGAATAGATAAAGATCGAGGTCGCCACTGTACGCTGATCCAGTATTATTACCTTCAAAATCAACGACTTGCAGGGTAATTTTTTGCCCAGCTTGGAGGCTAACCGAGAAGTAATCGTCTTCATCGGCATCGTTGTCAAAACGCTCAAAATCGCCGGCATCACTGGCGGCTGCAAAAGTCGGCACCGCCGAGGCAAAGCCATGTACAGTTACACGGTTAGGGATACTTTGTGGTGTCGATGGATCATTGTTAGACGCATAGGTTGCCAAGCTATCGTTAACATCTGAATCGGTGACGGTGTTAACCGGGATGCTTAACTGGCCTGACAAGCGCAAGCCCGAGTCGCTGCCACTGCCGCCGCCAGATTTACAGGCAATAAGTGTACAAGCTAAGGCAATCGAAAGAGTGATACGAGCGGGTGTAATCATTAACTTCTCCACAAGCTTGGCAAAAACTAAAGCAAGCTCGGTCATATAACATACGTCTGAACAGAGGGATTGGATGCCTTCCCCTCCTGCTTTTTATGCATAACAAATTGAATAACTGGTTCAATGTTAGGCATTTTACCGAGCTGGCGCAGTATCTTTTTGGGTTTTATCGGCTTTTCATCAGCCTTTTGCCTTATGGCACTTCTCAGTTGCTTTTATTAGTCTGAAAAAAATGACGCCAGCAAGGAATGCCAATGTCACTCGCCAAGGTCTATACCCGCGCACAATTGGGTATTGAATCACCTCAAGTTCAAGTTGAAGTTCACTTATCGAATGGTTTGCCATCCATGAGTTTGGTCGGCATGCCAGAGACCGCCGTGCGCGAGTCAAAAGATCGCGTGCGCAGCGCCATCATTAACAGCCAGTTTGAATTTCCGGCGAAACGCATCACGATCAATCTCGCCCCTGCGGATCTGCCAAAAGAAGGCGGTCGTTATGATTTGGCCATTGCTTTAGGCATACTCGCCGCCTCCGATCAAATCCCCGCCGATGCTTTAGAAAAATACGAGTTTATTGGTGAGCTGGCCTTAAGTGGTGCTTTACAGCCGGTATCGGGTGTTTTGCCCTCAGCGTTACAGTGCACAGAAAAACAACGGATTTTAATACTGCCCGCAGGTAATGCCGCGGAAGTCAGTTTGTGCAGTACTGGTGATTACCGTATCGCTTCGGAACTGAGCGAGGTAACGGCGTTCTTGCATGGCCAGCACCAGCTAACTCAGGTACAGCCTAACCTTGATGCTTTCGCATTAACGCGCTTGGGTGAGGATTTACAAGATGTCCGCGGTCAGCCACAGGCCAGACGGGCGTTAGAAATCGCTGCCAGCGGGCAGCATAATCTTCTATTTATTGGCCCACCAGGAACGGGCAAGACCATGCTCGCCAGTCGTTTGCCGGGGATTTTACCGCCAATGACCGAAGACGAAGCCTTAGTATCGGCGTCGATTTATTCGATTAGTCATCAAGATGATGGCTGGAAGCAGCGCTGGCGTCAGCGTCCATTTCGCGCACCGCATCATACGGCATCTGGGGTTGCACTGGTGGGGGGCGGAGGAAACCCTAAGCCAGGAGAAATATCGTTAGCCCATGGCGGTGTGCTCTTTCTAGATGAGCTACCGGAATACAGTCGCAAAGTACTCGACGTATTGCGCGAACCGCTTGAAAGCGGCCGTATTGTGATCAGTCGTGCTAATCGATCCATCACATTTCCGGCTCGATTTCAGCTCATCGCGGCCATGAATCCATGTCCTTGCGGTTATTTCGGTGATCCCTCGGGGCGTTGCCATTGCAGCCAAGAGCAAATACGGCGCTATCAAGGGCAAACGTCTGGGCCACTGCTTGATCGTATTGATCTGCACATTGAAGTGCCACCGCTTCCAGTGGCGGTTTTGCAACAAGCACCGCCGTCAGAGCCAAGCGAGCAGGTGCAGCAACGGGTGATCGCTGCGCGCGCGCGGCAAATGCAACGGCAAGGCTGTCCGAATGCTGAATTATCGGGAGCAACGCGCGATCGTGTGTGCGCGCTACGAGAAGATGACCAAACGTGGCTGTTGGATACTATCGAACGGCTGCAATTATCCGCTCGTGGCTATCACCGTTTATTGAACGTTGCCCGCACCATTGCTGATTTAGCCGAAGCCGAGCATATCGAAAAAATTCATCTTATGGAGGCTTTAGGCTATCGTAGCTTGGATCGCTACCGGCAGGTGACTTGATGTGTTTGTGTTTTTAAACGTTGAGCGTAATTAGGGTAATAACGTAAAGATATAAATTTCGATTGGGAGTGATTCTTTTGCTATTAGCGTGCAGATTTGTTTTTGTTTTGCGTTACTTTGTACCAATGTTAGCCCCGTTTAATCCTTCTCTAGCTGATGCGGTGGAGATAACTGAGCTATTTTCTTCGACGATGTTAGAGACTGAGATTTCGGCCAATCAAGTTGGTAATTATCTTGTTAAAACCACCGTATTTTTAGCAGAAACTGGAGAAGGATACGAAGACAGTATGTACATTAAGGTTGGACTTCAAAGTGAGGTACTGAAAATATTTAAACCAAGTATCTATCCAGACGCTATTGTTGCGAATGAAATAACCGAAGTTAGGTTTAATGTAAGTACCGCGATAGGAAATAAGAACATTCCGGCTCAGGTGGTCATTAGTGGAGATATTGAATTAACACTAAATGATGAAGGCGTTAATGGCGATTTAATCGCAGGAGATGGTAGTTTTTCATCAAGCTTTTCTATTGATGCTAGCCAATTAACTGAGGGGGAGTGTTTAAATTTTAAAGCTGAATTAATTCAAAGTGGCATACACAAGTCTTCACCTACAGAAGAGATCTGTGTCAGTGCGTATCCTCTTAGTAGTTCTCCTAACGGCATGAGTCTAACTTTGACGGATCCTGAAAATGGTACATCATACTCTGCCAATGAAATCTTGGTTACGTTCAGAGACTACACTAAAAAGGCAGAGATTGATCCGATTGCAGAGAGTATTGGGGCCGTCGTTGTGAGATGGAGTCCTTCGCCTGATTATTACTTATTAAGACTAAGCGTTCCGGCTACGTCTCACGACAATATGCAGGAAATCCTGAATACTCTCTTAAGCAATACCCTTGTAAAGTCAGCGTCCCTAAATGTAGTGGTATCAGGGGCGGATATTAAAAAAAATCCCCAATGATGAGTTTTTTGAGTTTCAAAATGGACTAAAAGAAATTCGTGCTCCTGAAACATGAAATCTGGCTACCGGAAATGTACTCATAGCAATTATCGATAGTGATGCATTCAACCGATGCTCGTCGATAAGCCAGCACTATAGATGTCAGTGCTAGAGATCTTGGACGTCTTTTATCTATGAATATTGTAAAGAGGGAATGGTAAACTTTGTAAAGTTGCGTTCTACCGAGACTAGACCAGACTAAAAAGACAGTTCATCTTTTTTTGTAGCGTTGGAGCACTTGATGCGCGACTCTGATTCGGTAAAGCAATTGGTTATTTTCTTGGCTGTTACAGCTGTTATTGTGGCGGGTATGGTGTATTACCACAAAGTAACGCCTAGCCCATTTGATGCGAAGGCTTTCTTCGGTGAAACGGGTGCTGTCCCTGTTGTTCCCTTACCCGTAGCGCCTAAAACAGGCACTGTTGCCCAGATCCCTCGCTCATAATTAGTTCACCATCAATACGTTCGATGAGGTGATCGAGAGACATAGGTTGGGCGTATAAAAAGCCTTGAACCCGATCACAGCCGAGAGAGTGAATTACCTCTAAGCATTTGCTGTCTTCTACGCCTTCGGCAGTTGTTTCTAAGCCTAAGCGCCGCGCTAAATACAACATAGAGCTAACGATATGTGTTTGTGGGCCGTCAGAACCTAACGGCGTTACAAACGCACGATCGAGTTTTATGCCGGTTAGTGGGAGCTCGTTGAGGTGCGAGAGTGATGAAAACCCCGTACCAAAATCATCCAATACGATGTGAACACCCGCCTGCTTTAGTGTGCGCAAATTTAGCAGTGACACACTGGCATCCAGCATCATGGCGGTTTCGGTCAGCTCTAACTCTAAGCAAGAGGATGGCACGCCGTTTTTTTCAAGCAGACTGAGAACTTTGTCGGCGTAATCAGGATCGGCGACTTCGGGGAAGGATACATTCACCGCCATGCGTAATGAGTGTCCGCGTTCGGCAAGTCGATGCCATGCTTTTAACGTTTCGCTCAAGGCCCATAAGCCCAAAGTCCGAATTAAACCGGCCATTTCGGCATCGCGAATAAATACCGTTGGTGGCACAACCCCTAACTCTGGGTGCAGCCAGCGTAATAGGGCTTCTGCGCCCACTAGCTTGCCGCTCGCGGTTTCGAACTGTGGCTGAAATTCTAGGTAAAACTCTTTGCGCCTTAGTGCGCGAATTAAATCGGATACGACTAGGCTCTCTGTTGTACTGAGCGAGCGTGTACCAATACCGCTTTGCATCATACGTTTGTGCTCAATTTGCTGCACACAGGCCTGTAGTGTTTTACCGAGGTCATTATAGCTGTGCAACATCAAGGGATTACTAAGGAAAGACGTCCACAGATAGGCACTGTCGTCTTCATATGAGGCAAGCCAAGATTCTGCCAATATTGCTTGTTGAGTACTCACCACCACAAACTGGTCATCCAACAACTTACCGATCAGGGCGTCAGCCGGTGCATTCGAGCGTAGGCGATGCTCAAACGCTTGCTGTGTGGCAAAGCGCAGTTCAGCGCTATCGCCAGATGCTGCTGGCCGCCATCGACAGCTCACTACTTGCAAAAACAGGTCAGGTTGCTTCTCTAAGCGGATGCGTAATTGCCGTAAAAACATTTGGCGCGTGAGTAGTGGGCATTGCAACCCGAGGGCGCTCGTACGTAAGTCTTCTAAGCCATGGCTTATTGACGTCGGTGAGAGCTGATCTTCATCCAGCCACACGCTCGCATCGGGATAATAAGCGCGTTCTGTCGGACGACCTATGATCAAGCACGCATGGTGAATGCTCATTTCCTGAATGCGATCACGTAAATTAGGTGAGTCATGAGGCGCGATTACGATAACCATATGGCCACTTGGAATCGGCATAAAGGCATCGAACATGCCACTACGAATGGGATGTGCAGCGGCTCCTGGTTGCTCACTTAACCATTGAATCAAGGTTGAGGATACGGGGCGTTCAGTCCCCAGAACCAAGAGATCGAGTATTGTGTGGTCTGGTAGAGACACCATAAGAAAACAATAAAACCGTAGGTAAATTAAAGGCTCCTATATGTATAGGTCATTAGCGCGACTCTTGCCGTTGGATTGCGAAAAAATATGAAAACACGAGAGTCGCTGGGTCGTTTTTGCTGCCGAATGTCAGGTCTTGTTAGTAAAGGAACGATTTAATCGCCGTCGATAACTGCTAAAATCCCCGGCCCAGAGAGAGGTATGTCCGTGGTCGATCTAAGTCAACTCAATCCCCGCCAGAAAGAAGCAGCCAAATACATCGACGGTCCACTGTTGGTGTTGGCCGGTGCGGGTTCGGGTAAAACCAGCGTGATCACGCGTAAGATTGCCTACCTCATCGGTGTTTGCGGCATTAAGCCGCACCACATCGCAGCGGTGACCTTTACCAATAAAGCCTCGCGCGAGATGAAAGAGCGAGTCAGCGCCTTGGTTGGCAAGGGTGGTGCCAAGGGGTTAACCGTCTCTACTTTCCACAATCTCGGTTTGAACATCATTCGTTTTGAGCACAAAACCGCAGGCTACAAGCCCGGCTTTTCGATTCTCGATCAAGACGACTGCAAAGGCATTATCCGTGACGTTATGCATCGTGAGCACGGTGATGATGGCGATATGCTCGACATGATTCAGAGCGCTATTTCGAATCTAAAAAACGATCTCATTACTCCTGAGCAAGCGGTCAACATGGCCCAAACTCAGCAAGATTCTCTGATTGCGCAAACCTATTCGGTTTACCAGCGCATGCTCAAGGCGTACAACGCGGTCGATTTTGATGATTTGATCATGGCGCCAACCGTGTTGTTTATGAACAATCCTGAAGTGTTAACACGCTGGCAGAAGAAGATTCGTTACTTGCTGGTGGATGAGTATCAAGACACTAACACCAGTCAGTATGAGCTGGTTAAGTTACTCGTAGGTCATCGCACCGGTTTGACGGTGGTTGGGGACGACGATCAGTCGATTTATGCTTGGCGCGGCGCTAAGCCCGAGAACTTGTCGCTACTCAAGAAAGACTTCCCGACGCTTAAAATTGTTAAGTTGGAGCAAAACTACCGCTCTACCGGTTTGATCCTTAATGCGGCTAACCGCGTGATTGATAACAACCCGCACGAATTTGAGAAAAAGCTCTGGTCCGATATGGGCTACGGCGATCCAATTAAGATTCTTAAATGTCGTAACGACGACGTTGAGTCCGAGCGCATTGCGACGGAAATTGTTGAGCGCCGCTTGCGTTATGGCTGCGGCTATAAAGATTTTGCCGTGCTGTACCGTGGTAATCATCAATCGCGCAATATCGAAATGAAATTGCAGGCCTATCAGGTGCCTTACAAAATTAGTGGTGGCCAGTCGTTTTTTGGCCGCAATGAAATTAAAGACATCATGGGCTATTTACGCTTAATCATTAATCCAAGCGATGACGCGGCCTTTTTGCGTATTATTAATACCCCACGTCGCGAAATTGGTCCGACCACGATTGAAAAGCTAAGCGAATACGCCGCCATGCGTGGCACGAGTATGTTGTCGGCCACCACTGAGATGGGGCTGGAGCAATCGCTTATGCCGAAGGCGCTTGATCGCTTGCGTCGCTTTGGGCATTGGTTGGATGGCATTACCCGCAATGCCTATACCGATGATCCGGTGGCGGCGATTAAAGAAATGATTAGCGACATCGATTACGAAAGCTATTTATTGCAGAACTCTGGCACGCCAAATCAAGCCGAGCGGCGCATGAAAAACGTATGGTTTTTAATCGACTCCATTAGCAAGATGATTTCCAAAGCGGAAGAAGAGGGTGATGAATGCACCATCGAAGATGCCGTAGGACGTTTAATTTTGCGCGATATGATGGAGCAACAAGCGCAAGAAGATGAAAGCGACCAAGTACAATTAATGACCTTGCATGCCTCCAAAGGTTTGGAGTTTCCACATGTGTATATTATGGGCATGGAAGAAGAACTCATGCCACACCGCAACAGCATTGAAGCGGACACCATCGAAGAAGAACGCCGTTTAATGTACGTGGGTATTACCCGTGCAAAGCGGACGTTAACACTGACCTATGCGGCAAAGCGCCGTCAGTATGGTGAAGCAGCGTCGACTACGCACTCGCGCTTTTTGGATGAATTACCGCCAGATGATGTTGCTTGGGAAGGCAAAACAGAAACCAGCGCTGAAGAGCAAAAACAACGCGGGCAAGAAACGCTGAGTAGCTTACGAAATATGTTGGCTGATTTTTAACGATTAACGAATATAAAAAAGCCCAGCAATTGCTGGGCTTTTTTATGTTTGGTTCGTGGTTATTTAATTGCCCAAACCTCGCCGTACACTTCGCCAACGGCTTGATCAACGGCGGCAGATGTACTGGCCTCTTGGCTAAAGGTTTTTAAGCTAATTTGACGTGCATTCACTTCAATTTTCGCCATCGTTAAGCGCAGGAATGTCGTCTCGCCCTTTTGTGTATTAGAGGTGTTAATGACCACGTGGCCAGTGCTATTAATTGCCCAAGTAAAGTCGAGAACTGAATCTTCTTCACCACCCACTTCGCCAACAAATACACCTGCACCGGCTGCTTTGAAATTAAAGACACCAAAGTCAGAAACAAGGGTTTGAGCCGTTAAGTCGGCACTGACAAAACTAGAGGTTGAACATGCTTCAGCAGCGGCAATGAAATCGGATGACGTTCCGCTCGTTGCAACACCACTTTGATCTTCGCCGTTTTCAATATCACCGGTTGAGCAAGGCTCAAGATCGGTAAGTAGGCTGTAATCAAATGCTGCTTTAATTTCATCGCGAGCACTGTTGTTAAATACCCATTGGTTGTCATTGCTGCTCCCCGCTGGAATGATGCCACCGCGACGCACATAACCATCATGAACGGTAAAAAACTGAGTTTTCTCATCGTCGTCAAGATCACCTTTTGAGATCAAAATAGCAGGTAAGGTGAATTGCATGATGACCTTAGTATCCACCGTATTCTGTGCCCAAGTGCCGGTGTATTTAGTGGTTAAGCTGGTACCCGCAGCATCGCGATAATCAACTAAATAATAGTTAGCGACACCACCGCTGACGAACTCCGCCATGATACTAATATCACGACCATAAAGTTCGGTTCCTTTAATATCGGATGGATCATTTGGGTTACTAGCCGCCGCGCTAGAAACCAGCTGCGATAGTGCAGTAGCAGCGTCGCCATCGGTTTCGTAGTTGCCGTCACCGGTGCGCAGGAAGACGTTATTACACCAAGTATCCGTTGGCGAGAATGGGCCTTCAGAGTTGCCAGAGCCATCCCAACACTGAGATACGGTTTCAACGTTATCCTTGAAAATGACATGAATAGCTGAGTCACGTACAAAGCTTAAACGATAGCCTGTTGCGCCTTCGCTAAAGGTAGCGGCAGGGTCAAGTACGTATTCATAGCGTTCGTCGTCTGCGAAGCTCGCGATGCGCTTGCCGGTCAAATTGACAGAAATGCCAGTAATCACTTCCTCTGAAGCATCAAGACCACCGCGTTTAACAATAACGCTGTCGCCGGATACGGTAATGGTTTCAGAGCTATCAGATACACAGTTCCAGGCATCGCTATCCAAAATACAATCTTGGTAGGTATCACCATTATCTTCTGAGTCAGCATCCCAAGTTTCGGTTGAGGCGTTGTAAATAGAACGCGTGATGGTAACGTTATTGCTGCTATCTGCGCTCACTGTGCCGTAAAAGAAATCAACAACGCCTTGGTCGTACTCATCACTTTCAAAAAAGTGCAGGCTGTCGCCAGAGGTTAATACTTCGGCAATGCTTACATCGGTCGCACTGCGTTTTGCTTCGCGTTCGGCAAGATCGTCGTTAATGGTTGCGGTATCAACGTTGGCGCCGTCAACGCCACCCGAGGAAACAACATCATCAGGATCAAAGCTTTCACCGGCGGCATCCACTTGTGACGAAATGGAGCTCAGTGCGGCAACGACTTGTTTTACGATGAGTGACAGAAGATCTTCAAATGCAACACCGGTTCCATCGGTAAGCTGACTCACGGTTTCAATATTATTTTGCATTACCACACGGGTGACCTGAGCCACCTTGTGTAGGCGCTCAAACTCAGCGCCATTGGTTTCGTCACTACTACCGGCAACATAGTCTTCGGCAAGGTCAATTTCGGTGCCAAGTTTTGTCTGAACGCTGGCTTTGGCTTCGTCGGGCGTGACGCCATTTTCACGTACTTCGTTCTGTACCATAGTGGTCAGAGGACTAACGAAATTATAACCAGCAGGGGCGGTTAAGGTGTAGGTACGATCAATGGCAACACCTGGGTTATCTTCATCGATAGTTTCACCGACGACGATTTCTACTACGATCGCTGCGCTGGCTAACTGTTCTGCCGTTACGCCATCTAGGGTGTAGGCACCGCCCGAGGTCGATGTCGTTGATGGTTCATCAGCATCACATTCTTGGTTGTCATTCAGATCTAAGCAGACGGTGGCTCCGGCTAAGTAACCGTCAGCGACTTTACCCGATAATGATTCGCTGCCGGTTTCTGCCGAGGCAGAGGCGTTATCGTTATTGGTATTAGAGCAACCAACCAGCGCACTTGATACGCACATGGCTGCTAGCAATGGGGTAATTCGATTCATGCTGTAACTCCTAACTAATGACGTGACCCTTGGTCGATGCACTGAGTTAAGCAGTTATTTGGCGAGTGTTTTGAAAAATACACCTACATAAAGTAGTTATTTGTCGTGAAGAAATGTTACTGAATTGTGCAAGCCGCTCGGGTTCTGGGCTGCAAGACTTTAGCTATTGTTATGGTTGTTATTTAGCAAGAAGTGGCTGACAGGAATGTCCGCCACTTATTAAAAACCTAGGAATTTACTCGGTTTTAATCCAGTAACCGCACTGCTATTTGTGTAGCCAAACTTTGTTACTGATACCCGCAAGTTCTTGATCGACAATGACACTAGCGGCATCAAGAGCGACATCATGAACAGCGCCATTGGCGATTACTTCATAGGAGATGGTCGTTTTTTCTCCTGCGCCAAGGCTCTCTAGCGTATGTTCCCATAACAAACGCTGATCATTGACTTCACCCTGATAGAGCGTAAAGCCTTCTCCTTCGCCGGAAAAATCACGCGGATCTAGGCTGTCTTTAATGATTAAGCCTTTAGCTGTTTCTTTTCCGACGTTGGTTAGGGTGAGCGACACGGTCACAGGCCCTTCTTTGATCGGATTAGGCATTAGGGTTTTGTGAATGCGTACATTCACAGGCGCCATGGTATAGAGCATGGTCAGAGGCGATGTGTATTGCCCGCGAGAAAATAAAATATACGACGGTACAGCTCCTTCGTTCTCGATTAGCGGCGGTGTGGCTTTCATCAGTGGGCTGCCACCGTCTGGCAGAGATACGGCAACGTTCACCGATTCAACGGCGTTTTGGGGTAGGTCACCATCCATTAAAATGGTTAGATCAATTGCCGCCTTTTGAATATGGCCGCGTTCGCCGCGGTATTGCACATCCGGTGCTACTGCGATGGTTGCTGTATTGCCGCGCGCTAAAGTAATAGGTTGGCTGTCACCGCCACGAAATCCGATCGTGCCGGTGAAATTCTTTTCGGAGCTATTGGTAATGGTTAGCGTGATATCTGTGGTTGGTGCTGCACCATCTTGTAACGCTATTCTGCCTTCCATATGGGTGATGATAATGTCTGCCGGTCCGACGTCCATCGTCGATATCTTTTGCTCAACAGCAAGGGTGCTAGCACTGACAATAACGCCAACTAAGCAGCCCATCATACGTAACCAATTCATGTTTATTCCTCTTTAATCTGGGCTTATGGCGCGACGTCTTGGTAGTAACCTTGGTAGCTCCAGGTGTTGCCATTGCTACGTCCGCCGGGATAATTATGCGTATTATCTTTTAAATAATCGTGATTCAGGTCAGCGGTTCCGCGCGGCCCATGCTCTGCGTTCCAACCGAAGTAGCTTTGGTGAGCATCCCAAGTATGAGTTTTAAGCCAGCGGTCGATAGTACCGTAATCCATTAAGCGAAAAGCGCCTTGGTAGAGCACCACGTTGTATTCGTGGCTAACAGGGCTATCAATCACATTCCAGATTGCCCATGGAGCAAAGCCTAAGGCGTGCAGGAGAGCGGCGCGCAAAATGGCGTGGTCTTCGCCGTCGCCCATAAAGTCATCCGACGAACTAACGTTGTTTAAAGCGCCAGAGATGGTTAAGGTTAAATCGGCAGGTTGTGGAAAATCCCAACCAGGGGAATAGGATTCATAGCCGTTATCGGCAAAAACTTGGCGGTTGAGTTCGTCCGAGCGCCAGCTCATATGCTGAGAAACATAGCGTGCAACGGCTTCGACCATATGGTCGGCGGTTGCTAATACCTGAGTGGTGGTTAAGCCTCGTGCGTTGGCGTATTCGATAACCGCATTCTGTGCATGGGTGCGAACAACGGCTTTGTCTAAACGATAAAGATTGGGCCCCGTTTGTTCCGCGGTGCTATTGGGGTAACCGTTGTTACTACCGGAGGCGACTGTATAGCGGTAATGACCTTTAGCGTTGGCGATATAAAGCGATCCCGTGTTGGTTTTCACACCATAGTTCGAATGCGCATACACTTTGTATGGCAGCATCATATTGCTGAATATGGGATAGGGGCCGCCGGTATATTCTAACGATGAGGCACTGGTGGATGCGACGATACTGCCACCAACTTCCAGTTCAAGCAGGCTGACATTGCCTTTCACGCTGCCTTTGCTGGTATTAAATACAATGCTCTTATCCGCATCGGGATGAATCAAATTGGTTTGTACGCTAGGGCTACATCCTGAGAGTATTGAAACGCCACCCAGTAGCATGCCGATAAGACCAGCCGTCGGCTTGAAGTTCATGGCAACTTTCTCCTTGGCAGCACTCATGCTGCAATCCATTCGGTCATGGGCCGCGATACTTCCGTTATCTATTCATTCGCCGCTCAGGACAGGGAGTGTGCAGGGTTAGGGGGCGCGTAGGCAAGTCGGATTGAGCGAAACTTGACGTTAAGCTCAGCAAATTAGACAGAAACTTGCCTGTTTAGGAGGTGCTGGCCGAACTAGGCTTGGCAATATACGTTAATGCTGCTCAAGCCAGCGTCTTTCTTCTTCTACTGTTAAGAGTTCAGCACCGAACGTAACATCGTTAGCTGATGCCGGTTGGTAGTCGGCAGTATCGCTGTTGAACATTTCAATGTCCCATCCATGATTGCGCCAACAGCCGATTATAGTGTCGGAGCCTTCAGTGCGATGCAGCATTAATTCGCGACAGATTTCACCGTTACTCGTGCGCCAACTCTGCACTAACTCGGCACGAGAATCATCATAGCTGCGAATTTCACCACTACTCAGTTCCGACAATAGAACTCGCTCTTGTGCATAAGGCGAGGTGACTGTGACATTACGCCACAGAGCACCGACTGCAAACAGAACACTGGCGGCGACGGCTAAGCTAGCAATGCGAGTCAATAGTGGTTTCTTTGCCGGAAAGACTACGATCTTGTTCGCGGCCGACGTTGCCGAGTTCATTGATGGTGCCGAGTTGATTAAGTCGATTAAGGCACTGTTGTCGGCTTGCTCATCGACACTTTTAAAATAGTCTCGGGCGATTTCGTCAGCGGCACGCAAGGCATCCACACGTTGCTGCAGCTCAGCACTGGCGGCGATACCCTTGGCGCACTGCTGGTATTCGCTCGGTGATAGTTCGTTATCTAAAAATGCAGATAATTGCTCATCGCTGTAATGGATCATTGTTTTCCCCCCTAAATATCGCCAACGCTGCGGCTGAGTTGCTGACGCGCGCGGGTTAAACGGCTCATTACCGTACCAATCGGCACGTTAAGAATATCGGCGGCCTCTTGATAGCTGCGACCTTCGACAGCCACTAAGTAGAGTACCGAGCGCATCGCTTCGTTGAGTTTTTGCATGTGACTCTGCACTTTACTCAGGGTTGCGCTGGAGCTATACACCTGTTCAGTTGACAGCGTTTGTTGCTCATAATCATGTTCTTCATCCCACGTTTCGCTGGGCTTCTGTTTACGCATGGTATCGATCCAATAGTTTCGGCATAAACGGTACAACCAGCGATCAAAGTGAGTATCAACTTGATACTGTTGCCATCGACTCAGTGCCCGCTCAACGGATGCCTGTAAAAGATCCTCCGCATTTTGCGGATGTGTTGTTAAGGCATAGCAATAGCGTCGCAGTGCCGGTAACGCTGCGATCAGCTGTTGGCGAAAATCAGATTCGGTTGTATCCATGCCCCTAACAACGCCCGTTAACGGGCTTTATTCCCATGTTGTGAAATAAAAATGCACAATCTTCGTTATAGTGATGAAAGCTGCCCAGTTTGTACCGAGGAACTAGATGAAACGCAACACCGCCAGTTGGCGCCATTTTGTTATTACGACCTGCCTGCTCGTCGCTGCGAGCTGTGTGTGGGCGGATGACGATGCAGAAGAAGCGTTAGAACAATCGCTGACGGCAGAGATTGGAAGTGAAGGTGAAGACGAAGCCTTTGAGCGCGCCGAGCACGACATTGAGAATTCGCTTGAAGAGCAATTTGAGGGAGCTGAAGAATTAGAAGATGAACTAGAAGAGCGCTTAGAACGTATGTTTGAGGCCCGCAGTCATAGAGATGATGATTTCATCACCCAAGGCATTGAGGATCATATTCATCAACTTTGGCAACTGGAAGAGATGCTGGATGAAAGTGGTTTTCCAGCACTACCTGAACAAACCATCGCTTTGCTAACCGAGCAAGAATTAAACGATGCTAAAGCGAGTGGTGCAGATATTATCGCCACCGAAGTCATGACTGAATTAGGCGGAATTTTAGTTACCTTCGACGATTCGCGCGTACGCCCACCAAAAGACTCAGATAGTAACCATTTATATGGGCTGGACGGGGCGACGACGCCATCTTCGATATCGACTCCTGTGCCGACGTTGGCAAAGATGATGGGCATATCGGCTCCGATATCTTTACTCGTTAAGATCGGTTTGATGGATTCTCATATTCAGGAAGACCATCCTTGTTTGGTTGGTGTACAAATTCATCAAGCTGCGTATTACCTGCCAGAGGCAACGAATGACGATACTCACGGGACTGCGATGGCATCAATATTCGCAGGCCGAGCAGATTGTGCTGCGCCAGGTATCTTAGCGCAGGCAGAATTAGACAATGCCGTGGTGTTTGCACGCACAGATCATGGCTTAGTGGTGGCGACAGCGGCTGATTTAGTCGCCGGATTGAACTGGTTATTAGCGCAACAGGTCAATGTTATTAACTTGTCCTTGTCTGGCCCTCCGAATCGAGTACTAGAAGAAGCATTAAATCGTGTTCATGATCGCGGTGTGATTATCGTCGCCTCGGCTGGCAATGATGGTCCAGTTGCCTTTCCTCGTTATCCTGCCGCGTATTCTAGTGTGGTTGCCGTGACCGCGATTGATGCGGCTTTGAATATTTATTCGCGAGCTTGCCAAGGGGATCATATAGCCTTCGCTGCTCCTGGCGTTGGAGTTCGAGTCGCTGATGCAAGTACTGGGCGAGAACAAACGATGGATGGCACCTCCGTTGCTGCAGTATTTGTTGCCGCTGCATTGGCACTAGAGCAGAGTAACGGCGTAGATAAAGTAGAGCGTATGGAAGTTCAGGCCAAAGATTTAGGCGTTCGCGGCAAGGACACTGTTTTTGGTTACGGGCTTCCACAACTGCGAGCAGCTTCTAACTGAATGGAATTACCGTAAAGAAGGATTTAAATCTTGTCTGTGAAAACGTTATTGGGACCAGTACAAACCGCCTTTATGTTGGCGGTTTTTGCGGTTTCGGCACAGGCGGAATTCAGCGCCGAATTGGCTGCAGGCTTAGAGTACGACAGTAATGTTGCTGTTGATTCAATCGACAGAACTTCCGGCCTTGGCGATTGGTCAAGAAATCTTAATGTGGCAATGGGTGCTAGTGGTCGCTGGCCGGCACATTGGCAATGGACTGGACGCTACCAAGGTCACGACAGTCAGTGGCAAAACTACTCGCAATACGATACCCAAATGCACACCGGCCTTGGCAAAGTAACGTACAAATCCTCACATTTTATTAACGAGTTAGCGGGTGTTTATGCACAAGCAGATGTGAATGGTCAGGCGTTTTTAACCATGCGGCGTATTAGCCCAGCCATTGGCTCTTTTATTGGTCAGCAGTGGTATTGGCGTGCGCAATACGACCGCACGCAAAAGCAGTTTGTCGATTACCCATTACGCGATAGTGATGGTGACGCAGTGGGTTTATATCTATATCGCTTTATCGATAAAACCCGCCATTTTATCAGTGCTAATGTGCAATTGAAGCGCGAACAAACCCCGGATGATATTTATCAATATCAAGGCGGTATTGTGCGTCTCGGGTGGAAACGGGCTTGGCAAGTTGGAGCTGATACCGTGAGCACACAGATAAAGGCTCGTTATGAAATGCGCCAATACGATGGCATTCGCAGCGATATTCTCGCCGCGCGCCATGATGACAAAATCCGTTTAAGTGCCGATCTTAATTGGCAAATTACACCGCGCTGGAGCGCCCAGTTCGAGTTGATTCGCGACTGGAATGAATCGAACCTCCAAGCCGCGGATTACAAGCAATTCCGCATTGATAGCGGAATACGCTGGCGCTACTGAGTTACTCCACCGTCACACTCTTGGCCAAATTACGCGGCTGGTCTACGTCCGTGCCTTTGATCACAGCTACGTGGTAGCTAAGCAACTGCAGCGGTAGGGTGTAAACAATCGGCGCGATAATGGCGTCGCAATGCGGTACTTCCATGACCTTCATATTGCGTTCTGGGCGAATATAGGCGGCTTCGTCAGCGAATACGAAGAGCTCACCGCCACGGGCGCGCACTTCTTCAATATTCGATTTTAATTTTTCTACCAAGTCGTTATGTGGTGCTACCACAACAATCGGCATCTCGGCGTCGATCAAAGCGAGTGGCCCATGTTTTAACTCACCTGCGGCGTAGGCTTCAGCATGTATGTAGCTGATTTCTTTTAGCTTTAATGCGCCTTCCATTGCAATCGGATATTGATCACCACGGCCTAAGAAGAGGGCGTGGTTTTTCTCGGCGAAGTGTTCAGCCAATTTTTCGATGGCGGTGTCCATAGTAAGGGCTTTTTCAACTAAGCCCGGCAGTAAGGTCAGTGCATTGGCGACGTTCTGTTCAGCGGCAGCCGTTAAGCCGCGGCCACGACCTAGTGCGACGGTTAACAGCAGCAGGGCAACGAGTTGAGTGGTGAAGGCTTTGGTTGAGGCAACACCAATTTCAGTGCCTGCTCGAGTTAACAGCGCCATATCCGATTCACGCACCAACGACGAACCAGGTACGTTGCATATGGTCAGCGAACGGGTAAAGCCGAGTTCTTTGGCTAAGCGCAGGGCGGCGAGGGTGTCAGCCGTTTCGCCACTTTGCGAAATCGTTACTAACAGGCTATTTGGGCGTACAACCGATTTGCGATAACGAAACTCCGAGGCGATTTCGATATTGCAGGCAATGCCGGCCAGTTCTTCAATCCAATAGCGCGCCGTCATGCCAGCGTGATAGCTAGTGCCACAGGCGATAATTTGCACTTGGTCGATATCGCTTAAATCACCAAGTGCTTCGAGATTGAGTTTCCCGCCCACTAAGCGACCTTCTAGGGTATTGGCAATGGCGGTTGGCTGCTCGTAGATTTCTTTGAGCATGTAGTGACGGAATTCGCCTTTGTCACCCGCATCGTGCTCAACCGTCGTTTCGGTGGCTGTGCGTTCTGTTGGTTCATTACCGGCGTCGAAGATACGTACGTCCGAACGGCTGATTTCAGCAACGTCGCCTTCTTCGAGGTAAGCAAATTTACGCGTTACGGGGAGTAAGGCTAATAAGTCGGAGGCGACAAAGTTTTCACCAATGCCATAGCCAATCACGAGTGGGCTACCTGAGCGGGCGACGATCATACGCTCTGGGTCGTTGCGGTCGATGACGACCATACCGTAAGCGCCTTCAAGCAAGGTACGAGCAGCCATAACAGCGGTGAGCAATTGATTCTCGCCGCTGGCATCACGTAATTCACGTTCAATCAGATGGGCAATCACTTCCGTATCGGTTTGCGAACTGAATACATAGCCTTGGCTTTGCAGCTCGCGGCGCAGGTGTTCGTGGTTCTCTATAATACCGTTATGTACGACGGCTATGTCACCAGATACATGTGGGTGAGCGTTGGCTTCGGAAGGTTCGCCGTGGGTTGCCCAGCGTGTATGCGCAATACCCGTACCGCCGGGAACGGGTTCGGCATTAATGGCGGCTGCCAGCGATTGAACTTTGCCCATGCGGCGCACGCGCACTAGCTCTTGCGCTGGGTTGATTACCGCGACACCGGCGGAGTCATATCCGCGATACTCTAGGCGACGTAGGCCTTCCAATAGGATTTGAACCACATCACGTTGGGCGACTGCTCCGACGATTCCACACATATTATTGTTCTCCGGTTTTATTCTGGGTTGCAGGGATGTCGGCAATAATGACCTCGACACCGTGCTGCTCAATTTGAGTTTTGGCGCTTGTGCTTAAGCGCTTATCGGTGACCAAAACGTCGATCTGACGCCATGGAATTTCTAAATTTGGAATACGGCGGCCTACTTTATCGGCTTCGGCCATGACGATAATCTGCTTTGCCGATTCGGCCATCACCCGGCTCAAGCCGAGTAATTCGTTAAAGGTGCTGGTGCCGCGCTCTAAATCAATGCCGTCGCAGCCAATAAAAAGCTGGTCGAAGTCGTATGAACGTAATACTTGTTCAGCAATTTGCCCTTGGAACGAGTGCGTTTGGGCATCCCAAGTTCCGCCTGTCATTAACAAGGTCGGCGCTGAGGTTAATGCCAGTACGGCATTGGCGGTGCGCATCGAGTTGGTCATGACTACCAGCTGGCTATAGCGACTGAGATGAGGAATCAGAGTCGTCGTTGTGCTGCCAAAATCGATAAGGATACGAGTGTCATCGCTAATCAGCCGAGAAGCTGCAGCACCTATTTCTACCTTTCGATTCGAAACTTCAGAGTCGGTTCCAACGTTTGTTGGATCGGCAGCAAAAGAGGGAACTGCCCCCCCGTAACGTCGAACGAGCTTTCCCGCGTTTTCTAAAACGTTAAGGTCTTTACGAATGGTAACTTCAGAGGTCTTTAGCAGGAGTGATAGCTCGTCGACCTGAACGCGGCCATGTTCGGCTAAGCGTTGTAATATTTGCTCTCGACGAGCAACAGTTGGGCGACGAGTCATCAATAAGGTTTCGTTTCGAAATTTAGCTAAGCAAAATAATCAAAACGACACTAAATGGCAAGTACTGACTTCACTAGCCGCGCTGGCATTGGTTGCGGCCTTCTTCTTTAGCCTTGTAGAGAGCTTTGTCGGCACGCTCAAATACCGTTTCAACGGCTTCGAGAGTGCGAAATTCACTGATGCCAAAGGACATAGTGATGACGACGCGTTCACTGCGAAAGTTGAACGGGCAAGCTTCTATTTTACTGCGCAGTTTCTCCGCGACGTCCATCGCTTCTTCAGTACTGGTTTCAGGCAGTAAGATGACAAACTCTTCGCCACCGTAGCGGGCAATAAAATCCATAGTGCGTAGATTTTTTCGCAAAGTAGAGGCGATGAGTTGTAGTGCTTTGTCGCCAGCTAGATGGCCATAACCATCATTGATGCGTTTAAAGTGATCGACGTCGGCAATAATAATCGATAGTGCGCCGCCGCCGCGTGAGCGACGCGATAACTCTTCGTCTAGGCGCACTTGGTAAGCGCCACGATTGGGTAAGCCGGTGAGATGATCTTGGGTTGCGCGTGCTTTTTGGTCTTCAATAATCTGGCGTGCTTGAGAGGCCTCAGCCTCCATTTCACTGAGTCGAGCCTGCAGCACTTGTAACTGCTCGGCTAAGCGCTGTTCACGCGCGACTTCGCATTCTTGGTAATGCTCCATTGCCTGAACGATAAGGGTAAGGTGATCTCGAACACTTGACCCCAATTCCCCTAAGTCGCCGAGCCCGTTAACGACTGATCGTATATCTGCAATTTGCTCGCGCACCATACTTTCTAAATCATGGCGGGCTTTTTCGCGGTCGTTCTGGTCTGTGTTGGCATCCGATACCATCAACTGGATTGCTTGTAGGCGCTGATCGAGGCTCTGCAAGAAGCGCTCAAATTCTTCTTGGCCACTACCAAGGCAATCGAGTAAAAATTGCGACGTATCTTCTAACAGAGGAACGAGTTCATACCAATTGAGCCCACCATTAAGGCGCTCTTGTAACGTCGTCACTCGAGTTTCTAGACGCTCCGGAATAACAAGACGAGACAATAATTTACCCAGGGTATCGGCAACTTCTGCGGCAATATGGGAAAAGCCCGGTTCTTGCTTAGCTACGCTGCTCTCTTCTTCTGCAATTTCTTCAGTCGGTTCGGGCTGTTCTGTCTTTTCTTGCGGTTTTAACCAGCGCTGCCACCAAGAGGATGATTTAGCGTTTTCATCGTAACCTTCAAGGGTCGCTACTGAGGCAAGAATATCGCTCCAAGCTTTCAGCTGAGTAATGTATCCCGCCCAAGTGCTAAGGTCTTTAGCGGAAGACTTGCGTACGTCGCGGATTTTTTTCAGCAGATTTTTCGGCAGTGGGCACTGCAACAGTTTATCGGCGACGGAGTTTAACTCGTTCGCTAGCAGTCCAGCTTGGGTTTCATTTTGCGTTTCAAAGCGGCGCACGACTTTTTCTAACTCGTCCATGCTGCGACTTACCCCTAAGCTACCATCCTTCATGGTATCTCTCAGGTTGCCGAGTGCGGAGTCGACATTATCGGCTTGTCCTTCTGCGAGTAGCGACACCATTAACAAACCACGGCGCAATTGATCGCTGCGATCGTCGGTCGAGGTTTTAAGTTTTTCGTGTTCGTCGAGTAAGTTTAAGTACTTATCCCGCCAACGGCGCGCAGCATCCGCTTCCGATCCAGCAGCCATTCAATACCCCTAGTAAGTAAATGTGTATTATTGATGCAAGTATAGATAAGAATTATTGAAGTGCTGGATGATCGTGAGCCGGAAGTTTAAATAGAAAAGATGATTTCTGCCGCTACCGGTAAGTGATCTGAAAGCGGATGGTCTATAACTGCGATGCGGTCTAGCTTGAGGCTGCTACTGATTAAAATATGATCAATGGCGCGATTGGGACGCCAGCTGGGGTAAGTCGATAGATGTGGCGCAATCGGATGCAAACTTAAGGTTTGCAGGGCGCTGTGTTGCAGTAGCCACTCAGCCTCTTGATTGAGATCTCCCATAATGATCAAGTGTTTAGCGTCTCGAACGGCATCCACCAAATACGCGATTTGATTCTGTTGGGTACGACGATTTAAAGCTAAGTGAGTTATGACAATAACTAACTCCTGATCTCCAGAACCAAAGCGAAAAACCATAACTCCGCGGCCAGGTAAGACTCCTGGTAATGCGTGTTTCTCTATATGATTGGCTGCCATACGACAGAGCAAACCGTTCGAGTGCTGTGCTAGCCGTCCCAAATCCCGATTAACCTGATGATACCAATGAGGGAAATTAGCCTGCTGCGCGATGTACTCCACTTGGTTTTCTTTTGCGCTACGCCAGCTACCGCCATCAGCCTCTTGTAAGGCAACAATGTCGAAGTGGCTAACCAGATCTGCGATAGCATCTAAAGCTAGATGCCGGGCTTTAAAAGGAAGAAGGTGCTGCCAACTGCGGAGCAAATAATGGTGGTAGGCTTGGGTTTGAATACCAACCTGCATATTGAAAGTCAGTAGTCGCAAGCTTCCCGCAGCCTTTGGGACTGCGACAAACTCACGGAGTGTAACGCGTTCAGTCAACCTTATAGGCCGTTGCGCTCTTTGTTGATCAAGTAATCTGCGACTTCAAGCATCTCTTTCTGACCACCGGCAGAGGTGGCATCAATTACATACTTACCGTTAATAATCAAGGCAGGTACACCGCTAATTTGGAAAGAACGCACGCGCTTGTCGCCACGATTCATACGAGTCTTAACCGTAAATGATTCATAGGTTTTATCAAAATCTTCGGCGCTAACACCGGCTTTTTCCATCAAAAATGCGCGTTGGTCTTCGCGGGTAACTAAGCGTACTTTTTGCAAGTGGATAGCATCGAAAATACTGGTGTGAACTTTTGGCAGTACACCTAGAGCATCGGCTGTGTAGTACATCTGTGCGTGCGACACCCAAGTACGTCCAAACATAGCAGGGACACCTTCAAATTGAACGTCATCGGCTAGTCCGTTTTTCCAAGGTGTAATGATAGCTTCCAAATCGAAGCAATGAGGGCAACCGTACCAGAAGGCTTCTTCCACATGAATTTTACCATCCTGAACCACAGGCACTGGCTGCTCTAAAACTTTGTAGTGCTTGTTGGCTTCGTATTCAGCAGAGAACGCAGAAACGCTTACCAACACAAGGGCGGCTGTGAACCAGTGTTTGAACTGAGAAAGCATGAGAGCTCCAATCCGTGTTAAATGTGAATTATTGTCCCAGTATTCTTACACAAAAGCGTAAGTGCTGCCCACCACTGACAGTGCAAAGGACTGTAAAACTGTCCTAACGCAATCTTAGAGACAGTGCTTGGGGTCGAGATATAAAAAAAGGCGGCCTAAGCCACCTTTCTCATCGAGGAACTGCTAATTAACGCAGGCCCTGAATGTACGACGATACCGCTTCAATTTCACTGCTGTGTAAACGGTAAGCAATGCTGCGCATTACTTTGCTATCGCCATCGTTGGCGCGAGTACCCGTGCTGAACGCATTTAGCTGAGCTTGAGTATAAGCATCATGCTGACCGGCTAGGCGTGGGAAGCCCGCTAAGTCAACACCTTTACCGTCTGGGCCGTGACATGCCATACATGCTGGTACGTCTTTGGTTGCGATACCGCCACGGTAAATGCGCTTGCCTAGTTCAGCTAATTCTTCTTTAGCACCGCCTGTCGTTGGAACTTGGCTGCCAAAGTAAGCGGCGAGATCCGCAATATCTTCATCGCTTAGGCCAGCAACAAATGGTGCCATGGCAGCAACATTACGACGACCGTCACGAATATCCTTGATCTGTTTAATCAAATAACGCTCGCCCTGACCGGCTATTTTAGGGAAGGTAGGGGCCATGCTGTTACCATCAGCTCCATGGCAGGCAGCACAGGTTGCGGATTTTGCTTTACCGGCTTCCGCGTCACCCGCATGAGCAACAGACATTAGTCCGGCAGAAACAATCAGGCTAATCAACAGGTTTTTCATCATCAGATCCAGGTTGTAAGTGAATTCGTCTATTACAGCAGTGTAGCCGAAGGGGAAATTAGTCCGCCTTCGGAGTCGACATGTAATTGATCAATAATTTGTACTGATCGGCAGTACAGTCCATGCACAATCCACGAGGAGGCATGGCATTTTTACCGTTGGTGACACTGGCAACCAGTGCGTCCATTCCCGTTGCTAAACGCGGTGCCCAAGCAGCCGCATCAAATGCTTTAGGAGCACCAGCAACACCCATTGAGTGGCAAGCACCGCAGGTTTGCTTGTATTTAGCATCAACATCGAATGCCTGAGTGTTGGCACTCATAGCGGCGACAATAGCCGCCATCACAGCGAGTTTTTTCATAATAGTGAGTCTCTCTCTTGCTTGTTTTGCGTAACCGTTAAAACAGCTTGGCCTCGAACTCATTGCCCTGTGATAGAATGGGACTGTCATCCAAGGCTACGCATTATATAACATTAATTTCCAGACGGTCATTACGTTTACCCCATGATAGAACAGGTTTCATTGACATATACCAATACCTTCTTCGTTAAAAGTGCTGCGAAGTTGAGTCAGTGCCCCACAGATATCCTGCGTGAGGTGGCTTTTGCGGGCCGTTCGAATGCTGGAAAGTCGAGTGCGCTGAATACCCTGACCGAGTTAAAAAAACTTGCTCGAACCAGTAAAACACCGGGTCGAACACAGCTAATTAACTTCTTTCAGGTAGGTGAAGCACCCCTCGCATTGGTCGATTTACCCGGATATGGCTTTGCCAAGGTCCCGGTTGCCGTGAAAAACGAATGGCAAAAAGAACTCGATCATTATCTTAATAACCGCGATTCTCTAGTGGGCTTAGTTCTGCTCATGGATATTCGCCACCCACTGAAAGAGTTTGATAACGCTATGCTCGATTGGGCTGGTGAAACTGGAATGCCCGTGCATATCCTGTTAACCAAAGCCGATAAGCTTAAACGCGGCCCTGCTCAGTCGACTTTGCTTAAAGTAAAGAAAGCCGTTGCTGATTTGGGTGATCTGGTCACAATTCAGACATTTTCATCACTCACAGGTGATGGCATGAAAGAATTAAAGCGACGTTTGAACACTTGGCTGTTACCGCCTCTGTTGGCGGATGACGAGCAAGCGGATGATGACGTGGCTGACGACGATCTCAATACGACTGTGTAATCGCTTATTTTGAACAATAAAAAACCCCGGCTAGCCGGGGTTTTTTATTGGTAAATCAATGCGTTAGTTCATAATGAAACGCTTAATAAATTCTTGCTGATCACCTTGTTTCGACTTGCGAGTGAAGATTAAGTGACTCGATGCAGCGCTCAATGCTTCTGCCCAAGTGCCGTCCCAAATTAAGGGAACTGTTCCCACGATTGGCTTGTAATGGCGAATACCATATCCGTCTTCGTCATAATCGGCTTCTAAGCGAACACCGGGCATATCGTACAAAGGCTCACCAACAATTGGGAGGTCGACTAAATTGGCCGCGGCTATGCTGCTTTGATTGCCAACAATGGTGTCGCCTGCCCCCGTTGTGATCATCAGTGGACGAGCGTCTTTACCCGCCTGAGGGTAACGGAAGTAGTCGATATAGTTAATTGCATCGCCGTAATCGAGTGCTTGTTGAATTGCACCGCGCAGTAACACCGCTTCACTACCGTTAGCTTCGCTTGGGACTAGGCTAGCGAACATGAGTTCCCACAGAATTGAATCAGACAGAATGCTGGTGATACCAACGCCAGTTACGTGATAAACCGCACCCTTTAAATCTGGCGAGATAGCGCCATATACAGAACCTAACACACCACCAAGAGATGTTCCTTCCATCATCACATTGGTTGCATCAATATCGACAACGCCATCGGCACAGTTGCTGCACCACTTTGACCAACTTGATTTACCGACAACGTCGATATTGGCAAGACTGGTTTGTAATGCACGGTGGGCAGATGCAAAGTCGATGGCATTTTGTTGAATCATACCGATGGTTTTGGCTAGCTGATCGGTTGTTGCGATGGTTAATACCATGCCGCCGTCCGCTTCTGCGCGTGCACCGTGATTTGGGAATCCAATCGAGTAGGTAGCAATGCCGATATCCGCATTCATGTCGGTAACTGTGCTATCGGATTCTTTGGTTGCGCCTAAACCGTGGGCATATAGAGCAACTGGCACAGGGCCTTGGCGTGAGGCTTTCGGCAAGGTTAAACGGAATTCAACCCACTGTTCGCTAGGTTCTTTATTGAAATCAACGACACCCGTTCCATCGTTGGTACGGTAGTTGTAGATTAAAACTTCACCTTCAATGCGCGCAGCGATGTTGGCGTTTGAATAGTTGTAGGTAACATTTAAGTTGCGGACTGGGTGTTCCATATTCCAGACGTTATCAACCAAGGTTTGCATCGGTTCAACAACTTCAGCACGATCGCGCACAGTAAAGCGAGTGGCGTTACGTACATTCAGAGAGTTGATGCCCAATGATGTTAACAACGAGGTTATTTTATAAGTGTAAGAACGCTGTTCGGTCGTGCCGCTCAAAAGCTTAGCGATGATGCCAGGCTCTAAATATTCTAAATCGAGTTTGTTGGTCACAACGACCAATATTTCGTGACCATACTCCCAGCGAACTTGTGGGAATACTTCAATGATGTTGGTTTTTTCAGTGACTTTGTCAGACTGAGCGTAATCGCTTACTTTAGCTCGAATAGCAATCTGTTCGCCGGTGGTTAGGTCGAATGCCATAACCGCTGTACCGCCATCTTGTGGCAAAGTGTCTGCATCTGGAGTGCTAGTAAATTCGAACATCACCGGTGTTGCGGCAGAAAAACCGCTGAAATCGTTAAAAATGCCTTCTGGTGAAAAGCCGTCTTGTAGGGGTAATTGGGCAATCACTTCATCTCTTACGACGCCATTTGGAACGGATAAGCGTTTGCCGGTAGGCGAATTGCTGTCATCAACACTCCAATAATTAGATGGAAACGGCAAGCCGCAGGCACCAACGGATGTGGGATTGCAGTTTGCGTCAGCTTGAGCCGTTATCGCACTGGCGAGCAATATGGGCGCAAGCATCAGACGCAATGAGCGAGTACTAGACATAGTGATACCTGTTTTTGTTATTTTAATTATCGCACTAGTGTCCCAAATAAATGGATTCGGTCTAGCAGGAGATGATCGGAAACCAATACTGGCCTAAATAAATACGTTCTTGCCGGGCTAGATGCGTCATTTTGAGCCAGCAAGCTAGTCGGCTTGTTAGCAACCGCTCAAATTTGAATATCAAAAGAGAGCTTGCCTTGGGTTCTGCGGCGAGTATTGGCGCGGCATATGGATCCTTTGGCCTGTTAGGAATAAATGTTAACTATCGTTAATCGATAATCAATACAAAAATTAAACAGGAAATAACAGGCGAGGTTGCTGGGTAGGTCTATAGTGAAAATGTTCCCTTTGATTGTGAGCCTAGGATTGGCTCTCCCGTCATAGGTAGTTCTTTTCTTCGGTACTTCCCCAACGATCCGAAGTTGACCCAGTCGTTTGCCCCCAATGGCGCCTGGGTCTTTTTTTGCTTATCGTTTGCCAGCTCTCAAG
>NZ_JAWUWR010000032.1:0-32438 GCF_034111725.1 Thalassolituus sp. | reverse complement strand
CATATCGCCCGACTTACGGCCGAACATAACGGGGATCAAGTGGTACATTGCACCAATTGTAACCATAGCAACCCAACCTAACGCACCAGAGTG
Source organism: Thalassolituus sp. (assembly GCF_034111725.1). Taxonomy (GTDB): domain Bacteria; phylum Pseudomonadota; class Gammaproteobacteria; order Pseudomonadales; family Oceanobacteraceae; genus Thalassolituus. The sequence continues at coordinate 32,345 of NZ_JAWUWR010000032.1, read as the reverse complement.
AACGTGGCCGATGGTCCAGTCGGTATTGTGAGATAGAGCGTTCACGGTTTTGATCGACATCATAGGGCCTTCGAAGGTAGACATACCGTAGAAAGACAAAGATACAACCAAGAAGCGTAAAATAGGGTCTGTACGTAGCTTATGCCATGCGCCGGCCAGCGTCATCATACCGTTGATCATACCGCCCCAGCTTGGAGCTAACAGAATCAAAGACATGACCATACCAGAGGTTTGTGCCCAATCTGGCAGAGCAGAGTAGTGCAAGTGATGAGCACCGGCCCAAACATATATAGAGATCAATGCCCAAAAGTGAACGATCGACAAACGGTAAGAATAAACCGGACGACCAGCTTGCTTTGGTACGAAGTAGTACATCATACCGAGGAAACCTGCTGTTAAGAAGAAACCAACGGCGTTGTGGCCCCACCACCACTGGATCATGGCATCAATAGTGCCCGGCCAGATAGAATATGACTTAGTGAGTGACACCGGTACCGCAAGGTTATTACCTACATACAGGATCGCAATCATGATCATAAACGCTGCGAAGAACCAGTTGGCTACATAGATGTGGCTTTCTTTACGAATAGCCAAAGTACCCAAGAAGTTAACAACGTACGAAACCCAAACCAGAGTTACCAAAATATCGATAGGCCATTCTAGCTCGGCATATTCTTTGGTAGAGGTTAGGCCCATAGGCAGTGTGATAGCTGCTGCAACGATAACCGCCTGCCAACCCCAAAAGGTAAAGCTTGCCAGTGTGTCGGAGAACAGAGGAGTACGACATGTGCGCTGCACAATGTAGTAAGAGGTTGCAAATAAGGCACAACCGCCAAAGGCGAAAATAACCGCATTGGTATGCAACGGACGTAAACGACCGAAAGAAAACCAAGGGGTATCAAAGTTGAGTTGTGGCCATGCCAGCTGTGCGGCGATGAGAACACCAACCGCCATGCCAACAATGCCCCAAACAACGGCCATGATGGCAAATTGTCTTACCACCTTATAGTTGTACTCGGGATGGTCAAATGCTGTGCTCATGATCATATTCCATTTAACAGCGAGGGATTGAGGGTTAAAAAAATCGGCGCAATTATGGTGTTTGATGACAATTTTTGCAATCAATCCCCCAAAAAACACCTGAATTTACAGAGGCTTATAGCCAGTTTTTTGAGAAATTAGACTTGCAAATAAGAACAACTCTCACCAAAGAGTGAAACAGCACACTGCTAAACTCCTTATGCCGGCCGTTCCAGCATAGCCCAACACGATGCAAGAACGGCAAAGTGAATAATATGGTTGTCACAAAGGCGCATCTTGACCTAGAGCAAGATGTCACATGACTTTAGCAACTCGTTACAATATCAATTCAGCAACGGAATTAATTTAAAATAGTGTACAAGACTTATACAAGTAACGGCAACCCAGAAGACCCATTGTTTATTTTTGCGCATGGAGCTGGAGCTGATAGCCAAAGTCAATTTATGACGGACATGGCAGAGCGCATAGCTGCCATTGGCGTTTATGTTGTTCGATTCGACTTTTCTTATATGGAAAAGCGTCGTGAAGATGGTAAAAAAAGACCGCCCGATCGTGGCCCTAAACTTATCGATGACTGGCAAACCGTTATTTCTGACCTAGATCGACCCTGCGTCATCGGTGGTAAATCCATGGGGGGGCGTATCGCCAGTATTGTTGCTATGGCCGAGGATCAATCTGGTCTAGTTAAAGGGTGTGCCTGTTTAGGCTATCCGTTTCATCCTGCGGGCAAACCAGAAAAACAACGCACTGAACACTTGATGAAAATCACAAAACCATTGCTGATAGCACAGGGCGCCCGTGATCCTATGGGTACAGAAGAAGACGTGACTAGCTATGGAATTGACAACAAGATTGTTTTCGAATGGTTAGCAGACGGTAATCATGACCTGAAACCAAGACGAGTTTCAGGATTTACTCACGAACAGCACCTGCAAAAGACTGCGGAGGCTGTTGCGATGTTTGTTAAAGCCAATCAGTGATGTGTACTCAGGTAAATCGGTAGTTTGCTCAGGAAAATCTGTAGGAGGTACTCAGGGAGCGAAGCGAGCAGTGCCGAATTGCGGCATTGAAAAAATCTCAGCATTCACCGCGACTACGAACAAAAAACGTTCGTTGAATCGCTCCTACAGGCAAGCGAGCAGAACAATCAAGCCGTTAAAATCGTAAATTTCTCAGGCTGGGTCAAAATAGGGCGAATACTAGCAATGACACGTTCGCGTTCTTCTGATTTAGACCACGTCGCCCAAGACTCCAAGCTTTGCCAGTTAGTAATAATCACGCGGTGATTGCTATCTTTCGCATCCTTATAGGTCGCGCCCGACACATAACCATGAGCTACTATCATCGCTGACAAGGTATTTTTAATGGCTTCATCGTAAGTCGATTCCATACCATCTGCGATCATGCGCTCGATAATGACCTTAATCATTTTGTGCCTTTCCTTACTCATTAATTTCTACCGTGTAAGGTAGGGGCGAGCTGGTCGGATTGCAATTACAAAAACAAAAAAGTGTGCAAAAAAACGTACACCCTAAGCACTCTTGATCACTCAACACAAAGCTTGAGCCGTTGTCATCAAATTGCTAACGTCGAGCACAACGAGATTTGCCACAGGCCATAACGGTTAGGAATAATACGTTGGAAAAAATTGATCTCATCCAAACCATACACCGTCGTTTACAGCAAAGTCCCGAAGGTATAAATCGGCTGACACTTACCCTGGAGCTAAATTGCACACCGCCAGAACTCAGTGATGCCATCGCCACCATGCAGAAACAATATGGTGCACCCATTCAATATCGGAATTCAGATCGAACCTATTACTATGAATCCGAACAGCCAGAATTTCAGCTCCCTGGGATCTGGCTTACAGCGCAAGAATTGCGCGGCATAGTGACCGTACTTAATATACTTCGCGAATTAAACGATGGCCTCGTTGCCAACGAACTCGATCAAGTGCAGCAGCAACTGCAAGATTACATGCAACAACGCGGCTTAAAAGCCGACGATATCACCCAGCGAGTATAAGTGCTGAGTGTCGGGCGGCGCAGCATTAACAATGTCGTGTACCAACAAGTTACCGACGCCTTATTTGGTCGTAAGCAAATTGAAATTCAATACGCTTCTATTAAGCAAACGATCAGCCGTCGCAGTATAAGCCCACAAACACTCGTGTTGTATCGAGACAACTGGTATCTGGATGCTTATTGTCATCAGCGCCAACAATTACGCACTTTTATGCTGAGTCGAATAAATTCAGCCGTAATTAGTGCTGAAGATGCCATTGAATTTAATAACCACGAATTAAAACAACATTTTCATAACAGCTACGGCATATTTTCTGGCGAAAATACTCATACTGCCGAACTGCTATTCAGTGCTCACGTAGCGCACCAAGTCGCACAACAACAGTGGCACCCCCATGCAAAGGGCCAGTGGCACGGTGACGATTATCAATTGACGCTGCCATATAATGATCAGCGAGAATTATTACGCGACTTATTAGCCTATGCTCCCGATGTACAAATTATGGCCCCAGCAGAGCTTAAAGAAGCTTATTTTCAACGTCTTAAAGATGCGCTGAGTAAAAGTGAAGCATATTCGCGAACAATAAAATTTTAACGGTAATATAACCAACCTTGAATGTAAGTTGTGCTAAGTAAAGCAGTGACTTAGCGAGCATTTATTCTAGTTTGGGCTGATTGCAGCGATGTTCAACCAAGCCGCTTATTTCTCATACATCAAAAAAACACGGTGTAAGAACGAAATTTTTTAGCGAAAGAGTTTCGCTCTTACAATACTTCTCGCCCATCAAGCCAAATAGCGCAGCGCATTTACTCCGCTCTAAAATCCCTTTATTGTCGAACTTAATAAGGATATACAAAGAGGGAAGATCCCATGAGTGAAGAAGATCTACTTCAAGCCCCAACGGTTCGCTATAAACACCTACAAAGCTATCGTCTGATCGAGCTTGTCGCTCAGTGGGAAGGGCGGTTAACTACAAATCATCTCAGTGATGTATTTGGTGACAGCCGCTCTTCTGCTAGCAAACTTATCCAAAGTTACCTAGAGCATTGCCCTGATAGCCTTACGTACAATCCAGCGATCAAAGGTTATGAGCCAACCGACCACTTCATTCCCAGCTTTTGCAACGGTACGCTCGACGAATATATGCAATTGATGCAGTCGTACCTGTCGCAAAATTCGACAGGTACTCAAGTTAATACCTACCAGCTTAGCGGTCTTCAACGCCTTCCCGATCCCAAACTTGTACGGCAACTGCTGCGCGCCATTAGCCAAAAACAACGCATTGATATCGGCTATGCCTCGATCAACAGCCCAGAATATGAAGACAGAATCATAAGCCCACATAGCTTAATTAACGACGGTACGCGCTGGCACACTCGGGCATGGTGTGAAAAAAACCAAGAATTCCGTGATTTTGTGCTTTCCCGAATCAACGCTATCCACAATATCGAAGGCCAAGCCTCGAAGAGTCAAAACGACGACAAACTTTGGAATACGTTGGTGCAATTCAACATAGAACCCGATCCGCGCCTAAGCTCGGAACGCCAGCATATTGTTGCACTTGATTACGACATGAACACCACCCTCGATGGTCGACACAAGCGCACCTACAAAGTACGCGCCGCATTACTCATCTACTGGCTGCAACACTTACGTCTAGATCGTTATCGTGAAAAAGCTGAAGCTCAGCAAATAATCATCAGCCCAGAAAGCCAGGTCACGCTCGCGCCCTACATGCCCAAATAAGCGCCCAAATCAGTTGAGATGTGCTTGAAAGTAGTGTCCAAATAAACGACATGTTCATGTGTACAGTGATTGAGCATTACTAAAACCCACCGTTTAATAGCAACCACATGGAGGTAGGCAGGGAGCCAGCATCGGGGTGCTGCTATCGAAAGATGGAATTAGATGCGGCATGGATGCAAGGGAGGGTATGGATGTAGTACGCCAAGGAGGGCTTAAATAAAATATATAAAACCGCTCTGTTTAAGGCTTTAGAGCATCACTCTGTCATTTGATACTTTTTACTTACTAGTGCCGTGACGTACACCGTCACACTCATTTATTCGTTCAGAGTCCAACGCGCATATGAACAGCCGTGTCGATTCTATGCGTACAGATATTACAGAGGTACTAAGTGCTACGGCGGTTCTTACTCGCAGTCTGGTAATTATTACGGAATCGCTGCCAGCAGACCGAGACGTGCTGGTTGATCATCTTAAAGTGCTTATTGATCAGTTTGGAGATGCACGTATTGCTGGCGGTGGAGTCTGGCCCGAGTCATTCCGCCTGACGCCGGGTGCAGAGCGGGATTCTTTATTCTGGGCACGCGAAGGAACTGGTCTGACACGATTGGATGATTATAACCTTCCTCAGGGAGGTGGTTATCACGATGAGGGTTGGTACAAGGTTGGGAAGACCCTTGCCCCCGGACGATGTGCTTGGTCTGAGTGATGAGGTCAGAACCTTGGCTCGACGTACACAGGACTCCGCTAGCGAAATTGATAGTATGATCGCTCAGCTACAAGCGGCAGCCGATGATCAGTCGCATTTAAGCCGTCAAATCAGCGATCTAGCTGAACGTATCCGCGAGCTGTCAGATCTCAGTAATCAAGATGCCGGTGCTCTAAATAGTATGAGCCAAAACTCGATTAAGCTGGCGCAACGCCTCCAAGATATTAGTCGTTAAGCAGTTGTAGGGGGGGAGCCCCCCTACAATAGATTTCTTAACGATATTCGATCAACCTTCTTCAACGCTACCCTTTGAAATTACATCCTGTATGATCTTTGCATTGATTATTAGGGGGCATTATGGCCAAGAGTTTTGAAGTTCAGGGTATTATTCATTCTATCGAAGAGACGAAAACCTTTGGTAACAACGGTTTCACTAAGCGCGAGTTTGTCGTTAAGTTAAGTGGTGACGGCGAGAATGCTGATTACCCAAACTATGTAGCGCTTGAACTGATTAAAGATAAATGTGCCTTGATGGATCAGTATCAAATTGGTGATGAAGTGAATGTTCATTTTAACTTAGGAGGCCGTTTGTGGAACTCACCGGGTAAGCCAGAGAAGTGTTTCACCAGCTTGCAGGCATGGCGTGTGGAACGCTTAGGTGCGAGTGGGGGTCAGTTTGGAGGCGGTCAGCAGTTCGGCAGTGCGCCAGCGCCGTCGCAAGCATTTGATAATTTTGATGATGATGTGCCGTTTTAATTAGGTTAATAAAACATGCGTATTCTTGTGGCCGGTTCCTCCGGCGGTATTGGCCAAGCCTTGGTTACTTTGCTGCGCGAGCACGGTCATACAGTATTTACCGTTAGCCGTTCTGGCGAAGTTGGGGCTGCTCATTGCATTGCTGATTTGTCGAGTCCTGAATCGGTGGCACAGGTGTCGCAATTTTTGACGACGGTTTTACCCGATAAAGCTTCACTGGATGCGGTCTTCTGTTGTGCTGGTATTTTGCATACGGGCTGGAATATGCCAGAGAAAACCTTGGCGCAAATGTCTGCAGACTGGCTACAGCAGAGCATGGCGGTAAATGTGTTAAGTCATGTGCATTTAGCGCAAGCGGTAGCCCCCTTAGTGACTCGTAGTCAGCCTTTGCGGTGGTTGTCGCTATCGGCAATGGTTGGTAGTGCGACCGACAATGGTTTGGGTGGCTGGTACAGCTATCGTATGAGCAAAGCTGCGTTGAATATGTTTATTAAAAATCTGTCGATTGAGTGGGGCCGCAAAAGTCCTCAGTCGGTGGTTGTAGCGGTTCATCCCGGCACGACCGATACGGTGCTATCTCAGCCATTTCAGGCTGGAATTGCAGATGGTAAATTGTATACGCCCGAGCAAAGTGCCGAGCGCATGCTAGCGGTGATGGAGGATTTGCAATCTAGTCAAAACGGGCATTTATTGCACTGGGATGGCACTGTGCTACCGTTCTAAAACTCGCTCGAATATCCCACCCGGTAACGTTAAACCCTGTGCATTAAGTTGCAATTCGTCCGGTTGTGGCTGTTGCTCTTTGTCTTTATACGGCAGTGGTAAATTACTTGCTCGCATTGCTTTTAAATACGTGTTTTGTTGCTGTTTTATCTGTTCGTTTTTATCTTGATACGTTTTCCATAAATAGTGTTGATTGTCTCGTATTAACGCTTGCTCTATATTCTCTCGTGTTGCTCGACCACTTAAAATCCAGCCTGTAGCGTTATTGCCGCTAAAACCTTTGCTGTTGATAAAGGCTAGATCTAGCCGTTCTGAGCGTTCTTGTTGATGGTTTAGGCGTATATCTAAATTCTCTTGAATAACATCATCGGCAATAGCCGTTGCGGTGTTAATACCAGGGAGTATTCCTGTTTCCCAACTCCCCAGCGTCATTAATAATTGGTCGGCAGAAGCGGCGGCAATGGAGTGTCCGAGATGCGCCTTTATTGCGCAGACAGGCCAGCGCTTTATGCCAAAGGCGCCCGCGCAGCGTGACAAGAGTTCTGATTCGGTCTTGCGTTTGCTAGCGCTTTACCAAGGCTTAAATAGTTACCGATACTTGGCGTAGATATCGAATTTTTATGACCGTCGGCATGAATAAAAACATCACCGATGCTGCCAAGAATAGTTAGGCCCATTTCCAGTGCTAATTCCCGATCTACCAGAACAAAACATTGAGCCGACTCAGCGATACTAAACCCCGCGTTGTTGGCGAATGGACGGCTGGCTTTTTGGTAATCCGGTGTTTCAGTGTCGCTTAATTCGTCGAGGTTACGCAGCCGCTGTTCGGTGGCGAGTGCGGTCATGGCATTAAAGCCTTCGACAATGCCCGGTAATATTGGTGCTTCACTATTACCCACTAAGACTAAGCGCCTGCGTTGGCAAGAATATACGCATTAATAAAGTCTGCTGGCATGCTACTCATACCTAAGGGTAATTGGCGTGAGGAGTTGCGTTGGCCTAAATGAGCGGCGCTGAGCATGCCACCAAAACCTTCCGGGTCGAGCTGACCAGTCGCGGATCCGCAATACACGGCAATTTGGTCAGGGCTGAGATGATGTTTAATATCTTCAACGGTTATCCCTGCACAGCCTAAAGCATCGGCCGCAGCATAGAGTGCCATTTGCAGTCCCTGTGGGTGATGTCGAGCATTGCTATGCCGCTGGAAATGTTAGAGGCCATAAGAGCACTGTTTCGCTTACGAGCATCGACTCGTCAGCAGGCAACATTTGTTGCCGAGGCGGTGCACTACTCCGCGACTGGCGAACAACCCCATGCGCTTGGAGGGCTGGCGCTAGAGGTGCAGCGCTCAATATTTGATATTACAGATACTGATGTGATTATTATCCCGGCTTTGTGGCGTCAGCCCGATAAGTACCTAGCCGATGCTCAGCCCTTACTCGATTGGCTGTTGGCGCGATACCAGCAGGGCGCAACCATTGTTGCGATTGGTTCTGGAGTCTGGTTGCCGGCAAAGACTAGGGTGTTGGATGGCCTACCTGCAACTACCCATTGGCATTCGTTGGCCGCATTTAAAGCCATGTTTCCGAAGGTTAAATGGCAGCATGATCATTTACTCACCCAAGCTGGCCGAATTTTTTGCGCGGCCAGTATTAATTCGGGGGCCGATCTAATTATTCATTTGATCGGCCTATATTACGGTCGCGAGTTAGCGTTACAGGTTGAACAGCAGTTTTCCCCTGGGGTACGAAATCCGTTTGAGAAGCGCGTGTTCCAAGCTGACTCGGCAATGCAGCACGCCGACGAACCTATAGCCTTGGCTCAAAGTTGGTTGCACCAACATATGAACGAACTGTTAAACCTGACCCATTTGGCATCTTTGGCTGATCTGGGTGTGCGCCAGTTTAGTCGACGTTTTGTTGCGATAACAGGGGAAACCCCGGTGCTTAGTGATGCTAGTCATTTCGGTCGAGTGTTTCAGCGTTGGGCGGCTGTGACGCCCGGGACGTATAGGAATCAAGTGAGGCGCAAAATATTCGTGTTGTCACCAACCTCTCAATGATGTCGACCTTCTAATTGATGTACTTGTTAATAGAAGGTTAGCTCTAACGTCTGATGAATGTCGACTATACTTTGTGCAGATAGGTCAGTATTGAGGGGAGAGCATGGAAGAAACCGGCAGTATTAGTCAGTTAAAAGAAGCATCGGACGCTCGCTTTCTAGCACTGAAGTCCGGAGCATTTGATACTTTCTTACATCATTCTGATATGGGGGTCGCTGTTCTTGATACCGAACTTCGCTACCGTTCTATTAATTCAACCTTGGCTCAATTCAATGGCGTATCAGCTGAAGGTCATATAGGACGCTCTGTTAGTGAGATTCTACCCAAGCTTGCCCCAATAATTGTTCCAGCTTTACAAACGGTGCTCACCACAGGCGAAGGCTTGGTCGATATTGAGGTGAAGGGCGAAACACCAAGCACCATTGGACGAATCGGCATTTGGAAAGCATCGTATCTCCCCATCAATGACGACTCCGGTAATACCGTCGGGATACTGGCAATTGCTGTAAATCGGACGATTGAACATGAATTGGAGCAAGCTAAAAAAGAATCCAATGAATTAGTGCGCCGCGTACTTGATGGTTTATTTACCTTTGTGGGCATGTTGACACCAGATGGCACAGTTGTTGATGCTAACAAGTCGCCGATTGAAGCCGCCGGCATTACTGTCGATGACGTAAGAGGTAAGAAGTTTTGGGATTGCTATTGGTGGAACTATGATCCTGCCATTCAGCAACAACTCCGTGATGCCGTAGAAAGCGCGAGAGCTGGCAATGTTGTTCGCTATGATGTTGTCGTTAGAATGGCTGGCGATAGTCGAATGACCATTGATTTTATGCTGTCACCTTTGCGGAATGCACAAGGTGAAATTACGCATTTAATCCCATCAGGAAATGATGTCTCTGCGCGGGTTGTAAGTGAGCAGCAGCTGCGTTACAGCGAGGAACGCTTTCGTCGTGTGGTTGAGTCGACGGCGGATGGATTAATCATGATCGATGAACATGGACATATTCTTTTAGCGAATAGCCGAGCGGCGTCGATGTTTGGATATACGCGCAATGAATTTAGCAAACTAACTATTGAGAATTTAGTTCCCGACAGTATTCGAAACCAACATGTAGCTCTACGCGAAGGCTATCAGGCGGCACCTCAAGCCCGTGAAATGGCATCAATGCGGGAACTCTATGCTAAGACCAAAAAAGGCGATTTATTCCCAGTTGAAATTGCTTTAACACCGTTAAAGTTCGAAGGTGGTACTCGAATATTAGCTACGGTTATGGACATCACTATCCAAAAAGATATCCAAAAGAATTTGATTCGAGCGCTGACTGAAAAAACCTCATTGTTAAATGAAGTTCACCATCGTGTAAAAAATAATCTTCAAGTTGTATCGAGTTTACTCAGTCTACAAGCACGGAGTGTGCCTGAGGAAGCTAAGATTCATTTTGAAGAGAGTCAGAGTCGAATTAAGGCGATGGCCCTTATCCATCAGTTACTTTACGAACAAAAGAACTTCGATAAAGTTGAGTCTGTTGCTTACTTACAACAATTAAGTGACCTATTGCGTCGCAGTTATTCTAACGCCTTTCATCGAATAACTATGACGGTAGAATCTAATAATGAATCATGTTTTTTAAGTTTGGAACATGCATTACCATTCGGTTTATTAGTTAATGAGTTGATCACCAATGCTATTAAACATGCTTTCGTAGGTCGCGATTCTGGTCATATTAATTTAGTGATGGAGCGACAAGCGCAGAGTGCAATTTTAACTATCAGTGATAATGGCGTCGGATTGCCGGAAGGATGTCGGCTAGGTATAGGAGGTTCATTAGGTTTTAGACTAATCCCCGGCTTAGTTGATCAAATGGATGGGATCCTCGAAGTGTTAGATTTTGACGGTACATGCTTTCGTTTAAGGCTGAATCTCGCAGGAGATAGCGAATGAAGCATCGTAAAATATTAATTGTCGAAGACGAAAAAATAACGGCATTAGATTTAGAATTAACGCTTGTCGATTTGGGCTATATCGTTGTTGGCTCGGCTGCTAGTGGTGAACATGCAATTGAAATGGCGCAGCAATTGAAACCCGATTTAGTACTCATGGATATTCATTTAAATACCGCAATGCTAGGAACAGAAGCTGCGCGAATTATCGTTGAAAAGCAACAACTCCCCGTCGTATTCCTTACTGCTTATACCGATAATCGAAGTTTGGATGCCGCGAGCAATTGTTTGCCCTATGGATATTTGGTTAAGCCTTTCGAAAAACGTGAAGTGGATGCGACTATCCGCATTGCATTTGCGCGCTACGATGCTGATATTGAAATTCGCCTCTCTGAACAGCGCTTACGTTTAGCGCTTGATGCTGCTCATATGAGCGTTTGGGAGTGGGAGTCGCCGTCTACTCTGAGTAATACGGTTGAAAGAGTAGCTGCTAATCCTCCTGGTGTTATTTCTCAGCCGCTGAATATACTTTTGGAACATATTCACCCTGAAGATCGCGTTGCAGTTCAGCAGGATGTTGAAAACTCTGCTCACTTTAGTCGTACGATTCGTATGCGTAAATCCAGCGATGATGAATACCGGCGTATAGAACTTTTCGCTAATTTATTTTTATGGTCAGACAGTAATTACCGAGTGGTTGGCGTTGCGCAAGATGTTGACGATAGATATAAAGCTGATGAAAAGCTTCGTCAAGCAAGCGCTGTTTTTAATTGCACATCTGAGGGGATTATTATTACGGATGAATACCGAAAAATTATTTCTGTTAATCCTGCATTTGAAAAAATTACAAATTATTCAATAAATGAAGTCGCAGGGTTGGATCCAGATGACTTCCTTCACGCTCGTCGTCATAGCGATCAATTTTATCCACGACTGCAAGATGAAGGTAAAAACTTCTGGAGCGGTGAGATCGGTTGCACTACTAAAAGTGGACATAGATTTCCTGCTTGGGAACATGTCTGCTCGGTTTACGATGAAGTTGGTAGTTTAACTAACTATGTATTCACCTTTTCCGATATTTCTGAGTTGAGGAGAGCAGAAAGAAATCTCGCAAGAATGGCTTACCTAGATGCATTAACTGGGCTTGGTAATCGAGTACATATGGAGCGAGTGCTAGAAGATGCCATGGCTAGTCGTGATGAAAGCGGCGTCTCGGTTGCTGTGCTGTATATGGATTTAGATGGCTTTAAAGTCGTTAATGATACATTAGGACATTCGGAAGGTGATCGTCTTTTGCAAATATTGGCGCAACGCTTTCAGGACTCTGTACGTGAGGGCGATATTGTTACGCGGATTGGTGGCGATGAGTTTGTTATAGTTGTTCAGGACGCGGATGGAGAGGCTGGATTACGCAAGATGGCGCAAAAACTATTACGTGCAGTACAGGCGCCTATTGAATTAAATCGCGAAACTGTGGAGGTCTCCGTTAGTATCGGCGTAGCTATATCAAAGCCATCCATTAAAGATTTTGATGAGTTATTGCGAGCGGCCGATACAGCTTTGTTTGAAGCAAAGCATCAAGGTAAAAATAGAGTCTGTTTTTACGATTTTGTATTAGCAATGGAATCTAGTGAACGATTACGTATCGAGCGCCATTTAAAGCAGGCGTTAAATAATAACGAACTAACCGTGGAATACCAACCACTGATTGATATTACTAATCAACGTGTACGCGGTGCAGAGGCTTTGTGTCGTTGGTATCATCCAGAATTAGGCATTATTCCTCCTGATCGATTTATTCCCATTGCCGAACAAAGTGAAGTTATCATTAACATAGGTGCTTGGGTATTGCAGGAAAGTTGCCGAGCAGTTCGAGGATGGCTTGACGCAGGTATTCAAGATGTTTCGGTTGCTGTGAATGTCTCCGTACGTCAATTATGTGATACGTCATTTTGTAATACCGTTGCAGCCGCCCTAAAAAAATATGATCTAGATGCAGCCAATCTTGAGTTGGAGATTACTGAGAGTGCCTTGCAATCAAACGATAGAGTACGAAATCAGTTAGAACAACTAAGAGCTCTCGGAGTGCGGTTAGCGATTGATGATTTTGGCACTGGATATTCATCATTAAGCCGCTTAAAACACTTGCCGATTGATCGAGTTAAGATAGATCGTTCTTTCGTTAAAGATTTACCTTACGACGAAAGTGACGTTGAAATTTGTCGAGCAATTCTTGCTTTGTGCAATGTACTGGATATGCAAGTGACCGCTGAAGGAGTAGAAAACGAAGCGCAATTGCTGATGTTGAGTGATATAGGCTGTGGATGTATTCAGGGCTATTATTTCAGTCGCTCTTTATTGTATGAGAGATTTATTGAATGGGCTAAAGCCTATAATAAAATCGCCTGAAACACTGTTGTGGTTAAGGTATCATCTAGCCAGTTGTTACTTTGCTATGGATGAAACTATGACACCACAACACGGTCTATTTGAAGAACCGGGTAATCGTGCGCAATATTTAGAATATACGCTTAAGGTTGATCTGACTTGTGATGATATTAAACACGCCCTAAATCTGGCGGTTAGTCATATTTCAAATGCGTGCATTGCGGTTGCTTTCGGATCGAGATGCTGGGACGTGATATGCCCGCAATGGCGCCCGGCTCAGTTGAGTGATTTTACTGAACACGTTTCAGTAAAGGGTTACGTAATGCCCGCCAATCAGCAAGATATCTTGTTTTGGATTCATGGTGAGACCTCGGGCGATGTTATGCCCGCAATTATTCAAGTTAGTCAAGCAATGGCGTCGATAGCCGAGTTAACCTTAGATCTTAACGGCTATAAAACGCCAGATGCGCGCATAATTACCGGTTTTGTGGATGGCACGGGTAATCCAAAAGGTGACAAACGGTATGCAGCCGCCGTTGTACCTGAGGGGCAATTGGGTGCCGGTGGGTCCTATGTGCTTGGCCAAAAATGGACGCATAAACTGCCTGAGTTTTTGCAACTAAGTGTACCTGCACAAGAGCAGGTTATGGGTCGTACAAAAGAAACGAATATTGAAATGGAAGGCGCAGCTATGCCGCCGAATTCACATGTTGCGCGCACTGATATTGATGTTAATGATACTCCAATGAAAATGTATCGCCGCGGCACACCGTACGGCAATGCCAGTGATTATGGCTTGTACTTTTTGGCATTTGCGTGCGAACAAACTCGCTTCGAGCATGTGATCGACAGTATGCTTGGTAAAGATGATGGCGTTACTGATGCGATGATGGATTACAGTAACGCGCAAACAGGATCGTATTGGTTTATGCCCAGCCAAGAAGATTTAGCAGGATTATTAACGGCGTAAAGGCATTAAAAAATATAAAGATGCCCGCAAATTTGCGGGCATTTTTATTCCAGGACTAGCCAATCACTATGACAAATTAAGCTTCGATCGGCGAAGCCCACAGGTCGTATTCGTCGGAATGGTCAATTTCGACTTCAATAAAATCGCCTGGTTCACAATCTGTGAATTCGTTTAAGTACACCATGCCGTCGATATTCGGTGCGTCGGCCATAGAGCGACCGATAGCGCCTTCGTCATCCACTTCGTCAATGAGTACTGTCATGCGCTGACCAATACGACGAGCCAGTTTACGGGTGCTGATTTCTTGCTGCTTAGCCATAAAGCGATCCCAGCGTTCTTGCTGTATGTCTGCCGGCACGTGATCCGGTAAATCATTCGCTTTTGCTCCTTCGACTGGGCTGTATTTAAAGCAGCCAACGCGGTCCAATTCAGCTTCCTCCAACCAGTCCAACAGTATTTGAAAGTCTTCTTCAGTTTCGCCTGGAAAACCGACCACGAAGGTCGAACGGATGACTAATTCTGGGCAGATCTCACGCCATTTTTTAATGCGCTCAAGTGTGTTCTCAGCATGAGCAGGGCGCTTCATCAGCTTGAGAATATTTGGGCTTGCGTGTTGGAACGGAATGTCCAAGTATGGCAGGATCTTACCTGCGGCCATCAAGGGGATAACGTTGTCTACGTGCGGGTAGGGGTACACATAGTGCAAACGCACCCATACGCCCATTTTGCCTAGTTCTTCGCACAGGTTAAGCATGTCGGTTTTCACTGGCTTGCCATCCCAGAATCCAGTGCGGAACTTCATATCGACACCATAGGCGCTGGTGTCTTGAGAGATCACTAATAGCTCTTTAGTGCCGGCCGCCACTAAACGCTTAGCTTCATCTAATACATCGCCAATAGGGCGGCTAACGTGTTTGCCGCGCATGTCAGGAATAATGCAGAAGGTACACTTATGGTTACAGCCTTCTGAAATTTTCAGGTATGAGTAATGACGTGGTGTGAGTTTAACGCCTTGTGGGGGTACAAGATCGGTAAATGGATCGTGTTTCTTTGTTGGCGGAACCCATTCATGTACAGCCGTCATTACTTCTTCATAGGCCTGCGGACCTGTAACGGCTAGAACACCTGGGTTCTTTTCTTTAATGAGCAGGGCGTCGGCGCCTTTGCCCATACAGCCGGTAACAATCACTTTGCCGTTTTCTACCATGGCTTCGTTGATCGCATCGAGCGATTCTTGCTTAGCATCGTCGATGAAACCACAGGTGTTCACAACCACAACATCGGCATCGTTGTAGGTATTAACGACTTCATATCCATCAAGTCTTAACTGTGTGAGGATGCGTTCTGAATCAACCAGCGCCTTCGGGCAGCCGAGGGACACAAACCCTACTTTACCATTGCTTGAGCTTGGTATTACGGCACCTTCGGCCATAGGGATTGTAGAAATATCATCAGACATAGCAGAGCGCCTCACACGGAAAATGCACTGAATCTCTTGATAGGCAGTGCAGTTATGATTATCGGGGCGTGATTGTACCGAGTTTGGGCGTAGGAGTCATCGACCGCTTTTATGGCCGATAAGAATCTAGACGGCTTTGGGCAAGCTATGTGTCACGACGCAGTTGCGGCCCTTATCTTTAGCTTCGTACAAGGCCTCGTCGGCCCGTTTTATCAGTTGGTCAAAGCGTAAGTCGCGACTGCTCAACTCAGCAACGCCAATGCTGACGGTAATACTAATATTACCCGGACGAAGCGCTTCGATATCCTTTCGGATGTCTTCTGCCTTAGAAATCGCTTGCTCTTCATTGCAGGGTTCTAAAATAACTAAAAATTCTTCGCCACCAAAGCGGGTGACAGAGTCTTCGATACGGAACTGGTCTTTTAAGAACTCGCCGAGTTTTTGCAATATAAGATCGCCGGTTAAGTGGCCGCGGGTATCATTAATACTCTTAAAATGGTCAATGTCGATGAGCAGGATCGACAGCGGCGTTTTATGACGCCGTGATCGCGCCAGTTTTTGTCCTACCACTTCCAGCATGTAGTGGCGGTTAGTCAATCCCGTTAATTGATCAATCATAGCGAGTTCGTGCAGCTTATCTTGCTGTTGCTTCAGCGTGATGTGTGTGTCGACACGAGCGGAGAGGATTAATGGCCTGATCGGCTTGGCGATGTAATCGACAGCGCCCAAGCGCAACCCTTGTTCTTCGTCACTGACCTGATCAAGACCGGTAACGAAGATGATAGGTATCGACTTTGTTTCTGGCAAAGACTTCAGCTTTTCGCAAACGGCAAAGCCATCCATATCGGGCATGACCACATCGAGCAAAATCAAATCTGGTTTATGTTTGGTGGCGATAGCGATACATTGCTCGCCTGATGTCGCAGCCTTGATCTGATATCGTTGCTCTAGAATTGCCGCCATTATCTGCAAATTAGTGGTTGAGTCATCCACAATCAATACGGTGGCTTTAGCTTTAGTCATTTACTTGGAGGTTCTTTAATTTGTTATTGAGTTTCTTAAGAGTAGCTTGTGCAGCGAAAGTATCAAATTGTAGAATTTCTCGGGTCAATTGCTGACATTGGTATTCTAAATTACTATCTACTAACGGTAAGCGCAAGGGATTGAGGCTGTCAGGGCTAATGTAATCGTTTTGTTCCAATTTTTCTTCTAGTTCTGCCAGAATTGGTAAAATGGCTTTGGTGTTTTTCTGAGTATCGATTTTTGTTACGAGAGCCATCTGTGCGTCATTTGATTTTTTAATAAATAGAGCAAGGAACTGCTTGCTGGCAAGCTCTAACTCCTCCCATAGTTTGAGTAATTCCTCTTTTTGTTCAAGACGCGCTGCTTGTTCCATTTTATAGGCCACGTTTTGTAGCTGGTTGGCCGATAAATTACCGGCAACTCCCTTTAATGTATGAGTTGTATTAGTTAAGACTATTAAATCGCCAGTATTAATAGCTGCACGAATTTCGCGCATACGAATCGGTTGGTCTTGGCAGAATAGATCGATCAGCCGATTTAATAAAGATTCGTTATTCAGAACACGATCTAGTGCACTTTTTCTATCCCAAATCTCAAGATTGTCGCTGTTTTGAATTGGCTGGGGAATTAATTCGCTTTGACTTTGGCTATCTTTAACTATTTTAAGTTTCGTCATTGGTTTAATCCAAAGGCTTATTTTATCAATTAGTTTGCTAGGTTCTACTGGTTTAGATAGATAATCATTCATGCCGACACTTAAACATTTATTCCTATCACTCTCCATCGCATGTGCAGTCATAGCAATGATGGGGATGCTTTTTAGATAGAGAGGCACGCTTCCTTGGCGTATTTGACGTGTCGCTTCATAGCCATCCATAACCGGCATTTGACAGTCCATCAAAACAAGTTGGTAAGGGGAAGTGGAAGGTTCAGATAGCATTTCTAAAGCAATTCTTCCGTGTTCTGCAATATCTACTTGCAAGCCAAGTTCTAATAATATTTCACTCGCTACGAGTTGATTAACAGTATTGTCCTCGACTAATAAAACACGTTCTCCGTTAAATCGAATTTGACTCATAGTGGCATTGATCGATTCTCGATGAGCATTGAGCTCCTCACTGGCTAAATAGGGGCTCGAGTGTCGGAGTAACGACAATAGGGAATCTGTGGTTGTTGGTTTTGTCGTGTTGATATCAAAAATATTGTAATCAATATCAGACTTATTTAAGTCTAATTTCATGTTACTTACCAACGCCAACTTCATCGATGATAGTAAGGGTATCTTTTTTATGTGATCACACAGACGAATACCATCCATGCCGGGCATATCCATATCGATAATGGCCGTATCGAAAAGAGCAAGCTTATCGTCTAACTGTTGCTGACAACTCGCTAATGCTTGCAGGCCACTTGCACATTCAACGACGCTACAACCCCATTGGCGGAGCTGTGCTGTAAGAATTTTTCGACTACTATTATTATCATCCACAATCAGAATGTTGCGTTCTTTACAGTCAGATGGAATTTCTGGCAATCGAATCGTAGCGCACTTATTAACTTTTATACTAGCGACAAATCGACTCCCTTCATTAACACTGCTTGTAAGGCGAATATCTCCATCCATTAAATGGCATAAGCTCTTAACAATAGCCAACCCTAAACCCGTGCCACCAAATTTTCGAGTTGTGGAAGAGTCTACTTGGCTAAAAGCTTCAAATAAGCTGTTTTGCTTCTTTTCATCAATACCAATGCCTGTATCTTTTACGTCAATTGATAATTGCCATTGTGCTTTATTACTGGTGGTTAAGCTAACGCGGATAACGACTTCACCGGCATCGGTAAACTTAATGGCATTGCCAACTAGGTTAGTTAAAATCTGTCGGATTCGACCAGGGTCACTGATAACGAAGTCGTCACATAAGTCCACTAAGTCTAATATGAGTTCCAAGCCCTTTTCTTGGGCCATTGGTGCCATACCTTCGGTGAATTCACCGAGCATAGTGCGTAGATTGAATTCTATATTTTCTAACTTTAATTTTTTTGCTTCGATTTTAGAGAAATCAAGAATATCGTCAATTAACGCTAACAGGGAGCGAGCACTACTTTGTGCCACATGCACCCTGTGCGCTTGGGTTTCGTTTAAATGCGAGTTCTTTAGTAGCCCTAGCATTCCCAATACACCATTCATGGGTGTGCGAATTTCATGGCTCATACTGGCCAAAAATTCACTTTTTGATTTTGCCGCAGCCTCGGCTTCAACTTTAGCTTCTAGTAGTGCAGTTTCAGCCAGTTTTTGCTCAGTAATATCGCGAAAACTCCAGACTCGACCACGTGGAATATTGTTAATACTCATCGGTAGTGATGACATTTCGATGGTACGACCGTCAATGGTTTGTACGATATCGAATGTACCTTCTGCCGCAGTCGATTGAAAATCAGTAAGATGCTTTATTATTGAGGTGTCGGTAATTCGCTGCAGAATATGGCTAATAATGTTTTTGGGTTCACTAATTTTAATCTGATCAGATAAAGTCCATATGGAAGAAAATTGTTGATTAAATCGCTCAATCTCTCCTTGATTGCTAACTACCAATATGCCGTTGTCGGTTGACTCTAGGGTTGATTCCAGTAACGCTAATGTTTTAAGACTTTGCTGCTCGGCTTTCTTTTTATCGCTAATATCCTGAAAGGAACCGAATAACCGAATGCATTTTCCATTGTCAAGCTCCGCTTCCCCACGGGCAACAACCCATCGCAATTTTCCCTTCGCTGTTATTATTTCTAGCTCTTCGGTCCAAGGGGCGCCATCAATGATCGCACGCTGCACAGTATTAGCGATTCGATCTCTGCATTCTCCGAATTTGTAGAAGTTAATAGAGCTTTCTAGGTCGGGGACAAAGTCGTCAGGTACTTCATGAATTTCTTTGGTCATTGGCGACCAATAGAGTTCATTAGTAGTCATGTCTACTTCCCAAGCGCCGATCCGAGCTTGCTGACTCATAGCATTGAGCAGTTTTTGTTGGCGACTCAGTTCTAAATCACTTTGATGACGTGAAAATTCATCGCCGATCCATTTGGAAAATAGTTGTATTAAGCCTAAATCATTATCGCTAAAGGATTTGGGTCGTGCTTCCGGGCCAGAAAAATTGATGGTGCCATAACGTACGTTATTGACAATAATTGGTGCGCCGATATACGACTCTAAACCGAACCCCTGATAACAAGGGTGATCTTTAATATTGCTATTGCCTGCGTTGTGGTATGCCAAAGGTTCATTTGCAGCGAGCGTATGAGTACAATAGGTATTACCTAGCTCAAACTCATCACCGGGCGCGATTTCATTATTTGGGGTTATGGTATAATCAACGGTATAGATTGGATCTTCAATATGGCTAACAATCGCAATAGGCAAATTAAATATTGATCGACCGAGTTCCAATATTTTATTTATCTTAGCGTTAATATTTGTGGATCTATCGGCCGTAATCTCGTGTAAATGTCTTACCGCTTCTAATGTCGTCCGTTGATCTGTTATGTCATTGCGAAGAGCTATGTAGCTTTGAATTTCATTGTTGATATTGCGCTGAGCGACAATCGTTGTATCTACCCAATATAGGGTGCCATCTTTGCGGCGATTACAGATCTCACCATGCCAAATTCCTTCTTGTTTTAAGGCAACGAACATAGCTCGAAAGAAGTCAATGTCATGGACGCCAGATTTCAGTAAGCGGTGGTTTTGGCCTATGAGTTCTTCACGCGAGTATCCGCTGATATCACAAAATTTATTGTTAACATGATTGATGGTGCCACGAATATCAGTAATCGCGACGATTGTATGTTGATCCAGTGCAAATTTTTGCTGGTGAAGTTGATGCAAGGTTTCTTCCGATGGTGTCACCTTGCTCTGGACGGAGTTCCGGATCGTGGCCATATTGGTCCTTTTTGGCGTAAGCACGTCAGATAAGCGTGTCTCCGACGTTCAATAGCCACAGTATAGTCAAGGTTCAGAATTGTGTGTTGGGATTGAGTTGATCTCGGTTCTTCCTATTGCAGTGCTGTGCTAGCATCTCGAAACTATTCAAACCGGAAGAGGACTTTCCGTGAAGTACATAATGATGATTTTAGTTGTCTTCGCTAATGGTGCGTTAGCAGGACAATACTATGAATGTAAGGACGCTCAAGGAAAGAAGCTGTTTTCGCAGATGCCGTGTCCAAGTCAGTATGTTGATGAGGAAGTTAAGGTGTTTAAAGATGAAGGGTCGAGTATGGCCACTGAGGTCTCTCGTGAAGAGGCACCTCTCCGTCGCGACTATGCACAAGAACTTTCAGATAGTAATAGCTCTATTAGGCTAAATCGCCAGATCGAGCGCTCGGAGAAAAAGCTTGAGATGCTTAGACAGTCATACGAACGCGATACCTCGAAACTTAGAGTAGATGCTATGGAAATTGGCGGTGTTAACGCACGCAATCGCGCTCAGCAGATCGTTGAGCAAATTGACGATCGCAAGACCAAATACATTGCGGAGAGGAATAAAGAGATAGAGGCACTCGAAGCCGCTAAGAAAGAGCTAAAAGAGATTCAAAAGTAATTTGATCACGAGTGGCCCAGTAGACTTCTAGGACTGATAATTATGAGTGTTTTGGATTGGCTGAATCCGCGCCAAATAGTTGATCATCTGCGCGTGTTTGATGAACAAGCCCAACAAGAACGTGTTGGTCTGGATCAGTATGCTGAAAAGCGTCGAGTATGGCTCATCATCGCCGTTGCGTGTTTATGCTTGCTATTGGTTCATTATGTTAAGTACAGCAGTAACCTTTCGTTGCTGTTGACTTGGTGGGATGCTCTGGCGGATTCGAACTCACAGCGGTGGTATCGTAGTCACGATTATCGAGAGTTGCTGGGTTATGTATGGTGGGGCTTTTGGAATCTTGCCGGTTTTTTGATCATACCTATGCTCGCGATTCGTTTTTTATTGCGTGATTCCTTGGCTAACTATGGTTGGCAAAAGGGTGATGTGGTCAGTCACTGGTTGGGCTATGTGTTGTTAGCTTTGCCGATTGTCTGTTTTGCGATTATCGCCAGTTTCGGTAATGATTTTTCTCGGCATTATCCATTCTATAAAATGGCTCATACCAGTTGGTTTGATCTACTGGCATGGGAAACTATATATATTTTGCAATTTGTCGCAGTGGAGTTCTTTTTTCGGGGATTTTTGGTCAACGGTCTGCGGCGCCAAGTTGGCAGCTTAAGTATTGCGGTGATGTGCTTGCCGTATCTGATGCTCCATTTCCCTAAGCTCTGGCCTGAATCATTCGGTGCGATTCTATTTGGCTTTTTTCTCGGCGTGCTTGCTTTGCTTTCGCGATCAATTTGGGGTGGGGTGGGGGTTCATGTAGGGATTGCATTAACGATGGATATCGCCGCGCTTTTACAAACACGCGGCTTGCCGGATACCTTTTGGCGTTAATCAATAAAAGCCAATGGACGCTTAACGGCGTCCATTAAGTTCGTCTAACTGTCTTAACATGGTGCCCATAATTTGCTGGTAAAGCAGGTTGCCGCTATGTAGGTCTTCAACGCCCATGTCAATGCTAGGATTGTCGTTAACTTCAATAATCACAGCGCGATCGCCACTTTCTTTTAAATCGACGCCGTAAAATCCATTACCCATACATTTAGCCGCTTTTAGGGCTGTTTTAATGACTTTCTTTGGAACCTTATCGACGGCCATTGCATCCGCGTTGCCGGAGCGATGCGAGCGGGCGCTATGGTTGTATATTTGCCAATGACTTTTGGCCATAAAATAGCGACAAACGTAGATAACTTGATTGTCCATGATGCCGATGCGCCAATCGTAATCGGTCGGCATAAATTCTTGCAACAAGAGCAAGGCGGAACGTTCGCTTAAGCGATCGATGCATTCCACTAACTCGGCCCGTGTCTTGGCTTTTTCTACCCCAATAGAGAAAGATCCGTCCGGTACTTTCACAATAATCGGCAGCCCTAAGTCGGCAATAAGCTCATCAAGATCATTATCTAACTTACCCATAATTAAGCGGGTTTTCGGCGTATCGACTTCGTAGCGCTGTAAGCGCTCGTGCAGATATACCTTGTTAGAGCAACGCATAATATCGGTTGGGCTATCAATCACCAGTAACCCTAAGTTCTCGGCATGCTGTGCTATTTGATAGGTGTGATGATCGACGCGCGTGGTTTCACGAATAAATAGGGCATCGTATTCGCCGATGCGTGACGCATCTTTATAGGTAATGAAATCGACGTTTAAGCCAATATCTCTCCCTGCTTTTTCAAATGCTTTTAAGGCGCCTTTATTGGATGGCGGTAATTGCTCATCTGGGTTAACCAATATAGCGAGGTCGTATTTGTAGCGTTTGCTACTGCGACGATTACGCCAAATCTTATGGCTAAAGGCGTCCAGCGCCGCGGCAAATTGAGTTTCAGCGGATTCGTCTAATTCATCCAGCGAGCGAGCTTGAATATTGCTAATTGTCCACACACCGGCTTGATGACGGGTAAGAGTCACGTCCAATACCGGAAAGCCGAAGGTATCGAACAAACGACGGGCAACGCCAGCTAACTCGATATTATCGGTTTGGCCGAAATAACAGCGCAGGTTAATGCTGTCTTCTTTTTTATGTTTTTTCCAGACGCCGTCTAATACGCGACCTTGACGCAGTGGCAGCGGTTGGCCTGCTTCAAAACTGTTCAGTTCTCGGATCGCGCGCACCGAAGGAAACACCTGTCCGCCGCGAGCTTCTGCTAGCAGCGATCCGTAGTATCCAGAACTTAAATAGGAGTAATCGCGGCATAGGTTAATAACGTAGCCGCGAGTCTCTGCAAAGTCACTTAGGTATTGCTCAATAGCAACGACCTGGTTGGTTGGATAATAAGGGCTCCAGTCGGTCAACTGGTCTAACAGTACGAGCAATGGTTTCATTGGGGGTCCAGAACAGACAAAGAAGAAACAAAAAATCGATGTTCGATTTGTGCTTATACTAGGACTAAAAACCGCTCTATGCCAATAAAAACACAGGGATTTACGAATAAATATTTCTGGTTCAGCGAATGAAAAAAAAGAAACTGAACATCTTTTTTTTAACCCCGCGTAGGACTATGCTCAGCGCTTTCCGGCGACTATTTTGCTGACGCCGCAGCCGACTGTTTTGGATGCTGTATAGGATGAATATGGAGCCTCGTTTGGCGACACTTGCTGATGTAGCCGCTCTTGCTGAGTTAGAGCAAGCGAGCTTCAGTGGTGATAGTTTATCTGCGCGACGTTTTCGGCATTTCATTCGCGGCGAGCACAGTGAGCTCTGGTGTTTAGGTGATCCGATACAAGCCTATGCATTGGTGCTATTTCATCGCGGAACATCTTTGGCTCGCCTTTATTCTATCGCTGTTGATCCAGCCGCGAGAGGACGCGGTTTTGGTACTCAGTTACTGCATTGTGTCGAGCGGCAGGCATTGCGACGCCACGTGTTGTTTATGCGTTTAGAAGTTCGTCAAGATAACGTGGCCGCTAAAACACTATATGAATCTTCGGGTTATCGGATTATTCGTACGCTTAAGAATTACTATGAAGACGGTGCCGACGGTTGGCGTTTAGAAAAGCATTTAAAACCTACTGTGGCGATTCCTCATGATTTGCCCTTTTACGCCCAGACAACCCCATTTACCTGTGGTCCATCTGCGCTGATGATGGCGCTTCATAGCATTGATCCCGACTTTACTATGACTCGCTTAGAAGAGCTTAATTTATGGCGTGAAGCGACAACGATTTATCTTACGACTGGGCATGGTGGTACATCCCCGCAAGGGTTGGCCTTGGCAGCGCTTAAACGTGGCCACGACGTTACTATGTGGTTATCTGATCGCTCAATTGCGTTTTTAGACGGGGTGCGTAGCGAGCACAAACGTGAATTAATGACGCTAGTAGGTGAAGATTTTCAAGCCCGTTGTGATCGTGACGGCGTTACGACCGATACTGGTGTGCATACGGTTGCTGATTTGCGCTTAGCATTGGCGAAGGGCAACCGTATTTTATTGCTGATTAGCACTTATCGGTTAAATCGTAATAAGGCGCCTCACTGGGTATGGCTGGTTGCCATTGATGACGACTACGCGTATCTAAATGACCCGGATATTGATGAAGAGCTCGACCAAGTCGCGACCGACAATATGTATGTGCCGGTGAGCTTGGATAATTTCGGCGCAATGATTCAGTACGGAACGAAGCGCTACATGGCAGCGCTTCTTATAAGATAATCTAGATGTAATTTTGAAGGGTTAATTAGCTTCGTGGATGTAGGGCTCTTCTTTGCTGTCATCCACGAGTTCATCGAGTTCTGGCGCACGACCTGCCCGCAGAGCAACCCAAGCGGCGACATCTTCACGCCATTCTTCCATTGGCCGTAGTTTAGGGGCGGCGAGTAATTTCGCTTCTGTTCCTCGGCTAGCAAAAACCAAGATGTGTTCAACTTTGTAAGCTCTCAGTGCCATGGGGGTCACCTTACGTTAGACGGGCGCAGTTATAACAAACCCGTCGTCATTGGACCAGCCTTGCATGGGGAGAGTTCAGTCATTTGCACGTAGGGTAAATCCCTCACGAAAGGGCAGTAGGGTGGTAGCATCGCGTTGATAGACCAATATGTGTTGGCGTTCTTCTGCTAAAAAATGGTCAACGGCATCATGAAATTGCGGATGAACTAACCAGTGGGCACTGTGGGTTAAGGTAGGTTCGAATCCACGACTGATTTTATGCTCACCTTGGGTTCCGGGGTCGAAGTGGCCGATACCTTGTTCAATACAGAATTCAATCCCTTGGTAGTAACAAGCTTCAAAGTGCAGAGAATCGAAGTCGTCGATAGCACCCCAATAACGCCCGTAGAGGTTGTCGTCATCATAGAAACATAGTGCTGCCGCAATCGGCTGCTCATCTTTGTATGCGAGAACTAGCATCAGCTGCGAGCTCATACTATCGCGTAGTTGTTGAAAGAAGTTTTGGTTTAAATAGCCTTGCGAGCGACGACGTAAATACGTGATCTGATAACACTGGTAAAAGAAGGCGATGTGCTCAGGTGTTATTTGTTCATGTGTAAGGCGCGTCATGCGAATGCCTTGTGCAGCAATTTTTTCTCGTTCTTTGCGTACGGCTTTACGCTTGCGGCTTGTAAACTGATTTAAGTACTGATCAAAGTCTTCATAGGCGCGGTTGTACCAGTGAAACTGGCACGCGTTACGGATCAAGGAGGCTTGATTATTGTCTGTTTTAAACTCTTTAATTTGCGCGAGCGTATCGGTTTCGGGAAAATTGACGTGCCATCCCGAAAGCTGATTTGCGAGGCAGTATTCGCTGATGGCTGCTAGAGCATCTGGCCATAGGGACTGGTTGCCGATTAAACGCGGGCCAGTCGCTGGAGTAAACGGAATCGCGGCTAATAGTTTAGGGTAGTAGGCTAATCCATTGCGCTGATAAGCATCGGCCCAACTCCAGTCAAAAACATATTCGCCGTAGCTGTGCTCTTTTATGAAGGCAGGTATGGCGGCGATTAGTTGCTGATTTTCAAATGCCGCGAAGTAGGCCGGTATCCAACCGCTGTTGTTGCCAAGGCATTCAGTATTCTCGAGGGCTGCGAGGAAATCGTAGTCTAAAAAAGGGTAACGAGTATCTCGTAAGGCTTGCCATTGCGAGCGCGATAACTGCGTGATACTGCCTACTTGTTCGAAACTCGCCATAAATCAGTGACCTGCTGCCTGAGTACACCTATCATTAGAGCTATCATATAGGTTTTGTTGAATGTGTTTGGAGAGTGATTATGTTCCGGTTGGATGAACGCCTGCAAGGTGATACCGCGTTTGTTGGTCGCTTGCCGCTATGCCAAGTACTATTGATGAACGATAGTCGTTACGTATGGTTGGTCTTGGTGCCTGCGCGCAATGATGTGTTTGAGTATTATCATTTGTCGGCGCAGGAGCGTGCGCAGTTGATGGAAGAATCGACTTGGGTCGCAGAAAAATTAGCCGATCATTTTGCCGCTAAATCTATGAATATTGCCGCATTGGGTAATGTTGTTCCGCAGTTGCATGTACATCATGTTGTACGTTGTGTTGATGATCCTGCTTGGCCTGGGCCTGTTTGGGGTCATAGTCAGGCTGTAAAATATAGCGCTGAGCAGTTAGAAGCGCGTGTCATGGAAATTAAAACGTTACTATTGAGTCATTTTGTTTCTGAATTGTATTCGGCCAATGACGAAGAAAATACCGTTTACTGGTAACACGAGGCTTAGTTATGCGTATTTATCGCCAGTTTATGAATAATCCATTACGCAATTTTAATTATTTAATTGCGTGTGAAGAAACTGGACAGGCTATTGCGCTTGATCCATTTAATGGTGAGGCCATGTTAGCGCTAGCTCAACAAGAAGGCTTGACGATTAAGTTGATTATAAATACGCACGAACATCATGATCATATTGAAGGCAACCCTGTTTTACAGGCGGCAACAGGCGCCCAAATTTGGGCACATAAAAATGCGTTAGGTAAAATTCCTAGTCAAAGCCGTGGTTTAGTGGCTGGGGATGTTATTGACCTTGGTAGTATTCATTTAAATGTACTTTTTACGCCTGGCCATACGCCGGTTCATTTGTGCTTACTGGCGAATGAAGATAGCGCGGAGCCAGTACTATTTTCTGGGGATACTTTATTCAATGCGTGTGCCGGTAATTGCTATAACGGCGGTGATGTGGATGTGATGTACGATACATTCGTATCACAGTTGATGCCGCTCCCCGATAGTACTCTTATATATCCCGGCCATGATTATATGAAAACTAACTTAGCGTTTGCCAGCGCTCGCGAACCTAGTAATAACATGATTAGTTATTGGCAAGATCAGGTGTCGGCATTCGCACCCGATGAGATGCCCATCATGACCCTGGGTGAAGAACGACAATATAATCCATTTTTACGATTGCATGAGAAGGCTATTCGCGAGCAATTGGAAAGAGAATTTCCTCATTTAGGATTGGGTGATCGTGATGTGTTTAAAGCATTGCGAACTATGCGTGATAAATGGTGAGGAAGAAGTATAAAAAAAGCGGCTTTCGCCGCTTTTTTTATACTTCTTTTTTCAACGATGCAAATTACAGAGTCATATCTTTTAGCTTTTTCAGCGGCAATACTTTCAAACGAGTGGTGGCTGGCTTAGCTGCGACGTCCATTGTTTCGCCTGGGCGGAACGGGTTTGGAACGTTTTTACGCGCTTTTTGAGCTGGCTTCTTAATGGTCTTGATCTTCAATAGGCCTGGTAGGGTGAATTCGCCTACAGCACGCTTCTTGATGTGACGTTCAATAACGATGCCCAGCTCTTCTAAAACTGCATTCACTTCCTTACGAGTAAGGCCTGTGTTTTCAGCAATTTCATTTAGAATCTGAGTTTTGGTGTACTTGTCTTTCAAAGCAGTAACTTTGCGTGCAGCTGGAGCTGCGGCAGGTGCAGCAGTCGTCGCAGGGGCTTTTTTCACAGCCATAGTGTAATCCTTGTTATCAATATACCGGAAGAGCATCACTCGAAAACCGAGAGGCTCAATGATTCTTATGCAAAAAAGAGGGGCGTGCAAGCGGCAAACCCCTATTTTTTAGGGCTTATGTCACCAATTAGCCCATCTTTTTTAAGAACCAAGCAAATACGTCGCTGTACTTCACTGGCACGATACGTTGAATACGATCCATGAGACGAGCATCCGGTCCAATCAGAATGCGACGTTTACCGCCTTTGACGCCATTTAGGATCACGTCCGCGGCTTGTGCAGGAGTCGTGCGAGCCAGCTTTTCAAATTCTTTGGCTTGCTGCTCTAACGATTTATCGCCGGTCATTGATGTTTTCATTCGACCATTGTTAACGATATTCGTTTTGATACCGCCAGGATGTACCGTAGTGACGAATACATTGGTGTTCTTTAACTCTTGGCGTAACGACTCAGTGAAGCCACGAACCGCAAACTTGGTGGCGTTATAAGCCGACTGAGTAGGCAGGGCGATAATCCCGAAGATACTAGAGACGTTAACGATAGCGGCTTCTGGTCGTGCTTTTAATAGCGGCAAAAACGTCTTGGTGCCGTAAACAACACCCCAGAAGTTGATGTTTACAATCCATTCCATATCTTCGTAGGTCATGCGTTCGACGGTCTCAGATAATGCAACACCGGCATTGTTAATGATCATGTCGACCTGACCATGATCTTCTAACACTTGTTCGGCATAGGCTTCAAAGGCAGCTCGATTGGATACATCGAGCGTATGCAGGGTTACTTTACCTTTGCCATGCAGAGTGCTGCGGGTTTCTTCTAAACCATTCATATTGACGTCGGATAACGCAAGGTTTGCACCTTGCATACTGAGTTGCTGCGCTAACGCGCGACCAATACCTGATGCCGCGCCAGTGACAACGACGACTTTATTAGCAAATGACTGCATGAATCGATTCCTTCGAAATTCTTTGTTGTTGTGTTAGTGAAGTTGAGAAGCAGGCTACAGGAGCCACGGGGCATCTCAAGGTGCATTTACGTCGTAGTTCGGCGTTTTTGCTGCAATTACCTGTTTAACGGCACCTTTTGTTGTAACTTGCCTTAACAGCTAGCCGTTCTATTCGCTATAATGCCCCGCTTATTTATTGATGCTCGCTGTCCTACGTTCAGGAATGTTTGTTACAGTGAGCCGCGGTCGACGCTGATACTGGGTCGAATCGCACTGAGAATATACAAGAATGCATAGGGCGCCCCTAAGGTGTTGGCCCTCAACTTATGACTACTGATGCAGGACCAAGCAATGCGCACTCACTATTGTGGTGATATCAACGAAGCCTTGATCGACCAAACCGTAACTTTCTGTGGCTGGGTGCATCGTCGCCGTGACCACGGTGGTGTGATTTTCCTTGATGTGCGCGACCGCGAAGGTTTGGTGCAGGTAGTATTCGATCCCGATACCATTGAAGCATTTAATACTGCCGACAGTGTGCGTTCGGAATTCGTTATCCAAATCACTGGTCGCGTTCGCGCTCGCCCGGAAGGCACCACTAACGCGAACATGCGCACCGGTATGATTGAGATCTTAGGTAAAGAGATCACAATCCTAAATAAGGCCGTAACCCCGCCGTTCCCATTAGATGGTTATAGCGATGTGGGTGAAGAAGTTCGTCTGAAATATCGCTACATGGATATGCGTCGTCCAGAGATGCAAGACAAGCTGCGTTTCCGTTCGAAAGTAACCTCATCAGCGCGTCGCTATTTAGAAGATAACGGTTTCTTAGATATCGAAACCCCAATTCTGACTCGTGCAACGCCAGAAGGTGCGCGCGATTATTTAGTGCCTAGCCGCACGCACGAAGGTTCGTTCTTCGCATTGCCGCAGTCACCACAGTTGTTCAAGCAGTTGTTGATGGTTGCTGGTTTCGATCGTTATTACCAAATTGCCAAATGTTTCCGTGACGAAGATTTACGTGCTGACCGCCAGCCTGAATTTACTCAGATCGACGTTGAAGCTTCTTTCATTAATGAAGAAGACATCATGGGCTTAGCCCAAGGCATGATTAAGCAAATTTTTGAGAAAGAATTGAATGTTGATTTGGGTGATTTCCCACGCATGCCATTCTCAGAAGCCATGAGCCGTTACGGTTCAGACAAGCCTGATTTGCGTATTCCAATGGAATTGGTCGACGTTGCCGAATTCTTGCAAGATATCGAATTCAAAGTATTCGCCGGCCCAGCAAAAGATCCTAAAGGCCGTGTTGCCGCACTTAAAGTGCCGGGCGGAGCAGAGTTAAGCCGTAAGCAAATCGACGAATACACTAAGTTTGTTAGCATTTATGGTGCTAAAGGTTTGGCTTGGATTAAGGTCAACGAAATCGAAAAAGGTGTAGAAGGCCTGCAGTCGCCAATCATCAAGTTTATCGGCGATGACAACACCATGAAGATCATGGATAAGTTGGGTGCTAAAAACGGCGACATCGTATTCTTCGGTGCAGACAGCAAAAAAGTTGTTAACGAAGCGCTGGGTGCATTGCGTTGTAAAATCGGTGAAGACCTTAACATGTACACCGCGGAGTGGGCGGCATTATGGGT
The DNA here is from genome assembly GCF_034111725.1 of Thalassolituus sp. GTDB lineage: Bacteria > Pseudomonadota > Gammaproteobacteria > Pseudomonadales > Oceanobacteraceae > Thalassolituus. The sequence continues at coordinate 1,355 of NZ_JAWUWR010000032.1, read as the reverse complement.
TGTTGATTTCCCGATGTTTGAAGAAAACTCAGACGGGTCTATCTCTGCGTTGCACCATCCGTTTACTGCACCATCATGCAGTGCTGAAGAACTGCAGAAAGCGCCGCTTGAAGCATTATCCCGCGCTTACGACATGGTACTTAACGGCTGTGAATTGGGCGGAGGTTCAATTCGTATTCATGATGAATCGATGCAGCACACAGTATTTAAAGTGCTGGGTATTAGCGAAGAAGAACAACGTGAGAAGTTCGGCTTCTTATTAGACGCATTAAAATTCGGCGCACCCCCACACGGTGGTTTGGCGTTCGGCCTAGATCGTTTAATCATGTTGTTGACTGGCGCTCAATCTATTCGTGAAGTCATTGCCTTCCCGAAAACTCAGTCGGCAGCCTGCGTCATGACACAAGCACCGGGTGAAGTAAGCAACCTACAGTTGCGTGAGTTGCATATCAAACTGCGTGAAAAAGCGAAGCCAGTGGCTGAGTAATACTCACCATTCAGTTCGTTAAATAAGAAAGGCGCTTCGGCGCCTTTTTTATTGCCTTGATTTCTCAGCTTCAACTCAAAGTATTAGTCGTCGCCAGACCGACTATCGTGACTTTGTCACCATTTTTAAAATCATTGGCCTAGTCGCAATCAACTGCCCACTACCTGCGGCATTGGGCTGGTTAAACGTAAACTCCTCTCGTTAAGCTCCTAAACCTTCCCCGTAGTTATGCGGGAGGACCAATAACACCATTCTCATTAAAGGGATATTTATGAACAATCCGAGATACTCTCGCCTGACGAAAGCCATATTGGCTACGACAGTCGCAGTGAACTTAGGGCAGGTTGCTAATGCCGCCGCCGACGTCGATATAGATGATGACGGCCTAATTGAAATTAGCACACTACAACAGCTCGATTTAATGCGTTACGACCTTGCTGGTACTAGCTTGAATGGCGACAGTACAGGTTGTCCTGCCACTGGCTGTAACGGTTATGAGCTGGTTAATGATCTGGACTTCGATACCAACGGTAATGGCGTTGCCGATGCGGGAGATGAGTTCTGGAATAATGGAGCAGGGTGGACACCGCTAGGTTGGAAATCTCGGTATTCTATTTCAAATTTTACTGCGATATTTGAGGGAAACTCGCACACAATTTCTAATCTTTACATGTCTGGATTTAATAGTAATTACGCCGGGTTATTTAGTAAGGTAATTAACGCAGAATTTAGAAATATTGAATTGGATAATCCAAAAATTCTAGCCAATGGAGTTCAGTCTCGTAACTATGTCGGTAGTCTGGCTGGTTATGCCAAAGGCTCAATACTAAATAATATTTCAGTAAATAATATTACAGTGGAAGGGTAT
>NZ_JAWUWR010000031.1:0-19953 GCF_034111725.1 Thalassolituus sp. | reverse complement strand
ACTTAAAGCCAACCGGCGACACCAACGGCTCTAGACGCCGACACCCTCGCAAAGAAAATTCTGGCCCAGACTGATCGCTTAGAGAAAGCCAAAGAACGTTTGAAGATGGCCCAGCAAAAAGGCCTAGATACCGTCGATGCTTTATCAATGGCGGTTAATAAACAGCAAGACAAATTGACTCAACTGCAACAGCAAGCTGAGTCTGCCCCGGAGAACCCATAACATGACGAGCACATCATGGCCTTGTTAACGCTGTCGTCCCCGCATACCCACGGGCCAAATCGCACTGGGCGTTTAATGCTGACAGTTGCCCTCGCAACATTGCCGGCACTAGCTGTAATGACGGTATTTTTTGGCTACGGCACACTGATCAACGTTGTTCTTGCTAGCCTTGTCGCTGTCGCCAGCGAAGCATTAATGCTGAACTTGCGTAAACGTCCGGTGATGTTTTTCTTACGCGACAACACCGCCCTCGTCACTGGCGTACTACTAGGCCTAGCCTTACCGCCATTTGCACCATGGTGGATTACGGTACTGGCTACGGCATTCAGTATTGTGTTTGCGAAGCATCTATACGGTGGTATGGGTAATAATCCATTTAACCCTGCGATGATTGGTTATGCCTTAGTGCTCGTGTCTTTTCCGGTACAAATGACCACTAATTGGGCGCTGTCATTTCAAATGTCAGGCCATGACGTGCTGCCATTTATCGATACCGTAAAAACCATATTTACCCATAGCGGTTTGGTTGATGGTTACAGCGGTGCCACACCACTCGATGATTACAAGCACCTTGTCAGTACTGAAACGTCCAATAGCCTTCTGCAAAGAGACACCTTCAACGGTTGGTTAAACGGCGGCTGGGAATGGGTAAACCTCGCCTTTATGGCCGGTGGTTTGTTCCTCATGTTTAAACGAATTATTACTTGGCACATCCCAGTATCACTATTGCTAGCGCTCTCTGTCTGCTCGCTGGTCTTCGGCTGGGATGTGGATATGTACACGCCAGTGTCGCTGCACTTACTCAGCGGCGCCACTATGCTCGGTGCCTTCTTCATTGCGACTGATCCAGTATCCGCATCGACGACACCGCGCGGAAAACTCATTTACGGCGCAGGCATTGGTATCTTGTTGTACGTCATCCGTACTTGGGGAGCCTACCCAGATGCTGTGGCCTTTGCTGTATTGCTCATGAACTTCGCCGCGCCATTTATTGATGCCTACACCCAACCGCGAACCTACGGCCATAAAAAAGCCCGTCGCGGCTTAACGGCTAAGGATTAATTCACATGAAAGAACTCTTAGCTTCAATCCGCAAGAATGCGATTGGCCTTGGCTTATTTGCCATCGTCACTGCGGGTGCTATCGCCGTAGCTCAAGTGTTCACGGCGGATCGTATTGATCACAACCGCCGCGCTGCAGAAGCCCGCGCTCTGAACGATATCGTCGCCGTCGGTAGCTATGACAACGATTTACTTAATGATGTTATCGCGGTCGACTCGCGTTTTAATCAGCAACTATTAGGGCCGTTACCGGAAGATGCGCAAATTCATTTAGCGCGTCAGAATGGCGAAGTGAAAACCGTTATTCTGCCCGTTATCGCACCTGACGGTTACACCACCGAAATCGGCATTATCGTCGGTGTTAATCACGACGGCAGCATTGCTGGAGTACGTGTTGTTTCCCATCGCGAAACGCCCGGTTTAGGCGATAAAGTTGATATTCGCAAATCGAAATGGGTATTAGATTTCAATGGCAAATCACTGCTTAATCCTAAAGCGGATAGTTGGGCGGTGAAGAAAGATGGCGGCGAATTCGATCAGTTTACCGGTGCCACCATTACCCCTCGTGCCGTTGTACGTGCCGTGAAAAAAGCATTGCTGTTTTTTAACATGCATAAAGAGCTACTGCTAACCTCGCGCTTAGTAGAACCGACCATCGGCGCTTCAACCTCCTTGAACAATAAAGAGAGAGATGCCAAATGAGCGAAAAATCGTTAAGCGATATTAGCCTCGACGGCCTATGGAACAACAACCCTGCCCTCGTTCAACTACTGGGCCTCTGCCCTTTGCTGGCAGTTACAGGGTCGGTGGTCAATGCTCTCGGACTTGGCTTAGCCACTATGATGGTATTGGTAGGATCAAACTTCTCTGTTTCGCTGATTCGTAACCACGTATCCGATGCCGTGCGTTTACCCGCATTCGTAATGATTATTGCATCATTCGTAACGGTTGCTGAATTGGTGATGCAAGCCTTCACCTACGAACTCTACGAAGTGCTAGGCATTTTCATTCCATTAATCGTTACCAACTGCGCCATCTTAGGCCGAGCCGATGCCTTTGCCTGTAAAAACTCGATTCTGCCGTCGGTAGTCGATGGCTTTATGATGGCAATGGGATTCACTATCGTGTTAGTCATATTAGGTGCGATGCGTGAAATCATCGGCCAAGGCGTCGTATTCAGCAATATGGATCTATTATTCGGGCCAAGCGCCGCACATTGGAAGATCGAACTGATATCGGGTTATCCAGACTTCCTGTTTGCGATATTGCCACCAGGCGCATTCGTTGCCATGGGGTTATTAATTGCCGGTAAGAACATCATTGATGCCCGAATCAAACGCCGCGCAGAAGCTCAGAAAGCGCCAGTGCAAGCGGGAACGAAACGCGCTCGTGTGACTGGAAAAATCAGCTAAAACGCAAAAAAATCGCTCGCCCTAATTAAACTAGGACGAGCTATTCAGTTGATCTAATTACCTAAGCGACCAGCCGAGCTAAAACCTAGCCCCGCGCTGCAACAAATTGCGGCAAACTGGTCTGGGACAAGCGCAGTACGCTATCCACATCAGAAATGAAATTCGATAACAGCGGCTGAGCAAAACTCAAGCTGCCATTCAGCAAAAGCGCACTAGTAGCAAACAAAAACAACACAGCCATGGCATTAAAACGATCACGACGCTGGGGGGATAAGCCTCCCGCGTACTTCTCCATGCCTTTACCTAGTTTGTTTAATGCTGGGATCATACGTTGCACGATAACGGCTTCTGCCGCTGGCGTTGCCTTGCCGTAGATACATGCCCACATGCGACCATGGCGGCAAACAATCCGCTCAATGTCGCCATCCACAGGTTGGCGATACAAAATATTCATCACCACTTGTTGCAGCTCAGGCTGAGCCGCTAGAACCTGATGCATCGAATAGTTATCCGATACCACATATACCTGCTCATCGAACTCAGCATTGCCGACCGATGACTTACTACCAATGCCAAGAATTCTGAATAACCGATCCATGCGTGTTTCACGCTTGATCACAAAATCGTATCCGAGGGGAGCTTCGACACCCAGCATTTCGAAAGAGCTAGAGAATAGCGAAAACTTAAACAGGCTAAATTGATAACCGATACCATTATAACTACCACTAGCACCGGTCCAGCGTGCACTGTAGCGGTGATAAGCTACACCAATTAAGAAACCCATCAAAGTGATCGAGCAAAGTGATATCCACATAGTAACCATCCTATCATGGTGTTTTAGAGTCCAGATTCCGGATTCATTGTTATCGCTGTGAGTAGCTCCACGACAACTCAAGTCCTAACGTCTGCTAAATCAAGGTTATACAACAACCACACGCCCGTCAGGCAACTCTATAAACGTTAGTACATCCTCACCGGAAAAAAAGTTGACGCCAGAAATTAGTCGCAATATTGCTAACTTTAGCCGGATAGTCATATCCAACCTGCCCTAGCGGCTCTTCTTCTGTATAATCGCGCCCGGAACTTCAATGGCATCCATTGAAATCACTACCGATTAACGCACCGGATTTACGTTCCGGCCAGCGAGGAACTATGACCGAACATACCCCATTCGTCGTCTGTGCGATGTATAAATTTGTAACATTAGACGATTTCGAACTGTTACAAAAACCCCTTCTTGATGAAATGTTACGCCTTGATGTCAAAGGCACGCTGCTACTGGCGAATGAAGGGATCAACGGCACGGTTGCCGGCAGCCGTGAAGGCATTGATGCCCTTCTTGATTATCTGCGCCGAGATGAGCGCTTAGTAGACGTGGGCACCAAAGAATCATTCGACGACGAAATGCCGTTTTACCGCACCAAAGTAAAACTGAAAAAAGAGATCGTAACGATGGGCGTCGAAGGTATCGATCCTAAGCGTGTGGTTGGCACCTACGTGCAGCCAAAAGATTGGAACGCCTTGATCTCCGATCCAGATGTGATTCTGGTAGATACTCGCAACGACTACGAAGTAGGTATCGGTACTTTCAAGGGTGCCCTTGATCCAAATACCAAAACCTTCCGCGAATTCCCACAGTACGTGAAAGAAAACCTTGATCCGCAAAAACACAAAAAAGTCGCCATGTTCTGTACCGGCGGCATTCGTTGTGAAAAATCGACAGCCTACTTAAAAGAACAAGGCTTCGACGAGGTTTATCACCTCGAAGGCGGTATTCTAAAGTACTTAGAAGAAGTACCAAAAGAAGAGACGATGTGGGAAGGCGAATGCTTTGTGTTTGATAACCGCGTAACCGTCGATCACGACCTGCAAAAAGGCCACTTCGATCAGTGCCACGCTTGTCGTCGCCCGATTACAGAACACGACAAACAATCAGAGCACTACGTCCAAGGCGTAAGCTGTCATCATTGCATCGACGAATACGATGAAGCCCAACGCGAACGTTTCCGTCAGCGTGAACACCAAATGCAGCTAGCCAAAGCCCGTGGTGAAGATCACCTAGGTAACGATTTGGCCGCCATTATTGAAAAGCGCCGTTTAGAAAAATTAGCACTGAAAAACCAACAGCGTAAACATGATGGTAAAGCCGACGCTTAAATAACCGCAATATACGCTTGGTATAATAAAAAACCGCTGCTAGTTCAGCGGTTTTTTTATATCCCCAGCGGGTAGAATGATTAAAATATGTTCATTACACTGCAACCATATTCGCTGGTGTTACGTATAGGTACATAGGGAAGTTCTTTGTGGATAACGAAATGTTAATAAATTTAATAGCACGGTGCGCGCTGCGAGATCAAAAAGCGCTAGAAGCCTTATACCAGGCTGCCGCTGCTTATCTTAACGGCGTGGCCTTTCGTATCCTTGGTTCTGCCGATAGCAGTAACGACGTACTGCAAGAATCTTTCGTACAAATTTGGAACAACGCAGCGAGCTATACATCGGCGCAAGGAAACCCAACGACTTGGATGACCAGTATTGTGCGTTATCGCGCCATTGATAAACTGCGGCACGAAGCGCGCCATCAAAATCGCCCGCATCACGAAGCAGAATCCGAAATTCTACTAAACACCCCAACTGAAGAAACTCAAGAAGAGACCTACAGTCGCTTTCGCTTAAATGCACAATTAAAGAAATGTTTAGAGTCTATGAACGACAAGTTCAAACAAAGCCTTGAGTTGGCCTACTTGTACGGTTACTCACGCGAAGAACTCGCCGACGTCTTAGATACCAACATTAATACCGTAAAAACTTGGTTAAAACGCGGAGGCGCTAAACTAAAAGTATGCATGGAAGGCGAAAGCGGTGGATCAAATAATGATTAATGCAGACGATAAAAACGCCCTCGCCCTTGAATATGTATTGGGTACTCTGCGCGGCGAAGAACGCGACGCCTTCGCCGAACAATTACGCTCGGATGACAGCTTGATGCAAGCGGTGCGTTATTGGGAACAATCTCTTATGCCCGCACCCGAAAGCGTGCCTTCTCTAGCACCTAACCCTGACACTTTCGCCAAGATCCAAGCAAGAATTAATAACAACGAGCAATCAACAGCTCAAGAAAAATCACTCACGTTCTGGGAAAAACTGCTGCCGTGGAAAATCGTCACGGGCGCTGCGTTTGCCATGTTACTGCTAATGAGTGGATTATTGCTGAACAACTCCATCAATCAGAACATCGGCCTCAATGCCGATTACGTAGCAGTACTGGTCGATGATAGTGACGCGCCTATTTTAACCGCGCTCACCTCAAGCAATGGCAAAACACTGTGGTTAAAGTGGGAAGATTGGCAAGCACCGCAAGATCATAGCCTGCAACTTTGGGCTAAATCTCGTCGTGATGGACAAATCCGACCGTTACTGGTGTTTAATGACCGCGAGCAAAACGAAGTACAAATCGACGAAGCAACATTGCGTTTAATTCGAGACTCTTCCGATTTAATTATTACCAAAGAAGAGCAAGGTGGCTCGCCATTGGATGAGCCGAGCGACATAGTGATTGCCAAAGGGGTCTGTATTCGTCTTGCAATCACGAAGGACAGTGCATGATCACTATTAACTGTCGTCATGGGCTCAGCCTGCTAGCAGTTTTTATCTTAACGGGAATACATCCAGCCTATGCTGCGACATTTGACGTGCAAGACAGAGCACTGCACGACTGCTTGCAAGCACTTGCCGAAAACAATAGCTGGAGCAAACCCGAGGATGTCACTGAGATAAAATGTCACAGCAAAGGCATTCGTTCTATGATTGGCTTAGAGCAATTTACCCAGCTGCAATCACTCTCGCTATACAACAACAAGCTTGAACAACTGGATGTTGATCTGACATTACTTAAACAACTAAAAACCTTGAATTTAGCCCGAAATAATTTAAGTCAATTCAACCTTACCGATTTGCCCAATCTCAGTGAACTTTACCTGTTCGATAACCAATTAGACACACTAACACTATCGAATTTAGTAAAACTTAAAACGCTCAAAACCAACAATAATAAAATTGAACACTTTACCTACTCAAATATGTCACAACTAGAGAAAATCTACATATTCAACAACCATCTAGCTACCATTGATATTTATAATTTGCCAAAGTTGCAATACATGGACTGTCGCCAAAACCCCATGCCAGACTCACTCTACGACGAAATGGATAAAAGAGATGATGTTACTTTCCTCCATGACGGTAATGCCGAAGATTGGTAAATCGATATTTTTTTCGACGGTTTTAATAACTCTTTTAGCCGTTATCGCCGCAACCTCACAGCCCGTTGTCGCCCTAGAATACACGCTAGAAAATCATACCGTTGAACTGGGCACCCGCGCGCGCCTAGCCCACGTCGATGCTGAAGAAAATGCCCGCGCCGCCTCCCTATTAGTTAGATTACGAGCGACCAGTGAATGGTCGCAACAGTTCTCAACCCTTTTAGAGCTTGATAGCGTCGCCTTAGGCTGGCAAGACGAATTCAGTAATGGCGAACATTTTAATGGCCACCCAGTCATTCCCGATGTTGCAGGTACCGATCTAAATCAAGCCTTGTTGCGTTACTCCCCAACGAACACTTTGCAGCTCACACTCGGTCGAGAAGCTCTCAATTTAGGTAACCAACGTTTTGTCGGCACTAATGGTTTCTGGCAGAACGAACAAACATTGGATACCGTCGGGTTTAGCTATGAATTTGGCACAGCATCCAATGTGATGTATCGCTATGTCGATAACGCCAATCGCATTAATGGCCAAGATTCGGGTAAAAAACTCAGCCCGACGGATAGCAACTATACCGCCAACAATGGGATACGCCCGCCCCAATTTCTAGGCGATCATGATCACAATACCCACCTTGTATTTGCCCATTTTAAAGAATGGGATTTATCTCAAATCGACGCCTACTACTTTGATATGGAGATAAAAGACGCCAAAGCGCTTTCGAACCAAACCCTCGGCCTACGCTACGAACACAAAGGCCGCTGGAACACATTGCGAACACTCGTCCATGCAGAATTGGCATTCCAAGAACGCACAGACATCCATAATGACGCCCTGCTTCAATTTTATGATATCGGTGGCGGCATTGGCTTTGATCATCATGAAATAACACTCAACGTTCAGCGCCTAGGTGAAAAAAATGGAGTTAGCTTTATTACCCCGCTAGCATCGTTACACGATCACAATGGTTGGGCTGACAAGTTTTTACTGACCCCAAACTCAGGTCTGCGTGACTACTCTCTACAGTACATCTGGCGTAAGAGCCCTATAAAAATAGATGCTCGCTATCACCTATTTAATACAGATGATGACAACTCACGTATTGGAAAAGAATTCGATATCGACGTCGGCTATAAAATTAACACAATCAATAGTGTCCTACTTCGCTTTGCTAATTTCAGCGCCACTGCTGACGGTTATGAAAATGAACAACGAGTATTTTTAATGTTTACACACAACCTATAGGCCCTTATCTGCCTCCATTCACGCCATCATGTGCGCGTTGTAAACATCTTCATTCTATTTTGAAACTTTATCGAATATCGCTCCGTATACCTACATAACCTTAACTAGAGTTATACGGAGTCTATCGTGAAGAATCTAATAGCCCCAATAAAATGCTGCTCTATCACCATATTATTTGCCACTTTAACCGCTTGTGGGGGCGGAAGTGGAGGTAGCAGCAATACAGCACCGATTGTCAATGATCCAGTAACTGAAGCGCCGGGTGTGATTGATGCTGATGGTGATGGTATCCCAGATGCCGTTGACGCCTTCCCGCTTGATGCCGCAGAGAGCGTCGACACCGATGGCGATGGCATTGGTAATAATGCCGACAGCGATGATGACAACGATGGCATTGCCGACACTAACGATGCTTTCCCACTTGATACCGCAGAGAGCATCGACACCGATGGTGATGGCATTGGTAATAATGCCGACAACGATGATGACAACGATGGTATTGCCGATACTAACGATGCCTTCCCGCTTGATGCCGCAGAGAGCATCGACACCGATGGCGATGGCATTGGCAATAACGCCGATGAAGACGATGATAACGACCTCGTGCTCGATACAGACGATATCGACGACAACAATAATGGGCTCATTGAAATCAGCAGCCTAGAACAGCTAGATCTCATCCGTCATCACCTCGATGGCAGCGCATTAGGTGACGGCATTGAAAGCAGTACGCTTGGCTGCTTCATAGATACTGGCTGTATTGGCTATGAATTAACACAAACTTTGGATTTCGACATCAATAGTGATGGCGTTATGGGTTCTAACGACGCGCCGTTCTTCGATTACGATACAGATGGCGAAAACAAAGGTTGGTTACCCATTGGCAATAGCACAACCCCTTTCGCCGCCATATTTGACGGCAATGGGTTTGAAATTCTAAACCTATTCATCAACCGTCTTTCAGCCGATGATGCAACCAGCGGCAAAAACATTGGACTATTTGGAGTCGTCTCCGCAGGTACGTTAAAAAATATTGGTCTCGGTGGTGCCGTAATGACAATAACAGGAGACACTAACGTCGGCAGTTTAGTGGGACGCTTAACTGATGGCTCGAAATTCAGTTCAAGCTATTCGACCGGCAATGTCACCGGAAAGAATAATTCAATCGGCGGACTCGCAGGAAATATCTCCAACTCACACCTTAATACCAGCTATGCAACCGGCGCAGTCAACGGCAAAAGTAATGTTGGCGGCTTAATCGGATCGGCATCCAGCTCCAGCACGGTCAAAAGTAGCTTCAGTACGGGGGCCGTATCCGGTAGTGAAAACCAAGTTGGTGGCTTAATCGTGTTAATCGATAATTCCGACCTAAGCACTAGTTACGCAATGAATTCAGTGACAGCAAACACCAATATATTTATTGGCGGCCTAGTTGGCAAACTGCAAAACTCGGCCACCATCACCACTAGCTATTGGGCAATCGATATTTCTGGCTTGTCACACAGCGTCCATAGTAATGGCAACCGACCGGGCGTGCTAGGCGTCACATTAGAAGAATTACAATGTCCTACCGCCGCAAACGATACAGCGTGCATTAACACCGGAACCCTCTATGAGGGTTGGGATGCGATTGACGACGACAACGACGTCAACACGCCCCCGATTGCCCCCTGGGATTTTGGAAGCAGCACTAGCTTGCCTGTTTTCAAATAACCCACAAAATCCCAAGAGCAGGTTACACCGACTCTTGGGATTTTCTATTGTTCGATCTCAGTATACAGCTATGTGAATACAGGCCCATTAAACAAAAACCGCTGATTATTCAGCGGTTTTTTTATACCCCTTATTTACAGCTCGTTGTCCGCGTACGCAGTTATTGACCAATCGTTCCAAAATAAATATAGTGGCACTCAATTGAGGAGAAAATAATGGCAAGACCTCTACAATTCGAACGCCAAAAAGCGATAGATGCTGCTATGGGAGTTTTTTGGCAGCAAGGTTATTCAGCGAGCTCCTTGCAGCAACTACTCAATGCCATGCAGATTAATCGAGGCAGTCTTTATGCCGCCTTTGGTGATAAAGCTGGATTATTCACAGAGGTAATCGACAACTATCAGAACCGAATACAAGCCGTTGTTATTGGTTTTTTAAGTAACGAACTAGATCCAGCGAAAGGCATAAAAGATGTCTTCGAGTTAACACTATTGGCATTAACGAAAGATTCATTAGCGCTGGGCTGCTTGCTCGTTAATACCATTAATGAGCTATCCCCTATTGATTCTGATCTCGCTAACCATGCAGCCAAGAAGTTAGACGCCGTGGAGCAAGCTTTTATAACTGCATGTAAGCGCGCCCAAACACTCAATCAGATGACCACAGAAATAACGCCAGAAAGTGCAGGGAAGATGCTAATGACCAACATGATTGGCTTGCGAGTGCAAAGCCGTCGCGGCGTTGAAATATCTGACTTAGAGCAGAGCATTACGCCACTACTCAACATGCTGATGCCGACGTTAGATAAACGCTAACGAAAAACACTTAGGAATTAATAAACAATGAATCGCTTAAAATCTTTGTTTCTCTCCACATGGATCACACTGCTGTCTATTGGCGTAATTCGTAGCCTTTGGGTGCTATCACAAGAAACCGAAGCGACCGTTTGGTATTGGTCAGTATTTGCATTAGCGTCTCCACTGATATTCTTCGCGTGGATATTTTTGACGAATGTCGCCCGTACTGCGATGGCTAGCAAGGCTACCTTTGCAATAACACTTTTCGCTTTTATCGGTGCGTTGGCCACCTCAATATCGACCTCGGAACCACTGATCTGGATCTTAGTGGTAGCCGTGATAGGAAGTGCTTTATACGAATGGTGGTATTCAAGATTTGGGGATAGAAGCAGCGCTATCTTAACTGTTGGAAAATTACTCCCCAATTTAGAATTGATGAATACCGAAGGCGCGGTAATTAAAACCAATGAATTAAATAAACCATTATTACTGATTTTCTACCGCGGTAACTGGTGCCCATTGTGCATGGCGCAGATAAAAGAAGTAGCGACTCAGTATCGCGAATTGGCCGAAAAAGGCGTTGAAATCATGCTCATTAGTCCACAACCGCAAGGGCATACAGCCTCGCTTGCCGAACGCTTTGATACGCCTATGAGCTTTTTAGTGGATCACGACAATGCGATGGCCAAACGATTGGGAATAGCCGCATTAAATGGCCTGCCAGTAGGATTAGAAGCCTTGGGTTACGACAGCGATACCGTTATGCCGACCGTAATAATGACCGATGCAAGCGGTAAAATATTATTCGCTGATCTTACCGATAACTATCGAGTAAGACCTGAACCTGATGTGTTTTTAAACGTGTTTACTGCAGCGGGTATTTAAACCAACACCTGCCGCGTATTGGCAATGTAATGATGAATCTGATTTTCAGTCTTGGTATCTATCATCACTTCAGGACGACGTCCATTAGGGCAAGGCATACGCGGAGTTGTACCAAACAAGCGGCAAATCAGCGGGCGTTCGTCGTACACAGTACAGCCATTAGGGCCCAAGTGAACGCAATTAAGATGTTCCCATGCCGCTTCATGTTCAGCATCGGTTTTAACTGGTAGGCGTGACATCTCTTCTGAAGACGTGGTCACAGGGCCACAACAATCATGACACCCCTCGACGCATTCGAATGTCGGAATGCGTTCGCGCAAGCGCGCAATGATATTTCGATTAGTGTCCATTTACATCCAAGGATTCACGGTGCAATAAGTAAGGGCTAAGAGAAACGATTACGCTCAACCAAACAACTGCATCATTTTATTAAGAAATGCATTGATCGACGCAAAACTATCAGCGCTCGGCATAGCAAGCAAGCTTTCTGACGGACTATAAGCAACGGAAGTATGGCTGCTAAAACCGAAAACTATTCAATTTTATACATCTGATCACCGTTTGGAGCGGATAGCACATCCTCACAGTGCAACAGTCCCCCTAAATACCCATATACCTAGCTCTATTAGTTCAGACCAGATTTGACACCAAAATTATATTATCTCGTTAGAAATCCTATCCCATAAGGGTGTTCAAGCATCGCTTACTCAACGAAGGACTATTTAACTAATATATATCGTTAAGAAGATCCTATAAAAAACGCTTAAAAGCCTTCTTCTTTGCTATGACGAACTCGAACGATTACCACTCGGCGCAGAGATTCCAGCCTGTATCGGATAATGTATTCACCTGCTCCGAAGGTCAGCATAAGGTCTCTATAGTCGTTGAAGTCAGTCACTGGCACACCAGCTTCTGGGTTTTCTTGCAAGATATTAATGCTTTCAATGATGCGTTTGGCAGCACGCTGTGCCGCGCGAGGATTTTCAGATTTGACGAAGTTTCTTAAACGAGCAACATCGCTAGAAGCTGAAGGTAACCAGACTATTTCGCTGGGCATGATTTCTCATCTTCCGTTCCCCATGATTCTAACCATTCCGTCATCGCATCATTGCTGACTGTTTCGCCAGTTTCTTGGTATTCCTCCCAGCGCGCCATCGTCAGCTCGTTTTCACGCTGCTTACGCTCTTCTTCTTCGACATAACGGGTTAATGCCTCCTTCGCCAAGAAGCTCTTAGAGCGATTCGTCTTGGCTGCCAGCGCATTTAACCGGCTTTCAAGCTTTTCGTCTAATCGGACACCTAGCATAAGGTCACCTGTTTGCATTTGTTAAACAATGTTTAAACAATAACACTGCATCCTGTCTTCTTCCATTGCTTCCTCACGCAGAGCTGAGGAAGACACGTCTTCTACGGCCTCTCGCATGTCATTTTCCATTCTGATTCAGGTACGCAATGCACTCAGTTGTTTATCTAGACGGTCAAGCTGACCGGTTACTTTATGGCTGCTCTTGTTAGCGTCCTGCGCCAGCTCGGCCAGCATAGTAGTAGCGTCTCCGATAACGGTTAGGTTGCGGGTGATTTCTCCACTCACGGAGCTTTGCTCTTCGGCGGCGCTCGCCACTTGGCGAATGTGATCGGCAATGTCGCTGATTGCATGCACCACATTTTGCAACGAGCCGTGGGCTTCATTAGTTGATTCCATCGCCAGCCCTGCTTTCTGACTACCGCTGTCGATAATGCTGACGGCGGCCTTTACTTCACTCTGTAGGCTGCCAATCATACTGTTGATTTCTTCGGTCGATTCCTGCGTTTTCGAAGCCAATGTTCGAACTTCATCGGCGACTACGGCAAAACCACGCCCCTGCTCACCTGCGCGGGCGGCTTCGATAGCAGCGTTCAGCGCAAGTAAGTTGGTCTGTTCGGCAATAGAACGAATAACCACCAGAATGCGGTTAATGTCGTCGGAGCGTGCGGAGACTTTGGTAATCGACTCGCTCGCGGTATGCATGTTTTCGCTCAGCTCCAGAACGGTATCCACCGCGATGGACAGATTTTTCTGCGACGCAGTGACCGTGGTATGAATGTCGTTAGCACGTACCGCAACATCGGAGGCAATGCGCGAGACTTCCAGCGCGGTGGCCGACATTTCTTGTGTCGCAGTAACCACGTTGTCCATTTCGCTTTGTTGCTGGTCGGTTGCCTTGCGGGTTTTCTGGCTAATTTTCAGATTTTCAGCTGACTCATTACGAACTTCTAAACTCACACCTTTCAATGCCAAGACCAGATCCCTCAGCTTGCTAAGGAAGCGGTTAAAGCCGCCACTCAGGCTGATCAGTTCGGCATGGGTATCCAGTTGCAAGCGCTGAGATAAATCGCCATCAGCGCTGGACAGCTGTTCTACCTGCTTATTCAATACTGACAGAGGCTTAGTAATCGACTGAATCAACACGGTAATGGCGGCCAAAGCCGCACCGGCCAGCACCAGTGCCAGTAATAGCTGACTGCCAAGTACTTTGGTTTTTTCTTCTGCAACGAGAGCTTGCAGAGTTTCCAGATCGGCCAATGCGACGTTCAACGGTAATTCGATCAACAATGACCACTCGCTGTTGGAAGCCGGAATTTTTAACCCACGGGCAACGTACAGATTATCTTTGCCGGTCAGCAATCCTTCACCTTTATGCAGTTGACTCAGCGCGTCGCCTGTTTCAGGCAAGGACTCTTTTAACGGCCGCATCAGCTTATCTTTATAATGACTGGAAGCGACGACGAGACCCATTTCACTGAGTACGGTTACCCGAGCTTTACCGCTGTATAAGGATTGACTAAGTTCCTCCACGAGCTTCTGGAAAATAGGCAGATTAACATCGACGCCAGCAATGCCGCGGAAAGTACCGTTGACTATAATTGGCGCGGTCAGGCTGGTCATCAGCTCTTCATAACCGGGGCTGATTTCATACAGATAAGGTTCCATCAAACAGGAAACCTTCTTATCGCGACCGCATAGATACCACTCCGATTGCCGGATACCGAATTCATTAAGGCTATCGAAGTATTTTTCATTCGGATCATCGACCTTCTGCTGTTTAACCTGACCAGACTGGTTTCGGATCCAATAGATTTCGAGTGAGCCGGTGCTTTCTGCGCTGTAAATCAAGCCGGAGTCAACAAATTCGCTGTCGCGACCATCGAAGCCGTTAGCCTCAAACTGGGCGTATATCGAGCTAATATCCTTGTTGACTTTGAGCGCAGCCCCCATCATTTCACTGATTTGAACGCGACTGCTATCGCCATTTTCAATGGCAGTTTTAATCGTCGCAGCCATCGTCGTTGGTATACGGTAGGCAGCATTGATGTAGTTGCTGATCTGCTCGCCATAGGCTTGGGTTTTGGCTTGCAGCTGCGCGATAACGGCGTTAGTCAGGTTTTTTTCACTATGTACCTGCAACTGTTCACTAAGTGAGGTTATTCCCTGATAGCTGCGCCAAGTCAGAGCCACAGCCAGCAATAGAATGGCTGACAGCGTAATGGCAAACAGCTTGGTTTTGAGCGCTAACGACTTCATGAAAAACTCCGGAATACATAGTCATACCAGTTAGTATAGTTTCTGATCAGGAGTTTGCTTCACGCACACCAGATTTGTCCTCATAGGCCGGTTTTGACTAAGCATTAATGCTCGCTTAGCTTTCATTTTTCGCAGATAACAAAAACTTCCGCCCCTACTTAACTGATGAACTTCGCCATCATCACTCCACAACCTGAACGCCCTTCCAAAATGCTACGCGACCACTAATCTCGGCGGCGGCGGCAGACGGCTCTGGGTAGTACCAAGCTGCGTTTTCGTTGATTTTCCCACCTACTTCAACCGAGTAATATCGTGCAGTACCCTTCCAAGGGCAGATTGAAGTATGGTTGCTCGCGATAAACAGTTGATTTTGAAGAGATTCGACTGGGAAATAGTGATTACGTTCTACTATAACGGTGTCATCAGATTCAGCCAAAACGGCCCCGTTCCAAATTGCTTTCATAGAAATATATCTTCTTGAAAATTCACGCCAGCATAACCCCACTTGCCTACTAAGGACAGTAATGACCTACTAGGTACGTCATCCCAACCAGTGCTTATATCGCGACTACTTATATCAAGACTACTTATATCGAGACTACTTATATCGAGACTGTCTTAATTATATCGAGACTGTCTTAGTTATATCGAGACTGTCTTGATTAGTGAAAACTCGTCACTCTAAACTACATTGACGACATTAATTGAAGTTCCGCTAACTCACGATAAAGCGGGTTGGCAATCATCAATTCTTGGTGAGTGCCAATGGCAACAATTTGACCTTTATCCATCACCACAATGCGATCGGCATTAACCACAGTAGAGAGTCTATGAGCAATAATAATGGTGGTTTTATTGTGCATCAATTCATCTAAGGCCAATTTAACTTTCACTTCGTTGGCGGCATCTAAAGCGCTAGTTGCTTCATCCAATAATAATATCGGCCGCTCTGCTAATATCGCCCGAGCAATGGCAATACGTTGTTTTTGGCCGCCCGATAAACGAATTCCTCGTTCGCCCAATTGGGTATCATAACCCTGGCTAAATTCTTGAATAAATTCATCTGCCCGCGCCGCCTTAGCAGCTCGCTCAATATCGGCTTGGCTGGCATCGGGTCGTCCATACCTAATATTATCTTTAACGCTGGCAGCAAAGATCACCGACTCTTGCGAAACCAAGGCATATTGTTGACGAAGATCAGTCAAAGCTAAATCTTCAATGGGCATGCCATCAATCATAATTTGCCCTTGCTGCACATCATAAAAGCGCAACAATAATTGAAATAAGGTAGATTTTCCTGCACCACTGGGGCCCACTAAAGCGATACGTTCACCGGCTTTAATGGCTAAATTAATCTTGTTGATCACGGCTGCATCAGAGTCTGGATCATAAGCAAAAGAAATATCATTTAAACTCAGTTCACCGCGGATCTTAGTGGTCTATTTAAGCGGCTCAGCCACAGAACTAATGGTACTTTGAGTTTGCAGCAGCTCCATTAAACGTTCACTGGCGCCAGCGGCTTTTTGAATTTCGCCGATCACTTCGCTGATATTAGCCACACTGCCACCGGCCAATACGGCATAAAACATAAAGGCAGTTAGCTCTCCGGGAGTAAGTTCACTACTTAATACCAGAATAGCGCCCATCCAAGCGACTACGGTAATGGCAATTAAACTAATGCCCATAATACAAGCAATCATTAAGGCTCTAAACTGAATACGTTTGCGAGCAGCTTCCATTACCCCATCAATGCGCTCAAAGAAACGTTGTTTATCGATGGGCTCATGACCATAGGCTTGTACCGTTTGAATTTCATGCAGACTTTCATCGATATAAGCGCCGACATCCGCCACCCTATCTTGGCTATTACGGGCAAAGGTTCTGACTTTGGGGCCAAAAATACGAATGGGAATGAGCACAATAGGCACGGCAATTAATACATACAAGGTCAGAATATGGCTGGTAAACAGCATCAGCATTAGCGAACCAATAAAAGTGATGACAGCGCGCAGCGCCATGGACAAGCCCATGCCCACCACGGATTGCAATACGGTGGTATCAGAGGTAAATCTTGAAATGACTTCGCCGGTACGGCTCGTCGCAAAAAATGCGGGTGATAAGGTGAGTAAGTGAGAATAGACATTTTGGCGGATATCGGCGCTTACTCGCTCACCCAACCAAATCATGTAATAAAAACGGAAGTAGGTGGCGATACTACCCACAAAACCAATGGCAATAATCAGCAGTGCTAACTGATTTAGGCGCTGAGCATTGTTAGCGATGAAACCTTGGTCGACCAAATATTTCACCCCCTGACCTAATACCAGCCAAGACACAGCACCGACAATAAGCGCTAACATGGCATACACCACTTGTAGTTTGTAAGGTCGCAGTTGACCGAATAACCATGCCATCAATGTTTTGGTTGTATGGGTTTTCACTGTTAAGTCTTAATTTAGTTAAAGTGCAGTTAGTGTACTCATTTTAAAAATAAAGTGATGTAAAAAAGAGCATCGTTAACAACGAGATGACTACGGAGATGACTACAGACAGTCATCCCAACGGTCTTGTATATTTTGGCATGGACACCTTGTCTGTTAGATGTTGGTGTCCGTTAAAGCGGGGGGAGATCAGGTCACGCTTTTTGTGGCCGTAACGAATTTCAGCGGTTTGTTATGAATGAATCTACCGAGCTGGCTTCGGCTTGGTGATAGCATCACTTGTTACCTGGCTTAAATTAAAAGAGGACCGTATTTCTGGCTCAGCGAACACAATCACATCACGTGCTTTGAAATCATCATCCATTCCTTGAAGATATGTGCGGACGCTCTTTAGAACTTGACGAACATCTTTTGCCCCAGGTTTATGTGCAAGCGAATCAGATAATTCTTGCGCAAGCTCCTGAGGCAGCCAAAGGAATGCTTGAAATGAAAGTCTATTTAGCTCGTAGTAGTCTAAATTTCCATTTTTTCTTATCCAATGAGCAAGAAGCTCAGAAACAATCTCTGCTTTAATACGGACCTCTTTTTGACGCTCAACCTCAAGCAGTTTGACGTCATATTCATGCTTGATAGAGCCCTTAAGTCTCTCCACTATCCAAGTCCGCAGTAGGAACGCAACGATTCCCACAATAGACAGCGTAGAAATCGTTGATACGACAGAAACAAAAATGCTATTTGCGAAGTTCAATACTATCTCCATTCATTCATAACGTTTGGTTAAGGGTCGGGCTTTAGCCCGTCCCAGTGAGCGAAGCGAACGGTTTGAACCATTGGTTAGAGAGCTACAGCAACCAGAACACTCACTGCTGCCAATAAAACCCCTATTAGCATCCATTCGTGTACCCGATTAATTGCGGCCCAGCCACTATCTGTAAGCTTCCAAATTGGGTTGCTTGAGTTGAACCACTGGCCTTGGGGCAGGTTTCCTTCTTTTGTTAATTGGCCTGTAGGTACAGAATTTTCTAGCACTTCTAGCCAGCCACGCATGTAACACGTTTTAAGCGCTGCATCTGTTTCTTCTGTGTGCTCAAGCGCATTTTCAATAACCCATACGTTCCCTGGCTGGAGCACCAACGCAACTCTCTGCTTTGATGCTTTTTTCAGTACTTTTCGGATTTTCCATTCTCGGCGATAGTTGCCGCTTAGCTTTGCTCTCTAACGCAAAGCTAAGCGGCGCAGCTTCGCTGCGTCCTTGCTTGAGCGCCTTGTTACGTGTTTATACTCGACCATACAGGACATCGTTACGGTGTTCCCAGAATTTATACAAATCGAAGCGTGTTTGTATTACTAGTTCGATAATTTTTTGAAGGGAATCTCCCGTAAACTGCACATATTCTTGATGCATCCCATTCTTTGACATTTTAAGTTTCAAGAACGTATACCCTTCGTCATCCGTGTCTTCCCAGTTAGCATGAACCACCATATTCCTTAGACGGCCACTTTCATTCAGGTTGGTTATAATCTGTTCATAGCCCTCAAGCTTTCTTGCTATGCCAACTTGAAAATCATCACAGAACCTTTTAAACAGGTCTACTTTGGAGGAGTAATTAAGCTTGTTTAACACTATTAGACCAGGAGAATCAGTTCTGTCCGTAAAATTTTCACATAGAACGGAATCTAAAGTGCTCTCCAACGAATTGAAGTACATGACTATTAAGCCTATTGAAGGCAACGCATCATCAATAAACTCTTCTGCCTTATCTTCATCTTCGATCTCATGATAAAGATGCTGGGTGAATTCCTTGAGTTTCTTTTTCATCTGATGATGCTAATTCCTTGTGACACGTAACGAGCCTGTAGAAAAACCTATTTCTTGGCCATTTCTTCAGGCTTCTTCCTTTGTTAATGATCCAATTCGATAATTAATAAAAATTGAATCTACTTTTGAGTATCTTGGCGATATTCTAGCTTTTTAGATCATTAATCTTCTAAGAGCCGCTATCACGCTCAATATCCGCTTTATCTTGCCAATTCACCGTACCGCATGATCTTTTCTATGTTGTGAATCATGCAGTACAACTGCCATTGGCCTTGAACTTTCGCTTTGCCTCGCAAGCCAAACCGTTTCAGGCCTTTATTGGTTCCTATATTGGCAAAGACTGGCTCTACTGTCGACATTCGATGGCTATAACTGTGCGTACCATGGTCACTGTCCACTCGGTGCTTCATCCAATCTGTATACGTGGGTTTGCGTTTGTCGTTGATGGTGAAGGAGACTTGCCGTCCTGCGCCTTTGCGATGGTTCGCGGCTTCGGGTTTTCCATGCATTCATGTTTTAAGTCGCAGTTTC
>NZ_JAWUWR010000030.1:0-15827 GCF_034111725.1 Thalassolituus sp. | reverse complement strand
TGAACCCAATTTAACGCATCTTCAAGCGAGTTAATTGGGCGACTAAAGTAATACCCACCGAGCCCATCTACACCCGTATGACGAATCGCGGCAACATCTTGCTCATCTTCTAGGCCTTCGGCCAACACTAATAAATCTAAGTTATGGGCAATCTGCACCATCGACTGAATAAAGAACCGATGATCTTGAGCAAGGTGAACACCGCGGTTAAAACTGCCATCAATGCGCACATAATCCAGTTGCAAGCGCTGCAAGTAAGCAAACGCCATCGTACCTGTACCGACCTGATCAATACCAACCACTACGCCTAACGGCTGTAATAGTAAGGCTAAACGAGCTAACGCATGTTCAGCCGCTTGCAAGCAAAACTCTGGCACTTCTAACGCTATATGCGCCGCTTGCTTAGGATATTTTTGAAATAGTGTTTGTAGTTGATAATGGAATTGCTCATCAATCACTGACGCTGGCGACAAGTTAATACAGAAGCGCAGTCCACGACTGGCGACATCTTCGCCGATCATGCTTTCTAACACTCGCTCGATAACACAAGCGTCATAACGAGCAGCCAGTTGATGCTGTTCAACCATTGGCCAGAAACGCGCCGCCGAAAGCATTTGTCCTTGCCACTCAATGCGGCTAAATACTTCGAACTGCAATAAATGCTGATCGCGATTACCAATAACCGGTAAAAATTGCAGACTAAGAGATCCGCTCTCTAATACTTGATGCAACAACTGACGCCATTCACCGGCCGTCCACTCCTGTTGCTGAACCACTTCGTCGCGATACATAACGCTGCGCGAGGTTGGCTGACGTTGAGCTTGTCTTAACGCGGCATCGGCGCGGCTGAATGCCATGACAGGGTCATCTTGCTGCCCTTGTAAGAATACCGCCCCCATATGAAACACTAATTCATTACGCTGAGACAGGGTCGTCATACTGAGCTGACTGAACGATTGCTGCATTAAATCGTCAGCTTGGGCACCATCTGCGCAAGGAATATAGAGCGCAATGTCAGCGCCAGAGCGACGTCCACAAATGGTATTTGGGTACTCCATGCGCCATTGGCTAAGTACCTGCCCCAAAAGGGTTAATACGTCATCACCAGCTTGGCGCCCCTCACGTTGATTAAATTCAGCGAAGTCATGCAACTGCAATAGAATCAATACGCCGCTGTGTTCATCATCGCGTTTTAGAATATGCTCAAAACGCTGGTCAAAACCGCGACGATTTAATAAACCGGTACTGACATCCAAGTATGATTCTTCGCGTAACTTTTCGGTCATCGCCGACTGCTCGCTAAAAATACTTTGAAGCTTTAACACCATTTTATTCATGGCTAAAACAACACGGCGTAATTCTCTAGCGCGAGGAATTTCTGTCTGTATTTGCCAGTCACGCTCACAAATTGCCAAGGCTTGTTTTTCAACACGAATTAAAGGGCTAAACAACCAGCGTAACAACAGCTGTAATAAAATCAGCGATACCAACAGTACCCACGCAAACCAAATGAATTCAGCCCGCACCATGGCCCACATATCACGGTAAGCAAAATCACTATGACTGATCACCTGAACTGAGCCTAAGCGACGCCATTGACGCGTGACATCCGCCTCTGCCGCGACCAAATCAAGAGCAACCCAGTTTTTAAACCAGTTAGGGGCTGAGTCGGCATCCAGTGCTTGACGAGCACGACGATGGATAGCAGTGCCATCGGTACGTAAAAATGAAATCTCAGCAAAAAAACCGCGATCAAATAAAACATCCATCAAACGGGTAAGTTGCACTTCATCGCTGCTATCCACTTGCGACATAGATAAGGCCAGCGAAGTTGCGGCATCATAAGCTCGAGCATTCAATTGCTGTTGGAAGTAATCACGTCCATTGAACACTGTGACCAGCAGATTGCCCACCAGCAGTACTACGACCAGCAAACTGGTGAGTAGTGAGAATTGTTGTCTTAGTGTCATGTTACGCCTTCCTTATAAATCCATGCCGAGTTCATGCATACGAATCCGTAAATCCGTCCAAAGGTCGAGCTTATTGGGGTTACCCAGCAGTATGCCTTGTCCTTTCATCTTTTCTAACCACATACCTTCACCATTAAAACTGTAAACAGGATCAAGGTCGGTGCGCTCATCCGCAGGGCGAATAGCCCGGGTGAGATTATCCAGCACCAGTGGTATCGAATCTGGCTGCGGAAAATACGTTAGTACCATATGCGCTTGATTTAGGCGAATAGCCTTTACGTAAGTAATACGCAGTTTTTGTGTATCAACGCCAAGCTGACGCAGCGAGTAATATTTAGCAATAACGTAGTCTTCGCAATCGCCGCCATCCGAAGCAAGCGACTCATAAGGGCTAGCCCAATAGTCCACTTTACCCCAGTGCTGCTCGTCTGATTGAAAGCGTATGTACTTATTAAAAAACCGATTCACTTCTGCAAGTTTTTCTTGTTCTGATTCATTCGCCGTTCGATGCATCATGTCACGCCAAGCATCAATGCGATCGGCTGCTCTGTCATTGTAATCACGTCGCGCTTTTTGCGATAAACTATCTGGCACCCACTGCTCCTTGTCTGCGCTGAGAAACAGCGAAGCACTAGCCAGCAACATCAGCGTAGGCCAACGAAGCCAAGAGTGAGTTAGAGACATAAGCTTCATGCGGAATCGAATACACCAGCCATATAGTTAAGAATGCAACCTGTCGGTTTTCATTCAATATAGACGCTCATGGCTAATCCGCTTGTTTCATCGCACCATTCAAATGGCCAATAGTGCCGGTTTCTTAGCTCTGCGCTGGACGGTTAAGGGCTTTTTCGGCAAACTCGCGGGAGTTATGCCTTCTATACCATCTGGGAATTCATCATGGCACGCATTCTGGTCTTAAACGGCCCCAATCTGAATTTATTGGGTACCCGCGAACCTCATATCTATGGTTCAACCACGCTAAGCGACATAGAAATCACACTATCGCAGCAAGCGCAGGCCGCTGGGCATGAATTATCACACCTGCAAAGCAATGCCGAGCATGTTCTGCTCGATCGCATTCATGCTGCGCGTACGGATGGCACCGAATTCATTATTATTAACCCCGCCGCCTTCACCCATACCAGTGTGGCACTGCGTGATGCACTCGCGGGCGTGGCTATTCCATTTATTGAAATTCATATTTCGAATGTGCATGCGCGCGAAGCTTTCCGCCAACATTCTTACCTATCGGATATCGCGGTCGGCGTCATTTGCGGTTTAGGCGTACAAGGCTATGAACTGGCACTGCAAGGTGCCATCGCACAATTAAGCAAACAATTAAGTAAGGTTTAACAGCATGTCTTGGATTCAAATCCGGTTACACGCCACTCAGCATGATGTGGAAGCATTAGAAAATGCCCTACTCGGCTGCGGTGCGCTCTCAGTTACCTTACAAGACGATGCCGACCAGCCCATCTTAGAGCCGGAGCTTGGTACCACACCTATGTGGGATGAAACCCAAGTCATTGGCTTATTTGAAGCAGATACCGATGCCCAAGAGCTGAGCGATCAGCTAGCCACTATGTTCAAGGTTGAAGGCGGCGATACCTTGCCTCCGTTTAAAATCGAAATCGTTGAAGATAAAGACTGGATTCGCGCTTGGATGGACGACTATCATCCCATGCCGTGTGGTGAGCGCCTTTGGGTATGCCCAAGCTGGCGCGAGCCTCCTCATGCGGATGCCGTCAATCTGATGTTGGATCCGGGCCTTGCCTTTGGTACTGGCACCCATCCAACCACTGCTCTTTGCCTAACTTATCTCGATAGTGCGGTTGAAGGCGACGAATTAGTAGTCGATTACGGCTGTGGTAGCGGTATTTTAGGTATTGCAGCATTACTGTTGGGCGCACGCCATATGATCGGTGTCGACATTGATCCACAAGCGCTAACCGCTACCCGTGACAACGCCGGTCGCAACAAGATCGACGATAACCGCTACGAAATCTACCTGCCAGAAGATACCCCTGCGATACAGGCAGACATAACCGTGGCGAATATTTTAGCGGGGCCGCTAGCCGATCTTGCTGAACATATCGCTAGTCTGACGCGCAGTGGTGGTAAACTCGCTCTATCAGGCCTATTGGCAGAGCAGGCTGAAGAGATATCCGCTTGTTACAGCCAATGGTTTACCATGAACCCAGCCAAACAACTGGGCGATTGGGTTGTACTGACAGGGATTAAACACTAAGGGTTATCATGAGCATGCAGGTTACGCGCTGTCCACATTGCCGGACCAGTTTTCGTGTTCGCGCTGAGCAACTCAATGTTGCCGGTGGCGCCGTGCGCTGCGGCTCATGCCTGCAAGTATTCAAAGCTGCCGAGCATTTCATTACCAATGAAGAGCACGCTAACTCAGTTTCGAGCACGCCTCGCTCAGCCGAAATCAATTCCACCTCCACCAATACCCCATTGGCAGAGACAACAGCAGATGCAACGCCAAGAAAATCGGCAAGTAAGGTTTTACAATTTACCTTACCTGCGGATGACGAGGA
Source organism: Thalassolituus sp. (assembly GCF_034111725.1). Lineage (GTDB taxonomy): Bacteria > Pseudomonadota > Gammaproteobacteria > Pseudomonadales > Oceanobacteraceae > Thalassolituus. The sequence goes on along the minus strand of NZ_JAWUWR010000030.1, from coordinate 11,305 downwards.
CGAAGATCTAGACAAAGTACTATCTAGCTCAGCTAATGCTGAAGATGCTGCTTCGTTCGATCTTGCGGATGTGGATGATGAGCTCGAGCTTGAAGTAACGCCTGAAGCCGAGCTTGAATCTTCAGCGGAAAGCCTAGAAGACGACGTTTTCTCTGCTCATGATCAGGCTTTTGGTGACGCCGATCCTATTGCTAATAATGTTGATGACGACGTTTTTTCTGCCATCAGTGACGATATGGATGATCCTTTTGGCGATGACGACGCAGATGCCGAGATACCAATGGCTGCTAAGGGACCTTTGCCGCCGGTGGTCGATCCACGCGTAAATAAAGTGATACGCGAAGGCGATATTTTAATTCACGACGACATGGATCTGGATGATCTACTGATCGACGATGACGCCGATGACGCCGATGACGCCGATGACAAAGACATTCTGAACGCAGATCTAGCCGACGATAGTGAACTTGATGATTTAATCGACGGCGATGAAACCCTATCTTATGAAAATTCACCTGTATTCGAGCCTGAAGAAACACTCGTGCCTGAAGAGGCGATAGAGCTTGAAGAAGTGTCGGAGCTTGAAGAGACACTAGACCTTGTCGACATTCCGGAAGAAAGCGACGATTGGCTTGCAACACAAGACGAAACTATAGAAAACAAACCTAAGCAAACCACTACAAACAGCCTCGAGGCTAATTCTCTGTTTGCGCCGGTTGATGACAATATTAATGTTGAGTACGACGATGGTGCCAAACTAGCATTAGAGCCGTCCTTCGCTGAAACGCCAGCGACGAACAACAGCACTAATCATGAAACACTCGATATCGAACTATCGAGTGATGAGTTCGATGATATGGGCATGGGTCTCGTTCCAGACGACCAACGCAGTAGCGATAATAAGGCAGTTGGAGAAATTTCCTATTCGGAACCCGAGCGCTTTGACGATTTTAACGCGGCTAAAACGGATGATGAATTTGATCAGCTCATAGGCAACGCTGCAGAGTTCTCGGGCAATGAAACCAGTGACAGTGATTCGAAGTATGACTCAGAAAACGATTTCGATTTTCTACTCGACGAAATCGCCCAAGAAGCCGCCAACGGCTCGGATGACGACGGCATGTTCTTCGAAGAAAGCGGGTCTTCCCCTGCCCATGCCATGATCGACTTTGACGACCATGCACTTGATGACACTGATGAAGATATTTTAAAACCGATTAATCGTTACAATAATGCCGAGTCGGCGACAGATGACGCCGATTCATGGGCGCTCAATCTTTTGCAAGACGATGAACCTAAATCGTCGACCAAGCGCAAAAACTACATGGACGACATTGATGGTCCGGACGAAAGTGTTTTCGACGATCTTGATGCGCCATTCAATCGCCAGCAGTCAGCATTCGCAACCGAAGGGCCGCATGTTGACGAATACCATACCCAAGGTATTGACGATGATGATCTCGACCAATACAACGATATCGAAGAAATAGACTACAAAGATAACGATAACTTCAAGTTGGGTGGCGACATAGAGCTTGCTAGCCAAAGCCTAGAGTTTGATCTACCGCCACCATCGTTAGCCAGTCTTAGCATACCAAGCACTAAGCAGAAGGTTAGGCGTAACGGTTTATGGGCATTGGGAGCACTTGTTCTTGCCGTCACGATTGCCGCTCAAGTGGCTTATTTCCGCTTTGATACGGGCGCCCGCTCAGCCACGCTCCGCCCAATGTACGCGCAAGCATGTGTATGGCTTAAGTGCCAACTTCCGAGCCTGCAAAACGTACGTAATATGGCGACCCAGCACTTAGTTGTAAGACCTCATCCAGATCTACAAAATGCCTTAGTGGTCGATACTCTATTAATTAACAACGCCAGTCAGCAACAACCATTCCCAGATTTAGTTTTGGAATTCAAAGACTTAAACGACGCGGTACTGGCAAATCGACGCTTCGCACCGAGCGAATATCTAGCGGGCGAACTGGCGGGAGAAGCGCTAATGCCAGCCGGTATTCCAATACATATTGGCTTCGAGATAGTGCACCCAGGTGCAGAAGCCGTCAGTTACCAAATTCGCATCCTCGCGAACCAGTAAACTATTGACAAATAAGCCATCGTTCGGTTGATCGAAAAAAAGCCAATTTAACACGCAAAAGCATGACATTCCCCCTTTATTCACAAGGGGGTTATGAGTATCATACCGCGACTTTCGATAGCACACTTTTTAACCAGAAGCCCAAACTCCTGATGCCTGCAATTGGTCCTTATACGCTTCCGAATCCAGTGATTCTAGCTCCAATGGCAGGGGTCACTGATCGCCCTTTTCGACAGCTATGTCGAGAACTCGGTGCGGGCCTCGTGGTCAGCGAAATGGTATCTGGTAATCCAGATCTACGTAAAACTCGCAAATCGCAATTGCGGCTTGATCACACCGGTGAGCCAGAGCCCATTGCGGTGCAAATAGTCGGTGGTGATCCTTGGATCATGGCGGCAGGAGCTCGCTTTAACGTCGAAAATGGCGCCCAAATCATTGATATCAATATGGGCTGCCCAGCAAAAAAGGTCTGCAACAAAGCTGCAGGCTCGGCGTTACTAAAAGATGAAGCCTTAGTGAAAGATATTTTACAGGCGGTCGTCGAATCCGTAGATGTACCGGTATCTCTTAAAATTCGTACCGGTTGGGATCCCGACAATCGTAATGGCGTACGCATCGCCGAAATCGCCCAAGCCGCCGGCATAGTGTCTTTAGCCGTGCATGGTAGAACGCGTGCTTGTGGCTACAAGAACACAGTTGAATACGACACCATTAGAGACATCAAGCAAAGCGTCTCGATTCCGGTATTTGCCAATGGTGATATTACCGATGCACGAAAAGCGGTTGAGGTAATGCAGTACACCGGCGCTGATGGCGTATTAATAGGCCGCGCGGCTCAGGGGCGTCCTTGGATATTTCGCGAGGTAACACACTACCTCAATACTGGCGAGTGCTTGGCCGAGCCAGCATTAGAGGAAGTACAGAACATACTGATTCGTCACCTGCATGCCTTATATGAGTTTTATGGCGAATTTGCAGGCGTACGCATCGCACGTAAGCACGTTGGCTGGTATCTGCAATACCAACAAGGTGGAGATTTCCGAAGACAGTTCAATCATCTGGAGTGCCCTGTCACTCAACAACAGGCGGTTGAACAGTTTTTCAGGGACCGCCTGAAAGAAAAGGAACTGGCAGCATGAACACAGAAGCAATGTTAAATAAGGTTGAAGACACCGTGACTGATTCCGCAGATCTGCAGAAACATCTAAGAGCTCCTTTGGAGCCGAGCCATACCCTACGCGATAGCGTAGAAAAAGCCCTGCAAAACTACTTTGATCATTTAGATGGTCAGCCTGTAGTTGATATCTACGATATGGTTTTATCTGAAGTAGAAGCACCTCTACTAGAAACCGTCATGAAGTACACCCGCGACAATCAGACCAAAGCGTCTGTTGTGTTGGGCTTAAATCGCGGAACCCTGCGTAAGAAATTAAAACAGTTCGGCATGCTTTGAACTAAATCCCTTTCCAAGCGGTGGGCCTAACTGGCCACCGCTTTTTTGTTTTTAAATATGACAGGTTGCTATGACTGACATCACTCCTATCCGTCGTGCGCTGATTAGCGTTTCTGATAAAACTGGTATCGTTGACTTCGCCCGCGCTCTTGGCGCCGTTGGCGTAGAAATTCTCTCCACTGGCGGCACTTACAAACTGCTCGTTGAAAATGATATTCCTGCGGTTGAAGTCTCTGACTACACTGGTTTCCCAGAAATGATGGACGGTCGTGTAAAAACGCTGCATCCAAAAATTCACGGTGGTGTTTTAGGTCGTCGTGGCCAAGATGATGCGATCATGGCTGAACATGGTATCAACCCAATCGACTTAGTGGTTGTTAACCTGTACCCATTCGCAGCAACCGTTGCACGCCCAGATTGTGATTTAGCACTAGCCATCGAAAACATTGATATCGGTGGCCCAACCATGGTCCGCTCTGCCGCTAAAAATAACGCGCATGTCGGTATTGTGGTTAACGCCAGTGATTATGCGAAAGTGTTGGCGGAACTGGATGAGCTGAAAGGCTTAACCAGCAAAACACGCTTCGATCTAGCCTTAAAAGCATTCGAACACACCGCCGCTTACGACGGTATGATTGCTAACTATCTAGGTACTATCGACCAAAGCGCCGAAGTACTATGTACAGATAACCGCGATGATTTCCCGCGTACCTTCAACAGTCAATTCATCAAAGCGCAAGATATGCGTTATGGCGAAAACCCGCATCAAAAAGCGGCGTTCTATATTGAAGCTAACCCACTAGAAGCCTCCATTGCCACCGCGAAACAGATTCAAGGTAAAGAGCTTTCATACAACAACGTAGCCGATACCGATGCTGCACTTGAGTGTGTTAAGTCGTTCGTTAAGCCTGCGTGCGTCATCGTTAAACACGCCAACCCATGTGGTGTTGCCGTGGTTCCTGATGAAGAAGGCGGCATCCGTAAAGCATACGACCTAGCCTACGCGACCGACAGCGAATCGGCGTTTGGCGGCATCATTGCCTTCAACCGTGAACTCGATGCTGATACTGCGCAAGCGATTGTTGATCGTCAGTTTGTAGAAGTGATTATTGCGCCATCCGTCACGGCAGCAGCCATTGCGGTGGTAGAAGCAAAGAAAAATGTGCGTCTATTGACCTGTGGTGAGTTACCAAGCGAGCGCGCTCCTGGTTTCGACTACAAACGGGTTAACGGTGGTTTACTGGTACAAGATCGCGACAACGGCATGATCAAAGCCGAAGAGCTAAAAGTGGTGACAAAACGTCAACCAACAGAAGCCGAAATGCACGATTTAATCTTTGCGTGGAAAGTTGCCAAATACGTTAAATCTAACGCCATTGTATATGCTAAAAACCGTCAAACTGTGGGTGTCGGCGCTGGCCAAATGAGCCGCGTCAACTCAGCACGTATTGCCGCGATTAAAGCAGAACATGCAGGCTTAGTAGTTGAAGGTGCAGTAATGGCATCCGATGCTTTCTTCCCATTCCGCGATGGTATCGACAACGCAGCGGCGAATGGCATTAAAGCCATTATCCAGCCGGGCGGTTCAATTCGCGATGAGGAAGTAATCGCTGCTGCCGACGAAGCCGGTATAGCGATGGTGTTCACCAGCATGCGTCACTTCCGCCACTAAAATCCGACACAGGTAGAGTTATTTATGCAAGTTTTAATCATTGGCTCAGGCGGTCGAGAACACGCGCTAGCTTGGAAAGCCCTGCAATCTCCGCTGGTCGATAAAGTATTCGTTGCTCCGGGGAATGCGGGCACAGCGATTGAACCCGGTGTCGAGAACATCGGCATTGATGTCATGGCATTCGATGCACTGCAAGCCTTCGCACACGACAACAATATTGGCCTGACCATTGTTGGTCCTGAGGCACCTCTGGTTGGCGGTGTCGTTGATCAATTCCAAGCCGCGGGTTTGAAGATTTTTGGGCCTAGCGCAGGCGCTGCGCAGTTAGAAGGCTCGAAAGCCTTCACTAAAGACTTCTTAGCACGTCAGAATATTCCGACCGGTTCGTACCAAAACTTCACTGAAGTAGAGCCAGCGCTGGCTTACCTGCGTGAAAAAGGCGCGCCTATCGTTGTTAAAGCGGACGGTCTTGCCGCAGGAAAAGGCGTCATCGTTGCCGAAACCCTAGAGCAAGCCGAAGAAGCCGTTACCGATATGCTATCCGGCAACGCCTTTGGTGATGCTGGCTGTCGTGTGGTGATCGAAGAGTTTTTAGCTGGTGAAGAAGCCTCGTTCATCGTTATGGTCGATGGCAAGAACGTCTTGGCGATGGCAACCAGCCAAGACCATAAACGCGTTGGCGACAAAGATACTGGCCCGAACACAGGCGGCATGGGGGCATACTCTCCAGCACCGGTGGTAACGCCTGAGATCCATGATCGCATCATGCAAGAAGTGATTTATCCAACCGTTAACGGTATGGCAGCGGAAGGCAACGATTACACCGGTTTCTTATACGCCGGCTTAATGATCGACGCATCCGGTGCGCCACGCGTCATCGAGTACAACTGTCGTTTTGGTGACCCAGAAACTCAGCCGATCATGATGCGTATGCAATCCGATATCGTCGCTCATTGCTTAGCCGCGCTGGAAGGCAAGCTTGATCAAGAAACCACTCAGTGGGACCCGCGTCCTTCTCTAGGTGTTGTCTTGGCGGCTGCCGGTTACCCTGCCGATTACCCTAAAGGTGATGTCATCAGCTTACCCGCTGACGAAGGCAAAGATCGTAAAGTATTCCATGCCGGCACCGCACTCAATGCTGAAGGCGAAGTGGTTACTGCGGGTGGTCGTGTGTTATGCGCAACAGCACTCGGCAATAACGTTAGCGACGCACAAGTGCAAGCCTATGCGTTAATTAAAGGTGTTAGCTGGAATGGCATGTTCTGCCGTTCAGATATCGGTTATCGTGCAGTCGAGCGCGAGCAACAGTCTTAATTAACCTAAGCGCTGAGGGAACAGCAATAATGACAGTACAGCAGTTTCGTTCGTTAACTACGGCTTGTATGTTGGTGCTGCTGTTACTGTCAGGTTTAAGCCTGTCACGGACCGCTATCGCAAGTGGTCCTGTGTTACTTCCCGGCGATAGTTTCGACTATCCGATTACACCTTATGTTGCCATCTATGAAGATCCGTCAGCGCGCTTAAGCCTCGACGACATGATCGGCCAAGACAAACAACTGCGCTTTACTCCAAGTCATAGCAATCGTCTAAAGTTTGGCATTACAACCTCAGCCTATTGGTTTCGAGTTAGTTTATCTAATCCCTACAACCACGATCGCGATGTCGTTCTGACTTTATCCAATACGCATATCGACGATATTCGTCTGTTTGATATTTCCAATCCCGATGAGCCTAGTGTACTAGGTCGCGGCGGACGAGATAGCAATGGATTACGTGGTGGTTTCCCACAAGCCCAGCCTTTTTTCCTGCGCATTAGTGCGCAAACCACACAGAGCTATCTGATCCGAGTTCACACAGATGCACTACTGAATACGGAATTACATTTAAAGAGTGTTGATCGCTTCGTCATTAATGAACAGCATCAACAATTTATCGTTGGTATTAGCATTGGCATCGCCATAGCGGCCTTTATTTACTTTTTAATTTGTTATCGCCGCTATCGTATGCAATTGGCATTAGCTGCCGCAGCTTACTGCGCCGTTATTAGTATTTTCATCCCGTCCTGGATGGGACTACTCCATTCTGGCTTTGCCTTATCGGGTGAACTCGACGGCTGTTTAGAATCACTCTCGATCAATTTTTCTGCCATTGCACACACTTTGGTTGTTCTTTTCCTCGGCTGGCGCCAACGTTGGGTGCGACTGACTCTGTGGGCGTTTATTGCTCTGCAAGTCGTTATCGGCAGCGGTGAATTTTGGCTTTCTAGTGCGCTAAACGAAGTGTCGATTAGCTTAGGCATCGCCGTTAACGAAATATTCATGCTGTTTTTATTAATATTTGCTCGTAGCGAACAAAAGAAAGCCCAACATTTGCTCTTGTTCGGTTGTGCCTTTGTTACTGTCGGAATTGTGCTATCGGTACTGACCAGTATGAATGTACTCTCTCTCGATTTTATCCATACTTGGTCGGTTATTGTGTTACCGATGGCGGTGATATCCAGCTTGGTAATGGCCTGTATGCAATTATCTGGCAGAGCCGTCCCTAGCATCGCTCGTCAAACCTCAGACCTAACTCTATCATCAGGCTTATTGTCGCAAATCAGCCACGAACTGCGCACGCCCATTAATGGTGTTATCGGTATGAATGAGTTATTAACCGATACCGCGTTAAGCGCAAACCAACGCGATTACATCGACACCATTGGACTTGCCGGGCGTGATTTGCTCTTTGTCGCTAACGAAATTTCCGATCTTGCCCGTATTCAGCAAGGTCAACTCGAACTTGAACGTCGTCCATTTACTATTAGCAGCATGCTCAGTCAGACCATGGCGCATTTTCAACAAGAAGCGATTCGTAAACAGGTCGAACTCGTGGTGGATATTGCCGATGATTTACCAGCGCGTTTGGTGGGTGACCGCAACCGCTTACAAACGCTGCTGCACAACCTAATCGCGCGCACCTTAGCCTATACCGACTACGGTGAACTCACGCTGCATGCGTCTTACTTCAATAGCGCGCAATCCCAAGGCGTGCGTCTGCAATTGCAGCTAAGCGGCAATATTGTGAAACAGGATGAGCTAAAGATGCTGTTCCGTTTGCTGCAGTATCATCATCCTCAGGTTGAACCAGGCAATACTAAGCATTGGAATTTACTGGTCATGCGCCAGTTACTACAGCGCATGCATGCGTCTTTAGAAGTTGAAAGCATGACGAGTCAAGGCGCCTCTCTCACCTTGTACTTGCCAATGCCGGTTGAAGCAGAGGTCGTTAGCCATCGAGACATACTCGACGACAGCTTGATTGGTATGCGAATTTTGATTGTCGATGATGTTGCCTCACTGCGTAACGTGATCGAAAAGCAAGTAAAGCGCTGGGGCATGAAAGCAAGTAGTACCTACAGTGGTAAAGAAGCCCTCGCCATGATGCGCAACCAATGCAACCTTGGCCAGCCGTTTGACTTCATCATTATTGATCACGACATGCCGATCATGAATGGTTTGCAACTGGCGGAGCGTATGAATGCGGATAACGACATCACTATCAAACCGGCCAGCCTAATGCTAACAGGGTTAAGCATTAGTAGTGTGCGCGCCGACGCCCTCGCCGTAGGCATTCGTCATCTGGTTGCCAAACCTGCCAGCGGCGATCGCCTGCGCAACGCCCTGCTCGAAATTAAGAGTCGTCGTCATGCCAGTAACCAACCAACTGACGCACGCGCCACGTCTTAATTTAATGTGCCGAGTCAGCTAAAACAGCTCGGCCCACAGCCCAATCACGAAGATCCTGAACCGCCTCAGCCATAGTGACCGAGAGCGGGCAAGTTCTTTGAACTTCATCAATCAGATCGTCCGTCGTTACTAAGCGCTTTTCAGCGGCCTGCATTGAACGTCCGCGACGGTGGCACGCTGATACAATCACCTGCTCCAGTTCTGCACCACTGAAACCATCACTAGCCGTTGCAACCGCTGCGACATCAATGGTGTCATCCGCAATCTGACGCTTGGCTAAGTGCAAACGTATGATGGCTTCACGCACATCAACGCGCGGCAGATCAACAAAAAAGAGCTCATCCAAACGGCCTTTACGAACCAACTCCGGTGGTAAAGCATGGATATTGTTCGCAGTCATTACGGTAAAAACAGAGGATTTATGCTCAGCCAACCAAGTTAATAACGTGCCCAGTAAGCGCTGACTTACCCCAGAGTCGCTACCATCCTGACCTAAGCCCTTTTCAATCTCATCCATCCATACAACACACGGCGACATGGTTTCGGCCATCTCCAACGCCTCGCGCAAATTGCGTTCGGTTTCGCCAATGTACTTGTTGTACATATTCCCCATATCCAAGCGCAACAGCGGGACGCCCCATGAACCGGCAACCGCTTTAGCGGCCAAACTTTTACCACTACCCTGTACGCCAAATAACATAACACCGCGCGGACGCATTCTGGGATCATCGCCGAAAAAAGCATCCCGACGTTTATCTAACCACTGCTTCATTACGTCAAGGCCAGCCACATCCATAAAGCGTGCAGTGTCGTATTCAAAATGGATAGCGCCATCACGATCTAACAACGCCATTTTAGCCTTAGTCACAGAGCCCAAATCATCTTGAGTAATTGCACCGTCATCGACGATGGCACCACGAATTAATCGGCGGGCATCGGCATAGGTAACACCGCGCAAGTTACGCACGATTTGTTGCAACGTTGTATTGTCGGTTTTTACTTTCTGCCCCGTTGTGCGGGAAAAATGACGCGCTTCTTCGCGCACCAGTGATAACAACTGCTCCTCACCAGGCAAGGTTAAGCGAAAACGAACCGCATAACGCTGTAGATCTTCAGGCAAAGTAACCTGATGACTCAGCAACACAATGGTCTTACCAAAGCCTTCATGCTGAAAGACGATGTCTTTAATTAAACGCACAATCAGAGCCTGATCTAAGAACGGGTGCAAATCGCAAAATACAAAAAGACCGCTCTCTTCGCGCAGCTTTACCGCGCGCAACGCTTTATCCGGCGACTCGCTTTCTGCTACTGCAACATCTTCGCCAAAACCCAAACGCCTCAAACCATCACTCACCGTCCATTGCTGCAACGCATCACCACGCTCGATAGCAAGACGCGTTAACAGCTCTAGTGCGCGCGATTCTTCATAAGTTTCGATGACCACAAGTGGCTCTTTGCGCTCTAAAATCAGCTTTAGGTCGTGTAAATCCTGCATTTAATTTCCTTATCACTCACATGCACTCTAGGCGCACTTTCGATTAGCTTTCTATTATGCCCTGATTTGTATCATGCGTTTGCGCTGTAAATCACGTAAAATGGCTCAAACTTCGGAGGATTTATGGCTGCACATCCACGACACTACTCGCTGTTTGATAAACTCATCACCAATGCGGATCAGGCATTGCGCACCTTAGTACCGGGCGCAGCCACCGCAGAGCGCTCGACGCCTGCCAGCCAACGCAGTTCTGCCGAACTGAGCGATAGCGAGCGCCAACACGCTGCGGGCCTTATGCGCATAAACCATACCGGTGAAGTGTGTGCCCAAGCTTTATATCAAGGCCAAGCATTAACAGCCAAATTGCCGCAAGTGCGCGATTCAATGGAAGAAGCTGCCCGCGAAGAAATCGACCACCTAGTATGGTGCGAGCAACGCATCCACGATTTAGGCAGCCACACCAGCCGTTTGAACCCGCTCTTTTATGGGCTTTCATTTGGCATTGGCGCACTGGCAGGCAAAGTTAGCGATAAAGTCAGCCTTGGGTTTGTCGCCGCCACCGAAGAACAAGTCTGCAAACACCTGACTCATCACATGACAGAATTGCCGATTCAAGACGAAAAAAGCAAAGCTGTCTTACTGCAAATGCTCGAAGACGAAGCGCGTCATGCCACCACAGCAATCAACGCTGGGGGCTATAAGTTTCCTGCGCCGGTTAAATTTTTGATGGCGGGTATGGCGAAAGCGATGACCAAGAGTACGTATCGGGTTTGATGGTTTATGCGGCAGACGCCGCCGTTTTATTTAGCAAAGGGCACGCCCGAATTAATTAGAAATGTATTTTTTTTGTTTGATGGACTCAGGG
>NZ_JAWUWR010000029.1:0-18154 GCF_034111725.1 Thalassolituus sp. | reverse complement strand
CTTCTCAACTTTGCCGGAAACCCTAAACAGGATATGCCTGAGGGAATCCCAATGCGCCTGACGGACTATTTAGAGTTAGTCGACTGGACTGGCCGCCAAATACGAGAAAATAAACGAGGCTCCATTTCTGAAGCTGAACCTGCAATTATGAATCGATTAGGTATTGATGCCGAACACTGGCTCTATATTACCCAGAATTTCGAATCTGAGATCAAAGGCGTCGTTGGTGCAGTTAATGAAGTGAAATCAAAAATGATCTTTTTCTGGGACAAACAAAAAGAACGACGACGAACAGCGGGAATTCAAGCCTGTAAATTAAGGCTTTCGTAACCTCGACAATCTAATTCAACACACCCCACCCTAATTCAGAAGCCTTCTGCGGTTTAGTCTCGCCTAAAAATCGCTAATTTTAAGCAATATCGCTAAAAAATCCGCCGCACCCTCCTCCAGCCTAAAAGTATTTTGTCGCGAGAATTTAAGAGAATGACTTTCCGTTCATTCTCTTATGAAGACTGTCCTATGAGTACTTAAATCTTGCCGTGGAAATATAAGAGCGTGAATTGCCGCCTTCTCTCTTATCTTGACTGTTTTATATATTGCCGTACGTAGGACTCCGAGAAGAACGCCCACATGGGCGCCTTCTCGCTTAACTTGTCACAACGATAGAGTCATCACAACGATAGAGTTATCGGCTCAGACTTTCCAAGTAATCTACAAATATCATTTTTCAATGACTCCACAGCTTGTTTAGCACTCTTAGAAAGCCTTCCGTACCTAAGCTTCCCTGGACTAGAGTAGATAGTAAATCCTGCTTTCAACTGACTAAGGTTAAAAATAGTTTCATCCCTACTTAAAAAGTCTTGTATATCAGATAAAGACAAGCCGTTAGGCAACTGAAGCCGTTGATACATATCATTATTCGGCACAGAGAGCATATCGATGTTAGTAATAATCTGGGGATATATGACAAGTTGCTCGGGCATGATTACTAAAAAGGGAATTCCGTCCTCTAACAATCCTTCACCTTTAGCATTTAAAGCACCACTACCAATTCCTTTCATACCTGAATAATCAACGCGAAATTCAGATTTCAATAACTCTCTACTATGTAAACTATTATTCATATAATAGTCCATCAAATTCAATAATTTCGAGAAATCGGGAATCTTAACATTGTGCTTTTCTAGCAACACTTTTTCAAATGTCTTCTTATTCAGATCTTTAAATGTCAAAAAACATGGTAAATCATGAAGTAATCCATTTGCGCTTTTGTAGCCGCAAGAATGCGCAATATCGTCCTTTAACCTACTGGTTTTTACACTATATCCAAATTCTTTGAGGGCTTTTTGGGCTATTTTTGTGAGGCTATTGAATTCTTGGCTGGTCAAAATAATCATGATTAATTTCTCATCTGCTTATTGCTCCAGTTACCAAGCAGAATTAATCAAGTTAATTTCGCTAAAGATAGCTTGTGATTGACACTGTACGAATAGAGCTGGCCTCAGGCTTCGCTGCCCATGCACCTTGAAACGAATGCATTACCGACAGATTATCAGGCATATTTTAAATGTCAAGGTATAGGCTCCACGTCCTAAGTGCATCTCGATAAGAAGTTTGCGTAATGTCGTTATCCTCTCGCCCAGTCACAGCAATATTGATGACTGCCCCTGTCGATGTGTCCGACTACTCTCTGAATATGACTGTCCACGCAACTACCAATCTCCTTGTGAATCTCCTTGAATCTATTGAACCTCGTAAAATCAACGACTCTGACCCCTTAAATTCCAAACGACGAACGTGAGAAAAAGGTTTATCAAGGGTGTGAAGGCGCTATGGCCGAGTCATGCCTTGACACCGTGGGAGCGTCTATATATGTCTTATTTATTTTTGTAGTGGTTGATCACGCTTACCATAGAGTCCAGCAATGGTTTCAGTCCGGTAAAGTCAATACTCGATTTATGTTCTTTGATGATATGTGTTGCGAATGAATCCTTACTCAAGTCTTTAGCAGAATCTCGATCCTTCACTGTATTAAAAAACTTTCCATTTGCGTGCTTAATAAGCCTAGTCTTATCGTCGAAACAAAACTCTATATCAGTTTTTTCAGCACCATTGATTAAAGGAGTAAAAATAACATATAAATTCTTAACCACATGTATAAAGCTAGCCTGCCTCACATCATTACTTCCATTTGAATTCAATGGTACAACTTCAATTTTATCAATGAATTTTTTTGATTTTAGTAGATTAACAATCTGCTGCGGACCTTCATCATTATCTAAGAATATAATTACCGGATTTTTTGGTTCAATCGCTTCATACAACTTCATATTTTTTTCAAAGTTAGAAATAAAACCAAAAAGATAATCTGCACCACCAAATATTTCCAGAAGAAAGCGTGTTCGCTTAGAGTACTCAACAAAACGAATTAAAAGTTCATACTCCCCACCTTTAAAACCAGCCAATAAAGGGTAGCTTTCACTCAGTTCACTAATTGCAGCTTTCAAATAGATATTATCAGTTTTCCCTTCACACAAAATTGTAGGTTTTTCATTACCACAAAATAGGCGGTAATATAGAAATTGACTAAATGTCTTCTCCCTTCCCGTGAGTAATTTCTTAGTATATTTCCCGAAATTATTTAGAGAATACTCAGAAATTAATGGAGGCTTTTGCCTCAAACGATTATAGTGATCTACTTGATCAATAAAGTTCAATTGCCCTTCTAAAACATCAAGATTACCTTCGACCTCAATACCATTTTTGACCGATGTAAACCTACCGGTTTTAAATAGTCTATTGCACTTTGCCCTAGCTAAACGCCAATATTCTTTTTTGGTATTAGGCTTTTTATTTACCACAAGACCAGTAACGTCTTGCCTTGAGCTTTTGAATTGGATGCGCGTTTTTTTGCTATTAATAGCAAAACCCGCCCTTTGAACTTCACGTTTTAATCTTTTTCCAGCTAAGTATCCATTAGAATTTTGCCTCATTATTTGAAAAGGAAACTCTGCTTCCCGCGTAGAGAAAGTGATATCGTCAGCATATCTCGTATAAGTACATTTATACTTTCTGGCTAAAGATGACAAACGTATATCTAAACTATGAGTAATTAAATTAGTTATTACGGGGGAGCATGGACTTCCTTGTGGGAGCTTATTGTCATAACAGGCTATCTGTGCAATGACAGTCGCAATATCGGGATCCAACTGGAAGTTGACATTCTTAATGAAAAACCCGCGCACTCGACCAAAGTTAAAACTATCAAAAAAATCTTTTAAGTCAATATTAAGCACGTGCTTCTTGCCTATATGCATCATCGCATTAGTAATTATAGATCGTTCCCTTACAAAACCGTGAGACAAAGAAGGTTGCTTTGTCTCTACTGTGGGGATTTTGATCTTTAATACTTCGGCTGCATAATCTGATTCGCCATTTTTCCGAAGCTTGGGATTTGACCACTGCGAGCTTGGATACCTCTTAGCATTAAGTTCATCAATGCAGTCTAGTAAAAGATTAGATAAGTTTTTTTGAAGGCTCTTCAGTTCTCCGGATGGCGCACTGATAACTCTTGAGCCTCCAGATTTTTTAGGAATGGAGAATTGATGGTATTGAGTTTCCGGCTTATTAACATATAAACAACGAGTTAAAAAAGCAGCATCCACCCCTAAAATATTCGCAAAATCAGGCTTGGTAGAGACCGATTTCAAGCATTTAAGCTTTGACATTCAATACACCATATTAGTGGTGGCTTATGGGCACTCCTAGGCCGTATGTATATATTCTCTATAAGCATATGGACATACTATATGAGGCAATCCGAACGGACAATTTTTTCACTGATCGCGAAACGCGAACTAAAAATCTGCCCATAAGCCGAGGCCCATTCTAGTACATATATAAAACAACTACTATACCGGTTATACACACCCTAAGGTCATAAGATTCACTTCGTAATCTTTAAAACAACAAACACAAAAACGCCGGGCATTGCCCGGCGTTTCGTTTTTCAACCAACCAAACCCGTTACGATTTAGTCCAAACCGTCCCTTCTGGCCCGTCTTTTAAT
Source organism: Thalassolituus sp. (assembly GCF_034111725.1). Classification (GTDB taxonomy): domain Bacteria; phylum Pseudomonadota; class Gammaproteobacteria; order Pseudomonadales; family Oceanobacteraceae; genus Thalassolituus. The sequence goes on along the minus strand of NZ_JAWUWR010000029.1, from coordinate 14,085 downwards.
ACTATGCCTTTGGCAACCAGTTCATCACGTACCGCATCGGCGGTGGCGAAGTCTTTGGCTTTTTTCGCGGCGATACGCTTGGCGATCATTTCTTCAATCCATGCGGCTTCGTCGCCAGCACCGGCTTGCAAAAACGTTTGCGGGTCGGCTTGTAGGCAACCTAATACGCCGCCTAAGTATTTTAACTGGCCTGCTAATGCGAGCTGTTCTTCGCCGGTGGTTTTATTCACTTCGCGCACAAGGTCGAATAAAGCGGCAATGGCTTCTGGGGTATTAAAGTCGTCGTCCATCGCGGTATGGAAGCGCGCTGAGTAATCGTTATCTAGGTCTTTAACGTCTAATACAACGCCGCCGGTTTCAACGCTGGATAACGCGTTGTAAAAACGCGCGAGTTTGCCGTGCGCGTCATCAAGGCTGTTATCCATATAGCTTACGTGCGAGCGGTAATGGCTTGAGATCAAGAAGAAGCGCACCACTTCGCCGTCGTATTTTTCCAAAATATCGCGAATGGTAAAGAAGTTGCCTAATGATTTAGACATTTTTTCTTCGCCTAAACGCAATGCACCGGCATGTATCCAGGTATTGGCGTAAGTTTTACCGGTGGCGGCTTCGCTTTGGGCAATTTCGTTTTCATGGTGCGGGAATTTAAGGTCTGGCCCACCGCCATGAATATCGAAAGTTTCGCCTAAGCAGCAAGTCGACATGGCCGAACATTCGATGTGCCAGCCCGGTCGACCAATGCCCCATGGCGATTCCCAATGTGGCTCGTCTGGTTTAGCGGCTTTCCACAATACGAAATCGAGTGGGTCTTCTTTGTCGGTATCAACGTCAACACGCGAACCTGCTTCAAGATCATCCAGTACTTTGCCCGAGAGTTTGCCGTAACCGTCGAATTTGCGCACGCGGTAATACACGTCGCCGTTAGGCACAGCGTAGGCAAAGCCTTTATCAATCAAGGTGCTTACTAATTTAATAATGTCGTCGATGTGCGCCGTGGCGCGAGGTTCGTGCGTTGGGCGGCCAATGCCGAGTTGATCGAAGTCTTCGTTCATGGCGTTGGCAAAGCGATCGACTAAATCTAAAAACGGTTCGCCATTTTCATTGGCGCGCTTGATGATTTTGTCGTCGATATCGGTGACGTTACGAATGTAGTTCACGTCCAGCCCGATATGACGCATATAACGCACGATCAAATCAAAGGCTAAGAACGCTCGCGCATGACCCAAATGACAGAAGTCGTAAACCGTCATGCCACACACATACATGCCGACCTTACCCTCTACTAAGGGCTTAAAAGTCTCTTTCTGGCGAGTGAGTGTGTTGTATATCTGCAAGCTCATGGTGTTCCTTATTCTTCTGTCAGTGATTTGTCTTCACGCAAACCGATGGTGAGGTTGAATACTGGCTTATCCGCGGCGTGATCGTAACGATCCGATACGTAATAGCCTTCGCGCTCAAACTGGAAGTTGCTTTCTGGGCCGACGTTGGCCAATGCCGGTTCTACCCATGCGGTGACCACTTTGAGTGAATCGGTATTCACGTATTCCATAAAGTCGCCGTCGGTTTTATCTGGCGACGCATGGGTAAATAAGCGCTCGTATAAACGCAGCTCGGCTGGTATGCCGTGAGAGGCCGACACCCAATGCACAACGCCTTTTGGATTATCGCCATCGGCTGGATTTGTACCGAGTGTGCCTTCGATCAGGTTGGCGCGCACCAGCACAACATTGCCCTGCTCGTCTTTGTCGTAGCTGGTTGCTTCAATTACATATGAATGACGCAAACGGATACGCTTACCTGGGGTAAATTTCTTTTTGAATTTCTTGCTGTATTCTTCTTTAAAGTCGTCTTGATCGATAAAGATTTCGCGGGTAAACGGCATATCACGCGCACCCAAATCCAGCTCGTGGTGATAATCCGCAGCGACCATTTCTAAATGATCTGCTGGCAGGTTTTCAATCACGACTTTAAGCGGATTAATCACGCACATGGCGCGTGGTGCGTTTTTGTTCAGGTCGTCACGCAGGGCGTGTTCTAGCATAGCCACATCGACCATGCCATCGCTACGGCTCACACCAATCATGTCGCAAAAGTTACGTACCGAGCGCGGGGTAAAACCACGACGGCGCATACCAGAGATAGTCGGCATACGTGGGTCATCCCAACCGGCAACCACTTTCTCATCAACCAAGGATTTTAGCTTGCGCTTAGAGGTCACGGTGTAGTCGAGGTTTAACCGACCAAATTCATACTGACGCGGCTGCGCAGGCACTGGCAAGTTGGCCAAGAACCATTCATACAGCGGACGGTGATCTTCAAACTCAAGAGTACACACTGAGTGTGTAATGCCTTCAATCGCATCCGATTGGCCATGAGTAAAATCGTAGTTCGGGTAGATGCACCACTTGTCGCCAGTTTGGTGATGATGAACCTTACGAATGCGATACAAAATCGGATCGCGCATATTCATGTTAGGCGATGCCATGTCGATTTTAGCGCGCAATACCTTAGCGCCTTCGTCGAATTCGCCAGCACGCATGCGAGCAAACAAGTCTAGGTTTTCAGCAACGCTGCGCTCGCGGTATGGGCTTGGCTTACCGGCTTCGGTCAGGGTGCCACGGTATTCGCGCGCTTGATCAGCCGACAAATCACACACGTAGGCATTGCCCGATTCAATCAGATTGACGGCCCAGTCGTGCAGTTGATCGAAGTAATCGGAAGCGTAATGAATCTCGCCCGCCCACTGAAAGCCCAACCAAGTGATGTCATCTTTGATGGCGTTGATAAATTCTTGGCTTTCTTTCTCTGGGTTGGTGTCGTCAAAACGCAGGTTACAACGACCACCAAACTGCTCAGCCAAGCCGAAGTTCAAACATACCGACTTAGCATGGCCCACGTGTAAATAACCGTTCGGCTCGGGCGGGAAACGAGTAACCACCTCAGTGACGCGCCCGTTATCGAGGTCATCTTGAATAATTTTAGCGATAAAGTTAGCGCTAGTATTCGCTGTGTTGGCAGTTGTATCAGTCATAACCATCCATAAAGTATTGGTACAGGTTTCAATACGAATTCGTGTTTTGCTGAGAAAATAACCTATTTCAACAACAAGAAACCGCGTCGGCGCTGTAAGGCCGCGAAAAAGGCGGTATTATACGCGTTCCATCCCGTATAGGGATACTCGATTTCTAACTCTGAGGCACAAGATGATCCTGCTAAAAACCAACTTCGGCGACATCAAAATTGAACTGAACTTCGAAAAAGCGCCAAAAACCGCTGCAAACTTCGAAAAGTATGTAAAAGAAGGCTTCTATGATGGCGTGATTTTTCACCGTGTTATCGACGGTTTCATGGTTCAAGGTGGCGGTTTTGAGCCGGGCATGAAGAGCAAAGAAACCAACGACAGTATCGAAAACGAAGCAGACAACGGACTAAAGAACACCAAAGGCACCTTGGCTATGGCTCGTACCATGGACCCACACTCTGCGAGCGCGCAGTTCTTTATCAACGTTGCTGACAACACGTTCTTAAACCACACAGCAAAAGACTCTCAAGGCTGGGGTTACGCGGTATTCGGTGAAGTGGTTGACGGTATGGATGTGGTTAACCGCATCAAAGCGGTTCGCACCACCACGAAAATGGGCCACCAAGACGTTCCTGCTGACGATGTAATCATCGAGAAAGCGGTTGTTATCGAAGATTCAGAGAAAGCTGCACAGGCTGACTAATGGCTCATTATTTTATTTCAGACCTTCACCTTGAAGCCCGACACCCCAAAATGGCGGAAGGCTTCTTTGGTTTACTTAAGGGTCTCAAGGAAGCAGGCGCTCAAGCTACTGAGTCGCTCTATATTCTTGGCGATTTTTTTGAAACTTGGCTTGGCGATGATTATCAAGATGAACTGAGCGAGCGAATTAAACACTCGCTTAAGCAGCTGAGTGATTCGGGTATTGCCGTGTACTTTATGCACGGTAATCGCGATTTTTTGATGGGCGAACAGTTTGCCAAAGAATGTGGCGCGAAACTGCTTGATGAAGGGACAGTCATCACCATAGGTGACGACACTGCCCTGCTGATGCATGGTGATAGCTTATGTACTCGCGACGTTGAGTACATGAAGGTGCGCCAAATGCTGCGCAATCCATTATGGAAAGCCGATTTTTTAAGTAAGCCGATGGAAGCGCGTGTGGCATTTGCCGCGCACGCTCGTGCTGAAAGCCAATCTAGCCAGCAAATGAAAGCGAATGACATCATGGATGTGACGCAAGACGAAGTCGATAACGTCATGACCAATGCTGGTGTCTCTCGTTTGATTCACGGCCACACGCATCGCCCGAATACTCATTTATGGGAATTCAGCGGCGAGCAACGTGAGCGTATTGTTCTGGGAGACTGGAGCGATGAGAATGGCTGGATGATTCGCTGGGAGAAAGACTCAGCCCCGCAGTTATCTAAGTTCTCGTTTTAATTAAAAAAGCCTGGACGGGAATCCGCACAGGCTTTTTTATTAGCTATAAAATTCGTCTCGATATTCGGCAGACTAACTAATCAAATACCTGCGGCTCCGGCACCAACCAAACACCAAATGTTTTATATACCTTGGTTTGCACTATTTTTTGCAAATTATGCACATCGGATAATGTTGCGCCTTTACTGGTGGTTAATACCAGTGCTTGTTTCTCATACATAGATACTGGCCCAAAGGCTTTGCCTTTAAAACCACATTGATCAATCAACCACCCCGCCGCCAATTTTACCCCGACCGGTTGCACATATTGAGGCATAGTTGGAAAGCGCTCACGAAGCTCTACCGCAAATACTTCTGTTACAACGGGATTGTGAAAAAACGAACCGGCATTCGGTATTATTTTTGGATCAGGCAGTTTAGAACTGCGCACATCTACAACGGCGTTAATTAATTCTGCGGGGGTCAGGCGATCTGCAGTAAGTTGATCTAACGGCGCGTAATTTAATGTCGGCGTAAAGTGTTTTTGCAGACGAAAACGCACTCGCATAATCACAAAATCATTCTTGAATTCGCGCTTAAATATCGAGTTCCGATAGCTAAAACGACATTCGTCACCAGACAGCACTCGCAGCTGCTGGGTACTCAGTTGGTATCCAACAAGCTGCTCAATAAAGTCGCCAGCTTCAACACCGTACGCTCCGATATTCTGAACGGGTGCTGCGCCTACCAAACCCGGTATTAATGCCAAGTTCTCTAATCCGTGACCATAATTAATGCTGGCACATACCCACTGATGCCAATCAACGCCCGCATCCACATCAACCCAAGCGTGGGTATTATTTTCACGAATTAAGCGAATATTGTTTGCGGCGGGTTTTATGACCAAAGCATTGACGTGCTCCGCCAATAAAATATTGCTGCCGCCACTCAGTACGCGCATAGGAAGGTTTAATTCGCGAGCCGATTGTTGTAATTCGATTAGAGAGCCGAGCGATGTGTAATGCGCAAACGCTGCTGCTCGGCCCGAAAGCCCAAGTGTATTGGCACTGGTTAAATCAACTTGATGCTGAATATTCACCGTCATTAATGATTTACCGCAGCTGCTTACGAATATCGTCGATCAAGCCGTCGCAAGCATCTTCGATTAAATCAAGAACATGCCGAAAACCTGAGTCGCCGCCGTAATATGGATCGGGCACTTCGTGCTCGTCATAACTACGGCTATAAGTTCGTAAAAACAGTTTAGGTTCGGTCAGTTTTTTAGCGGATGTATTGGCCGAAGTTTTAGCCTGAACCAATAAGACCTTGAGATTTTCAAGGTTGGATTCATCCATTGCTAGCACATAGTCAAATTCGCTAAAATCGCCAACCTGAACTTGGCGCGCACGTAATTTAGATAAATCGAATCCACGCGCAGCAGCCGCTTTTTGAGCACGTTCATCCGCAGGCTTGCCAATATGCCAGCCAGCAGTGCCCGCCGAATCGACTTCGACTTTATCGGCTAAGCCTTCTTGCTGCAGGCGCTCAAGTAAAACTCCGTGCGCGGTTGGCGAACGACAGATATTACCTAAGCAAACAAACAATACTCGAATCATGCGTTCGGTTTATCGCCATGCACATGAGTTGCCGCATTGGCTTTATCGAGCTTTTCTTCTTCCGACATGCGACGCGCTTCGCCCTCTAACATGACAGGAACGCCGTCTTTGATCGGAAAAGCCAAACCGTCAAACGTGCACAATAGCTCTTGGGCTTCACGCTCGTATTTCAACTTACCTTTGCATTGCGGGCAAACCAGCATGCTTAATAACTGCTTATCCATAATTCATCCTCTTAAATTCTGGCGCGGCATTCAGCTTACGAGTGCGTAGCTGTACCGCCTGAAACTTTTGTTAATAACGCATCCAGTTTGGCTTTTGTGGCCTCGGTTGGTTGCGCGCTTACCTGCAAATACCACTGATTTTCGCGCTTAAAAGCCGCGCATTTGACCCAATCTTTCTCCGTCATGATAACGGCTTTATCATCATTCCAACGCAGATCTGTATCAGTAAATTCGTAATGATCTGGGAAGGCATGTTCAATGGGTTGGTAGTTTAATGCACGCAAGGTTGTAAAAAAACGTTGCGGATTACCAATCCCCGCTACGGCATGCACCTGCTGCCCAGCAAAAAAATCCAAGGGCACGCTGCGCCCTGTCGTACCTTCGATTAAGGCACTTGGCTCGACAATAAAATCGGAGCCATTAACGATATGTAAATCCGCCGATTGCAACCGCGCCATAGGCTCGCGCAGCGGGCCAATCGGCAGACGCCAGCCATTACCAAAACCGCGTGTCACATCACTCACTATAATTTCAGCGGCGCGCTTCATGGCGTAATGTTGTAAGCCGTCGTCGCTGAAAATGATATCCACTTTAGCGTTAAGAGCAGCGACTGCACGACTGCGCTTAGGATCAACCACGACAGGGCATTGTAAGCGCTGCTGCAAGAGTTTTGGCTCGTCACCACATTGAGCAACCGCTGTGCTGTCGCTAACCAATAATGGATACGTATCGGAATGCCCACCATAGCCACGCGATACCACCGCAGGACGTAACCCTAAGTTGCGTGCGCGCTCAACCAAATAGGTAATTAAAGGTGTTTTACCTGTGCCTCCGACCGCGATATTACCAATAACGATAACTGGAGTAAGATCGGACTTTTGTCGCCGAAAAGGCGCTAACAGCATTGAGCGCAGCGAACTTATTGCAACGAATATAAGCCAGAGTGGCAATAACCAATAATTACCGGCAGCGCGAGCGTACCAATTGTACTCGATGCGCTTTGCTAAACGCGCACCAAGCCCAGCAGAATCGTTGCGCTCGGCCATTACAGCTCGCTGAATTGCAATTGATGCAGCTGAGCATAAGCGCCGTTTTGTTTTATCAAGTCGGCATGCGAGCCTTGCTCAACGACATGGCCGTTATCAATCACCACGATACGATCAACGTTTTCAATGGTGCTAAGGCGATGAGCAATAACTAAGGTCGTTCTGCCCTTCATTACTTCTTCCATTGCCGCCTGAATATGACGTTCTGATTCGGTATCGAGCGCTGATGTAGCTTCATCCAAAATCAGGATCGGGGCATTTTTTAAAATAGCACGCGCAATCGCAATACGCTGACGTTGACCGCCCGATAACATAACGCCGTTTTCACCCACCTGTGTGGCGTAGCCTTCAGGGAGTTTTTGAATAAACTCATCGACATGAGCAGCTTTAGCCGCGGCAAGAACTTCTTCGTCTGTCTTATCTTGTAAACAGCCGTAGGCGATATTGTCACGAATAGAGCTATTGAACAGGGTTACCTGCTGGCTCACGATAGCAATTTGATCGCGCAGACTATCCAACGTCAAACTTTGAATATCGTGCCCGTCGATCAAAATTTCGCCGCCACTGGCTTCGTAAAAACGCGGTAGTAGATTGACCAATGTCGTTTTACCACTGCCGGAGCGGCCAACAAAGGCCACGGATGTACCTGCAGGAATCTCTAAATCAACGCCCTTCACTGCTTCGTCAGCGGCGTTGTCGTAACGGAAACGCGTGTGTTTGAAAGATACAACGCCCTTGGCGCGTGGCAGTGCTTCTGTTCCTGTGTCTTTTTCCATATCGGCATCTAATACCAAGAAAATAGACTCGGCAGCGGTTAAGCCTTTTTGAATGACAGAGTTGATATCGGTTAATGCGCGGATTGGCTTAGCGATTAACGAGGCGGCCGTAATAAACTGCAGAAATGCTTCTGCAGTCATGCTACCAGCCGCTACGCGTTGAAACATCAGATACACCATCACGCCCAAGCCCAACGCGATAACTTGCTGAGTAACCGGTACGCTAATGGCGTTCGTTAACTCAAATTTCATTACTTGGCGGCGATTATTGTCGCTGGCTTTAGCGAAGCGCCCTTCTTCGTATTCGGTTGCACCGTATGTCCGCACCTCACGGTAACCACTGATCGACTCGTTGGTAATCTGCGTGACCTCACCAACTGATTTCTGAATACGACGGCTATAACGACGGAAGAACTTGCTCGCAAGCGATACCAATAATCCCATTACCGGGACGATGACTAAAAAGATCGCCGTTAAGGTGTAATCCAACCAGATGAGATACCCCATCAAGAGCACGACAGTTGCGCCCTCTTGCACCACAGTGGTTAAGGCTCGGGTTGAAGCACCATTAACTTGCTCAACATCAAAGATAACCCGAGAAATAAGACGCCCAGTTGATTCACCATCGTAATAACGGCTGGGCAAGCGCAGCATTCTTCCAAATAATTCGGTGCGCAACGCATGCACAACTTCACGACCAACAATGGCGGTAAAATACTTGCCCAAGAAGGTACCGATACCTCGGTATAAATAAACCCCCATCAATGCGGCAACAAGAAAGATGATATTACTTTGCGTAGGCGCTACCAGTGTTTGCTGCACAACACCCATCAAGTGTGCCAGCGCTGGCGCTGAAGATGCGAACATTAAGAAGCCGAGAATACTCACGGCGAAAACAAAGCGATGGGGCCAGACGTAAGTCAGAAGGCGTCGGTAAAGACGCCCGGCCGTATGTTCTTGCGACATGAATTACTCAGATTTTACGGGTTGACGGGTAGTAATGCTGAGATTAACAAGACCCAGCTGACCTGCGGCATCCATGGCACGAACAACCGCTTCATGCGGCGTTTTAGCATCTGCAGTCAATACAACGGGAGCCGTTTCGCGACCATTTAAGCTGGTCGTTAATGCTCGCTTTAGCGTATCGAGTTGGTTATTCACTAAACTTTGACCATTCACTGAATACTCGCCAGCGGCAGTGATCAAAATATCCAACGATTCAGGCGGTTGTTCAGATGCTTCAGCACTTGCCTCTGGTAGATCGATATTCAAATGCTGCTCTTTAGTGAAGGTAGTGGATACCATAAAAAAGATCAGCAACAGAAAGACGATATCAATCAAAGGGGTGAGGTTAACCTCTACCTGTTCACGGCTTTGGCGCTTAAAGTTCACGCACGAGACTCCCGTGACTCGACCGGATCAGAAACTTCGCGCTCCCCATGCAACACGTCAACCAATTTAATGGCTTCTTGTTCCATGAATACGACGATTTCATCAACGCGACGCTGAAGAATACGATGACAAATCAAGGCTGGAATGGCGACAACAAGACCGGCTGCCGTTGTAATAAGCGCTTCTGAAATACCACCGGCTAAAACGTTAGCCTGACCCGTACCTTGGATCATGATCTCTGAAAACACTTGGATCATACCGAATACGGTACCCAATAAGCCCATCAATGGCGCAACCGCGGCAACGGTACCCAGTGCATTTAGGTAGCGTTCCATCTCATGAATCTCGTGAGAGGCAACTTCTTCGATGCTTTCTTTCATGATCTGACGACCATTACGCGCGTTCATCAAGCCAGCCGCTAAAACACGACCAAGAGGACTGGATTCGCGCAGCTCTTTAATGCGATTCGCATCTAGCTGCTTATTCTTCATCCATCCCCATACTCGGGACAACAAATCCGCTGGGGCTATTTGTGTTGCACGCAAGGTCCAAAACCGTTCTACGGATATGGCCAACGCTAAGATGGATGCGATAATAATCGGCACCATCATCCAACCACCGCTCTGGATGATCTCCAGCATATCTAGCTACTCCTGCCAGTTATTTTGGGCCGTACTCTAGCACAAGGCAGCCGAGGGACAAGCCCCTCTGTTGCGTATGACCAGATTTAACAAAGCAATTTTATGGCTGCCGCCACAGAAATTGCCAACCATCGCGCGCCCCGCTGCCACTGCCGTCGGCGTTCATTTGCCAACGACCTCGCTCATCGGTACGAATGATATCGATCCCGCGGGCAGCTAATCGTTCCATCACCTCTTGGTGAGGATGCCCAAAGCGGCTTTGAAAGCCCACACTGATCCAAGCCTGTTTCGGCCGCACCGCATCGAGCCAGAGCTCGGCGGTGCTAGTGCGACTGCCGTGGTGGCCGACAATTAAAATATCCGACCGTAACTCACCACCGTAGGTTTGAACCAACCACATCTCGACGCTTTGGCTGGCATCACCGGAGATCATAATCCGCTGTCCGTGCCAAACAACCTGCACGACACAGCTGGCATCGTTATCACTTGTTCGCATCTCTTCAGGAATTGGAAAAAAGCGCATCGCCAAATCAGTGGAGTAAACCCGCCAGTAGCTGTCGCGATGACACGATAGCGCGTGGCTCGGAGCACCACCCTCTGCAGCATATTCGCCAAGATTAACCGCTAACGGTTGGCCAAAATAGCTCGTTTTTATCGGTATAGGGCCGGTTAAAACGCCATTGAGGCCACCGGCATGATCAAGATCAGAGTGACTAACAATAAGTGCCGATATTTCACTGGCACCACGCCGTAACAGGTCTGGAATCAGAATCGCTTCGCCAGCACTAAAGGTTGCAGAAAACGCAGGCCCAGTATCAAACACAAGTGCTTTTCCGTGGCTGGTAACGTACAAGCTCTGCCCTTGCCCTACATCCAGCATTACCAATACATCTGGCTCAGGTTTACCGCCGCAAAGCAGCAAAAACACATTCACGCTGAACAGCCCGATCACTAAGATAAAATTGCCACTCAAGCGCAAGAGGATTAGAAATATCAACCATAAGACTAATGGGATAGGTTCTAACCACCAAACAGCCGAACTCGGCTCTGGCTCGATCAAAGCCAAGCCATACCAATACCAATCGCCTATTTGTGCCAACAAGCTATATACCCAATCCCAACGAGTTGCTAACGCCAGTAAACTTAGCGGAAGTAAGGCTAGGGTCAGCACTGGGATCGCGATCAAGTTAATCAAGCAATGGATCAGACTTACCGGCTGGCCAAAGGTGAGTGCTATCGGCAGGCACGTGCAGAACACCACCCACTGCGGTAACGTCGCCGCCTCAAGCCATGACGTTTTTCGACCCGAGAAAAAAATCAGCAAGGCACTAACGGCACTGAATGAAAACCAAAATCCTACTTGTGTTATGACCAGCGGATTAGCCAGTAGCATTAGTAGTAGTGCGAGTAATAGCGGATACAAAGGTCTAGTGCGGTAGCCAAACTGCAAAATGAGCACAGCGATTACCACCATCAGCCATGACCGCTGCAGAGAAACGCCGAAGCCCGCCAGCCAAGCATATCCTCCGGACACAACTATCGCAGCGAGCGCAGGGAACCAAATCGCAAAGCCAACGCTGCGGCCACGAACGAATACAATTAAACGGAGTATGATATTTGAGATCAGCGTGGCGATGACCGCAATCAAACCAACATGCAAACCACTCACGACCAGTAAGTGCAGGGTTCCGGTATTGCGGGCTAAGCGCCATTGCTCGGCGGTAAAGGCATCCTTTTCTCCTAATACTAAGCCAGCAATCCACGGCCAGGAACCTAAAGGTATGCTATTCGCAAGCTGCTCCACCCAAAAATTGCGACGAACCGCAGGTGAATACTGCTCATTCGTAAGAACGCTATCTATTGCCTTAATGTAGCCACTGGCGTCGATACTTTGGATCAACAAATAGGCTTCGTAATCAAACGGTAGGCCGTTAGCAAACGAACGTGGCGAACGAAGCCTAACCGTTGCTTGAATACACTGGCCAGTGGATAACTTCTGCTTAGGATAATACCAACTAAGACTGACATACCGCAGAGAGTAAGGAGACTCGGTAACCTGTAACAGCAGTTTCAGCTTAGCGATAACAGGTTCGCCTTTACGTATAACCAACTCTCGATCTAACACCTGATCAATACAGCCATAGAGAGATATATCAGAGCCATTTGCGCTCATTGGCAGTCGATGTTCGAGTTGCTGCGATAACCAAACCGCACTCCAAACACTACCAAGCGATAACAAAACCAACACTACACAAACTCGCCCGTACGCTATGCTGATATTTACCGGCAGCGATGGGTTATAGTGTGGCTTAAATCGCGGGTTAAGAAGATGCCAGCCAACCCATGCAGCCAAGACACAACTGCTAAGCGCCCACAAATACGTTAGGTGACTCGGTGTTAGCAAAACCCCAAATATAAGGCCTGCAATCATAAAGAGAATGATGAGATACATTGCCACTCCTTGGCTATACCGGCATAATCAGCGCGCGATTTTCCAGCGGCGATAGGCATGCCTAAAAAATTTTTACAGAAGCTTTTCCCCTCGCCCGAGCAAGTTAGGGGAAATCCGTCGCTAAAATTCCTGTCGCCGTTATTTAGCAAACCAAATCTTTGGCATATAAACCGGCGCGCCGTCGCACGAGCATTTTTAATCGGGCTATTTACGGCTTTCTTACCACTGCCTTTCCAAATGGGCATCGCCGCTTTTTTTGCTTTCTACATTAATGCAAACTTACCCATATCCATGGGCTTAGTATGGATAAGCAACCCGATTACCATTCCACCTATTTTTTACGGCACCTACCTTCTTGGTGCTTTGATGCTAGGCACCCCGCCTGGTGATTTCCATATTGAGCTATCGCTCGACTGGGCTTTAAACGAACTTACTGCTATCTGGATTCCGCTGTTCGTTGGCTCACTCACCGTTGGAATCGTCTTGGCGGTCAGTGGTTACTTGTCGATCCAACTCGCTTGGCGCATGCACGTCGCTAGCAACTGGAAAAAACGTAAGCTCAACCGCGAGCGCCGCCAAAACAGCGATACCCCGCCAAACCCATAGATATAAAATCTCGGTCAAAAAAAAGCCACTGACTTTGCAGTGGCTTAGTTCTATCTTCGTATTTAGTTTAGTACTAACCGCCTCATAGAGTGTGTAGTTGCTTATCCAGTAAGCGAAAACGTCGCTGCATGCGCCCTGCTAACTCGATATCGTGAGTCACTGTCACAAAGGCAGTATCAACAGAATTTCTAAGCTCATCCATCACAAGCTCAACCTGCTTGGCGGTATCTTGATCGAGGTTACCGGTTGGCTCATCAAGTAAAACCAGCTTTGGTTTATTGACCAACGCGCGAGCAATGGCAGTACGTTGACGCTCGCCCCCTGATAACTCTGCTGGCTTGTGTGATCCACGCGCCGCTAATCCGAGCTGTGCTAGGCATTCCTCTGCTCGCTTTTTAGCATCGCTACGCGAAACCCCAGCAATCAACTGCGGCAACATCACATTTTCTAATGCCGTGAACTCGGGCAGCAAATGATGAAATTGATACACGAAACCAATGTCACGATTACGCAACTGGGTTCGTTGCTTATCGTTTAGGTCGTTCAGTTTATGTCCTGCAATTTCGATGTCACCTGCATCCACGGAATCAAGCCCGCCAAGCGCATTGAGCAATGACGTTTTACCGCTACCTGAAGCACCAACAATGGCAATGGATTCTCCGGCGTATAAATCAAGGTTAACGTTTTCCCAAACGGTAACGTGCTGAGGACCCGAGGTGTAGGTTTTGCGCAACCCACGTGCCGAGAGAATGATCGAAGAATTACTCATAGCGTAAGGCCTCCGCTGGCTGTACACGGGATGCGCGGTAAGATGGATACAAGGTGGCAAAGAAACTCAACACCAAAGATGCTGAGGTAACAATGGCGACATCTAACCACTGCAACTGC
>NZ_JAWUWR010000028.1:0-35177 GCF_034111725.1 Thalassolituus sp. | reverse complement strand
AGCAATTGAGGCTTCTCAATTGCTCGGAGGTACGACTCAGGGTACAAATAGTTTTACAAGTGGTGAGCGGATCGGCTATCGAGGACCGTGTCAGCCGGCTGGTGAATCATGTTCTGGTCAATAAAGCGGGCCTCTATTAGCCGCAGAAAACAACTCGTACGCTATCGAGCACTAGCTGTGCATCTTCAATCGCAGCAAGAACTGCAGTGCGTTCAGCATCAACCGCAGCCAGCATGGCAGGCGAAATATTGCGATTATGTTCGGCCAAGGCAACTAAACGCGCTTTTCTGTCGGTATACGCGACATCGGCTTTGTTGCGAGCGCGTTCAATCATTTTACCCAGCTGATTGCCGCCCATTTTTTCTAGGCGCGCGATGAGTGGCTTAATTTCAGCTTCTTTTTGCTCAAGCAAGCCTCGTCCTGTTCCGCGCTTTAGAGGCAGAACAAACGGTGCACACTCAGGCTCATTAACCTTTAGATCACCTTTCGGTGTCATCGTTAAATGCATTGCATCAGGTGGTAGATAACGTTCTACACGCAATGCCTTAGGTGCTGGGCAGCGCGCTGCGAACTGCAACTGCAAGTAACAGTCGCCAGTTTTGAACTCATGATTTTCGACATAACCCACAGCAGCATTACCCGCTGGTCCGCTGGTAATAAGCTCAAGCGCCTGATCAACAAAAGGGTGCTCCCAACTCAAGAATTGAACGTCGTCGCGAGCAAGTGCAACCTCACGACGAGTCGTGGCCATAAAACCATCTTCAGGTAGGTGCGGCATATCTGGTACTAGCATGTGATCGCCTGGAGCAATGGTGATGCAATCGCTACCCAGTTCAATCAACTCAAGGCCAAAGGCGTCGGCGAACAACTCAAGGAAGTCATTTAAGTCGGCTTCGTCTTCGATGTGGGCAATGCTCATATCGAGCGCAAGCTTGCGCGCGCGAGTTGGATGGCAAGAGTGCAGTTCCAACAAGCGATCACGACCGGTTTCTAAGGCAGCCAACAATTCAGTGCGCTCCGTCGCTAGCTTCTGAGTTAACTCAGTAAGATCGGCCGCGTTGTTCAGCGCCGTTTCGATCTCTAAACGATTGCGTTCAAGCAATGGTTGAGCGGCTGGGTTAGGGCGGCTAAGCGCATCTAGCCCTTCATTCAGCAAGATCGACCATTGCTGAGTGATGTGGCCTTCAAATACTGGGATGTGAATCTGAATATCGTGCTTCTGGCCGATACGATCTAGACGACCAATGCGCTGCTCAATTAGGTCGCAGTTAAGCGGCAAATCGAACAGAACTAAGTGACGGGCGAACTGGAAGTTACGGCCTTCGCTGCCAATCTCTGAGCACAGTAGTAGTTTTGCACCTTGTTCCTGATCGGCGAAGTAAGCAGCCGCACGATCTCGCTCCACTAAATCCATTTGTTCGTGGAATACCGCCACTTGAATGCGATGTGTTTCCCATAGGTAAGCTTCGATATCTAATACGGTTGCCGCCTTATGGCAGATCAGCACGACTTTATCCGTAGGATTGGACTTTAACAGGGAATGCAGCCATTCCGCTCTTGGGTCCATATCGCACCAGTTCGGCATATCCATTTCTGGATGCAATCCCGGCAAGCCGTCACCTTGGTAATCTTCAGGGCATGGTAGTGCAGTGATGCTTGGAACGCGTTTAGGAAACCCAGTAACACCATGACGCGTGTTGCGATATAGCGCTCGGCCAGGTCCATGACGATCTATTAAAGCATCCAGTTGACGATTGCGGTCGGCATCGGAACCTAGATCGGGTAGCAGTTCGAGTAAATGTGCTTGTTGGCTTTCGCTCAACTCTTGATCGCTAGCAATCACCGCAGCTAGTTCGGCAATGGGTTGGTAAGCCTGCTGTTCTTCGACAAAACGATCTAGGCTCGTATAGCGTTGTGGATCAAGCAATCGCAGACGCGCAAAGTGACCAGCTACGCCCAGCTGCTCAGGAGTTGCGGTTAGCAGTAACAAGCCTGGTGACTGCGTAGAGATATGCTCGACTAAGCTGTAGCTGGCATCTTGGCCTTCTGGCGTCCATTCGAGATGGTGCGCTTCATCGACTACCAACATATCCCAATCGCTGGTCAGGATTTGAGCAGCAACGTCATCTTCGGTAGCCATAGAAAGTGGGCATAGGAACAGTTGATCTGATTCAAATAGATCATCTTCCTCTGCAATAGCAGCGCGGTTAACCACAGCGAAGCGCAAATTAAAACGGCGCGTCATTTCCACCAGCCACTGATGAAGCAAATGATCAGGAACCAGAATCAACACCCGTTGAATGCGCTGCTGTAGAAGCAAACGATGCAATATAAGACCTGCTTCAATGGTTTTGCCTAAACCCACTTCATCGGCTAGCAGTACGCGAGGAATGGCATCTTGGGTGACTTGTTCAGCGATATACAACTGGTGCGCTAGTAAACTCGTGCGAGCACCGAGCAAACCATAGAACGGACGCTGACGTAGCTTAGCTAAGCGCTGCAAGGCCGTTTGGCGTAACTCATAAAGGTTGTTATTGTCGATTTGGCCGGTAAATAAACGGTCGGATGGCGAGTTAAGCTGAATATTGCCACTGAGGTGAGTTTCTGCAACGAACTGATCGGCGTCGCCGTAAAAGTAAATACCTTTTTGCTCCTGCACTTCGGTGATGGTCATTGTTGAGCCATCCTGCAGTGGTACTGTATCGCCAACTGCGAAAACAACTCGAGTTAGAGGGGCGTTATCCGCAGCATACGTTCGACTATCATCGATAACTGGGAAGTACACAGTTACCATTCGGAAATCGACGCTCTGCACGAGCCCTAAGCCTAAATCCGTTTCAGCTTCACTGATCCAACGCTGCCCAACGATATACATAGCGACACAATACCTGCACGAGAAATACGAACCCTGTCGTCACAATCAACGGCCTAGACGAAATTCAGATTAAGAAATCACAGGCGTAATAATGACAGGAGAGAATGGCGGCGAAGTTTATAGCAAAGTGGCTCAAATGCCCACCGCGCCAAATTAATATGAAGCTACCTAACTCGTAAACTATCCGTCAGAGGGTACAATGAGACAATTTTCAAAGTTGAGCCGCGCACTGGAGGTGCAAGTTGAGTCAATCGAATACAGGCATGATCATTAATCCACTGGCAGGAAAGCTGCCTCCTGAAGAGATTCTGGTTAACGTTGCTAAGCTGGTTACTGCGTATTACAGCGAAGTCCCTGATCCTGCGATTGCGGCGCAGCGTGTTGCTTTTGGTACTTCCGGCCATCGTGGTAATTCATTCAACAAATCCTTCAACGAAGCCCATGTTGTGGCGATAAGCCAAGCTATTTGCGAATACCGCAAGCTGCAAAATATCACAGGCCCGCTGTTTATCGGTATTGATACCCATGCCTTATCTGAGCCAGCGCTTGTTAGCTCCCTCGAAGTACTTGCTGCTAATGGGGTTGAAGTGATGATGGCACCGGCAGGCGAATACACGCCAACACCGGCGATCTCGCATGCCATTCTTTGCTACAACTTGGGCCGTACCAGTGGTCTGGCTGATGGCATCGTCATCACACCGTCGCATAACCCACCGAGCGACGGCGGCTTTAAATACAACCCAACCAACGGCGGCCCAGCCGATACCGATGTCACCAAATGGGTTGAGCAACACGCAAATGCACTGTTGGAAGATGGCTTGCGTGGGGTAAAGCGCATCTCTTACGAGAAAGCACTGAAAGCACCAACAACGCATGTGTACGACTTCCTCAATAACTATGTAAACGATCTCGACAGCGTGATCGACATGGACGCTATCCGTAATACCGGTGTGCGCATGGGCGTTGATCCATTAGGTGGAGCAGGGGTAGGTTATTGGCCAGCCATCGCCGAACGTTACAAGCTTGATCTCACAGTGATGAGCCAAACCGTCGATACCACGTTCCGTTTTATGAGTGTCGATTGGGACGGCAAAATCCGCATGGACCCATCATCGCCGTATGCCATGCAGGGTTTAATTGCGTTAAAAGACAAATTCGATATCGCCTTTGCCTGCGATACTGATCACGACCGCCACGGCATAGTGACGCCTAGCTCTGGCCTTATGCCGCCGAATCATTACTTATCCGCGGCCATTAATTACTTATTTCAAAATCGCCCCGACTGGAAGCAAGATACCGCCATTGGTAAAACCTTAGTAAGCAGCCAGATGATTGATCGCGTGGGTGCCAAGCTGGGTCGTAAGGTTGTTGAAGTACCTGTTGGCTTTAAATGGTTCGTCAATGGCTTGGTCGATGGCTCATTAGGCTTTGGCGGTGAGGAAAGTGCAGGGGCGTCCTTCTTGCGCCGTAATGGCCAAGTCTGGACCACTGACAAAGATGGCCTTATTCCCGCTTTGCTGTCAGCAGAAATTATCGCTAAAACTGGGCGTGATCCAGCGCAGATGTACCAAGACTTAGCGCGCGAAATGGGCGAGCCCATCGAAAATCGCATTCAAGCGGCGGCGTCTCCGGAGCAAAAAGCTAAGCTGTCGAAGCTATCACCCGAGCAAGTGAAATCAACCTCATTGGCAGGCGAGGCGATTACCGCAGTTCTGACGAAGGCACCGGGAAATGATGCAGCGATTGGCGGTTTAAAAGTGACTACGGAAAACGGTTGGTTTGCAGCGCGCCCATCGGGCACGGAAGATATCTATAAGATCTACGCCGAGAGCTTTAAAGGCGAAAGTCATTTGCAGGATATTCTTGATGAAGCCCAGCAAATCGTTGATGCGGCATTAGATACCTCCAACTAACAAGCAACTAAAGTTGCTGGGCAAAATGCGCAGCAACTTATAGTCTTTTTAAGGCATCTAATTCCTTTGATCTAAATCAATTCCTATATTTTTTTAAAGGTAGTACTGTGTTCGTTAGCGCACAGTCTATTGGACTATATCGAGCAATAATGCTTGGGTATCTCGATTGTGAGCAGGGAGAAGTCCAAAAATATGTCAAAAATAGCGAGTCCTAGTTGTTCAAAAATATCTCCTTCGGAAAATCACCTACTGGCGGCCTTACCTGTCGAAGTACAAGATCGCATATTCCCATTTGTTGAACTGGTAGAATTACCACTCGGACGAGTGATGTATGAAGCTGGTGATACCTTGGTTTATGTGTATTTTCCAGTCGATGCCATCGTGTCCTTGCTCTATGTTATGGAAAGCGGAGCATCGGCAGAAATATCGGTTGTGGGTAATGAAGGGTTAATTGGTGTTTCGTTGTTTATGGGCGGCGAAAGTACATCTAGCAGAGCGGTTGTGCAGAGCGCTGGCCATGCCTACCGCCTAAAAGCCACTAAGCTCACCGAAGAATTTTCACGCCATGGCAAGTTACTTGAGCTTATGTTGCGCTATACCCAGTCGTTAATTACGCAAATGGCACAAACCGCAGTGTGCAATCGTCATCACTCGATAGATCAACAACTGTGCCGCTGGTTATTATTGTCGCTTGATCGCTTGCCAGACAATCATCTCACTATGACTCAAGAGCTTATTGCCAATATGCTAGGTGTGCGCCGCGAAGGTGTCACTGAGGCGGCGGGAAAACTGCAAAAACTAGGCGTCATTGATTACCATCGTGGTCATATTACCGTATTAAATCGAGATGAGCTGGAAGCCTTAAGCTGTGAATGTTATGCCGTCGTAAAGAAGGAGACTGACCGTTTACTTCCTTATCCAATACCAAAAAACAACGTGGTTCATAAGGCTGTTAACAGTACTGTTACTGACGATACTGTCGCTTAAATCGTAAACTCCTATTAATTACACCGCCGTTTGATATCTGCCCTCTAGCTATAATTTCGAATTTTAGAATTCCGAAAATCCCTCATTAATTAAATTTTTTTATTGTTAAGATTTTAAGTTCGGTAGCGTACAGACCGCTACCGAATAACTCCTTTAAAATAAAAATGAAAATAAATATCCCTTATTTTTTTGAGATATTTCGTCAGTAACTTATTCAAACAAAGATTTTTTAGGTGAGCATGCGACACTTTATTTATTCTATGCGACGCCACCATTTATCCTATTCACTGTGGGCAAGCAAAGCGCCTATTCGTGAAGAATTATTTGGCCTAGAGCGATTGGAAGAACATGCCATTAGTTTGGCAAAAGCACAAAATGTATCCGACGCGACTACTGCAGTGCTGCCGTTACATAAGCGACTGGATCAAAACTCCATTGCACTCCTTGGACTTTATCGTGACAGTGCGACTGAGTTAGAAGCGGGGCGGAAAGTCGTGCCGGCGGCCGAATGGCTACTCGATAATTATCATTTGGTTGAAGAGCAAATTCGCAACGTTCGGGACGATTTGCCAGTCGGTTATTATCGCCAATTACCTAAGCTTATTGATGGTCCGCTTGCGGGGTACCCACGTGTTTTTGGTATTGCCTGGGCCTTTGTTGCCCATACAGACAGCCATCTTGATCCGGAAGTTCTAACCCGGTTTATTAACGCTTATCAAACGATTCAGCCGTTAACGATTGGTGAATTATGGGCAGTTGCCATTACCTTGCGTATTGTCTTAATTGAAAACCTGCGCCGCTTAGCAGATCAAATTGCCACAGGGCGTGCTGAGCGCCAAGATGCCGACCAATTAACCGAAAAACTATTAATTTCCGGCTGTTCCCATTCAGCTTTGCAAGACGACATCAGCTCGCGCTCCTCTGAGCATTTATCTGAAGTCTTCGCCGCACAGCTTGCTAAGCGATTGAGAGATCAAGACCCAAAAACCACTCCGGCACTTGAGTGGCTAGAGCATCGTTTAAAAGCGCAAGATCAGTCGGTTGACGATGTTGTGCAACATGCGCAACAACGTCAAGGGGCATCGAACGTTAGTATTCGCAATGTCATTACTAGCATGCACTTGATATCGGATATCGACTGGTCAGAGCTATTTGAAAAAGTCAGTTATGTTGATAGAGAACTTCGCGCCGATTGTGCATTTGTGGCTATGGATTTTGCTACCCGTAATTTGTATCGCAGCGCTGTGGAGCAAATCTCCCGCGGCACCGATTATTCTGAAGTCGATATTGCCAAACGCGTTATCAACACCGCTCGGAAAGCCTACAAAGACAGCAACACGAAAGAAATTGATGCTATTGAAAGACAGCGATTAAGTGACACAGGCTATTATTTAATTGATCAAGGCCGAAAAGATTTTGAAGATTCCGTACAGTACCGTCCAACATTAAGGGTAAGAATAAATCGTCTTCATATTCGCCTTGGTGTAACAGGTTATGTTGGCTCTATCGCTGTTATAGCAAGTTGTTTTTTAGCCCTATCATTATTTATTTTTGGCCCTGCAGCGCTCTCATTTCAGACATGGCTGCTTTGGTTTATCGTCGGCTTCATACCGGCCACGGAAGTGGCCTCTGCTATTGTTCATCGTTTAGTGACTTGGCGTTTTGGTGCTGTGATATTACCTGGTCTAGAATTAAAGTCGGGTGTGCCAATTTCGTTACGCACCCTTATTGCAGTACCGACATTACTGACCAGTAAAGCCGATTTACTGGAGCAGATTGAGCGCTTAGAAGTGCACTATTTAAGTGGCATTGAAGGCGACGTGAGTTTTGCTTTGCTCACGGATGGTGTCGATGCAGATCAAGAAGAACTTGCCAACGATGTGCCTTTGTTAGCCTTAGCAACCACAGAAATTGCACGCTTAAATACGCTTTATAAAGCAGGGCCTAGCGGCTATCGTTTTTTACTATTACATCGACGTCGCCAATATAATCCAAGCCAAAAAGTTTGGATGGGGTGGGAACGTAAACGCGGAAAATTACACGAACTCAATCGCTTATTACGCGGTGCTACCGATACCAGCTACATCACGGTAAATGGTGTTGAACCTAAAGTTCCAACTGATGTGCGCTACGTCATCACCCTTGATGCCGATACCCGACTGCCGCGTGAAGCAGCACTACGCCTGATTGGGAAAATGGCACATCCGCTTAATCGTCCACAACTGGATAAAGAAAAACAGCGGGTTATTAAAGGGTATGGCATTCTGCAGCCACGCGTAACACCATCGTTATCGGTAGGTGAAGAAGGCTCGCTTTATCAACGAATATTTTCTGCACCGGGTGGTATAGATCCATACGCGGCTGCAATTTCAGATGTGTATCAAGATTTGTTTGGCGAGGGATCATTTACTGGCAAAGGTATTTACGACGTCGACGCTTTTGAAGCGTCGCTCGCGAATCGAATCGCCGAAAATACCATGCTTAGCCACGACCTGCTTGAAGGGAACTTCGCGCGTGCCGGTTTAGTCTCGGATATTGAAGTGGTGGAGGAATTTCCCGCTCGCTACGATGTCGCCGCCAAACGCCAACATCGCTGGACTCGTGGCGATTGGCAATTACTGCCTTGGATATTTGGTAACCCAGCAGGGCTGCAAGGTATGTCGGCTCTTGGGCGCTGGAAATTAATCGACAATTTAAGGCGGTCGTTAGTCGCACCAATGACCTTGCTAGCATTGGCCTTCTGTTGGTTATTTCCACCCGCTATGGCGCTATTTACCACAGGCTTATTGCTAGCGACAATTGCGATACCGGCGTTTATTCCGTCTGTGTTTTCTTTTATCCCACGTCATTCAGACATAGACACTCGAAATCATTTTCGCTTATGGGTAGGGGATGTGCGTCTCGCATTTAATCAAACCA
The DNA here is from genome assembly GCF_034111725.1 of Thalassolituus sp. Lineage (GTDB taxonomy): Bacteria > Pseudomonadota > Gammaproteobacteria > Pseudomonadales > Oceanobacteraceae > Thalassolituus. The sequence continues at coordinate 26,483 of NZ_JAWUWR010000028.1, read as the reverse complement.
TATTTACCGTTGCGCTTCTTCCCGATCAAAGCTGGCGCACATTGGATGCTATTGGCCGCACCTTGATTCGACTCTGGATAACAGGGAACCACCGCTTGGAGTGGGAAACAGCCGCCAATTGTAATGCCATGCCGCGTCTTAGAATTATGGGTTTTTATCGCGCCATGACAGAAGGGGTTCTATTAGGTGTATCTCTTTGCCTAATCGCCTTGGCTTTAAATCCAGTATTAATTCCATTAATAGCGATATTTTTCGCACTCTGGTTATTTGCTCCTGTGATCGCGCTATACACCAGTCGATCTCCGGTCATTATTAATACCGATGAATTAAATGTAGACGCCATGATGCTGCGTTTAACCGCCCGCAGAACGTGGCGTTATTTTGAAACCTTTGTGACGCCAGCCGATAATATGCTGCCGCCGGACAATTTTCAGGAAGAACCCGAGCCCGTTATTGCCCACCGCACGTCGCCAACAAATATCGGTTTGTATTTATTATCCTCGGCTTCAGCTCATGATTTTGGCTGGGCTGGATTGCTAGAAACAATTGAACGCTTAGAAACGAGTTTTGCAACCTTACAATTGTTACCAAAACATAACGGCCACTTTTTTAATTGGTATGGCACTGAGAGCCTAACCCCATTATTACCGGAATATGTTTCATCTGTTGATAGCGGCAATTTAGCCGGGCATTTAATCGCACTGGCTAACGCTTGTGATGAGTGGCAGCAGGCTCCAACTCCCCGCGCGATACGTTTGGGAGTGATGGATAATCTCAAGCTTGCCTATGAAGCTATCGCAGCACAATCCAGCACTTCAAAAAGTCCACTGACGAACAGCACTGATCATCCTCTTGTGGATATTCTCGATGACGTAGCAAATAAGCTTAATAGCCTGCAAACCATGGATGCTTTATCGCCTATTTTGATTAGGCTCGCGGAAAAGGCCATTAAGCTGGCTAGCGAATCCGCTCCTAGCCAGCAAGATAAAGACGCAAAACACACGATCCATAATCAAGTTGCGGATGTAGCATTTTGGCTTAATGCCATACGCAACTTATTGATTGAACAGCAACGCGATCAACTAGAACTAACAAATGGACCCGATTCGATCCAATTCCGTTTGACGTCACTCGCTAAAACCGCGCGCAATATGGCACTGGCGATGGATTTTGGCTTCTTGATGAATCAAGAAAGAAAGCTGTTATCCATTGGTTTTTCGCTTGCTGAAAACAGCCTTGATCCAAGTTGCTATGACCTGCTTGCCTCAGAAGCTCGTCTTGCCAGTTTGTTTGCGATTGCAAAAGGCGATGTCCCCACCAAACATTGGTTCCACCTTGGTCGTTCAGCCACGCCTATGGGTAATGGCTCGGCGCTTATTTCTTGGTCGGGTTCTATGTTCGAATATCTAATGCCATCGTTAGTCATGCGCGCACCGGCAGGCAGTTTATTAGAACAAACCAATCGTTTGATCGTGCAGCGCCAGCAGCAATATGGGGACGACTTGGCGATGCCTTGGGGCGTTTCAGAATCGGCCTATAATGCTCGTGATTTTGAATTTACCTATCAGTATTCGAACTTCGGTGTTCCGGGTTTGGGACTTAAACGCGGCCTCGCGGAAAACCGCGTAATAGCCCCGTATGCAACCGGCCTTGCCACTATGATCGCACCGCGTGCGGCCGTGCTTAATTTTAACCGCTTGGCAGAGATGGGTGCTCTAGGACGGTTTGGGTTTTACGAAGCGCTCGATTACACGCCCACGCGCTTGCCAGTTAAAACCGAATTCGCCATTGTGCGAAGTTATATGTCGCATCATCAGGGTATGACGATCGTTGCTATTGCTAATGCCCTACACCAAGGGCAAGTACGAAAACGCTTCCATCAAGAACCTATGATTCAGGCTTGCGAACTCTTGCTGCAAGAACGTATGCCGAGAAATGTTTCAATTAGTCATCCTCGTGCAGAAGAAGTGAAAGTTTCCACCTCGATTTCGACCGAAGATACCCCCACCATAAGACGCTTGGATGCCTCTGCTGACGGCGCACCAGTAACGCATTTACTTTCCAATGGCAGCTACGCCGTGATGCTGACTTCCGGTGGAGCTGGCTACAGTCGCTGGCGTGATATTGCGGTTACCCGTTGGCAGGAAGATTCAACCTGCGATCAATACGGCAGCTTTATCTTTATGCGCGACTTGGAGTCCGGCAAGCTTTGGTCGAGCGGCGTACAGCCATTGGATGGAGAACGCCATTATCCAGACGGCGTATTCGAAGAAGATCACGCCGAATATGTACGACACGACGGCAGTTTAACCACCAATATGGAAGTCTTAGTCTCGGGCGAGGACGACGGTGAAGTTCGACGAATCTCGTTAAGTAATAACGGTCGTCAGGCGATGAATATCGAGGTGACGTCCTACATCGAATTAGTGCTCACCACAGCGGCAACCGATAACGCGCATCCTGCGTTTGCCAAGTTGTTTGTACAGACAGAGTATCTAGCAGAGTACGGAGCGCTTATTGCCTCGCGGCGCAAGCGTTCTGCGGACGACGCTTCCGTTTGGGCTGCACATTTTGCCGTTGTCGAAGGCGATATAACTGCCGACCCACAATACGAAACCAATCGCGCGCTGTTTATTGGACGAGGTAATACCATCGCCACGGCTACCGCATTTAGCCGTCGACGGAGTCCAGATCTAGCGGCTGCGGAGTATTCAAGTCGTGATCTCTCAAACTCAGTAGGCACGGTTCTCGATCCGATGTTTTCCTTACGCCATCGCGTGTTAGTGGCCGCAGGCGGAGTAACTCGTATTGCATTTTGGACAGTGGTTGCACCATCGCGTGAAGCGCTGCTGGATTTGATTGATCGTCACCATGATCGCAGTGCCTATGATCGTGCAAAAACCTTGGCGTGGACGCAAGCTCAAGTCCAGCTTCGCCATCTAAATGTTAGCTCTGCTGAAGCAGCGGACTTTCAGCGTTTGGCCGCTCCGATTTTGTATGCTGATCCGCGTTTTCGTGCCTCCGCAGAAGCGATCAATCGCGGAATGATGGGGCAGTCGGTGCTTTGGACTCACTCTATCTCTGGTGACTTGCCCATCGTGTTACTGCTGATCGATGACATCGAAGATATTGAGCAAGTAAAACAGCTATTGCGTGCGCATGAATACTGGCGCATGAAGCGTCTTGCTGTGGATTTGGTCATTATTAACGAACATGCGTGTTCGTATATACAAGACTTACAGATCGGCATAGAGACCGCCGTGCGACGGAGTCAATCACGCCCGCGTATGGCCGACGAGTACAATGGCGAGCAAGTAAAAGGCTCGGTGTATATGCTGCGCGCGGACCTTATGACAGTGAAAGCACGCGATTTGCTCAAAGCCGCGGCTAGAGTGGTCCTTAACGCTCGGCGCGGTTCGATTAGTAAGCATATTGCACGCTTGCCCGTCGCCCCCGCTTGGAATCGTCAACCGCATTCGCTGCCCTTAAACGGTAGTCAAGAAGATAGGGAGCAAAACGAAGACAATGTCTCATCCCAAGCAAGGCTGTCAGTACTAAAACAGAATTTAGAATTCTTCAATGGTCTAGGGGGCTTCGGCAAGGACGGCCGCGAATATACCGTGATTCTAGAACATGGCGCACAGACACCGGCACCGTGGATCAATGTGATTGCTAATCCGAGTTTTGGCTTTCATGTGGCAGCAGAAGGCAGTGGCTATACCTGGGCGGAAAACAGTCGGGAAAATCAACTAACGCCTTGGTGTAACGACCCAGTCTCGAATCCTACAGGCGAAGCCATTTATATACGAGATGAAGAAACATTGGAGCTGTTTAGCGCAACTGCGCAGCCCATTCGTGGTGACGTGAAAGGGCGCGTTAGAAATGATAGTGGTCCTTTTATCGCCCATCACGGGCGTGGTTATAGCCGGTTTGAGCATCAAACCAACGGCATAGCGTTAACACTGCTGCAATACGTGCCCTTGGCCGATCCAATAAAAATTTCGCGTCTGACCCTGCACAATCAAAGTGGGCGCAGAAAGCAGCTTTCGGTGACCTCCTACATTGAGTGGGTATTGGGTACGTCACGAGGATCTTCTGGACCTTTTATTACGACAGAGCTAGATGCCGACTCCAACGCCATTCTAGTATCTAATCGCTGGAACATTGCCTTCCCCGGACGTGTCGCATTTGCTGATATGAATGGCATGCAATCCACTTGGACAGCCGATCGTACCGAATTTCTTGGGCGTAATGGTGGTGCTGATGCCCCTGCTGCGCTCGTTACTGACGCGCCATTATCTGGGCGTTTAGGCGCTGGCCTCGATCCTTGCTCAGTGCAACAAATGGTTGTCGACTTGGACGTCGGTGAGTCGGTAGAAGTGGTGCTATTTATGGGCCAGTGTACGTCGGTTAAAAAAGCCCAAACCTTGATATCTCGCTACCGCCAACTCGACCTCGATCGTGTGCTGACTGACGTTACTGAGTATTGGGATGGCTTGCTCGGTGCTGTTCAAGTGACGACACCAGATCGTGCCATGGATATTATGCTTAACGGCTGGCTGTTGTATCAAACCTTGGCTTGCCGGATATGGGCACGCTCGGCATTTTACCAAGCGAGCGGGGCGTATGGCTTTCGAGATCAATTACAAGATGGCATGTCACTCACTTTTCGCCGCCCCGATCTCACTCGTGAACATATTTTGCGTGCCGCTGGCAGGCAGTTTGTCGAAGGCGATGTGCAGCATTGGTGGCTGCCGCATACCGGGCAAGGGGTGCGTACTCGCATTTCTGACGACCGGGTGTGGCTCGCGTTTGCCACGGCCAATTACATTCAAACATCGGGCGATACATCGATATTGGACCAGCAGGTGGCCTTTATTGATGGCCCGCCACTGGCCGCTGACCAGCATGATGCTTTCTTTCAGGCTATGCCGGCAGATGAATCTGCAACCTTGTTCGAACACTGCGCGCGCGGCTTAGAACAATGCATTGCACTTACCGGAGAACATGGGTTGCCGCTCATGGGAACGGGTGATTGGAACGATGGCATGAACCGCATTGGTCAAGATGGCAAAGGCGAGAGTGTTTGGCTGGGCTGGTTGTTCATTCGCACCATCAATTTATTCGCGCCTTTGGTCAGCAGTCATGCAAATGATGAACGGTTAAAGCGTTGGCTTAATCATGCTGATCGTGTGAAACAGGCAATTGAAGATACCGCATGGGATGGCGAATGGTATCGCCGCGCTAGTCTGGATGATGGCGGTTGGCTAGGCTCAGCGAATAACGATGAATGTCAGATTGATGCGATAGCCCAATCTTGGGCGGTGCTGTCTGATGCTGGCGATCCTAAACGTGCAGTAATGGCGATGAACTCCGTCGAGCAACGCTTAATTAAAGCAGAGCAGGGACTGTCTTTGTTGTTTACCCCGCCGTTTGATAAAACGACACTCGATCCCGGCTACATCAAGGGCTATCCACCCGGCTTACGCGAAAATGGCGGCCAATATAGCCATGCAGCGATGTGGAATATATTGGCTTTCACTCAACTAGGTGAAGCGGACAAAGCTCATAATCTATTTGCCTTGCTTAACCCGATTAATCACGCCTTAAATCCTGAGGAAGCCCAGCGCTATAAAGTAGAGCCCTATGTGGTTGCGGCTGATGTGTATTCCGTTGCTCCCCACATAGGTCGAGGCGGTTGGACTTGGTATACCGGCGCGGCGGGGTGGATGTATCGGGCGGGGATGGAAGGCATTCTTGGCATTCATAGAGAAGGCAAAGAACTCACGATTCACCCCTGCATTCCTTCTCACTGGCCAGGTTTTAAAGCGCTAATACATATCGATAATACAGACTACGCGATTGAAATTATTCAGTTTAAAAATGGCGTCCTGAACACATCAAAAACATATAGTGCCGTAGTACTGGATGGCCGTGACATTTCAGCGGATACGTCGGCCAATATGCAAGTGCGCGCTCCACTAGATGGCAACACGCACCAGCTCACCATTACTATTTCAACACTACCGATGGTTGCAATAGATACCCAAATAAGCGAGCAGGAATCATGATAGACAATTGTGTTTACTTGTTCGATGTCGACAATACTTTGCTCGACTCTGACAGTTTTTTAGCAGATTTTCATGCATTCCTTGTGCGACAGATCGGAGAATCCAGCGCTGCTGATTACTGGCTGATTTATGACGATAACCGTAAACGCTTAGGGTATTCAGATTACCTAGGTGCGCTGCAGCAATATCGCTTGAGAAATATAACGAATAGGCGACTATTCGCCGTTTCTACCTACTTGCTAGAGTATCCATTTGCAGAGCGTTTATACACCGATGCGATTGACGTGTTACAACGATTTGGCGAAAAGGGGCCGGTGGTTATTGTTTCTGACGGTGACGCTATATTCCAGCCACGCAAAATTCAACGCTCTGGCCTATGGGATGCAGTCGGTGGGCGGGTGCTTATTTATATCAATAAAGAACGCATGCTGGATGATATCACCCAGCAGTTTCCGGCGAAGAATTACGTTATGGTTGACGATAAGCTAGATATTATTACTGCGATGAAAGCACTTTGGGGAAATAAGCTAACCACCATCTGGCCGCTACAGGGGCATTACGCTCATGATCAACTGGCAAGAGCTGGTTATCCAAATGCCGATATTACTATTAATGCAATCGGCGACCTGTTGAATGAAAAGTACTCCTACCTCGGGGTTTGAGTACTTACTCTAACATAGTTCAAAATAAGGGATTGTTTGGGTAATTCCCAGATGTGATTTTGGCCTTTGGCTTTCGGGCCCAATAACCCGCTAGTCCGTAATGTTCGAAAATAGCTTCTTCTCGCACACGATTCAATTTTTCAGCAGATTCAAAGGCAGGTGCATCTTTTATTTTCTGTTTATATGTATCCACGAATACAGAGTTATCGAGCCAACGCAGCTCACTGACCCACTCTGGGGAAAGCAATACTTTGTGGCCACCAAACCAATTGCTGGTATTGACTATAAAATAGCGAATGGCCCATGTATCCTCATCAACTAGTAACTCTGATATATGGCCAATTTCCCCGTCTTTAGCATGGATGGAATAACCAACAATTGCCTCGCAGCTGCGAAGATTGGGATCGATATTCTCATGATTTTTTCGTTCTAAATCTTCATATACTTTATTTGCTTTGAATGAAGTCTCCTGCTTTGGCATATATTCGGTAAATTTGGGGTTGATTGCATATGGGGTCATGCTGCCGCCCCATAAATTTGCGCCTTCCCAGTAGAATGGATACCCATAAAATCCAAGATAGTCAATTTCGTGTTGGCGCGATACCGGTTGATCCGTATCGATATCAGGGCTGTTTTTTACTTGGTCCTTACTGATCAATAGCGATAGGCATTTTTCTTCCCAATTCGGCTTATTAATGGCCATTGGGGATATGAGTACCTTACGACTAAAAAGCCATGAACCTGTCTCGACGACAAAATAGCGAACAACCCAAGTTACATCATCAAAATAAAAATCTTTGATATCACCAACACTGCCGTCCGTCGCAGTTAAGTCATAATCTTTTATATCATTCATGCTACGCAACATGGTTAATTTCCTTTCCAGTTAGATAGTTGCTTAATCCTAAGAGTGGAGTTCGTTGCATTTAAGTCTGCACCGAGCCAGCCGTTTAATAGCTCTTGGTGAATTCTGTCGCTTCACATTCAGGGCAGGGAGGGATGTGGCCAGTCGTCGTCACCGTTAGAGCATGATGGCAAGCGTTGCAATGTAAGGTGCCAGCAGATGTTATTTCGCCGGTCTTATACGTCAACTTCGCCTTCGCTTTATCACCTAGAGATTGCAACGCATTGCCACTAACTTCTAATATGGCGACCAAAGATGATAAAGCGCCACTACCGATTCGTGATGGGCTTAAGGACTGTTTGGTTGCTGCGCCTAGCTGTTGAAACTCGTTAATAGTCTGCTCTAAATCCCGAGCCATATAGCGTTTAAAGTCGTGACTTTGCTCCGCGGTAAACGTACCTGCAGTCACCAGCTGACTGCGCGAGGCCTCTAAAGCTTTTTTCATCCCAGAACTACTACGCTCACTCCCCTCTGTGTAGAGCTTTTGAAATTTCTCGGCGAGTAAATCGTACTTCTTTGTCGCAGCTTCTTTTGTTTCTTTAATGGAGTGCATGTTAGATCCTCAATGCCTCTATTGGAGGGCATTCTTTCACATGAATTGGCCTTATTTATCACTTCAGCCTAAGCCTCTAAATATTCGCCGTCCGTGCGCTGGCGAACAGAGTTAAATGGGTTGGAGGTAGAACGGACGAAAGGATGGGGAATGAATGCGCTAAGTCATTATTTAGGCGTATTAGCGCTGTCTTGCAGTCGTTATGTTCGCCAGCGCACAGATTGCAGGATTGACGCTTCATACACTCAATTAACTGGAATAATTACGCGTAACAAAGTAACGGAGAAATTTATGGAACACATGTATTGGAATGATTGGTATTTTGGCTGGGGCTGGTTGCTGTGGTTTGGCGTTTGCTTTTTGCTGATTTCGAACTTTGGACATTGGGGTTACAGCTATCGAACTCATCAGCGGTTTCTATCGACTGATCAAAGAACCGCAAGAGATCTTGTTAACGAGCGCTATGCGCGCGGTGATATTGATCGCGAAGAATTTAGCAAAATAAAAGCAGAAATTGCCGGCACTTAACAGGAAGAGAATTACATGAAAAACCCCTCGCTAGCAGCGGATCAGTTGCGGTTAATCGATGCGTACTGGCGAGCGGCTAATTACCTCTCTGTTGGTCAAATTTATCTATTCGATAATCCCTTGCTTGCTCGACCGCTAAAAATCACCGATATAAAGCGCATGTTACTTGGTCACTGGGGTACGACGCCGGGTCAGAATTTTATTTATGTGCATTTGAATCGAATTATTAAACAGTACGATCTGAATATGCTGTATATCTCAGGGCCAGGTCATGGTGGCCCAGCGGTGGTAGCTAATACGTATCTTGAAGGCTCCTATAGTGAGATATACCCACACATCAGCCAAGATACCGCTGGGCTACAAAAGCTCTTTCTCCAATTTTCATTTCCCGGCGGCATTCCTAGCCATGCCTCACCCGAATGTCCAGGCTCAATTCACGAAGGGGGAGAGCTTGGATATTCACTCAGTCATGCATTTGGAGCCGTGTTCGATAATCCTGATTTAATTGTTGCTTGTGTGGTTGGCGACGGCGAAGCCGAAACCGGCCCACTAGCAACCGCGTGGCATTCGAATAAATTTTTAAATCCGATTAGCGATGGTGTTGTACTGCCGATATTGCATTTAAATGGCTATAAAATTGCTAATCCAGCCGTTCTTGCTCGCATCACTCGCGAAGAATTAGAACATTTGTTTTTTGGTTATGGATGGCAGCCAATATTTGTCGAGGGTGATGACCCTATGCTAATGCATGAGGCTATGGCCGTAGCGCTGGATGTTGCGACACAACAAATTAAAGAGATACACCATAGAGCCCGAGTCGAGGGCAATTTAACGCGCCCACGCTGGCCCATGATAGTGCTCAATTCACCCAAAGGTTGGACAGGGCCAAAAGTCGTTGATGGCATTCAAATTGAAGGCACATTTCGTGCGCATCAAGTACCCCTGTCTAATCCGGCGACCAATCCTGATCACTTACCCTTGCTTGAAAATTGGCTGCGTAGCTATCGTCCAGAAGAATTGTTTGATAGCGAAGGGCGCTTAATGAAAGAGCTAGCGGATCTTGCTCCAGTCGGTGATCGCCGCATGGGGATGAATCAACATGCAAACGGCGGGCTGCTATTGCAGGATTTAGTGATGCCGCCATTTCGTGATTACGCCTGCGAAGTACCTGTGCCAGGCGTGCGAGGTGTTGGTGATGCACACGTGCTTGGACCATTCTTGCGTGATGTTGCTAAATGCAATCAAGAGCAGCGTAACTTTCGCGTATTTGGACCGGATGAAACCATTTCCAATGGATTGGCGGCCTTGTTTGAAATGACTAATCGCCAATGGGAGGCAGCAATAAAATCCGACGATGAATATCTTGCGCCCAGTGGTCGCGTATTGGAAATGCTCAGCGAGCATCAATGCCAAGGTTGGTTGGAAGGCTATTTACTCACGGGCCGGCATGGAGTCTTTAACTGCTACGAGGCATTTGTTCACATCATTGACTCCATGTTTAATCAGCATGCAAAGTGGTTGAAGGTCGCGGCGGAATTGCCGTGGCGACCGAAGATAGCGTCGCTTAATTACTTATTGGCATCGCATGTTTGGCGCCAAGATCACAATGGCTTTACTCATCAAGATCCCGGGTTTATCGACCATGTTGTGAATAAAAAAGCCGAAATAGTGCGTGTGTACCTGCCACCAGATGCTAACTGTTTACTCTCCGTGATGGATCATTGCTTGCGCAGTCGTCATTATGTAAACGTCGTCATCGCAGGCAAACACCCAGCGCCACAATGGTTGACGATGGAACAAGCGGCCAAGCACTGCGCTGCTGGAATTGGTATTTGGCCGTGGGCAAGCAACGATAATAGTGAAGATACGGATATTGTGTTGGCCTGTTGTGGCGATGTGCCAACGCTAGAAACCTTAGCGGCAGTATCGATTTTACGAAAATACTTCCCTGAGCTAAGAATTCGAGTAGTTAATGTCGTCGATTTAATGAAATTGCAGCCGCAGTCTGAGCATCCTCATGGCCTAAGTGATGAAGATTTTGATGCGCTTTTTACTTGCGATAAGCCGGTTGTTTTCGCCTTTCATGCTTATCCATCACTGGTGCATAAGCTGACCTATCGCCGAACCAATCATAGCAACATCCATGTTCGTGGTTACAAAGAAGAGGGCACCATTACCACGCCTTTCGACATGACCGTACTCAATGATATGGATCGTTTTCATTTGGTAATGGACGTAGTTGATCGCTTGCCTCAACTCGGTTCTGCAGGTGCAAAAGTGAAGCTACAATTGAATGAGAAACTGCTTGAACATCGCACTTATATCAACAAATATGGTGAAGATATGGCGGAAATTCGGGATTGGCGCTGGACGCCACAAGCCTGAATTATCCAAAAATGGCTAAATAAATAAGGGGACTCGATGAATATTAAGACCAATAAATTCAAAGTACCTGCTGAGAGCATCGTCGATTTATCGCAATGGCCAACGCAGGTAGAAGACCTTTATAAGTCGAAAAAGAAATACAAAAAATTCCTAAAAAAGCAAATTGAAGCACTCAGCGCCCAGCAACAGCTGCAATACGCCGACAATAGCCATTCATTGCTGCTGATTTTTCAAGCAATGGACGCTGCTGGTAAAGACGGAGTGATTAAACACGTTATGTCGGGTGTTAACCCTCAAGGCTGCCAGGTATTTAGTTTTAAACACCCAAGCGCCAAAGAACTCGATCACGACTTTTTATGGCGTACAACTCAGTGTTTACCAGAGCGTGGACGCATCGGCATATTTAACCGCTCATATTATGAAGAGGTTCTGATCGTGCGCGTGCATCCAGAAATTCTGCACAATCAAAAGCTGCCCGATTGCTTATTGAAAGACGACGCTATATGGCCCAAACGCTATAAATCCATCGTCGATTTAGAAGGCCATCTACATCGCAATGGCACGCGAGTGATTAAGTTTTTTCTGCATCTATCGGAAGATGAACAACGCCAACGCTTTATTGACCGCATCGACCAACCCGAAAAAAACTGGAAGTTCACCATTGATGATATAAATGAGCGGGAGCACTGGGATGAATATATGAAAGCCTATGAAGCTTGCTTAACGGCGACTAGTACTGAGCACGCACCTTGGTATGTAATCCCTGCAGACGACAAGAAAAACGCACGTCTGATCGTATCACAGATTATTTTAGATGCTTACGAAGATATGGATATGAAGTACCCAGAAACCAGCGAAGAGCGCAGGCAAGAGTTGCTGGCGATCCGTGAGGGTTTGGTGAGTGACGAATAGCCATGAGTGGAAAGGAATGGGATTCGTGAGCATGGGCTTGGGCTTTTAACGCGGTGAGAGGCTTGGCCGGTGATGTGCTGGTGCTTCGCTATTTCCGATAATTGTTATTATCGGAATATCAAGGGTTTTATACTTAGATGCGTATCAGCACTTTTTATTCATCATTTTAATGAGCGCAGATAATGTTTCACAAACCTTTCTGGGAGGAAATTAAACCTTTCCAACAGAGGACGTATTTCTGAGGCCTGAAGGTATTTATCACCAAAAGCCAGTGCAGCAGCATAATCATGCAAAGCAGTTTTAAAACCCTCAAAACTATCACTGTTAAACATCTTCGTATCGGGTGGCAATGCGGTTGGATCTTTTATATCTGATGCGGGATGCACCATGACTGGTACGGGCGGATTACACATAGGATGACTGGTTAAATGCCAGTTAACGTGCATTCCTAACTGACCGCAATAGCCTTTTGAAATTGTCGTTGTGGTCGCTTCACTCTTGCATTCAAAAACAAATCCCCATTCTGGGCCAAGATACCAGAACACATCCGGCCCAGTACTGGTTTCAGTATCAGGTTGCTGCGACATAAGCCCGATCAGTTTCCCGGCATCAGATAATGCCTTTTCAAATTTTTTGCTTCCAAGTTCTACGAAGGTTAGGTCAGCAACAAGAGAGTTGACTGCAAGCACTATTTCATTGCCATTATTGTATTTGGAACTCAGGTATTTCTGAGTGTTTATTGCCTGGTCCATTGCACTACGATTTGATGGCTTTCGTTCTACGCCCTGGATTGGTTTGAGTAGCTTACTGTTAATTCTGATAGCTGATTTCTGAATTTTTTGTGCTCTTTCTGGATCCAAACGGTTGACGTATTTCCCGATTATTTGCTTCAGGTACCCCCTGTAAGCATCATCAATACCATCAATTCGATCCAGATTATTAATCTTTAAAATCGAGTCATCCATAACGGTGAAATACAGATTGTATGCTTCCCTGATTGTCGGAATAACAGGATCTGTACTTTGATTGCCAAACGTCAGGCCAGCCAATTCATTTAGAGCGACAGATACCCATCCCTGATCACGTTTCAGACAGGCATCCATAGTGTTTAAGATGTCTTGCGCCGTCTGGTTTCCTTTTCTTAATTCGCTTGTGAGCTTGTGGGAAAGCTCCAGCTGGGCTTTTGTTCCTGGAGAAAAGAAGTTTGTCGCATGTTTCAAATACAATGTTGAGATGAGGTCTGTCCCCATAAGCAATACGACGCAGTAGTCTGTATTAGACCGTACTCCCCGGCCCATGCCCTGCTCAACTTTATGGATCAGATCCCGGTGACCAAGAGAACTATCTGACAACTCAATTTCTGCAGCACGGTCGGCCAGTGACTTGTATACCGGCATGCCATCAATAACCAATACGCGGCAAGCATCTCCAGGTAAGTCAATGCCATCATATCGATTTACTAGAACGGTCAGCCCGGCTTTTGGGTTGGAGTGAAGCTCCTGAATGCCTTCTTCGATATTTTCACTGGTCAGAATCCTGTCAGCATACTCCTCCCAGAGTGCCGCTTTCTTGCTCGAAGGCGCAATAACAACAACGTTTTGCTCTCTGGATAACTCCCGGCACATACACCTGACATCTACTTCCGTTAATTCAGTGTTGATCTCTTGTGGTGCTAGAATCATCCTCTCGCCAATATCGCCAGCTTTACTTGGTGTAATAGGGCGTCCTAATTCTGTAGATGACACCCCGAAATGTGATGACAGAATGCTGTCATCAGATAGCGTGGCTGTCATAAAAATCCTACGAGTTGCCTGCGATATAGAAGGGATTACATCGATGGGAATGATGGATGTGGATATCTCTATTTCCTTGCTACTAACAATGCAATCACAAAGCAGGAGATGCTCACGTAACAGTGGGTAAGGCCATACAAGAAACTCTTCTTCTTGCGATCTGCCCAAAATGGCATGAATATCACCGATGGATTGTTGCCATGACCAGTAAGGTACTTTCTGACTGGCAAGGGGATCACCATTCGACACAGAGAAATGCTGAGCCGCACTTTGCTGTCTTATTGACTCGCTGAACAGGTTAAACAAGCCGCTATAGCAATCACTATTACTTGGTATTTTTATCGAAAACTGCTCATTAATCGTATTAAGACACGCGTGTGCATCATCGAAAATAATAGATCCGATATCTATTTTTTTGTGGTTGACTCCAAATACTGACCGACCATTCACGATCTTGTAAACATTACAGACAAGGATAGCTTCTCCACTCATGTATTCCCGTCTTTTTGGGTCATCTGTAACCTTGATGCCTAACTCTCTGGCTTCAGCGATCACCTGACGAACAAGGAGATCGTTAGGAGCCACATAGACTGCTGGCCCTTCGCCTTCATTTAGGCAGGATTGAAGGATACATAAGCCTACAGTGGTCTTCCCGCCTCCGGTATTCATTTTCAAAACCAGATCAGACTCATTTCTTCGGTCATGCCACTGGTTCCATACCTCAGCCTGTACATCACGAGGGTACTGATATTTTTCTGGCTGTAATTTAGGTAACGTCTGGAATATCGAACGAGGGTCGGTTGACGGAGGCTGGGTTGATTTTGAGCCTAATTTGGTGAAATCAATCATATTGGGACACACTGCCTTGTGAGCTATCTTTACAATTAATGGAACGATACTATCACCCAAGCGACATCAAGCGAACACCCTATTGAATCGCCACCTATTCTATTTGCCTAGCTTTTTTGATGGGGACTCCATTCATGCTCAAGCTGTCTTGAACCAAAGGTTACTCGTAAATCCCATGTCTTCATTAACCGCAGTTTGGATGTATAGCTATGTTATGCGCCGGAACGCGAAAGCGAGTTGGCTTCCTTGTGGAACTTTCTTGAACTTCACTGCATGGACTCTTCAATAATATGAAGCCATTGTTCAAATGAGTCAGCTGGCCAGTTGTTATCTATTTTAAGCCTTTCAATTGGATAAGGTTTTTTATTGCCGCCATACCAATTGAAATACGAAACTGTTTTGCCGTCTTTGTTTGGTTCTTTAGAAAGAGGCACATCCCATTCGAAGATATAAAACTTCGTGCCTATTGGGAAATCGGTTTCTTTTGGCAACTCAGTACGCTTTAACATTATCAGCTCCAATCGTTGTGCGCATTCTGCCCCCCTCCCTTTTGTGTGACTCACCTTTTTAGAGTGCTGCAGTAAGATCGGCGGTGAAATAAATCCCTTTCAACTGCCCTATTTCACACAGTTGTTTAAAGGCTTCGCTACAAAATAAGCAAAACGTCTGTTCAGTGTGGAATTTAAACAACGGCTCATTCACTGTTGGATTGAATTTTAGAGAAGCTACGCCCTGCTTCCACCCATTTTTAGTGTCGTAAGTTATATTGGCGTCACGGTCACTTTTTAGAACTAACGCATTAAATATATACGCAGGCTTTCCGTGAAGTTCGCACGGAAGAAACTCACCGTAACTACTAAGGGCTGCCCCTAGAGACTTGTGGGCCTTTTCATTCATGAGCAATAGGCCAGATTTCCAGATGCTAATATCTGCCAAATCAACTGTATCTTCATTGTGAAAATACGATAGTTCGATGGGTGACCAGTGCTCTCTGATAGATTTATTTACCACAGGAAGAAACATTGCCTCTTTCTCCCCGATGCTAGGGTCGAGCACATCTAAGTAGTCATCTGTATCAAATACAATTGACTGATAATGGCGAACGTCAGCATGAACTTTATAGATCGTCATTGGTTTTAAACACACTAAGTATTGGCGATTCAGTGACGTAATCTGGCTGCGCGCCGTCACGTTGCTGACAACGCAGTTCTTTCAACCTATTTTTAAAAGCTTGCTCATTCATTATGTATTGAGCAAATACCAATCCATTCAATTCAGCCTCCATATAGGCCGAGTGAAACTTTTCAGTACAATATACGCTAAAGAAACTGTCGTACTCGATACGAAACACGGGATTGGTAACCAGCTCTTCATTAAAACCAATCCAAACAATCTCGCCCCACTCATTTTTCTTGCATAGGTCTTTGTTTAACGCGTTATCTTCGAGGGCTAATGGGTTGAATAAGTAGCCCGTTCCGCCTGCGTGAAAAACGGGTAGAAATTCCCCGCAAGGCTCTAGAATGTCTTTTAGCGCTGCATAGGCTTTTTCGTTCAAAAAGAGACGACCATAGTGCTGAGATATATCAGGTATGGGCAACGTCTTTTGCTTGCCTGAAATATAAAATTCCAACTCCATCGGTTTCCATACGTCAGAGTATGAAATCGGAGATTCGTCGAAATGGAACATAGTATCTTCGCCTAAAGCTTTACGGGCGAACTTTCCATCAATACTAAATAGCTGGAATTTTTCGATGTCGGGATGTATTGAATAAATCATGCCGCTTCTTACCCTATCCTGATCATAAGAAGAATGCCTGATTATTCCCGCAGGTCAATACCTCTGTAGTTCCCCTCAATTTAATACCGAAGCGGCCATTTAAAAAAGACCAAAACCAATACCAAAGCATTAGGTTTTGCCATATTCTGAACAGTCTAAGCAGGCGCTCTTGCAGAGTTCTTAAATTCCAACGAACCGACCAATTATGAACCCTTAATCTGTGGCGATCATTTGCTCGCACAAACCATACAGACATTCAGCTATCTAAAACAACGCCTAGAAAAAGGCGAAATACAACTACCTGAAAAATCTCAGTCTCTGCTGTCATTTGGCCAAGCATCCATCAAACAAGGCTAGGGGTAACGTATGCACCTTAAACAATTACTCGAACAGTATTCGCACACCGCCACCACTGGTGTTCCTGAGTGGATGATTGGCTGTTTTAAGCGCCGCAGCATCTCCTTTGCTAATGGCATGACCGATGTGTAAACACGTGTTTTCTGGTTGCAAGGGCGCAACCTAACCATCGATTTGCGCTTACCTAAAGTTGAAGACCAAGTTAAAGAAACTTGGGAAGCGTGTAACCAAGAAGAAATTTACGAACTGTTAAATTATGAGGGCTGGTACGCGGACACGTTATGGGAGAACGACATCCTAAGCTGGTCTGGTGGAACGTCTTTTCAGATCCACAACCGCTGGCCTGAACCCGCTATTTTAAATCGTGTGGGCGACTGCATGATGGAATATTCACCTAACAATACTTATGTGGAAGACTGGCGTCTTAAGTCACGAACAGAGGGCCCGTTGGTTAGCCTCAGGTTAATCGAAGAAATTAACCTGACGACCGGTGAATGCCGTCATCGGGATGGCGCTCTAATCATTAATGGCGATTGGGCTGGCCTTGTTTTAGGTCGAGCTGACGACATCATTAGCGATATCAAAGGTATCCAATTGCGCGATCTATTGTCGCAAAAGCAATACGATTCTGGTTTTTATAAACAGGTATTTAATTTCGAAACATCGGTGGCGCAAGGCGACTTGAATAGTGGTTATACAATTAACCACTCCACCCAAGCATCCCGACTTGAAACCTCCCTATTTTGTCTTGACGGTTTTGAAATCGACAAAGAGAAGAATGAGATTACACACACCTTTGAATATAGCCATGAAGATAAGAATGAAACCATTCAACGACGGTTTGTAATCGATACATTTGAGCCGGCCTTTCATTACCAACCTACCACTGTGATGACAAAAGAATCACAGCGCTGGTTTGAAGAAGAGCGTCAAACCCTGGGGCGCTATTTAGAAATTATTAATTAGCCAACATAGACATCCTCGCGCTAGGCTCCGAAGGCTTGGCAGCAAGA
Source organism: Thalassolituus sp. (assembly GCF_034111725.1). Taxonomy (GTDB): domain Bacteria; phylum Pseudomonadota; class Gammaproteobacteria; order Pseudomonadales; family Oceanobacteraceae; genus Thalassolituus. The sequence goes on along the minus strand of NZ_JAWUWR010000028.1, from coordinate 8,679 downwards.
CGAGGGGTTATTGATATGATTCACGGATATGTACCACTCGCGAGATAATGATGGCTGGTATTCAGTTGTTACTGTAAAAAGGTAGTATCAGGCAAGAATAAAACGCATTTTACAGTTACAGTGTCACACAACACAAAGACTTCACGGTTGAAGTCTTTGCCCTCTTCTTCCCTAATGCCTCGAAGCCCTAGCAATAGGGTTTTTCTCTAGCATTGATTGCAATTTATTCAGAGAAATACAGCAAAGACAGTAGACGCTTAATTGCTAGTCTAATGCGTGTAATAAAGCCCTTGTTTGAGAATAGTTATGAACTAATCAACCATTCGCTGTTCGGAAAAGATGTAGATAGCAAACTGAAACTTATTAATCAGACTGATACTACCGAAAAAAGGAACATTCTTATGACAACAGCAAACTCAAAATCAGCGCCAAACAGTAGCGATAAAGAGAAAGAGTTGGAAGCAAGCAAGGCCGCAGTAGCTGAAGCCTACGAAAAGCTGATGGAAGCAAAAAATCATTTTAAAGCGGCTGCCGAATCGGCGGGCGTCGATATGAAGACCGATGCTACCGAGCAACTTAAAAAAGGGCGCGATAAAGCAAGCGACCTAACCGATCAAGCAACCGCATATATGAAAGAGAACCCACTTAAAACGATGGGGATCGCGTTTGCGGCAGGTTTTATTGCTTCTAAGTTTCTTACTCGTAAATGAGCATAAATAGCGATCAGGGGCGAGAGGATAGCTCCTGCGATGCGAACGCCTCGAATCCAGATATGGCAGATACTGATACCAGCAAAGAAGAAGCGCTGGCGAAAACTTTAGCGGATCAACTGATGGCCCTGTCGAGCCAGACTAGCATTGCAGTTAAAGAACTGGGTGACTTATTCAGGCTTGAATTACAACTATCCGTCGGAGATGCTCGGCGACTATTGCTGACTTGGTTGGCGTTGATCCCCGTGATAATCCTAACTTGGATATCGGCGACGGTTCTGGCGGCTTGGCTGGTATTCGACTTTTGCGCTTCAGTAACCTTAGCGCTAACCACTTTTATGCTTCTGCAGATTCTGCTGTGCACCTTTCTGCTCATTGTTAGAAAACGATTCCGTAAAGGTTTGGGTTTCAAACGTACCAAAACACATGCGAAACGACTTTTACAGGGAATGACAGATACAGGCGATCACCGATGAAACGACACCAGTTAATAAATCATATTGATGCTCTTGATCAGACGCTCAACCAGAGAATAGAAAACATCACCCTACTCGCGCACGATACACACAGCACCCTCAAACAAGTTCCACCCGTTTGGCTAATTAGTATCGGCGCGGCGGCAGGTGCATTGACGGCCACCATAGGGCTACAACGCTTTTACTCCATGGGAATTGCCGGTAGCCACCTGTCCCCACTGACCAGTAAGGCCTTTAGCATTGGCAAACAATTCGGGGCTGGTGAATGAACCCACAGGCGCAGGGCGAATCAGCCAGTAATAAAGAAGAAAACGAATCCCGGCAAACACGCTTAACTCCTACGCGGGCTGTTACATATTGGCTGTTCGCCATTGTTTTACTCTATACGCTCTACTTTGCTAAAACCCTGTTTTTGCCGATCGTCGTAGCGGCTCTCTTTGCCCTATTATTGAGCCCTGTCGTAAGCTTTCTTCAACGTTTCTACGTTCCCCGCACTTTGTCTGCCCTGATACTTATCACAATGATTGGTGTGCCGTTCACACTACTTGGCATGCAGCTAGCTGAACCCGCACAAAAATGGGGTAAGAGAATTCCCGAGCTTTCATCGCAATTAACCACCGAACTCAATGAGATAAGTCAGACATTATCCACGGTTGAAATGCAGGCTGAACAAAATACGGCTCAGCAAGTTGGAAAAGAACAAAGCTTCCGCTGGTTTGGCTGGTTCCGCAGCGATGAAGCAAAAGAAGAACCAACAGAAGCAGTATCAATCACCAATCCAGTTTCTGACCGTTTTAAACAAGGAGGAATGGAGTTAGTCGTCGAGGTTTTAGGTGCTACGCCTGTCGTACTGGCACAGTTTTTTACCTTCCTAATTCTAGTCATTTTTATGCTGGTATTTAGTCCTTTGCTGTATGCCAACTTTATTAGTGGTTTTTCTCATGAGCGCGATAGAGAGGCCGCAAACTCCTTGCTTAATGAAGTACAGCGAGAGCTATCGCGCTATATTTTGACAGTGAGTGTGATTAATACAGGTCTTGGTGTTATTACTGGGTTGGCACTATGGAGCGCAGGTGTAGACGACGCTCTCCTCTGGGGGGTGATGGTCGCATTGCTCAATTTTGCCCCTTATGTCGGCCCTATTATCGCGCTGCTGGTTCTATACCTCGCAGGCGTTATTCAATATGGCGCAGAGTGGATAGCATTTATGCCTGTGCTGATTTTTTTCAGTATCAATATAATCGAAGCACAATACATAACCCCCACTGTATTGGGACGCAACATGCGCCTGAATCCGCTGATATTAATACTATGGGTGGTGTTGTGGGGCTGGCTCTGGGGTGCTGTTGGAGTGCTTATTGCCGTACCTTTATTGGTCTGCCTGAAACTTGCCGCCGCGAGACTCAATGTTCTTACACAATGGGTGCGCTTGATAGAAACGCCTGGCTAAGAATCGCCTGTCTCGATTGTTCTTATAGTGGCCTTCTTAATTAAAATCGGCAATTACTAACAATGTTCGCAGCAATCCCCAGACCTAAAAAAGCCCAGTAAGCTAAATCTTACTGGGCTTTAATCGTCTTCCCTCTACCCGATCTCTTATTCAGGTATTCAGGCAGACTTAAGCATTTCCCTCACCACATAATGCAAAATGCCGCCATGTTTGAAGTACACCGCTTCATTGGCGGTATCAATACGCGATTTTAGGTCGCAGGTTGTGGTTGAGCCATCTTTGTAGGTGATGGTCATTTTCAGGGTTTGCCCTGTAGTGATTTCACCCGACAAGCCTTCGATGCTGATGGTTTCTTCGCCAGTCAGTTTTAGGCTTTTGCGGTTCGTGCCGATAGGAAACTGTAACGGCATGACACCCATACCAATCAAGTTAGACCGGTGAATCCGTTCGTAAGATTCTGCGACCACGGCGCTAACGCCCAACAAACGAGTGCCTTTGGCAGCCCAATCTCGGCTGGAGCCGGTGCCGTATTCTTTACCGGCAATAATGACCAAAGGCGTTTTCTGCTCTTGGTATTTCATCGCGGCATCGTAAATGGCCATCTGCTCGCCGGTGGGAACGAACTTGGTGTAGCCACCTTCCACATTGTCTAGCATTTCGTTTCTTATGCGCACATTGGCGAAGGTGCCGCGCATCATCACTTGATGATTACCACGACGCGAGCCGTAAGAGTTGAAGTCTTTTGGTTCCACGCCATTAGCTTGAAGGTATTTGCCAGCAGGGGTATCCGGCTTAAAGGAACCCGCTGGTGATATGTGGTCGGTAGTTACCGAGTCACCTAGCAAGGCCAGAATGTTGGCATCTTTGATATCGCTAATCGCATCAGGCTCTTCTCGCAGCCCTTCGAAAAAAGGCGGGTGCTGAATATAAGTCGAGTTGTCAGTCCAGTCATACACTTTGCTTTTCGGGAATTCGATGCCCTGCCATATGGCATCGCCGTCGAACACAGCGCCGTATTCTTTGTGGAACATCTCGGTTTTTACTTTAGCAACCGCGTCAGCCACTTCTTGCTGGCTTGGCCATAAGTCTTTCAGGTACACAGGCTCGCCGTCTGAATCAATGCCGAGTGGCTCTTTGGTCAGATCTATCTGCACGTTGCCTGCTAACGCGTAAGCCACAACCAATGGTGGTGATGCGAGCCAATTGGTTTTTACTAGCGGATGCACTCGGCCTTCAAAGTTACGATTACCAGAGAGCACTGACGCCACGGTCAGGTCGCCGTCGGTTATGGCTTTCTCAACCTCATCGGGCAATGGGCCGGAGTTACCAATACAGGTGGTGCAACCGTAACCCACTAGATTAAATCCAAGTTTATCTAGGTCAGTATCTAGCCCCGCAACTTTTAGATAGTCGGTGACTACCTTAGATCCTGGCGCCAGCGAGGTTTTAACCCAAGGCTGTGTTTTAAGGCCTTTTGCGACGGCTTTTTGCGCGATCAAACCGGCGGCCATCATCACACTCGGGTTCGAGGTATTGGTACAGGAAGTAATAGCGGCGATGACAACCGCACCGGGATTAAGGTGGAATTTCATGCCTCTCATTTCCAGTGGCTTGCTGGATGAGTGATGATAGCTAGCATGAATGCCGACCGCAGTTTGGCCGCCTTCGGAATCGAGTTTGGTTTCTTGGGTTTGCGCAGGGCCTTCGGCGGTGGCCATCAACAACTCAAACGACGCTTTCATGTCTTTCAGGGCGACGCGATCTTGCGGTCGCTTAGGGCCAGCAAGGCTTGCTTCCACTTCGCCCATGTCCAGTTCAAGCTTGTCAGTATAGATCGGCTCATGTCCCGGTTCACACCATAACCCTTGAGCTTTGGCGTACGCTTCGATCAACTCCAGCTGGCTTTCTTCACGACCGGTTAAGCGCATGTATTTGATGGTTTGTTCATCTACCGGGAAGAAGCCACAAGTCGCACCATATTCGGGGGCCATGTTGGCAATGGTCGCTCGATCGGCCACGGGCATGTCTTGCAAGCCGTCACCATAAAATTCGACGAATTTACCAACAACGCCTTTTTTGCGCAGTATTTCTACAATGGTCAGTACTAGGTCGGTGGCGGTTATCCCTTCTTTGAGTTTACCGCTGACCTTAAAGCCCACTACTTCAGGGATCAGCATGGATACCGGCTGGCCTAGCATGGCAGCTTCAGCCTCAATGCCGCCCACGCCCCAACCAAGAATGCCCAGCCCATTGATCATAGTGGTATGAGAATCCGTACCCACTAATGTATCTGGATAAGCCACTGTTTTGTCGCCAATGTCTTTATGCCAGACCGTTTTGCCTAAGTATTCGAGGTTAACTTGGTGGCAAATACCTGTACCGGGTGGCACGACCCGGAAGTTATTAAACGCATGCTGGCCCCAACGCAAAAACTCGTAACGCTCTTGGTTACGTTCCATCTCGATGGCTACGTTATCTTTAAAGGCGGAGGCATCACCGAAGTGATCAACCATGACCGAGTGGTCGATCACCAAATCTACCGGAGTGAGTGGGTTGATCATGGCTGGATCTTTGCCCGCCGCTTCCACTGCAGCACGCATGGCGGCAAGGTCGACAACGCCGGGCACACCGGTAAAGTCTTGCATCAGAACGCGTGCGGGGCGAAATTGAATTTCGGTGTCTGATTTTCGATCTTTTAGCCATTGCGCCATGGCATCAATGTGCTTGCGCTCTACCGTGGTACCGTCTTCATTGCGGAGTAAATTTTCGGTGAGTACTTTGAGCGAGAAAGGTAGTTGGTTCAAATCGCCCAGCGTTTCTGCGGCTTTGGGCAGACTGTAATAATGGTAGGTTTTACCGCCAGCTTCGAAGCTGGATAACGTGTTGAGACTGTCTTTGTTAAACTCATTATTGAATTCTGAAATCGACATCGGGTGCCTCCTGTTTGTTAAAACTCAACGTGCCGGAACCCTGATGCGACCGGAATTGTGTTACCTACAACAGGAATACCATAGTAAAGAGTTTATTTTCCGGATCTAAGTAAGGTACGGGAAAAACGGTTTAGTTCATATTGAATCTAGCGCTAAAGATGCTAAGGTTCATGGCTTACTTAACTTCATGGGTTTTAACTTCGGTTTATGAATCGCAATGTACTGTCTTATCTGCTGTTGATCTTGATTGCATTGCAATCTGTGATAGCTGCCGCGGATGTGCATCCCTTCGATGATTCAGACGTAGTGCCCCATTCTTCGGAATACGCAAATGATGCAGCCGAGTTAACACCGGAACACTCGACGGTTAGCAATACTTCCGAGCAAGACCTTGCTATCGACGAAATATTTCACTGCCACCACCATGGCTGTCATTGCCATGTGTATCTATCCGATAGTTTCAGCGCTACGGATTATTTGTATAAACATCCGCTGCATAACGCCTACCAAACCATTATTCCTGTGGCACCATCCTCGTCGTTGTACCGCCCCCCTATCGCCTGATTTTACTGCTTAAGTTTTTTTCTGCGTTATCGTTTTTATGGCGATGCGCGGTTGGCATTATCTTAAATAAGTAGGATCTACTTCATGTTACCACTACATACTGCGCCTAGTTTTAGGGCGTGGAATCGTGCTCTGCGAAATATCTGCAAGCGCGGCGTTCTGTTCTGTTTTTTATTGTTTACGTTTTCTTCAGGGCTTAATGCTGCGCCTGAAAACTCAGTTATTACGCTCACCCATGCGGTGCAGCGCACATTGTCTGAGAATCCATCCCTCGACGTATTCCCCTACCGTTACGTCGCACTTGAGGCACAAGCAAAAACCGCGCAATTGCGGCCCGGTTATGAGTTGAGTGTTGATGCAGAAAACATCGCCGGCAGCGGTGATTTTTCGGGTTTAAACACCGCAGAGCTAACAATTGCTTTGTCTTCAGTGATCGAAATGGGCGACAAACGCTCAGCCCGCCAAGGTGTGGTGTTTGGCAATCGCTCCACTCTGTACGCCCAACAACAAGTGGAATCTTTGTCGTTGTTGGGTGAAGTCACACGCCGCTACGTTGATGTACTGGCGGCTCAGGCATTGGTCGAGTTGGCAAAAGACGCAGCCCAACTGGCCAACGACAGCTTACGCATTGTTGAAAAGCGCGCTAAGGCAGGCGCAACCCCTGAGGCCGAAGTTAAACGAGCACAAGCCGCAACCGAGCAAGCGAAACTGGCTTTACTGGCAGAGCAACAGCGGCTGTCATACCTCAAAGTGGCGTTATCTGCTTTGTGGGGCCTGACTACTCCGGATTTTGATACAGCTGAGGGTGATCTATTTCAGTTTGGCAACGACGTTGAATTCGAGGTGTTGTTCGCCAAAGTGGAACGGAATCCGGCGATAGATATATTCGCGACACAGGCGCGTTTAAAAGAGGCTGAATTACGACTGGCTAGAACCCAATCCCGAGCCGATATCACTTGGTCGCTGGGGGTGCGACGCATGCAGGAAAGCAACGATACCGCTTTGGTTGCAGGCTTTAGTGTGCCGCTGTTTGCCGGTAAGCGAAATTCCGGTGCGGTATCGACCGCACTTGCGGAACAACATCAGGTGTCAGTGCAACGTGAGGTCACCCTGCTCGACTTACACACCCAACTATTTCGCGCCTTTCACAACCGCAAGCAAGCCATAACAACGGTTACCACCTTACGCACTGCCATTATTCCCGCCCTTAAAGAAGCTTTAGTCGAAACCCAAGCGGCCTACCAACGAGGTCGTTACGGCTATCTCGATTATGTCAGTGCCCGCCAAGAGTTGCTGAGTGCAGAGCGCACTCAAATTGAGGCAGCGGCGGCGGCATTAACTTACGGCGCGGAAATTGAGCAACTGACGGCTGAGCCTTTGGCAATCACTCAATATGGCGAAGAAACCACCATTTCAGGAACAGCACAATGATTTCCAATACTTCAATGACAACAAAGCTTATCTGTCTTACGGCTTGCTGCCTCAGCTTGGTATCAGGCCAAATTTTGGCCGAGACAGACCATCAAGAAGAAGATCACGGACACGAGGAGCATGTACAAGAAGACCATGCACAAGAAAATCACGGCGAAGAAAATCACCAAAACGAGGAGCCTGATCACGAAGAACATGACGAAGGCCATATTGAACTCACTCAAGATCAAATTCAGCATTCGGGCATTAGCTTAGCAACCGTGACTGCTGGGACTATTAGCGATGTATTGCCTGTATATGGCGTTATTGCCATCAATGCCGAGCGCGTACAGGCAGTAACAGCGCGCTTCGATGGGGTTGTTCGCAGCGTGAATAAGCGTATCGGCGATGCCGTGCACAAAGGCGATACGTTATTGACCGTAGAAGCTAATGAGAGCTTGAGAACCTATGCGATTAATGCCGCCATCAACGGTGTGGTAACCGAGCGCAATATCAATGCCGGTGAGCACACAAACGCAGCGCCTTTGCTGGTAGTACAAGACTTATCAACGGTTTGGGTCGACTTGTCGATCTTCCCTAAAGATGCCGCTCAGGTTGGTTTGGGGCAGCAGGTTCGTATTCACAATCTTGATGGCAGCCAAAGCGCCACAGGTGACATCATTTATATAGCGCCGCTAGGCCAAGGTGCAAACCAAGCCATGACGGTACGTGCCTTGATCGACAACCCTAACGGCGCATGGAAACCCGGACTCTTTATCAATGCCAACATCACCCTTGCCGAAGTCAAAGCGCCGCTAGTGGTAGCTAACGCTGCGGTGCAGATTGTCGAAGACAAGCCCGTCGTTTTTATTCAAGGAGAGGAAGGTTTTGAACCTCGCCCCGTGACACTAGGGCACAGCGATGGCGAGCACAGCGAAGTGCTCGCAGGGCTGGTGAATGGTGACGTTTATGTCAGCAAAAACAGCTTTATTCTGAAATCGGAGCTGGGTAAGGAGGATGCTGAACATGCGCATTAATCCATTATTACTCGCCTTTGACCGGTCATCTGAACTTAAAATAGGCGTTCATTATGATCGATAAACTGATTCAATTTTCTATCGCCCGCCGCTGGCTGGTGA
>NZ_JAWUWR010000027.1:0-34401 GCF_034111725.1 Thalassolituus sp. | reverse complement strand
AGCCCCCCCCCCCCAGTCTCTCAGTATTGATGAATCATCAAGTGCCGCTATTCTATTCATTGCACCACCTCCTGTTTAAAGGCAATACAGTTATCCGTTTTATTGCTGATTGAATATTGTGAACCGGCAATATCAATGGTTTGCCATGCATTTAACGCAGCACCAGTTTGTTTACTTGCCTGAAGCGAATGACCCTTTTCACTATTGAAATTTACCCGCATCAAGTCAGTTAGTACCTGCTCTGTAATGATCGAAGTGGCCATTGTCATATCCCTATTAGGCCTACCGATATTGCAATTGGAAGGCTTGGTTCTCGTGTTTGCGGTAGTGAATCGCCGATATTCGCTAGCAGTGTATTGATAGGTCATCATCCCCGTCAAATTCTGGTAATCTAAAGCCCTATTCACGCGACTCACGGCTCATGCCAGATACCTCAAGGATTGTATGTTCCGGCTTTATCACTCCAATGATCTCGATGTTCTAAAGGGCATTATGCTAGCGCTGATGCGTGAGCAGCCGCCTAGCCCTTTGGCGCGCGAGGCGATTCTGGTGCAGCGTCAGGGCCTGGCGCAGTGGTTGAAGTTGCAGGTGGCCGATGGTTTGGGCCTTGCGGCGCAGGTCGATTTCCCGCTGCCGTCGTCTTATGTCTGGACAGTATTTAACCAGTTAAAGCCTGAGTTACCCGAGCGTTCGCATTTTGATAAGCAGGCAATGGCGTGGAAGTTGATGCGTTTGCTGCCGGCATTGGTGAGCGATCCTGAGCATGGCGGCTTGTTTGCACCGGTTAAGCATTATCTAGAGCACGATGAACAAGGCATTAAGTGCTATCAGTTAGCGCATAAAATTGCCGACGTATTCGATCAATATTTGGTTTATCGATCCGATTGGCTGCTGGCGTGGGAGCGCGGCGACGATAAGGTCGATGATACCGACGTCAGTTCGCAGCCGTGGCAGCCGCATTTATGGCGTGCTTTGGTTGCCGATTCGAAAGCCTTGGGCAATAGCCTAGATCACCGCGCGCGCTTGTTAGAACAGTTAAGCGATTTGGTGGGGCAGCATCCCGAGCGCTTGGCGTCTATGCCTAAGCGTTTGTTTGTGTTTGGCATTGCTGCATTACCGGGGTCGTATTGGCAGGTCCTGAATGCGATTTCGGATCATATCGACGTGCATTTCTTTTTGCTTAATCCTTGCCGCAATTTCTGGGGCGATATTGTTGATGATCGCCGCCAAGCGCGAATTTTGCGCCAACAACCCGAGGCTGCTGAGTATTTAGAACGTGGTAATCCGCTGTTAGCCTCGTGGGGCCGTTTGGGTCGAGATTTTTTAACCTTAGTTCACGATGGCGCCGAAGATGGTAGCGTTACCGATGTTGAAGCTTGGGTTGATCCCGCCGCTACTGAGCTAACAATGCTCAAGCAAGTGCAGGCGGATATTTTAGAATTATTTGATCGCCAAGCCTTGGCCTATGGCGAAGAGGCGTTAGCGCATAGTCAGTTTAAGCAAGTGGTGGCGGCTAACGATACCAGTGTGCAATTTGTTGCGGGGCACAGTGCCTTGCGCGAAGTGCAACGTTTACACGATCAATTGTTGGCTTGGTTAAGTGCTGATGCCACCCTGCATCCGCGCGATATTGTGGTGATGGTGCCGGATATTGATTTATACGCGCCCTACATTGATGCGGTATTCGCCAGTGCGCCGGAAGGCCAGCGTATTCCGTGGGCCATTGCCGACCAATCCATGGTGAGCGAAAACCCCTTGCTCGATAGCGTGATCAGTTTAATGGGCTTGGCCGATAGCCGGTTATTGCTTACCGATGTACAAGACTGGCTGGATGTGGCCGCCATTCGCCGGCGTTTTGATATCGGCGAAAGCGAGTTAGATACACTGCGCGATTGGTTCGAGCGCGCGCAAATTCGCTGGGGCTTAGATGGCAATCATCGTCAGCAATTGGGCTTACCGAATTTTGAGCAAAACAGTTGGCGCAAAGGTCTGCGCCAATTATTGCTGGGTTTAATGTTGCCGGATATTAACAGCGCTAATGGCGAAGCAACCCATTGGCAGGGCGACTGGCCGGTCAGTGCGGTGGAAGGTAATGCCGCCGAATTACTGGGTAAATTGCTGAGCTTTGTCGATGCTCTGGAAAACTGGCAGCACTTTTTTAGCCAGTCGCATAACGTTGAGGAATGGCTAAGCGCCTTACCGCAACTATTGAATGATTTATATCTACCCGATTTAGACGACACTATGACATTGCAGCGCGTGCGCGATGCCATCGAGCGCTGGCGTCAGGAATTAGCGGATGCCGCTTACGCTGGCGACTTGCCTGCGGCGGTGATTAAAACCTGGTTTAACGAGCAATTAGGGCAACAGGGCGGTTGGCAGCGGTTTTTAACCGGGCCAGTTAACTTCTGTACCCTGATGCCGATGCGTTCTATTCCGTTCAAAATTGTGTGCATGTTAGGCATGAACGACCAAGATTATCCGCGCCAAGTCACACCAATTGGTTTCGATTTAATGGTGTCGGGAAAATCGCGTCGTGGGGATCGTTCCCGTCGCGACGACGACCGTTATTTGTTTTTAGAAGCCGTGTGTTCGGCCCAAGAAAAACTCTATATCAGTTATCGTGGGCGCGACAGCCGTGAAAACAGCGAGTTGCAACCGTCGGTATTGGTGAGCGAACTCATCGATTATATCAGCGATGGTTTTTGCCTTACCGATTGCACTGATTTACCGGCGCGCAAAAGCCGCGAGCAGATGCACAATTGGCTCATTGAAGAGCTGCCGTTGCAGCCGTTTAGCTCGGCGGTATATCAGCCTACGCATCCACGCAGTGTAATAAGCCATCATCCTTTGTGGGCGGCGGTGGCGAATGTGGGCGCACAAACTGTGGATGCCACTCGGGCGGCGCAGCCTTTTTTAACGGCGCCGTTGAATATTCCTGCTGATCTCGATACGCGCACGGTGGCGTGGAAAGATATTAAAGAGGCGTTGCTTAAGCCGTCGGCGTTCTTTTTACGTCGCCGCTTAAAAGCCGATTTAAATTTATATTGGCAAGAACATACTAACGAAGAGCCGTTTAATCTCGATGGTTTAGAGCGCTATAAATTACGCAATCAGTTGGTTGAGCAAGCGCTGGCGGGCCACGATGCCGATGTGCTCGAATTTACCCAGCAACAACAAGCCTTGGGCCATTTGCCGGTTAATAATATCGGTCACGTGCACGGTGAAGGTTTGGTAGATGATGTTGCGGAATTAATTGAAGCCCTGCAAAGTCATTTAGCGGCACCAGCAGAGCCGCGTTCGTTGAGTATTGAATGTGAGGCATTAATCCCCAATGTGGGTTTAACCACCACGATTATTGAAGGGGAATTACAGCAAGTATTCGCCGGACGATTATTGCACTACCGCGTGGGCGATATTCGCGGCAGCCACTTGTTATCCTTGTGGTTAGATCTGGTATTTATTATTGCCTGTGACAAAAGCGCTTGTGATGGCAGTTCGGGCGAAAAGAACTCAATTACCGGCGCCGATATTTTTGGCTACAACAAAAAGTTGCTGGAACACCACGTGCGCGCGCCATCGCATGCCGAGGCCGTCGCCTATGTGCAGCAATGTTTAGCTCTGTATTGGCAGCACTGGTGTGAGCCGAGCGATCAACTGCCCGACATACTCTGGACGCTGCTGAAAAATGATGAAGAAAAACACGATAAAATTATCGTCGAGCAATTGAACCGCGATATCGGCGAATTTGCCCAAATTGAAAGTCAGCGTTGCCTGCCGGATTTGCCACGACAATTACTCGATGGCGAATTACGCGCGAGCTGGCTGGATAAATGGCAGTGGCTGATGAACCCGATTCAAACTCACGATACCAGTACGGATAGTGATTCCGGTTTTGATAAAAATGGAGGCGATTTATGAAACGCCTCAATATTGATCAATTCCCACTGCAGGGCCAATCGTTAATCGAAGCCAGTGCGGGTACGGGTAAAACTTACACTATTACTCAATTGTATAAACGCTTGCTATTAGCGCACCGTTCGGATTTGCCACGCTTAGGCACAGATCAAATATTGGTGGTGACCTTTACTCGTGCCGCCACCGAAGAATTACGCGGGCGTATTCGTGAGGGCATTAGCGAAACCTTCGAGCATGTATTGTCGCGCCAGCAATCGCCGTTAAACGCAGGTGAAGAAGCGACTCATGAATTAGATCGTTGGTTAGCGGAAGTTGCGCACGCCGATTCTGCGACGCTAACCTCGCGCGAATTAACTAAGTGGTTACAACTGAATTTATCGCAAATGGACGAAGCAGCGATTTATACCATTCACGGTTTTTGTCAGCGCATGCTGAAGCAGTTCGCCTTCGATAGCGCTGTGGTGTTCGATGCCGAGTTAGTACTGGATGCTGCTGATTATTTAAAACAAGCCTGCGAAGATGTCTGGCGCAGTAGCAGTTATCCCTTAGGGTTAGATCAAAGTCGCTTTGTCTGCTCGCAGTTTAGCGGCCCCGATAAATTATTCAGTTTGATTCGCAATTGGTTGTCGCGCCCAGATTTTGTTTTCTCACCGAATATTGTTAAAGCCGATACGTCCTTTGCATTGGAGCAAGAGTGGGCTAAGGCCGAAGCCTTATATCAGCGCGTTGCCGAGTTATGGCATAGCCTTGGTGCAACTAACCTTGCTGATGTTATTGCTCAGTCGGGCGTAGATAAGCGTTCGTACAGTAAAAAGAATTTGCCGAATTGGTTAGAGCAAGCCAACGATTATTTAACCTCAGGGTTTAGCTTGCCTGCGACGGCTAATTTGTATCGCTTTGGCCAAGAAGAACTATTTGAAAAAACCAAAAAAGGCGAAGCGCCAACCCATGCGTTATTTGCTGCAGTGGATGCCTTCTTACCGGTGGCGAATCAATTAAGTCTGGCGTTGCAGCAAAGCTGGTACTTTGCGGTAAAAACCCGTTATTTAGATTTATTAGAACGCGCGGGGGCATTAACGCCCGACGACTTATTGCGCTTATTAGATCAAGCGCTTGCTGGCCCACAAGGCGAGTTATTGGCCGTACATATTCGCGCTCAGTATCCGGTGGCAATGATCGACGAGTTTCAAGATACTGATCCACTGCAATATCGTATTTTTAGCCGTATTTATCCGTATCAATCCGCAGACGCCAAGCCGGGTTATGGCTTGTATATGATTGGCGACCCTAAGCAGGCGATTTACGGTTTTCGTGGCGCGGATATTTTTACCTATATTCAAGCGCGCCGCAGTTTACCGGATGAGCGCCGTTTTACCTTAGATACCAACTATCGCAGTCACAGTGGTTTAGTCGCCGCAGTTAACCAATTATGGCAAGCGCATGCTAAGCCGTTTATTTTCGACGACGACATTAAGTTTATGCCGGTTGCAGCGAGTGGTCGCCGCAATGATGGCGGTTTACAGCTCAGTGCGCAAAACGCTGCAAACACAGTAAATTCAGCAAAAAATCAGCCCTTATTGCATCTATGGCAAGGTGGTGCGGGCGAATCACGGGCGGCGGAGCGGGCTCGTGTCGCCGCCGAATGCGCGAGCCAAATTCAGGCTCTATTGCAGGGTGGTGGTTCGTTTGGTGAGTCGCCAGATAACAAGCCAGTGCAAGCCAGTGATATTGCTGTGCTGGTTTATTCGCGCAAGCAAGCGGGGCGTATTCGCCATGAATTAAGTCGCTTAGGGATTGGTAGTGTCTTTTTAACCCGCGATAGTGTTTACGATTCGCAGGAGGCACGTGATGTTTTCTCTTGGTTACAAGCCATTGCGCAGCCAAGCGATGAGCGCGCCGTGCGTTCGGCTTTAAGTACCCAGACCTATGGTTTGAGTGCAGATACACTCGATCATTTATTAAATGATGAACGTGCCTGGGAACAGCAATTAAGCGTGATGTTTAAATATCACGAGTTATGGCAAAAGCGCGGAGTGATGGCGGCCATGATGCAATGGCTGGAAGATGATCAGCGTGCGGTGCGCTTGCGCAGCCAAGACGATGGCGAACGCTGTTTAACCAATTTATTGCACTTAGGCGAACTGCTACAGCAGGGCAGTCGCCGCTTGCGTGGCCATCAAGCCTTGATTCGTTGGTTTGGTGATCAGGTGTTTGCCACAGAACGCAGCGGCGAAGAAGCGCAGTTGCGTTTAGAAAGCGATGCAAATCTGGTAAATATCGTCACCATTCATAAATCTAAAGGCTTGGAATATCCGCTGGTGTTTTTGCCCTATCTTTGGGATGACAGCTTTATACCTTTCTCGCAAAGCGAAGCGCATTACGTTGACGATAAACAAGGCTTAGTGATTAACCTAGCCCCAGATCAAAAAGCCAAAGATGCACAAATTCGCGATAATACCGCCGAAAATTTACGCTTGTTGTATGTGGCGTTAACCCGTGCGCGTCATGCTTGTTTTATTTGGGTGAGTAATGCCGATTCAAAAAAGAAAGATGTTCCGCAACTGGCTTTCTCCGCACTCGGTTATTTACTGCAATGTGATGTCAGTGGTGAAATTGCTGACTTTAAGGGTGATTTTATTTACCAAGGGCCGATGCCCGAGTGGGTGGGAAGCGCTGATTTTAATCACAGCAGCGTCAGTACAGCGATAACCGCGAATACCTTTACGGGTTACACGCGCGATTGTTGGCGAGTGAGCAGCTATAGCCAGTTAACCGCTGCGAGTCACGCTTATGCAGCGCCAACCGGTGAATATGCCGTGATATTGGAGCAGATGGATCAGCCGACTTTCGACGTCGAAGCCGAGAGTCTTCAGCTTGCAAGTCCTTACTCAATCGATGACTCAACGATCGAAATACAACAAGCGAGTATTCCAGCGGCGTTGTCGTTCCCTAAAGGCGCAACACCGGGTACCTGTTTGCATGCCATATTGGAACTTTGGGATTTCGTCGATGCGGCTAAGTTACACGAACTCTGCCTACAGCAATTGCAGCATTTTGGTTTAGATATCGAACTTGCACCAGCGCTAGTGCAATGGCTGCAACAGGTAGTGACATGTCCTCTGGTTTCAGAATTTGAATCCGAATTTTCCTTGGCTCAGCTGAAGCGTGATGAGCGCCTAGACGAAATGGAATTCCATTTACCGATTGCACAACTTGGTTCCGCTGAGGTCAATCGCTTACTGGATGAACGTGCTTTGCAATTCGATAGTTTACAAGGCTATTTAAAAGGATTTATTGATTTGATTTTTTGTCGAAATGGCCGTTATTACGTAGCTGACTATAAATCGAATCATTTGGGTAATTCGGCTGAAAATTATCAGCCAGAGTCACTTTGGGAGTCGATGAAAGATCACAACTACGACCTTCAGGCATGGATCTATACCGTCGCCTTAGATCAACTGTTGCGTGTTCGTTTGCCTAACTATGCGCCAGAGCAACACTTAGGCGGCACTTATTATTTGTATTTACGTGGCATGATTACTGAGTTCACGGGGGAAGTATTCGATGACATTGTGATGCCAGATGCCAACGCGAAAAAACAAAAAACGGTGAAAAAATCGGTTAATGCCATGCAGGGCGATTTATTTGGCGCAGAGCCGAGCAAGCCAATATATCCAGTATCCGACGGAACAGAGCAAGCGAAGGCTAATCACGCTGGGGTGTTTTATTTGCCGCCAGATTTAACTGCGCTGGCTCAATGGCGCAAGGTATTATTGGGAGTTGATGCATAATGCAAACACAAAAACTCCTGCTAAATAAGACTCTGCTGAATACCGAGTTTTCGACTTTAATCGACGCTATGTTAAGTCGGGGTCGCTTGCGCAGTATTGATGTGCAACTTGCCAAGCAGATTGTCGACTACGAATTTCAACGAAGAGAAGAGAGTGCTCAGCCGTTGACACAAACCGACGCGACGACATTATTTATGGCAGCGGCAGGAGTCAGTCTGGTATTGGGACGAGGGCAAGTGTGCTTACCCTTGGCGCGAAGCCCGTTGCCCGAATGGCAAAACCTATGGCCAAAGCCAGTTGATCTCAACGCATTGCTGGCCGATTGCCATGTGGTTGTTCATATCGCCGATCAGAATAAAGATGAAAAGGATCACTCCGGCGCAGAAGAACAGCCGCCGTTAACTTTGTTTCAAGGCAACTTATATTTATCGCGTTATTTTAGTTATGAACGTGGAGTGTTTAATCATATTCAACAGCGCTTAAATAATGCACTCTTAGTAAACGATGATGAATTAGCGACGGCAATTCGAACATTATTTCAATCATCCGATGGTGGTGATACGCCAGTAGTTGATTGGCAGGCAGTGGCAGCAACCAGTGCCTGCTTGCAGCGCTTTACAGTGATTACCGGTGGTCCAGGTACAGGGAAGACGACAACCGTAACGCGGCTGTTAAGTGCATTGTTAAGTCAGAATCCAAATCTGAGTATTGCTTTAGCCGCCCCAACGGGAAAAGCAGCGGCACGTATGACAGAATCTATTCGCCATGCTCGTGATCGCGTTGCCAACGGTGAGCGAATTCCCGACGAGAGTTTTACCCTGCATCGTTTATTGGGTTGGTCGCCGCGTGGGTTTAAATATCATAACGGGCGTTCGCTGCCCTACGATTGCGTGGTGGTCGATGAAGCGTCTATGGTCGACTTACCTATGATGTTTCATTTGTTTTCAGCATTAGCTGCCGATACGCGTTTGATTCTATTGGGCGATCAAGATCAGTTGGCCTCGGTGGAGGCGGGCAGTGTGCTGGCCGATTTGTGTGATGCGGGCACCAGTCATGCGCCGGATGTTGAGTTTTCGCAGCGTCTCAGTCGTATTACTGGATTTGATTTAACGGCGGTAGCTGATCGAACATATGCGTCGATGCAGAATGCCGTAGCGCATTTACGCGTGTCCCATCGCTTTAATAAAGATAGCGGCATTGGTCGTTTAGCAGCGGCTGTGAATGCTGGTAATAGCGACGAGGCGGTGACTCTTTTTGGGCAATATGACGATTTAACGATTGCTTGGCACAGTGCCGTTGACGGCCAGTTACGCGTGCTGCCGTGGCAACAACGCGTGATTGCTGGCTATCAGGATTATTGTCGTGCGGTAAGAGAGCAAGCGTCTGCTGCTGAAATATTGCAATGCTTTAACGATTTTCAGGTATTGGTAGCCGTGCGCCTAGGGCAATTTGGCGTAGAGGAAACTAATCGCCAAATTGAACGTCTGTTTAAAGAGACGGGTATGTTACCGGCGAGTTCTTCCGGCAGTAATAGCGCGTGGTATCCGGGGCGGGCGGTGATGATTACCCGCAATGATTATGATCTGGGATTATTTAACGGCGATATCGGGATTTTAGTTCCTTATGAAGGGGAAGATCGCGTAGCCTTTATTGCCAGTGATGGCGCTATTCGTTATTTACTACCAAGTCGTTTACCACCGCATGAAACCGCCTTTGCCATGACAGTGCACAAAAGCCAAGGTTCGGAATTTGAGCATGTGTACTTGATACTGCCGTTAGAGTGGCAAACAGTGATTAGCCGAGAGCTTATCTATACCGCCATTACGCGAGCAAAAGTATCTTTTCAGTGCTTAACCAGTTTGCCTTGTTGGCAGTCGGGCGTTGCTACAAGGGTCGAGCGGGCCAGTGGTTTACGGCAGGCCTTGTGGTCTAATTAGAGAGAGCAATATCCTTATAGTTCCAGCGTTAATGTTTTCTTGATTTATTTCGGAGATTTTCAAATGAGTTCGTTTGTATCGCGTCGTATTACCATCATAAGCGCCGTGACGTTAATAACCTTCGTCGTGTTATACACGGCTATTTTCTGGGCGGTGCCTAAGTTCGGTTTACGTTACATCGAACAGGAGTACGCTAAGCTTGGCGATGGTTATCAGCTAATGATTGGTGACTGGGGGATATCGCCTTGGAATGGTCATATTTTACTAAAAGACGTTAATGCTCAGTATCCGTCGAAAAGCACCGGCGAGCAGGTTGAGGTTGGCTTAGATAAGCTAGCCCTCAATGTACGTTTGGCTAGCCTGTTTAATAAAGAAATTCATATTCAGCAGGCCTCTCTGCATGGCTTACGTTTTAACGGTAAACAAACCAGCGATGAGTTAGTCCTTGCAGGTTTTCCAATTCCGTTGGCAAGCGATGATGCACCTGTTTCCACTGACGAAACCGCCAGTGATGATTCTAGCAGCCCGTGGATATTTTTGGTCGATTCAGTGGAATTCACCGACAACACCATTTATTGGAAACAAGATGGCTTAAGTGTTGGTGTGTACTTGCAGAGCATCACCCTCAGTCAATTAAACAGCGCTAGTCATGCTGCGGTTCCCGTAACCATTGATTTAACCGTAAAGGAATTTAATCTGACAGAGCCGCAGGCAATGTCGCTAGAAAAACCGCTTACTTTTACCTTAGACGGTAATTTATATGATGTTTTCACCAACCCGCGATTAACGGCTAATAGTGTTCTAAATGATTTAGACGTCACTGGCGACGCGCTTAAATCGTTGGTGCTTAGCAAGTTATCACTAGAAGGTGTCGACGCGAGTTATTCCGAAGCCGGTGTTGTTTTAAGTATCAAACAGCTTGTGCTGAATAATTTAGTCACTGAGTTGCCCGAGCAAGGTAGTGCCGAACTAGGCGATTTTATCGTTGACGATGTTCAAGTGGATTTGGCGAACGCGACGGCTGCGGTTGGTAATATTAAAGCCGATAACTTAAATACTGCTGATTTGGGTGTTACTAAAGCGGCATTAAAGTCACTGGGAATGCATTCAATTACGGCGAAAAACATTACAACCGATCCAGCTGTAGTGATTACCAATATAACCCTTACGGGTGCTAGTGCAGACTTACCCGAGCAAGGTAATGTGCAGCTAGAGGATTTCTCAATCGACAATGTCGATGTTGATCTTGCGACTGCGGTTGCCAGTATAGAAAAAATTTATGCGGGTAATTTCACTGCAGCCGATGTTGCCGGTGGTCTTGAAAGTGTGACCTTAGCATCACTTGGTTGGGAAAATATTAATGTTACCGAATTAAGAACAACGCCTAATATTACCCTACAAAAATTTGGTATAACCGATCTGAGTGCTAAGCATTTAACCGACGGTAATATGACCTTAGCCAGTTTAACGGTTAACGGTGTTAGCGGCGGTACTGAGTACCAAAATATCGAGCAAGTGGATGTGAAGGAACTAAACATTTATGGGGCTAACAGCGCTGTTCCGTTATTAAGCTTACAGGAATACCATATTCCCGATATTGCCGTTAATCAGATCAGTTTAACTACGGGCTTACATACCTATGCAGGGCTCGTAGCAACGGTCACCCGTGCTGCCAATGGCAACATCATCGGCATCCCTGCAAGTGCACCGGCGACGGCTCCAGCAGGCCAGTCAGTTGATACCGAAGCGCTAACGGAAGAAGACGTTGCGCCATCTCAGACATTTAGTGTGCGTATTGCTGGGGTAAAACAAGTTGGCGATGACGATAACTTAAGCCAAGTGCATTGGACTGATGAAAGTGTGACCCCAGTACTGACCGCCGACTTACGCATTTATGAATTGGAAACGGGCGCTGTCGATACCGCTAATCTAGAAACTGCTATTCCAATGACGATAGTGACAGGGTTGGATACTTATAATCGTATTGTTCTTAAAGGTGCCTTGGGCCTGAAGAATGACCTGCCTGAAGGTGAGCTAACCTTTACCATCGATCAGTTGAATTTACCGGCATTTAATCCATATGTGGTTCAGGCGATGGGTTATCGCGTGAAAAAAGGTATGTTGAAAGTTGATGCCGATATTACATTGCATGACGGTCAGCTGGGCGGTAACACAGATATTTTATTAAAAAATAGTAAGTTGGAACCAGCTGATGACGCCACGATTAATCGTATTAGCAAGCAAATCGCGATGCCGTTAGATACTGCCTTGTCGGTTCTTCGTGATGATAATAATAATATTCGCCTAGAAGTGCCTTTGTCAGGGGATATCACAGATCCTGATGTTGGCATCAATGATGTGATCAATCAGATCACTACTAAGGCGTTAAAAACTGCAACTGTGTATTATTTAAAACAATCTTTACAGCCATACGCTGGATTGATTACCTTGGCCTCTTTTGCAAGTGATCAATTATTTTCAATACGGTTGAATGATCTTAATTATGATCAATTTGTCACAGAATTAAACGACAACCAAAAAGAGTATTTGGATACCGTCGGTAGAATGATGAGTAAGAAAACCGATTTGGAGCTTCAGGTTTGCCCAGTGGTTAGTACGGATGAAGCTAAGCAATGGGGTGACGGCTGGGTTAATTATGCGCAAAAGCGTTCGGCCGCTGTTAAAGCGTATTTAGCCAGTGTAAAAGACAATAAAGATAACGTATTGTCGTCTCGTATCAGTCTGTGTGAACCGCAGAAGGGCGATAAACCGTTGGTAATCCTAGGAGTTTAATCGATAGAGGTTTAATAGACAGAAGTTTAAGTCAGAGCTACGCACTAAGTTAAACGCATAAAAAAAGAGCGCACATCAAATTGATTTGCGCTCTTTTTTTTGCCCGTAATCAAACGGACATTTTGAATCAATTAAGCGGCGTTCTCAGCACTTGCAATTGGCTTAACCACAAATAGTAGATCGCCTTGATTCACTTGCTGGCCATCACTGTTCATGATGCGCGTAACCTTAAACTTCTGATTAGCAGGATACAGTTCGGCACCTGTGCGGTTGAATTGCTTCAAGCTTAATGGTGTGAACATCTTCATGGCTTCCATCAAACACAGTGTTTGATCGACACCAATAATATCGCCTTCTTTCACGAATGCTGGTTCGCTAGGAGACGATGATCCATAAAAAATACTGGTCGAGGGCGACAGTACTTTTAATTCATCAGAGCCTTCGATTTTCAGCTGTGATGCATCGACAGCATCTGCATTCATATCGGCAGATTCTTGAATGTCGAGAATCAAAGCATCCACATCAATACGATCTAAGAATTGCGGCAAATAGGTTGTATCGTAAACACCTTTACAGAAAACCTCGTCATCAAGCACACGCTTTAATAACGGGATATTGGTGCAAACACCGGTGATACGTACTTGTTCTAAATACGTACGTAATTTTTTAATGGTGTCGTCACGGTCGGTACCGTAACAGATAATCTGTGCCACCATGCTGTCGTAGAAGGGTGATACTTTTTTACCCGGCGCAGCCATCGAAATTAATTCGATATGATCGCAGGCAGGCATAACACATTCGCGAATAGTACCTGGTGTCGGAACGAATTCGACGTTATCGCCTTTACGCACCGCTTTTTCAGCATTAACGCGAACTTCAATCGCATAACCATTCGCTTTAGGTGACATATCTTCAATACTGCCGCCTTCGGCAATTTTGAATTGAGTCGTAACGATATCAATACCTGACACGAGCTCAGTAACAGGGTGCTCTACTTGAAGACGAGTATTCATCTCCATGAAGTAGATTGCCATTGAGTCGAGATCGAAAATAAATTCAACGGTACCCGCCCCCACGTATTTAACCGCATCGGCTAGTTTTTCGGCGAAATCATAAGCGCTTTGCTCAAGTTCGCGCGGCAACATAGTGGAACCAGATTCTTCGAAAATCTTCTGGTTATTACGCTGCACCGAACAGTCACGCAGACCTAAAATACGAGTATTACCGTGTTTATCACGCAATACCTGAACTTCGATATGGCGTAATGAAGTGACGTATTTTTCTAAATAGACATCGCCGTTACCGAATGCTGCTTTTGCTTCGGTCGAAATTTGATGGAATAGGGAATGAATATTATCCGGGGATAACACCACTTGAATCCCTTTACCGCCACCACCGTGCACTGCTTTAAGCAGCACAGGGTAGCCAATATCGTCAGCAACACTAGCGGCATTCGCCGAGCTAGTAAGAATGCCGTGAGAACCAGGAACAACAGGAACATTAACGCGCATGGCAGTGTTAATAGCGTTCGACTTGTTGCCCATCGTTTCCATCGAAGATACTGGAGGTCCGACGAAATTAATGTCGTGGTTACCACATAGGGCAGCGAACTGGCTGCTCTCGGATAAGAAACCAATACCTGGGTGCAGAGCGTCGACGCCTTCGTGGTGAGCGATACGCAAAACTGACTTGGCATTTAAATAGCTTTCGTCTGGAGTATTACCACCAATACAAACCACGCGGTCTTGAGGTCCTAACATATCGACAGGAACGGATTCCATATCTGGGTCAGACTGAATTAAAACCACTTTAATATCGTTTTCTTGCGCCTTGCGAATTAATTTAACCGCAGTACAGCCGCGAGCATGGATCAATACTTTATTGATTTCGCCATACTTCTTCAGCTTGCTTGCATTGCTGCCAGTATCTGGAGCCATGCGTTCAGCCGTTACATAACCTTCAAGTACGCGTGCTAGTACGTCGTCGACTGTATAGCGAGCCACTGGCATATCAGGGTCGATAGCGCGCAGGCGTTCATCCAATTCTGGTAGGAATGGGTGAGCGACGAGGCCGTCCATCGACTTCGAAGACACCGACAAGTAGTTCGATAATGTGCAAGTGCTTGGCAAGTACGAAGGTACAACGATTTGCCCAGCAAAGGGCATGTTAGTACCAGAGAAGTAGTAGGTTTGCGCTAGAGGGTGAGTAACAAAACTCGCCTGCGCACCACCGGTGCAGTCTCCGAAACCAAAGATCACAATGGGTAAGTCGTTATCGCGTACAAAGCGAGTTAAGCGATCGTTAACCACGGCCATTGAGAATAGCGCAGCAGCGCCTTCTTTGGTTTGCATGCCGCCAGAAGAAACAAAGCATACCAGCGGCAAATGCTGACGCGCGCATTCAACCATTAACTTACAGAATTTCTCGGCACTGGCCATATCAAAGGCACCAGCTTGGAATTCTAAGTTCGAGATCAAAGCCCCAACACGCTGCTCGCGACCACCCACTTTAATCGTGCCTAAACCAGTGATAACACCACATGGCTTAATGCCTTTCTTTAAAGCATCGTCAATGGAATTAAGTAAACCAGGGAAGGCAACAGGATCTGCCGACATTAGGTTTGCATTTAACTCTTCGAAATCACTAAAGAAGCGCTCAATGAGGGCGCTAGCAGATGTCTTTTTCTGACGTTTGGCATCGTCTAGCACTTCTTGAATTAACAAGTCGTGGTAGGCCATGGTCAAGCGGTTCCAGAAGTCTTTACGACGACCAATCGATACCGGGTTTATACGGCCGTTGTAATTTTTACCATCAAGCTCGGCGCTGTGATATTCCGACAGCAACTTCTCGAAAATAAAAGTAATAACAACAAATAGAGTGTCGGATAAGCGCGGGAATGCCAGCTTTTTCCATTCTTCTACTGATTTTAGGAAATCACCACGCTGTGAGCTTTTAATAAAATAGCTCAACCAATGGTTAAACGATTCACGCTCAGCTGCGGTATAGGTATCACCCGCTGTTGCTTCGGATAATGATTTCTCAAGTAGTGCTTTTACGGCTTCGCGACTTAAGCTGCGATTCTCGTTCGCTTCTTTGGCAACGCTGCCTAAATTATGAATAAAGTTGTCGTACAAGCGGCCAAATACCAACATGTTTTGACATACTTGTGAAAATTCATAACGCAGTTCGTCATGCAAAATCGCATCAAGAATCGTAATGTCTGGATGCGCCGGATTTTGAATGTTTTCTTGGCGGAACTGAATATATGGCGCTAAGGCTTCTTCCAATATACGACGGTTCGCTTCAACCTTCATGCTAGCAACGCTGTTAGACAGGGCTTCTGTACGGGTCGATAATTTTAGCGATGCGCGAATATCTTCAGGTAATAACTCGTCTTTTAAAATCGTATTTAACGCAGTAGCCAAAGATTGACGTAGTGCGCCTTTCGATTTTTCTTTAGTTAAACCTTCGGTCAACTCTTGACGAGTTTCGTGTGGTAATTGCTCACGAATGTAGGTCGCCAGAGGGTGCGGGTTGTGCTCTAGAAATTCAGCAACGGCAACGGCATCTAAAATATCGTTGGCGCGTAATAAAAAACGGCTTTGTTTATAATCTTCGAGATAATTCATTAACCCTTGGAAGTTGACAGTTGCGTCAGATTTCCAACGATTAAATAAATATAAACCGAGGTTAAAGCATAAATCTTGCTTGGCTTTTAAATAGTTATTCTTCGGCTCACCCAAGAATAAACGCGCAATCGTGCTGCGGCTGCCTTCACGATCTTCGTATTTAGCCCAGAAGTTTTTCCACGATTTATGTAGGTCATCATCGTAAACAATCTTTTCTGGTGCTTGCAGCCAGTTTTGGAATTTACGCTTAGTTTCGCGTTGCAAACGCTTTTGCAGCTGTCCTTCAGGGATTTCTTTTTCCGCTAATCGGCCATAATTCTCGAGCGTCGTTGAATGAATACGACGACGTAGCGTGAGGTAGCGAGTGTAGCGATAGGTCAAACCGAAGATGTTGATGTGTTCGGTTGGCGACTGCGCTAAAAAGAAATTAGACCCTTTTTGTAGGGTTAATAATTTTTCAGAAGGCGTTAAGAATCGTTCCACACTGCGTTGGTAATGCAGCATCAAATCTGGATTTGTGCGGGCGAAATCTTTAGCACTGTTTTCGATTGACTCAATACCAGTGGTAATCGCCTTCAGAAGATTTATACGTTTTTCGTCGGCATCTGTTGGCGCGTAATCAATAATGCCGTCAATAATGCCTGATTCGCGTAATTGAAAACCCGACACTCCCACGTACTTAGCACATTCCTGCCACGACAGGTTGTACTTACGTGCAATACTGGCCAAACCTTGAGGCTGAATCGTATTAAAAATACCATCACGTACCGATAACAAGATATTGGTGGTTGCTAAAGGAATAGCACCGCCTGAATATCCCGCACCCCAAATAATACCTAGCGTAGGCACATCGTTATTGGCCATCTCAGTAATTAAATGGCTAATGGAGTGAGCTTGGTTATTGGCGTTGGCTTGTTCGCTGGCATCGGCACCTGGGGTGTCGATGAAAGTAACAATAGGCATTGAGCGGCTAGCAAACACGCGTGCTTGTTGTGCGGCCTTGTTATGGTGCTGCGCGCCCCATGTGCCGTTGTTGAATTCGCGGTTTTGGCAAATAAAACCAATGCGTCGTGCATGACCGCCAAAGTCGACTTCTGCTTCAGCACAATAGAGCGGGCCATCTTCTAGTTCAGAAATTATGCGCAGAGCGATATGTTGGACGATGGTTTTTGCGCCAATGCGCTGCGAACCTTCGCTCGGTGCTACAACTTGTTCTATATAATTGTCGATGTTAAGTGACTTCAGGCGATCAAGTTCTAGCTTGCAATCTTCAGGCGCAATAAGGCCTTTAACGCTGTGATCTACCGCGTTATCTTCGTACTCTGGGAACAGTGAAAAGTCAGCCGACAGTTGCTCTGCCTTCTGAAATAACTCGTCAATGTGCTTTGTCGAGTCAGTGTTCGCGCTTAAATCTAATTGTGTCATTCGTTGTGTATTCCACCTGTACCTGAGATCAATTGCGTCGCGAATCTGGTTGGATGTCGCTTAACCATTCAGCTTGAATAAGTCGCTTAATGTGCGGCGCTTGGTCTGTACTTTTTTATATCCGATTTCTAACGAACCGGTGAATTAGTCAATGCTTGCTCAAATTGGGTAAACCAATGGTTAAAAAATTATCGGTTTATGAGCGGCGCGAGTATGTCATTTTTATACGCTCTGGAAAACCAGTGTTGCGTTAGTGCCGCCAAAGCCGAAACTATTCGACATAACGGTCTTTAGTTCAGCAGGGCGGTTTTCAGTCACGATAGGCATGCCAACGGCTTCTGGATCTAGTTCACTGATATTGGCACTGCCAGTAATGAACCCATACTTTTGCATTAGTAAGCAGTAGATCGCCTCTTGAACGCCCGCCGCACCTAGAGAGTGACCTGTGAGCGACTTAGTAGAACTGGTTGGTGGCATCTTGCCAGCGAAAGCACGGTTTACGGCCTTTAGCTCGGTCAAATCCCCTGCAGGAGTACTCGTGCCATGGGTGTTGAGGTAGTCGATGGTAGGGTTTCCGGCCATTTCGAGTGCATTGTGCATGCAACGCTCAGCACCTTCGCCAGATGGAGCCACCATGTCGGCTCCATCAGAAGTTGCGCCATAACCAGTAATTTCGGCGTAAATTGTCGCACCGCGTGCTTTGGCATGTTCGTACTCTTCTAGCACGATGATGCCGCCACCGGCTGCAATAACAAACCCATCACGATTTGCATCGTAAGGGCGGGAGGCTGTTTCTGGGGTGTCGTTGTACTTGGTGGACAGCGCGCCCATGCCATCAAACTGCATGGTTTGTGACCAGTGTTCTTCTTCACCGCCACCTGCAAAAACGATATCTTGTTTGCCCCATTGAATCTGTTCCATCGCATGGCCAATACAATGAGCGCTGGTCGCGCAGGCGGATGCAATAGAGTAGTTGATGCCTTTAATGCCAAATGCGGTGGCTAAGTTTGCTGATACTGTGCTGCCCATGGTGCGAGTAACACGGTAGGGCCCAACGCGGCGTATACCTTTTTCACGCATGATATCGACGGCTTCAACGATTTCGCTACTGGACGCGCCACCAGATGCGGCAACCAAGCCAGTGCGTGGGTTGCTAATAAGTTCAGGCGTTAGACTCGAATCTTCAATAGCCTCAAGCATAGAAATATAGGAGTAAGCGGCGGAGTCGCCCATAAAACGGCGTAGCTTACGATCGATAAGATCATCCATTTCAATTTGTGGCACACCGGCAATGTGCGCGCGCAGCCCCATTTCTTCGTATCCTGGAACTACTCGAATACCGGAACGCTGCGCCTGTAACGACGCAAGAACCTCGGATTTATTGTTACCGATACAGCTAACAATCCCTAAACCTGTAACCACAACTCGACGCATGATAAATACTCTGGAACCGTAAAAACGTTGACTCTAAATATTTAAATACCTATGTATTTAAGGTATCCCATAACCACTCAGGCCAACACTATAAAGCACTGACCAAAAAGGCAAAAAGAAAAAGTTAATTGCCGTTATGTCTCTGTTGCTTCTGCTCGGTTGCGCTGACGCCAATTAAGGAACCAATAACGATAACCGATAACACAAACAGCGAGTACGCTAGCGGCTCCTCCGAGCAATCTTGTATCGGGGTAGCGACTATCGTGAAACAGCAAAGCAAAGCTTGCGATGGTCATCAGCACTGCGGCAGTTAATCGTAATTCTTGCGTTTGTAGCCAAGTGTACTCGTTGACGATTTTGATGGCTAACCATGCGAATAGCAGGCCGCTGGCAGAGCCAATGCAGATATCCAGAGGCCAATGAGCACCGACCGCCGCACGAGATAGTGCAGCAATACTGGCAATAATCAGTACGATCATTGCCCATGCAATGCGTTGTGTGTTGATCATCAGTAGGCCCGCCGCTGCTAGCGCCGTAAACGAGTGCCCGGATGGAAAGCTGTGGTTTTTTAAGAATGGGCCGATCACGTGCAACACTTCGCGATTGAGTACTGCCGCTGGTCGTGGGATATCCAACGCAAATTTTAACCCTTGTACGAATACAGCTCCCAGCAACAATAACACGATTGATTGATTAAACAAGGTAGGTTTGAAACTGCAGGCAATCGTTAATACAGCCACTGCAAATAGCGTATCGGCGACTAGGGTCATGTTGCCCCAAAATACGTCGGGAAGGTGTTGAGTAAGTGTCTGAATAGCAATAAAGGTATCGGCGTTACTATCGGTGAAAATCAGTGCCAATGCCAACAACAAATAGGCAGTGATCGTTGCAAATATAAGGCGCTCATGGTTGATCATTGCCGTCTTCCTTTGCGGTGTTGGCTGGTTGATTACCGCTATTCGCATTCGGCGCTGAGCGTTGAATGATCACGATAGGCCCAGATTGAAACAGTATTTGGTAGTGATCAATCGACGATAATCTGTCTTCGCGGGCAAAACCAATTTCGCCGACTTTTAGACTGCGACGCTCAGTTACCTTGTCGAGATAGACGTTAAAACTCGGCATATCAATAGACTGAGTTACCACTGTCACATCAAGCTGTTTGACGAATTGTGCCGCTTCGTAAACTGGGCGCTGCTGGGTTTCGCTAAAAGTCGGGACAAATACACACCAAATGAAGAGTGCTTGAACTATGCCCACCATTACCAAGCTGAACCAAGGGCTAAATCGACGCCAAAGTATTAAGGCCAAGCTAATTAGCGCCGCTAGGGCTGCTAAAATGGCAAAGTTTTGATCAAAGTAATCACCGGCACGCTCTGCGACTGCAATCTCAATAGGATTCGTAAGACCCGCTTTAATGGTTGGAATCAACAGTGGGAAGGCAATGAAAACCGCGAACAAAATCGCAGGAAATACCAAACTGAATAAGCGGCTTTGCAGCAAGCTACGATAACGGGCCATCAAGATGACGAGCGGCGTAGCACCATACAAGATGTAATGCGGAAGCTTAGTGCTGGCTAAACTAAAAAGTACCAATACGACTAAAAACCAGATCCATAAAAAGCGATCAAGTAGATCAAAACGTGATCCTGCGATATGACGCACAGTCGGCACGATACGCAGTAACAAAGCACCGAACGGTGCTAGTACAAAAGGCAAAACTAGCGGATAGAAGAAAAAACCACCGTCGTGACCTTCCATCGCATTATTGAACCTATTGACGTTGTGCTTTAGGAAAAAGCCATCAATAAAATCCTGCCCTTGCGCTTGGTATTCCAATACGTACCAAGGGGCGGCAATAACGATAAATACTATCCAGCCGGGTACAAAAAAGATCGCCCGCCAAAACTCGCGCTTTAACCCAGAGGTTAGGAAAAATAGTGCAGCCACCATCAAGGGGATAGCAACGGCCACTGGGCCTTTGGTTAATACGCCCAAAGCCATCAGGGCATAGATAAGATATAACTGCGTATTGTTCGGCGCTTGGCTAAAGCGATACATGGACAACAAGGTTGCCGCGAGTAGGGCGTTAAGCAAGGCATCCGCGGTAGCGACATGCGCAATGCCGTTGATACCAATGGCCGTTGCGGCAATTAAAACCGCGGCTTTGGCCGACTGGGTATCAACAAAACGACGGGCGAAAAAGAAAATGCACAGCGCCCACGATAAGCCAGCCAAGGCAGAAGGTAGACGGAAAGCCCAAACCTCAGTACCGAAGATTGAAATAGAGGCCGCTTGTAGCCAATAAATGAGAATAGGTTTATCAAAGCGCACTCTATCGTTGAGATAGGTGGTGATAAAATCATTGCGCTCAAACATGCCTCGAGTGGCTTCGCTGAATGCCCCTTCGTCGTGATCGAACAGCAAGTAGCCGTTTAAGTTTAGAAAGAATAATGCTGCCACTGTGGCAAATAGCCACAGCGGCATAGGCAATTTATGCATGTTTGTCCGAATCCGTTGCCGTTTCTGGCGTTGTGCCTTCAGAGCCTTCTGGCATCTTCATTTCAGGTTCTGCCCAGCAATCGGTATCGATATCGCAGGCATCCGTACGATGATAAATCACATACTGTTGGCGCTGCGATGATTCGAAGTAGGTGCGAGAAATCAGCTCAGACAAAACGCCCGTGGTTAAAAATTGTAATGAAGCAATCATACAAACCACTGCAATCATGAAGAGTGGACGACTACCAATATCCTCACCCAGTGCAAATTTAACGAATGCTAGATAGACCAAAAGCATGCCACTCACCGAGCCTAAGGCCAAGCCGATAGAGCCAAAGAAGTGACCTGGGCGTGCGCGGTAGCGCATGAAGAAGTACACCGAGAGCAAATCGAGAATCACACGGAAGGTACGAGAAATCCCGTACTTAGATTCACCGGCAACGCGTGCATTGTGGTTAACCACGATTTCGCCAATACGGCTTGGTGGCACGACTGCCGCTACCCATGCTGGTATGAAACGATGCATTTCGCCATATAATCTTACTTGCTTGATTACAGACGATTTGTAGATCTTGAGTGAACAGCCGTAGTCGTTAATACGCACGCCAGTGATCTTACCGATGAGGCGGTTAGCGATGCGTGAAGGAATCTTACGTAAAAACAAATCATCTTTACGATT
Organism: Thalassolituus sp.; assembly: GCF_034111725.1. Lineage (GTDB taxonomy): Bacteria > Pseudomonadota > Gammaproteobacteria > Pseudomonadales > Oceanobacteraceae > Thalassolituus. Next base: position 12,293 of record NZ_JAWUWR010000027.1, on the reverse strand, counting down.
CTTGCGCCAGCCCGTTAACAAATCCAAATCGCGTTCGATCAAATGCGCAACCATGCGTGGAATATCATTTGGATCATTCTGTAAATCGCCATCTAAGGTGGCGATTAGGTAACCGCGAGCTTCGTCAATACCCGCTTGCATTGCTGCGGTTTGGCCAAAGTTACGACGCAGTTCGACTATGCGTACATGGTTGCCATAAGCTTTGCTTTCTTTGTGCAGTGCTTGTGGCGTGCCGTCAGTGCTTCCGTCGTCGACGACCAATAACTCCCAAGGGCCGTTATAAGCTGCCATGGCTTCATGAACACGGCTCACCATTGGTGATACGTTCTCGATCTCGTTATACATAGGAATAACAATCGAGAGCGAAGGCATGGTAGTTGTCGTCGTATTTGACTCGGTCAAGGTCTGTACCACTCTGTCGGTTTGGCGAAAAAAGTTGAAGCGCGATCATACCCAAAAGGGGCGAGTGACAAAATAGCCAAAGGGCAAATAAGCTGTCGCAATTATGGGATAAGACGTTGTGAAAATCGGGATAACGCCACAGGACTAGTCTGCAGCGTAAGGACGCTTAACCGTAAAGGTTGCGGCAGCGATCAGTCCAGTTAGCAATAAAGTGCTACCCAGTACAAATAAGTGAAGGTTAACGGCGGCAGCCAAGGCGACATCGTTCTCTACCCCCCAAGGCAGCAAGCCAACTAAAACACCAGCTTCGTATGTGCCAGCGCCCGCTATCCCATGAATTGGCAGAACACTGCTTAGTTCGCCAGCGGTAGCGCCCATCCAGCTTTGGAAAAACTCAATATTGGTGAATTGTTGCAGTAGCCAAGTGTAGACGGCCAGCTTTAGCGCCCAGTTAATAATGGTCCAGAAAAGCGCGCGGCTATAACTCCATGCTGAATCAGGTAGGGCGTGCATCAGTTCGCTGGCTTTCTGTGCCCACGAAGATTCGCGACCAAGCAGAAATTCTTTAATAGCAATTTGCAGTGGTAGCACCAGTAATGGCAGTGCGACTAGAGCTGCGCCGACGGCAATTTTGATTTCCTGCGCCACTGGCCATAAAGAATGCAAAGACAACAGGGCCAACATAAGTAAGGCATACAGATCTAGCAGACGCAGCCACAATAGGGCCGGCGCGCTATGGCGGAAAGGAACGTTGAAGTATTGCTTCATGAGTAACGGGAATGCCGTTTCACCGCTGCGCATAGGCAATAGATTATTGAAAAAGTTATGTAGCACGGTTAAGCGAGTTAAGGCGACAAAATGCCCGCGACAGTTGCTATAAAAAAAGTCGTAAAAACGCACTGCGCGTAATATGTAGCTAATGAAGATGAGCGTGAGTGAGACTAAAAGAGAATCTAAGGGGATGCTTTGCCAACTAGCTAATACCGCCGTCCAGCCATAGCTGCGCTCCACCAGCCAAAGCAAGGCGATTAGCAGTAAACACCCAAGCCAAAACTTCCAAGACTTTAGCACTATACATTCTCCATATTGCCTTCTTGGCACTCATTCGGCCTTGTTAGCATTAACAACTGAATATCGCGCATAGGCGCAAAGGGCGGAATAGTCCTCTTGCCACGGTTAGGTGTCAAGTCGAGACGATTGGATTGGTACTGTATAAATTGGAGCGGCGGCTACCTTTGCGGTAAAGTTGCGACCTTCATGAATTAAGGGGCTGTGCGTGAAAGTACTTCTGGTTAAAACCTCATCGCTGGGGGATGTGTTTCATACGTTACCGGCGGTTGAAGACGCATTTCGTGCGATTCCGAATCTTGAGATAGATTGGGTTGTTGAAGAAGACTTTGCCGATATTCCCACTTGGCACCCCGCAGTTAAACGCGTTATTCCAGTCGCGTGGCGGCGTTGGCGAAAAAACTTGCGCGATAGCCAAAATCGCGCAGAGATGAAGGCATTTTGGCAGGCATTACGGTCGCAAGAATATGACTGCGTACTAGATGCTCAAGGATTAATCAAAAGTGCTGTATTCACGCGGTTGGCTAAAGGCCCGCGCTTTGGTTTGAGTCGCCATAGTTGTCGTGAGCCGCTAGCGGCATTGGCGTACCAGTATCCGCAAAATGTCGAAAAAGGGCAGCATGCCATTCCTCGCGTTAGAAAGTTGTTTGCTCAGAGTTTGGGCTATGAGCTACCGATATTAGAAGTCAATTATGGTGTTGATCCTTCGCGTTGGGCTCGCCCGGATGTTGAAGGAGACTATTGGGTGTTCCTGCATGGCACGACGTGGATTACCAAGCTTTGGCCAGAAGCCTACTGGCGTGAACTCGCACAAAAAGTCGCTGACTCAGGTCGCAAGGCGATACTGCCGTGGGGTAATGAAGAAGAGCGCGAACGAGCCCAACGTATTGCGGCTAATATTCCGAACGCGATTGTATTGCCGAAGATGGGTTTAAACGCATTGAATGCCTATCTGGCCAATGCCCAAGCGGTAGTGGGTGTTGATACTGGGTTATCGCACGTCGTTGCCGCATTGGCTGTTCCTGCTGTTGCGATATACGGTGCGACCAATGCGACGCTAACGGGAGTGCTGGGGCCTGCCGTAACAGTGATGAGTAGCACACGTTCGTGTGCGCCTTGTTTATCGAAAACTTGCTTAAAGCCCGATCCGGAGGCTATTCAGCCTCCGTGCTATCGTGACATTTCACCCGAACGAGTTTTTACGCATCTAACTGCTCTTCTTTCTCGGTAGTATTTTCAGTATCAGCAGGGGACACGCTTCTATGCTTGGCTTCTGCTGCCTGACCATGATGAGCTCGTCGGAATTCTCCCGGCGTAATTCCCGTCCAAGCTTTAAAACGACGTTGAAAGGATCGCGCTTCGCTAAAGCCTAGGCGATCGGAAATATCCGAAATTGATAAGTCACTGTGAGTTAACCATTCCATCGACATCTCATGGCGAAGACTATCGAGTAATTGCTGGTAAGAAGTTCCAACTTCACCGAGGCGACGTTGCAATGTTCGTTCAGCCATACCCAATTGTTCCGCAACCCTATCTCGTCGCGGTAACCCTGACTGCATCATACTGAGTAAAATTGATCGCGCTTGTACAACAAGGCTGTTGCTGCTTTGCAGTTCTGAGGTCAAGCTTGCAGCATGGTGCTCCAGTGCCGAAAGTAATGCGGGGTCAGGCTGACGTAGCTTGAGATCTAAAATTGATTCACAGAATACGATGCCATTGATCGGGGCATTAAAGGTAACTGGCGCTTGAAATATTTCTTCATACTCCACCCGCAATCTATCACTCGGAGCGGCATGCTCAATAAATACTTCTAACGGCTTACCTTCGGGCATTTCTGTTAGCCAGCGCGCAAAGTACACCCACGATGCCACAACGTTGTCGATCAATTGCGGACGCACGACAGGATCTGTGTAATGACAAATCCAATGCATGAGCATGTTGCCGTTGCGCCGTTCGATTTTAGTAACGCCCATATCGCCAATTAGGGCTTCGTAGCGGGGCACTATCATTAAAGCTTCACGAGCGGTACGACTGTTCATTGCCATATAACCAACTAGGCTGTATGCGCCTGGTTGAACATGTTTAGCAGAGTGTAAACCAAAGAGCGGGTCGCCACTCTTTTCGATAAGCCAACGCAGTAACGACTGTAGGTCAGAACCTGTTGTTCGACTGATCTGGTTATCTAGAACGCCTGACGGAAGCCGACACGCTTCCAATGCGTCTTCTGGTTCAATGCAATAATCACGAGCGGCGTGCAAAAACTGGCGCATTACTGCCGTTGATGCACTGCCTAGCAAATTGTTGTTATTTTTCATAGCAGGCCTGAAACTACTGTCACTATTATTTTAGAACCAGACTGAAACAGACAAATTTCCAGTGAGGCCACTGCTATACTGACGGACTGGTAGGTAATGCGGCAAGATTAAGTCTGTAACAGAATGTACAGAGCCACCGATAGGAAGCAAAAACTTGATGAAACAGTGCGAAAACACTAGTGATCTCTGGGATGTTCGGCGCTCAACAAATATTGCGGCGCGGCTCTCAACTTATGCCCAAACTTGGGATTTGGTGATTGCTGGCGGTGGCATAACGGGCGCGGGAATTGCTCGGGAGGCTGCGCGCAGAGGTTTACGTGTGTTACTCGTTGAACGCCAAGATTTTGCCTGGGGCACATCCAGTCGGTCATCAAAGATGGTTCATGGTGGGCTACGTTACATTGCTCAGGGTGATATCAAAACAACGCTTCACTCCGTGCGCGAGCGCGAGCGTTTGATGCGCGAAGCTCCAGGTCTGGTTGACCAAATGCCTTACATTATGCCGCATTACAAAGGGCGCTTCCCCGGACCAAAGATCTTTGGTCTGTTATTGATGGTTTACGATTTTTTAGCGGGTAAGCGTTACCGTAAATTCCACAATGCCACTGAATTAAGCAAGATGTTGCCGGGCTTAGCGACTGAGGGGCTACTGGGTGGTACTGAATTCGCTGATGCGGTGACCGATGATTCACGCTTAGTTATGCGCGTATTGCATGAGGCGATACGTGATGGCGCAGAAGTTATCAATTACGCCGCCGTGGCGGGCGTTGAACGTATCGACGGTAAAGTCAGTGCGGTACATATTACTGATGAACTGACCGGTGAACGGATTACGTTATCTACCAACGCCGTAGTCAACGCAACGGGTGCATGGGCTGATGTACTGCGAGCCCAAGAGGGGGAGCAAGCGCAAATACGGCCTGCTCGAGGTAGCCATATCGTACTATCTGCAGAAAAATTACCGGTTCCGGTATCTCTAACGGTATTGCATCCTCAGGATCAGCGTCCCATTTTTGTTTACCCATGGGAAGGCCGCACTGTTGTGGGAACAACCGATTTAGATCACCCAGATACATCCAATACTGAAGCCAGTATGACCCAGCAAGAATTGGATTATTTGTTGGCTCTATTAGCTCATCAGTATCCCGATGCTCATATCACCAGTAATGATGTAATTTCTTCTTGGGCCGGTGTTCGTCCGCTGGTGTCTTCAGGCGCTCTTAATCCGTCGAAGGAAAAACGAGATCATTCAATTTGGGACGACCAAGGCCTAGTCACCGTGAGCGGCGGTAAGTTAACGACGTTTCGCCTGATTGCCTTGGATGTACTCGATACCGCTAAAACTTATTTACCGGATATGCCCAATCAAGATGACGATGCCGCGGTTTTGGCTCCTGCAGATACCTCACACCCAAGTTTTGATGGTTTAACGCAGCAGCAGCAGCGGCGTTTGAGTGGCCACTATGGTTCGGATTTAAATCAGCTGTTGGCAGAGGCTGGGCTGGATGAATTGTCAGAAATCCCCGGCTCTTGTGCTTTGTGGGCAGAATTGCGCTGGGCTACTGCGCATGAATCGGTGGTTCATCTTGATGATTTACTGTTGCGTCGCACGCGCATTGGGCTGCTGGTGGAAGAAGGCGGAATGATATTTGAAGATCGTATTCGTGCTATTTGTCAGCCATTGTTGGCCTGGTCAGATGTTCAGTGGCAGCAAGAGGCTTTGCGTTATCGCGAGATTTGGCGTCAGCACTATTCACTACCTGTAGCCGAGACCAGTGACACTGCTCAGCCTACTTTGGTGCGTACGGCCTGAAATCGGTTTGTCTTCAGTGCTTGATCTAAACGCCGCCTAATGCGGCGTTTTTTTATGCAGGTATTGAAAGTGCGTCGCGCGTGAGTACCAAAGCGCGTTTTAATAATGGGCTCATCTGGTCGGGGGTAATACCGATTAATTTCCAAGGAATCTTACTCCACTCGCCCTTTTCGATAAGCTGGAGCGTTTGTAACAAGGCTCCATATTCGCCCTCGTGACGCAGTAGTCCTTCACTCAGGTTATCGGGGAGCACTAAGCGTGAGCAGATATCTTCAAGGCTAACGTCCATGAATGCGTCGAGAAGCGAAAATAAACCGAGCGTGAAGGCTGTGTCAGGTTCTAGCGATGGATTACTGCCAGCAAGCTCTTGCGCGGTAAAGGCGCGAGTCATTGCTTGCTCTTGCAGTGCTCGAGGTTTGCTGTCTAAGCGACCTAGCGCCAATAAGCTGGTCCAGTTACGAATTCGATCTAGGCCAAGCATCATAATGGCTCGTTGAATGGATGCGACTTTTGTTGTGCACCCCATGGCGCTCGAGTTCACCATCTGCAACAGGCGAAAACTTAATTGCGGGTCGGTCTGTAAAATTTTACCAATTTCATTGATGTCAGCATCTTTGCGGTTTAGAGCTTGCAGTAGTTGCAGCACCGCCATTTGATTATCGGGTAAGCGATGTCCATACAAAATCATCGGTTTACTGTAAAAATAGCCCTGAAATAAGTCATAACTGGCCGCTTTGCAGTATTCATACTGATTATAGTTTTCGACCTTTTCCGCCAGCCATTTAAGGCCAGGCCTCTGATATTTTTCTCTTAGTTCGCCTATGAGCTCGATATTTTTTAACCCGAGTAAATCGACTTTTACGATATCCGCTAGTGGTAACCATAAGCTCTGCTCTTCACCGCCGACATAATCATCTATTGCGATGCGATAGCCTTTGTCGCGGAGTCTTTGCACCGCAGCCATATTGGCCCCAGTTGGCTTAATGTGTTCTAGCACTTCTGCGACTAAATGATCGGGCTCTATGGCGAGCGGCGTATGCAGCCATTGCTCCGTCAGATTTACAAAGGCGGGAAGCCCTCCTGTCACCAATTCTAGGCCGATTTCATGCATGGCCCCTATAACGACTTCACTTGTTGCCTGATCGCCATTAGCGTTCTGCCAAACTAGGTTATCGCTTGGGATAGGTCTACAAAGCAGCTCGTACGCCACCACCCGCAACTCACGGTCAAGAATTGGCTGGCGGGCGAGAAGTGGAAGTGGTTGCTGCTTCATGTAATAACTCCGTTTGTCGCAGATCGGGATCTGTATTTCTCAATGATTGGTATTAGTGTAGACGGGTTTTTCATGCGTTTTCGTTTGGCTTGTCTACACTTCTGAAAGAGAAAAACGTTGGAGTGAATTATGAGCGGTATGCTAAGTAGCGTTGATGCCCGCACGCAGCTGGTCGGGCAGAATCGCCTAGAGCTGTTGTTGTTTCATCTTGGTGGCAGCCAACACTTTGCCATTAACGTATTTAAAGTGCAGGAAGTCATGCGTTTGCCGCCTTTGACTAAAATCCCCGATCGTCATCCTGTGGTAAGAGGGGTTACTCATCTGCGTGGACAAACTGTACCGGTAGTCGACTTACGCCAAGCCATTCAAATGGGTACTTTAAAAACGGCTGATAGCGACGCAACCATCATTGTTACTGAATACAACATGACGGTGCAGGCGTTTTTGGTGGGTGGTGTCGATCGTATTGTGAACATGAATTGGAATGAAATCTTGCCGCCTCCTGGTGGAGCGGGACGTCAACACTATTTAACGGCAATTACTCGTATTGATGACCGCATTGTTGAGATCATTGATGTAGAGAAAGTCCTTGCTGAAATAGCGCCCTACAACGTGCAATTATCGCCAGAAATTTACGATAAAGAACTACTTGAGCGTATTCATGGCAAGGATATTTTGATTGTTGATGACTCTAAAGTGGCGATTGAGCAAATGAAACAAGTCCTAGTACCTATGGGGCTTAATATTATTGAGGCACACAATGGACTTGAGGCTTATCAGCTGCTGATGCACTGGAAAGAGCAAGGACGTGATATTGAAAATAATTTAATGATGATTATTACAGATGCTGAAATGCCAGAAATGGACGGCTACATGCTCACAACTGAAATACGTCGAGATCCAGAATTGAAAAATACCTGCGTCGTATTGCATACATCGTTATCAGGTAATTTTAATAAAGCGATGGTGGAGAAAGTGGGCTGCGATGGCTTTTTATCGAAATTTGCTCCAGAAGCGATGGCTAACGAAGTCCAGCGCTTAATGAAAAAGCGCCTTGGGATGATCTAAATATCTTTGAAAATCTGGCGATTACTGCTGGTGGTCGTCGATTTTGACTTTTACACTGATGCCTTTCCCCTGGGGTGTCCTCATGAACATTTCTCGCCTATTTGTCTACCCCATTAAGTCCTAAGTCCTGCGCTGGTACTGAAGTTGATGCATTGTCATTCGATTTGCATGGCCCGCGTCACGATCGTCGTTATGTAATAGTTAAACCGAATGGTGATTTTCTTACACAGCGCCAGTGGCCTGCTATGGCGTGGATAAAGCCCACCGTATCAAATGACGGTTTAAACATAACTGCGCCGGGGATGGAGGATGTTCGCCTTAATCTTGAGGTGGCTGGCGGACGTCGTCGGGTTAATATTTGGCGTGATGAGCTAGAGGGGGATGATTGCGGTGATGCCATCGCGGATTGGCTCAGCAAATACCTTAAAACCCCGAGTCGGTTAATGCGACTGCCACAAGATAGTCGGCGTCGAGTGGATACCGATTACGTTGCTCAGGAGCAATGGGTTGGCTACGCCGACGGTTTCCCGTTATTGGTGATCAGCCAAACCAGTGTGGATTTTTTGAGTGCAAAACTGGGACGCGAATTTGCGTTACAACGATTCCGTCCGAATATCGTTGTGGCTGGAGCTGAACGTGAATTTGCAGAGTGTGATTGGCAATCGTTGTATTTGCAATCTGTAGGTGAAATACAGTTAGTAAAACCGTGTGAGCGTTGTGTGATCCCAACCCGAGATCTTGCCACGCAAACTCGAGAGTCCGATGCGTTAGACGTGTTGAAAAATTATTGTCGCATCGATGGGCGAATTGTATTCGGTCAAAACGCTATTTTGATCGGAGCGAAGGAGCTTAGCGTTGGGCAACAACTCAGCAGTAATGACGGCAGTTAAGAGGATTAAAATAATTCTATATCATCGGTGGTATCGAAATCATCTTTCACATCGGCATTAAAATTATGATGATAAATTTGTAATGCATCCGCAATAGAGTGACCCGCCATAATGTGTTCAAACATAATGCGCTCTGCCTCCATTGTGTAATTACTTTTAATATGATTTTGCAGTTTTTTCCACGCATCCAACCGGTAGCGCTCTTCTGGATTGGATATTAGGTGGCCAGTACGTTCTAAACTATCACCAACGTGTTCCATTCGTTGCGTTAACCGATCATAGAATTGGAATGCGACAATAGCACTCATTACTTCGCTTTGAATAACCCGCGCGGAATCCGCTATTTCGCTTGCTACGCTGGCATCTAACGCGGTAACACGATCAATTATTTGCTGAGTGTGGTCGGCCATTCGCGTAAAGCTTGCAGTAAGGGTGTTGATTGAATTATTGCCTTCAACCAACGACGTATCAATTTGTGCGACCGCCAGCGCTAGCATTGCTAACGTTTCGTGAATTTGACTCCAGTCCAATTGATCGGGGGCAGCGGTACGGCCCTCTAGTGTGTGGCGCGGCGTTTGGCTCATGTTGATTCACTCAAGCTATTCTTCATTTAGCATAGATGAGTTTGTTTCTGTCGCCACACGGGTAATGCTTTAGATTGGGGAGTGTCAGGTTAGCCCCCCCGATTTTGTTTTTTGTAGACGCATTAGTAAGGCAGAAGTATCCAAACGCCCTAAATTGTCGGCTTGTAACTCACTATAAAAGCCGCTGACCTGGCATGTTGTTGGTAAGTCTATGTTCAATCTCGACGCTTCTTTCAGGCAGATAGCCAAGTCTTTTTGCATCAAATCGACGGCAAAACCATGCTCGTACTCTCCGGCGATCATGGTCTTATGTCGATTGACTTGTTGCCAGCTGCTTGCGGCACCTTGGGAGACGACGTCCATTACTTTCTGGGTATCTAAACCAGCTTGTTCAGCGAAGAAAAGCCCTTCAGCTAGAGCCTCGATCAGTCCTGCTACACAAATCTGGTTAACCATTTTGGTTTTTTGTCCGCTACCAACGGGGCCCATATGCACAATAGCCTTTGTATAAGGGGCCGTTGTAGTTTGGACTTGCTTGAATACCTCCGCTGGGCAGCCCACCATAAGGCTTAGTTGACCGTTAATCGCGCCTTGCTGGCCACCAGAAACAGGAGCGTCAACATAAAAACAACCGACCTCAGCTGCAGCGTTCGCCATATCAATGGCTAATTGGGCGCTGGTTGTCGAATGATCAATGATGACGGTATTGGTTGATAACTTAGAAATTATACCGTTATCTCCAGTGAGCAGTTCACGTGCGTCTTCGTCTTTGCTGACGCACAAAATAACGACATTACTTTTTTCGATATTTTTCATCGGCGTGGATAGGGCAGTTCCGAAAAAACTCTCTAGCCAGTTAGAGGATTTACTCGGAGTACGATTAAACACACTGACATTAAAACCTGCATTAGCAAGGTGTCCTGCCATTGGAAATCCCATATTGCCTAAGCCAATAAAATGAATTTTATCTGTGGTTTTTACCATTGAAAGCTCCTTGTAACTGACAGGGTTTGAATACAAAAAAGCCGCTCGATGAGCGGCTTTTTTGCTATGTCTTACGACATTGTAGCGATGACTCCAACTTACTTCGTTGGGTAGTCACGCATCGTGTGACCAGTGTACAACTGACGCGGGCGACCAATACGGTAATCGCTGCTGATCATTTCGTTCCAATGCGCAATCCAGCCTGGAGTGCGGCCAGTTGCGAAGATAACGGTGAACATTTCAGTTGGTATACCGATCGCTTTCAGAATGATACCTGAATAGAAATCGACGTTTGGATACAAGCCACGCTTAATGAAGTATTCATCTTCAGTGGCGATTTTTTCAAGCTTCATAGCGATTTTCAGCAATGGATCATCTTCCATGCCGAGCTCTGCCAATACTTCATCACACGTTTGCTTCATTACTTTAGCGCGTGGGTCGAAGTTTTTATAAACGCGGTGACCAAAGCCCATTAGGCGGAATGGATCATCTTTGTCTTTTGCTTTGGCAACGAAAGCATCGATATTGGATTCGTCACCAATTTCATTCAACATTTTCAGCACAGCTTCGTTAGCACCACCGTGAGCTGGGCCCCACAATGCAGCAATACCAGAAGCGCTACAGGCGAATGGGTTAGCGCCCGTTGAGCCAGCCAAGCGCACAGTAGAGGTCGAAGCGTTTTGCTCGTGATCCGCATGCAATAGGAAAATACGATCCATTGCTTTAGCCAGTACGGGGCTGACTTTGGCATCTTCACATGGCGTGTTGAACATCATGTGTAAGAAGTTTTCAGAGTAGCTCAATTCGTTCTTTGGATACATGAACGGCTGGCCAATAGAATACTTGTATACCATTGCTGCCAATGTGGGCATTTTTGCGATCAAACGATGCGCAGATACCATGCGGTGGTGTTCATCATGGATATCTAACGAGTCGTGATAGAACGCAGAAAGTGCTCCAACAACACCGCACATAACCGCCATTGGGTGAGCGTCACGACGGAAGCCGTTGAAGAAGTGGCTTAATTGCTCGTGCACCATGGTGTGGTTTTTGATGGTGTCTACGAAGGTTTGCTTTTCTGCAGCGGTCGGTAGTTCCCCATGCAGTAGTAAAAAGCAGGTTTCTAGGTAATCAGACTTCTCGGCAAGCTGATCAATAGGGTAACCGCGGTGCAATAAAATACCTGCGTTGCCGTCGATGTAAGTGATCTTAGATTCAGTCGCGGCGGTCGATACAAAGCCAGGATCGTAGGTAAATAGACCTTTACCAGTCAGACTACGAACGTCAACAACATCTGGCCCTACAGTGCCTTCATACACTGGCAATTCCAATGCTTCTTCAATGCCATCAACCTTCAGTATTGCTTTTTTGTCAGCCATGGATAGGCCTCCTACTGTTCTAATTTAAACCTTAAGGAGTCTCTGAAAGCACTCCGGGAATCTCAGTCGTAACAAACTAATTAGTTGCTATGGCTGAGCCTTCTCTGGAATCAAACGATTATTCTCAGACGACTATTCAGAGCACCTTAATTAAAGGCGTTACTTCAAAATAAGGGGGACAACTATAGGTTCTGAACTTTGTTTGTCAATTACCTGTCACGTTTCTCAGTATCCTATATTACAGTCAAGTATAGATGGTTCTGTTTGTAACCTTCCTTCGCCTAAGGTCTTAGTTTGTATAGATATAGCGTCAGTTTGGTTTGTAAAACATCGCCGCGGTGACTATAATTTGTCGCAGCCCAAAAGTTGTGCAAAACTTGTACAGCGATTTGAGCAATCTTCTTGAGCCTGTGCTTAGCTCTGAATTTTCAGAAGTCTGAGCCCATATGACAGTGAATAAGAGCCGTGAATAGCAATAGTCCTACAAATTTAGATCTGACTACTATTGACCTCCCAC
>NZ_JAWUWR010000026.1:0-11799 GCF_034111725.1 Thalassolituus sp. | reverse complement strand
AGACAGTTAAAAGCCATTGTCACTGTTCCCCCCCTCCGCTTGCAGTTTGATATCTGAAGCACAAATAACACTTTCGGGATGAACCCCCATCACGCTGAACGTTGAACCACTTGTTGCTTCGGAAACTAGTTCAGTATGACTTAAAGAAACACCATCGTTACAATCCACATAAATGTTATCTGCTACAGAATAGTAAAAGCGTTTTATTGCTCCGCTAATCTGACCATGTACAAAAATGCCATTGTCACCGACTAGGGCACGAGTTTCTAAAGTGTTCCAAATATTGGTAACCGATGTGTCATTAACATTATTCGATTTGATGGTTTGAGTCACACCGACTGCTGGCGCTGTGCCGGTATCCCATGAGGCCAAAAATGAAACAATACCATTGCCTCCCATATTCGCGACAGCCCCGTCTTGGGTTTCACCAAAACCTAATGTTGTAATAGCGCCGTCGGAATTGTCAAAGGATTGCTTCTTATAAACTTGAGTTAATCTGGGGACTTTAGCAGCTCGGACATCGCCAGTTGCGGGAGAGATTTGTAGCTTAAATGGTTCATCAGGTAACGAATGACACGAGCTACAAGCTTCTTCAAAACCCAAAAAGCCCGGTTCTTGAAATCTTGTCAGTCCCGCAATGGGATCACCACCCAGCACATTATCATCAAAAGTTCGATCAAGCTTGAGGTTTGGATTAGGGTGCAAAGTGATACTGTCCATAAAGTCACTTAGTTTTTGCATATCGGCATCCTCAAGTTCAACTCCACCCATTATTTTATCAAAATTAACATTAAAACTTAACAGATCCGGCATTTCACCACGCCAATGATAAGGGGCATGACCTTTTAAACCCCCTAATGTTTGGGTTACCATTGGGCCCTTCATAGGGTGCATTCGCTCGATGGTTCCGGAGATGGGATCGGTTACGCTGACCATTGATCCTTCTAGATCGCCTAAGTTCCAAGCTAGGTTATCGGTCGCGCCATCAACATGGCATGACGCGCAGGAAGATGTGCCATTACCGCTTAATTTAGCATCATAAAAAAAACCGCGTCCTTGTTTGATTATCAATGGTGTTGGATCCTCCCCAATAGCGGTTTCATTTAGAATGCTTAGGGTATCGGTATCAATTGTTGTCAGTGTATTAGAAAGTCGATTTTGTACATATAGACGCCTATCTGTAGTCTTTACTGCTAACCCTCGAGGACCTCGTTTATTTTCGGAATCCACTTGTGATCCAGGTGTATTTCCTACTTCGATACGGGCGATAACTTCACCATGGATATTGACCTTAGCAATACGGTCGGTACCAAAGGATGTTAGCCACATAAAGTCTCCTGAAGGATCGAACAATATGTCAGTAGGTTGAGCTAATGCGGTTGATGATGCTGCACTGTTTGGGAGTTGGGAATAGTCTATTCCAGGGTTTAAATCAAACGGTGTGATGATAGAATTATCGCCGGTAGTCACTCGTGTTATTCGGTTGTCAACGAAATGTCCACGCAGATTTTGTAAAAAGAAGGTTAAATTAAGAGCCTCGGTATTGGTGACGAAAAGATCACCATTATTTGGGTTGACGGTTAAACCAAGGTTGACAGTGCCAACGCGATCGTAATAACGGTTCAAACTTTGATTTGAAGTGAGTATTTCTGCTATATCGTGATCTAAAACGGTGTAATCTAAAACAGAAGGAAACCATTCAGGATCAGAAGCATCTATAATTAGACCCGTTCTTGGTGCGATAGGGAGACCGGCTATTGCAGGCTCTAAAGGAGGCACAGCGCTGGCCGTACGAGGCACAATGGTTGTGTGATTGCCTGATAATGCAAAAGCGACATACACTTTTTCCCCATCGGGACTAACCGTCAACGCACGAGGATGTTCGCCTTGCAAAGGGATTATTTTAATTAGCGCATGAGAACTTATATCAAAAACACGAATTTCTTTGGAGCGCGCCACGGAAACATAGGCATGTGCTGGCGTGCCTGCAATAACAACATCAGCTGGCTCATCTCCTGATGCAATGGTATCGATCACTATTTTTTGTGACACTGAAACAACGCTAATGCTGTCAGAAACATGATTGACTACCCAAACTTCGTCGTTATTGATTGGCCACACAGATACAGGGTCGATACCCACCGGTATTTCTGCAATTAATTCTGGGGTTGAGGGATCTGATAGTGAAAAAACAGATACAGAATTGGCCGCTGTATTGGCTGCGAATAAATGACTACCATCGGGAGATAAACGCAAAGGGTGCGTTTGTCCACTTTCAAAGTTTGTATTAAACGTCAGTTTATTTGTGTCAGAAGCAGGCTCTTCGATAGGCTCGTCACAACCACCCAGATCACAAGGATCTATTGCCACGACGTCTTCATCAGCGACTTCTGAGTTTGAACCACCACAGCTGGCTAGACTGAATATTAAACAAAGTAATATTAAGAAATTTAAAAAATTAAATGATATCAATGCTTTTATTTTGCAATAAGTGATGTAAGTTAAAGTGCTGCTCATAATTTACCCTTGAAGTTTTGTTTTAATAAAGTAAAAGCCACTATTATTTGCGCCGTTTGAAATGGTATTTTACGTTTTGCTAGTTTCGGATATGTACCAGTCCTTCTGGGGTTGGAAAGTAAAGACCAAACTCGCCGACGGCGCCAAGGCCAGCCCGTGGAGGACCAGAGGCATCGCTTTCATATATTGTGGTATATTCACCCGTGCTTGCAACATAGTAACCACATTGCTTAACGGGCCAGTGGCTGCGCAGGTTTTATCAGCCATGATGACTGCATGTGAAATGGCGATAGTCGACTGTATCGAGGTGTTATTTTCCGGGTTTCTAAATGCCCAAATAATATTATTATCAATCGTTTTTAATTCGGCATCGTATCTTAGCTTCACCATATAACTTTCACTCATGATAATAAATTCATCATTGTCATTTAACACCGGTCGTGGACTAAACTGGGTTTCGTCAGCAAGAATAAACTCATCGTTTAATTGCAGTTGAGTGAAGTCAAAGTAGATAATTACGGGAAATTCGTTATTTTCATTTACGGCGGTCGAAACTAACCATGCATCTTTACCTGTAGAAGTCGATAATATATTGCCATCAGAAAATAAAGTCATGCCATTATTTTTAGGAGTAACGGTAGCTGGAAACGTATCAGCCATATGTTCAGAATAGGTAGCAGAAGATAAGTCTTCTGAAAGTCTAACAATGCGATCTTGCAAATTGAACCAGAGGTTTCCACTGTCATCTATTATTCCGCCGCCAACATCGGGAAAGGAAGCACCTAGATTAACTCGAAATACAGGTCCCGCGGATAGGTTGTTTGGATCGTAGGCATAAATTGATGTGTCTTGCCCCGGCTGTTGATAAAGATAGTTTTCTCCAAGTAGTAATAAAACGGTATTGAAAGTTAACCATTCATCGACTTTACTTTCGTCAAGAACCTCTGGGCCAAGCATGAGGGTATCTTTTGTGCTTTGGTTATTTTGGTGAATCACAGGCCAATCTGAACTGGCGATTTTAGGGATGACTACAGCTGGTGGTTCTGTCGTTATAACTTCCTCCGCGGTCGAGTCATCGTCAGAGTCACATCCAGACAATAGCGTAAAAGTTAATAAAAATAGTGAAGCGTTTATATAGTTTATCATAGGGTGATTTTCTTTAAATTAATCATTATGTCGCTAACTATTAGCTTCATACTTGCAAATCAAAGAACCCGCATCAACCAGCTTTACACGAAAATGATGCTTCCTTACATAGGCTTGACAGGATTATTACAAAGTTTCTATTAGCATATTTATGTCAAAAAATGAGATTAAATTTAAGGAATAAATCGAATGCTTGTTAAGTCTGAATCGCCCCTAGTTATCTAGATACCCATTTTCTTCAAAAAATAGTTCTTTTCATAGTTTTTTTTCATAGTCCCTTGGCGACAAGTCATTATTATTACCATTGCGACGCGTGGAATTATAAAACAGGTCAATATAATTAAATATATCCGCTTCCCTTCTTCTCTTGTACGATAAATTTTTCGGCGAACACGCTCTCGCTTTAACAGGGCAAAGAAGCTTTCAGCGCACGCATTGTCATGACAATTCCCTCTGTGGCTCATGCTGACGGTTAAGTTATTGGCTTTTAACATGCTTTGCCAGTCGTAACTTGTGTATTGGCAACCTTGATCAGAATGCACGATTCAGTAGGTTGGGGGCAACGCTGGATAGCTCACCGCTGTCATAGCGTGCTTTTCGGATGTAGCCCCGTTCTGCCTGTATTTATGCCTGCTGCATCAGTCGATGAACACGATTTTTCCCACAGTGCTCTCCCGCATGGTTTAGATCTTTATGAATTTTTCGATAGCCATAAACGCAACCACTCTCAAGCCAGAATTGTTTGATAAATCCAAGCAAGTACTCATCGACTTTCTGTCGAGTACCCTCAGAGTTCACCAGCCATATCGGCCTCCTCTTTAAATACATTGTAACTTTAAAGAGTGTCTAGATAACTAGGGGCGATTCACACAGGGGTCGAAGCCAGAAGTTAGTTTAGTATTGTTCGTCTATAGAAAGTCAAACCTGGGTTTTTGTATTTTAAATAGAGTGAAATCAATTGGTTAGACGTTGTAAGTGTACCTTTTCGCACGAATCACGGCCGGACCTCTAATACTTAGCGCTTGAACACAACACACAAAGCCCGCCCCTATTCATCAATAAGGACGGGCTTTTTTATTGTCACACAACAGGTGGATTACAACTGGCGAGATGGTGTTCTCATGGTAACGAACTCTTCTGCCGCTGTTGGATGTATACCGATAGTGCTATCCAAAATAGCTTTAGTCGCGCCCGCCTTCATCGCCACCGCCAACCCTTGCATGATTTCACCAGCATCAACACCCACCATATGCGCGCCAAGAATCTTATCCGTGCTGGCTTGCACTAGTAACTTCATATAAGCGCGTTCGCTCATGCCGCTCATAGTATGTTTCATCGGGCGAAACTCAGATTCAAAAACACTGACATCACCGCTAAATTGGCATAAAGCTTCTTCTTCGGTTAGCCCTACAGTAGCGATATTCGGTTGGCAGAAAACCGCAGTGGCAATGGTGTTGTAGTCTGTTGGAGTGGCATCGCCGTCAAACTGCTGTGCGACAAATGTCATGCCCTGGGCTAATGCAACAGGTGTTAGAGCCGGGGTGCCGATAACATCGCCCAACGCATAGATACTCTCTATCGAGGTCCTAAACTGGTCGTCTGCGATGATAGTGCCATCTTCACGCATAGCGACACCAATAGCCTCTAATCCCAAACCATCGGTCATCGGTCGACGCCCGGTAGCATACATGACTGCATCACAAGTAATCGCTTCACCATTATTGAACCAGCACACCAAGCTGCCATCCGTTTGCTTTTCTATCTTTTGGATATCGCAACCAGTGCTAATGCGCACACCTTTCTTGGCAATTTCGTTGGCGGCAAACTCACGAACCTTATTATCAAATCCCCCCAGTATTTGTTCGCCGCGATACGCCAGCGTTGTCTCGACCCCTAAACCGTTAAAAATACCGGCAAATTCAACGGCGATGTAGCCTCCGCCGACGATGATAACGCGCTGTGGAAATTCATCGAGATAAAATACGTCGTTCGAAGTTATTGCGAATTCGACCCCAGGAACCTTAGGGACGAAAGGCCAGCCACCCGTTGCGATTAAAATCCGCTCTGCCGTTAACTTTTGTTCGCTAACAGCCACTGTGTGAGGATCAATAATCGACCCAGAGCCATTAATAATTTCAACGCCTGCATTCTTAAGCATATTGTCATATATGCCATTCAAACGTTTGATTTCGTTGGTTTTATTATCACGCAATTCAGGCCAATTGAAGTGATCTAACGTCGCATGGACGCCAAAGCCTGCGCCCTCTTTTAGGTGACTGGCGTATTCAGATGCGTATACGAATAGCTTTTTCGGAACACAACCGACGTTAACGCAAGTGCCTCCTAAATAACGACTTTCTATAACCGCGACCTTTTTGCCGCGAGCTGCCGCCATACGGGATGCGCGTACGCCGCCAGAGCCAGCGCCAATCACCAAAAGATCATAATCGTAATTCATTGCTTACCTCGATGGGTGGTGCGATTTGGTGTAGCGCAATGGAGTGATGCGCAGCCGGCTGTGCTATCAACTGGGATTAACTACCGGCCCTTATAAGAGTAGCCCTAATATCAACACGGCCCGGCTGAGTATCTTTGTCGATATTAATCTGATTCACGACGATGCCGAAGCGTGAATTCAGAGCTTCTAGCCAAGTAATGGTGTCGTCGAATGAAACATTCTCTAGCCAAATGCGTAAGCCGCTGCCGTCTTGTTCATAGCGCGTTAAGGTTATGTTACTTTTACGCGCTTGCTGCGTCACAACAGCCAGCAACGGCTGCTCCGCTGCGGCACTAACCCCAGTAGTGCCATTGTTGAATTGCGCACCGTTGTTTGCCATTAGATTATAAAGTGCCAGCTGCTTATCCAACTCAACCGCGAGTGTATCTTGGCGCTTTAACATAGGCGCAAACACAATCGAGAAGACGATAGCTAACGCGGCAAATATCGCTACGCCATTAACAATATTACGATCACGCCCAGGAAGTTGGCCGTACCAGTCTTTTGCTGCGGTAACACGAGGGTCTTTATTTAACTGATCTGTGATGGTGGCGAACGCTTTCATGCGGCGGCGCCTCCGACTTTTAAGCGCCCTTTTACTACGCCTTTGTCTGTCGTTGCTGATGCAATATCGGCTGTCATTCCACTTTTCTCCAATGCCTGCTTGAAGGTCTGCAAATCGCCCATTGCTGTTGCGGTAACTTCGATCACCAGCTCATCAAGACGATCCGCATAGCGAACACTTTGCAATTCAATACTTTTTTGCAAAGACGCGCTGGCATAAACTCGCGATACATTTGCCATCATAGCGATAAAGCCGCCGCTACCAGCAGTCGCACCGCCATCTAATTTTTCACGAAACTGACGCTCTAAACTGCGAACCCGCTCGCCGGGAAACCACTGTTTGTACAAGGCTAGACTTTGACTTCTAACCTCTGCGACCTGTTGAGCTTTGAGCCTATTATCTGCAAACAAATACAAACCCGACAGCACTGCAAATACTGCAGTCATGGCCACAATACCAGCCCACCACTTATTGGCCTTTTGAGTTTCTTGCTGAGCCAGACCTTTGCCTGAAAGCAAATCGGCTGTTGCGGGGATCGACAATAAAGCGGGCGACGTAGGCTCTATACGTATCGAACCGAAGCAATCTGGATAGCCGGTTTCGATACTGGTTTTTAATAAATTAGCTTGATCGAGGTTATTGCCAACAATAATCAATTCATCGGCGGTAAAATCAGCAAGCACTGACTCTAAAACGGCTGCAATTGCGCTCTCCGGCACTCGCCCTTCAAAACGTCCCGGCAGCTGAATCAACCAATCTCCCGCATCGTATTGAATGCTTGATATGAGCGGCAAGGCTGCTGTTTCAGGAACTAGCGCTTGGACTCTCACATGGTGCAAATCACACAATGCTAAAAGGCGTTCTGTAATCTCATTCGCAACGACATAAGCTCGATGATAAGTTTTATAGCTACCGGTCGTAAGCACCGTAAAATCGTTCAAATCACCAAGAATTAGCTCTTCTAAAGCGTACGGCATAGCGCGATTAATCATGCGCGCTTTAATACCGGGCAATGATACCCAGTGAGCGACATAGTTACTTGCCGATAGTTGCAGGGTTACCGCCGTCAATTCCGGCAGGGTGTCCGCCCATTCTTCCAACGACTTCACTTCTTGATTGGTATGGACTGTCCATTGACCTAGAGTGGCATGCCACTGCACTCTGATTGTGTTCGTTGTCATCCTATTACTCTATTTGATTAGCTGTGCTAACTGGGTCTACCGGACGCGATTCTCGCCGTGAAAAGTCACGATACAGTGTCGTCATAATTACGGTATTAACAGCGCGGTGAATAACCGCTTCCAGTGTCGCCATGCGCCCACCCAAATCTATTCGGGCAAACAATTCAAAGTATTCTGTACGAACGGAGAAATCCGTTTTACTCCAGCGACTATCTGTCGATTGACCGCCATTGGATTCATTATCGTCATTCTGACCGTTTGTGCGTGCCTTGGTAAAGGGCTCAACCTGACTTAGTGCCCAAAAATCATCAACACTGCTAAAACCATCGTCCCCGCGCGCATTTACAATGGCCTGCCCATCCGTAAGGGTAAGTTCGCTATCTAATGAAGCCAGCACAATCGCTGGCGCAGTATTGACGTTTAACTGAGCCGCAACCGGCAGGCAAGCGACATAAGGTTCTAATTTACTGTAAGACGCAGCATCCATATTCTCGATAAGTAACAACTCTGAGGTATGCTTACAGTCTTGATAGGCAGCGCGATAAGAAACTTCCGCCGATAGATAGCGATCATCATCTTGACTCTCTGGATTCAACCAATTGGCCCACTCGGTTGCCAGCTCAACATCCAAACCAAGCAAATTGAGCAATTGGCGAAAACGTGTGGTTTGAATGGCTTTGTTCGGAGCGTCTGGCGCCAAGCTGTTAAGGTTAAAACGCCCTTGAGCATCCGACAAATGGAGAAATATCGTTCCAGGTTCTAGCGGAAAGGATCGATCTACAGCCCACTCCTCACCAAGGTGATCCTTTTCTTTGTCGGCTTCCCAATCCATATATAGGCCTTGCCGCACTGCGTGCTCTGCGGCATAGGAAAACTCGCGCGCTTGCTGTAACGCCAACTGACCTGAGACTCGCTCAAGGTCAATGGACTGTCGTTCAATCATGGATGTGGCAAGAATCGCAACGATAGAAAATATCAACAGCACCATCAACAGCACCATTCCGGACTGCCGGCTTTTACCAGTTAACCTATTTGTGTAATTTCGACGTGACGACAACGACAACATCAGGTATCTGCCTTGTCATGAGCTAACAACCAAAGCCGCTCGATAAAACCAAGTCGTGGCAGTTCTATCTGCCAACGCATAGCAATCGGATACTCCGGCTTATTAGGATCCGAAACAGGCGGCCAGCTATCGTAATTTGTGCGCTCAGATTGAACACCGACTTCAGTGGGGGCGGTTTCGGCGGTAAGCTCAATAGTCAGACTAACCAACTGCTCTAGCACCACTTGCGATTGCACTTCAATATCGGTGGAGCGATCTAAGTGCGGCCAAAAATAACGTACTAGACAATCGCCTTTAGGATCTGTTTCGCCCCACTGCTCCAGCCTCAATCGAGCGCTTTCGCATTCGTCGCTATCAAGCGGCTCTATACGATAGGCTACTCGTTGAAGTGTCGAACGCGGATCATTAGCAACCGGGGAGTTGCGCCAACCCGCTCGAGTAAACTCAAGTAAATAGTCACCGTTGTCTAGCAACAACGATGGCTGGGTGTCGCCGTACTCATCTCGAATCGAGCGATTAATAAACTGTTCTAAGTCGCGGGTAATGACTTGGTTAAAACGCTGAAGGCCAGCCAATTGCTCTGAGCGAATATCAGTATTACGCGACGCCTCGCTGATATTACTTAATAACTGCACAGCACCGACCCCAATAATGGCAGTAATGCTAATCGCCACCATCACTTCCAGAAGGGTAAAACCCCTTTGTTGTCGTAGCTGTCTTTTTCTTGCAGCCTGTCTTGCGCACTCACGTTTCATATCAATGAGTGCCCATAATGGTTGCCAGCGAAATTAAGAAATTTTCTTTGTTATTGATGTCGGCCACAGAAACAGTGACACGATTAAGGCCGGGAAAAGCCGTCGCTTCAACCACGACATTAATGCGCCATTCGCGATCGGCAAGCTTGGTCGTGTCGTTACTTGTTCCTACCGCGGGCTGGCCAGCCAAACGAATTTCTGCCATGCGGTTTTCCGCAACATAAGACGCTAACGACTTATCTGCCATATAAAGCAGGTTGTTGACCCGCATACTGGCGGTATCGGTAATCGTGACCGCAACAACTGCGAAGATGGTGATGGCGATCATAACTTCAATCAGGGTAAAGCCGCGGCTGCGCTTAATTTTCAAAGCGTTCCACCTCAATGGTTACTGGACCAAACCCATCGCCTTTCACCGTAATAAGAAAAGCCTGATCATCAATATGTCCAAGCTCTATTCGAAACGGGGTGTATTCATCCGATGATAGAAATAATAGAGCCGGTAGTGGACCCTCGTCATCATCGCCTTGCAGGGTTTCGGTATCGACCTCAACCCCTTCAACAAACAACGCAAGCGACACTTGCTCTGGCACTTGAATCGTAGCGCCTAATCGCCCACTGTAGGCTTGCCACGGATTCTTCGCGAGCGCATCGAGCTCTTCGCGATCCAGTCCAGTGGTAAATTCTTGGGAATTGATATCTTGATAAGATAGCAAGGCGGTAGTCTCTGGCAGTATCGCTACGCCTAGGTCAAAATTCTGAAACACAGCTTCTTCGCGATACATGTCGAATGCACCTTGAAAGCGGCGAGCAAGCTGTTCAGTTTCGCTTTGCGCCTGACGTCCGCTACCGCCAAGGTTAACCATCGACAGCAACAAGCCGATGATGACAAGCACCACCATTACTTCTAACAGGGTAAACCCCCGCTGCTGTTGCTGCCGATATGTCATTACATTTCCTGACTGCTGATATCAGCGGCGTCGGCTTCACCACCTTCAGAGGCATCTGAACCTAAAGAAATGATCTCGTACTGACCTTTATTCAAGAAGTATAAGAACTCACCACCCCAGGCATCAGTAGGCACCGAATTGCCTTTAAGGTAACCACTACTGCGATAGTTCTTTGGCTCTGGCGAACCTGAAGGCTTCTTAACAAGCGCTTCTAAACCCTGCTCGGTGGTTGGATAGGTGTAGTTATCCAGCTTGTACATATCCAATGCGCCTTCGATCAACTTGATCTGGCTTTTGGTTGTTTTGATTCGAGCATCATCTGCAGATCCAAGAATGTTACCTGCGACCAAGGCCATAATACCGCCGATAATTGCTAGTACGACCATTACTTCGATCAAGGTAAAACCAGCCTGGCGTTTTTTAACGGGCATTATCATTCTCCTATTGCACCATTTTTTGAAGTTCAAGAATTGGGAGCATGATGGCAACAACGATAGTGGCAACAATTGCCCCCATCACTAGTAGCATCACGGGTTCGAAAATTTTGACCAAGGCTGAAATTGTATTTTCAAGGTTGGCCTCCTGTTGGGATGCAGTGCGAGCGAGCATTGAATCTAGCTCACCACTGCTTTCGCCACTGGCAATCATGTGCAGCATAATAGGTGGGAAATGTTTAGTTTCAGCAAGTGCGCCATTTAACGTTCCACCTTCACTAACCCGCACCGTAGCAGCGGCTAATGAATCTTTAATCGCCATATTGGTGACAACCTGACTAGCGATGCGCATGGCTTCAACTAGTGGCACGCCACTACTCGTTAGGATCGCTAACGTACTACCAAACCGAGCCGTATTAGCATCGCGCACAAATCCATTTAAACCGGGCACATTAAGTAAAAAAACATGAAACCCAAACCGGAATTTTTCACTCTTGAGTCCACGCACAAAGGCCACTATTCCAACAACCGCAATAATGGCCGTTACTAAGCCGTAGTCGGTTATAAAAGTACTAATGTCGAGCATAGTTTGCGTCAGCCAAGGCAACTCCTGACCATTTTTCACAAATACCTGAACGATATCGGGGACAACATAGGTTAACAAGCCAACGACAATCCCCAACGCTAC
>NZ_JAWUWR010000025.1:0-51798 GCF_034111725.1 Thalassolituus sp. | reverse complement strand
GCGGTGAAAAAGCGCGTCGATGCCTTGTGGAAACCTCTCGGGCTTGATGAATGAGCGCAACGCGCCCGCCGCTTGATCCTGCTGCGGTTTATAAAGTGACGTTCCAACCTCGGGGCGTCACCATAAACTGTCGCGCGGATCAAACCATCGCGGAAGCAGCATTAGAACAACGAGTGATCGTGCCTGTCAGTTGCGAGAATGGTGTTTGCCAAATTTGCCAAGGCGAACGTTTAACGGGCGAACTAAGCTTTCGTAACGACCTTGGCGATACAATACTTGAGCAAGATAATCAGGTATTATGTTGCGTTGCCTACCCTAAGAGTGACGTTGAAATAGTTATGAGCGATGTCTACGCCCCAGACCATAAACCGGCGATCACACTGGCTTGCCAAATCAGTCTGATTGAAGCGTTACCAGACGATGTATATCGTGTTGAGTTAATGGCGCCTGCCGGAAAAACACCCGATTTTTTCGCTGGGCAATATCTAATGCTGCACGTTGGCGAGGGTGACAAGGCGGAACAAATACCGTATTCAATTGCCTCGGCTCCGGGTAAGCTAACCGCTTCCGATCCGCGCAAATTGGAATTACACATCGCCGCTAATAGCGACACAGCAGAAAGCGTTATTCGGTTTTTACGCCAAGCCGTTATTGCCCGGGTGACCCTGCCCATGGGTGACTGCTTTATTCATCAAGCCTTTTTGCAGCGAACCGCAGGCCAACCGCTGTTAATGGTGGCATCGGGCTCTGGCTTTTCGCAAATAAAAGCCTTGATTGAAGCAACGCTGGCATTAGAACCTGAGCGGGAAATTCACCTGTACTGGTCGAATCGTGCAGCCGTTAGCTTCTATTTAGCTGATCTGCCACAACAATGGTCACATTCCCACGCTAACTTTCACTACCACCCCATCATTCAGCAGCATGCCGATGATTGGAATGGTCGCGCCGGTTGGATCTATCAAGTGATTCATGAAGACTTCAACGATCTGAGCAATGTGCAGATGTTTGCCTGTGGCTCTCCGAATATGGTTTATGGCACACTCGACCAACTTGCTCCGCTAGGGTTGACTGAAGCCAACATGCATTCTGATGTTTTTGCCTACGCGCCTCGCGGCTAGATTGTAGAAAACCGCTAGAACTAATAGCTCTCAAACCGATACGCCAACAAATATTCCTTCACAGTGAATAATCACTAGCGTGTTTTAAACATTTAATAACTTCAAAGAAGGATCGCCAATGAACCTAGAAAGTCTAAACCTGAATCCAGAAATACTATGGGCAGATTACGTTTTACCGTGGGGCACCCAGATCGTTCTGGCCCTATTGATCTTCATTATTGGTCGCATCGCCGTTGGTATGATTAGCAATGGTGTTAGCAAGGTAATGACGACCGCCAAGCTTGATCCTATTTTGGTCAATTTCTTATCCGGTATTCTGCGCAGCGTATTACTGCTCTTAGTTCTTGTTTTTGCGTTATCAAAACTAGGTTTAGACACCACGTCGCTCGTTGCCTTGTTAGGTGCGGCAGGTTTGGCCGTTGGTTTGGCTCTAAAAGATTCGCTTAGTCACTTTGCTGCGGGTGTGATGTTGATTTTGTTCCGCCCATTCAAAGTAGGCGATTATGTTGAGATCAATGGAGTTGGTGGTTCTGTCGAACAAATCACCATTCTCAGCACGCGCTTAAAATCACCCGATAACAAGGTGATTACAGTACCGAATGCCAGCGTTTTCGGTAACACTATGATCAACTTCTCTGAGCAAGCAACGCGCCGTGTCGATATGGTTGTTGGCATTGGCTATGGCAGTGACTTGTTGAAAGCCAAGGCCATTCTTGAAGAGATGGTTAACGGCCATGAGCTAGTGCTAAAAGATCCAGCACCAAAGATCGCTGTATCAGAACTAGCCGATTCTTCCGTTAACTTTGTCGTGCGTCCTTGGGTTAACGCCGCCGACTATTGGACAGTTAAGTGGGACCTAACGGAGAAGATCAAACTGCGCTTCGATGCCGAAGGTATTGAAATTCCGTTCCCGCAAATGAGCGTTCATATCGAAAAAACAGAAAACGCTGCCTAATACCGGTAATTCGCTGAATAAATCAGGAGGCTTCGGCCTCCTTTTTTTGGCCTAAATTCTCTAGTCTGAATAAAAAAAGACAGCTCAGGCAAGATATACAAGGTAATCAAATTGCCACTTATGGTGAACAAACGTAAAGCAATGTATATGTAAATGCAGGTTTTGCCGTGTGCCAACAAAAATCACTATGTTATAGTCGGGCCACTCAAATATCAGCCCGCTCTGTTGTGGGATTAGAACGAGTGTCTTATTCCGCACTATCCAAATAAGAAGGACCGTACGATGGGCTTTTCCGCTTGTAGCAGCTTCATTCACACCATGCTTTTTCAACGAACACGACTCAGCGTCAAAATGGCCATCCTTATGCTGGGTGCCAGCGCAAATTTGAGTGTGGCAGAAGAAGTTATTGATTACGCACAGATGAATGAAAAAGTGCGTTCTGGTGACTATGTCAACGCTATGAATTTGGCGGAAAGCTATCGTACCGAACACGAAGGCGACATCTGCTTCGACTATGCCTATGGTCGTATCGCCTATTTCAACCAAAAATACGATCAAGCTGCGTTTGCGCTTGAACGCGTCGTACTAAATAACCCTGATGATTACAAAGCACATATGTTACTGGCGGCAACTTACGTTGAAATCGGTAATGTCGATGCTGCGACTTACGAACTGGCTTTCGTACGTGAGCAAGCCAGCGACGAAGAACTAGTTAACATTGCTGATGCGCAATTACAGCAGCTTACCAATCAAAATCGCGGTAACCCATGGAAAGTCGCCGCTGAAATTGGTGCTGGCTACGATGATAACTACAACCTAGGTTTAGATAGCAGCACCGTTGAGTTCAACGGTTCACAGCTACCCGTTAGCGGTGACCGTCGTAAGCAAGACAGCTTCTTTAGCGATCTAGCGGTTGATGGTACGTACCGATTCAGCAAGAAAAGCGCGCTCAACCTGCGTTTATGGCATCGCGGCTACTACGACGGCCAACAACAAACAGAATTCACCGTTCGTAACGTCTATACCTTCAGTGATTTAAAATTCCCAGTGACGCTATCGGGCGAACTACGTCCGCTATTAATTGAGGGCGATTTCAGCCGCTTAGTAACGTCCTTGTCTGGACTTGTCGAGCTGGATAAAGAAAACAAAACGCTACGCCCACAGATCATCTCGCGTTTAACTCACCTAACATTTGACGACAGCACCCAAGAACGTGTTCGAGCTATGGTTGGTTTTAGACTTGGATATGCACCTTCAGCTTGGCACCATGCCGCTAATGTATTGGCGTCCACTGAATGGGCAATGCAATCAGAAGGCGAGCAATACGCGCGTAATGCTATCGGCCTAACCTACGACCTGAGCTATCACTACCAAAATGGTAACACCACATCCCTGAGTACCTCGTATCAGAACTATCAATACCAAGATGACTTCTCTACCAGCAATGAACGACGTCAAAGCAGCTTGTTTTACACAACGCTCAAGCACGAATGGCAAATTGGACGCTCATCTAGCATCAATGCCATGTACCGCTTCATTGATGGTGCCAGCAATATAGATTTCTTCGACTACCAACGTAACTTCGTTCGTGTCGGCTTCGGCTACCAGTTTTAAGGAAGAGTGATGAAATATCTAACCGGTTTACTTCTACCCATCCTATTCGCACTGCCAAATTTAGTATTGGCGAATGCTGGTATTACGTTAGTTGCCAGCGGTTCTGTCACGGCAAGCCAAGACGGCTCAGACGGACGTGATGTTAAGCGCCGCACAAAAATTTTTGAAACTGATTTAGTCACGACAGGCCCAGACTCACGCGCACAGTTTCGCATGAAAGATGGCGCTATGATCGCACTAACCGAAAACAGCGAGTGGCAGGTATTGGAATATAAATACCAAGAAGCCGAAGAAGACGCGGTCGCCATGAAGCTATTAAAAGGCGGCCTACGCACTATTTCTGGTCAGGTTGGTAAAGCCGACCATACCCAATACAAACTGGATACACCTGTTGGCTCTATCGGTATTCGTGGTACGCATTATGAAGTCCGTATTACTGCCGATGGTAAATTGCTACTCGGTGTTTACGAAGGCACGATCGCTGCCGAAACATCGCAAGGCACTATTGAGCTAGGTGCTGCTGCCGAATACTCATTCGCCTCTATCGATGCCACTGGTAGCGTAACGTATTACGAAACGATTCCAGAAGAATTCTCTGAAGGCCACAGCTTAAGCAAAAACGATATTGAACGTTTAATCGAATCAGGGGCTGTCGACGCCAGCGATGTGGCTGATGCCTTAGAGCGTTTAACCAGCATTGACTCTTTCAACGTAACAGAAAAACCCGAAGAGCCGTTGGAAAACAATGCCGAAGTATTTGCGGATACACAGGAGCCGATTGTTACTGAAGATCCGGCAACACAGGAACCGGATGCTGCGGCTTCTGAAGCCGAAGTTGTTTTGGACTTCAACGAAATTATTAATTAATGCACATTGCCGATATGTGTCATTACCCAGTATTCACGAGATTTTAGTCATGAAATATATTTCGAACATGAAGAGTTCTCTGGGAATTAAAGGCCTTTTGTTGCTTTGTTTATCCCTAGTTCTCGCCGCTTGCGGCGGCGACAACAATACATCTTCAAGTACCGACAGTGCTGTTAACGCGGCGCCGACTCGCGCAGCGGATCTATCGTTAAGCGTCGTTGCGCCACGCACGACCTCTATGGTGCAAACCATTGCTAGCCTGCAAATCACTGTCGTATCGCAAGATACGCAAGAAGTCCAAGAAGCAACGCTAACCGCCGCGGATCCGACCGTTGTTTTACGTCTAATCCCAGGCAGTTACGACATTACCGTTGTTGCCTTCGATGCGTCCGGCCAAGCCTTGTCACAAGGAGCTGTCACATTAACAGATGTGGTTGCCGGAGAACGCTACACAGTTGCACTAACGCTAGAAGATATATTACCAGCCTTGATTCCTGTTATTACCGCCGATGCTGGTAATTTGGGTGTTGATGAGCTGAGCGGACAATACTTGCTTGATCTTACAGGACTAAATCTAGAGTCCTCGTTGATCCTACCGCTATCAGCGACTTCAAGTTCAGGTGCTGTCAGCACTTATAGCTGGAGCATTGTCAGTGGCCCCGTATTAGCGGGAGCAACTGCAGAACTGTTTGATGAAGTTGGCCAGCAAACAGCACAAACCGCCAGCGGTGATATCACCACGCTCAATTATTTCCGCGCAACCGACCCAAGCATTATTGATGGCACAGAAGACAGCCTAGTACTGCGTTTAACGCTGACCGATGAAGGCGGCAATACGGAATCAACCGATCTAACCATTGACCTACTCTACACCGACATTCCGAATGTCGCGCCAATTGCTGCTGCAGGCAACGATTTCAGCATTGAGAACCTTGCCGTTGATCCACAGCAAAGCCCAATGCCTTTGATTCTGAATTTAGATGGTGCCGCAAGTTATGACGAAGACGGCACGATCAATAGCTATCAGTGGACTCTTCTCAGCGGCAATACTCAAGAGCTACTGTTTTTCTCTGAAGGCCAGACCCCAGGCTCGTATGTTATTGAAGTTGGCCCAGGATATTCTGGTCCTATCGAATTTGAATTAACCGTTACTGACAACGAAGGTGGCGTAGGCACAGACACTATCGTCATCACGGTTACTCCGCCGCCAAATCAAGCGCCTGCGGCTATTATCTTCACTGAAGGACCTACCACTCTTGGCAGTTTGGGTGGCTTTACCTATCTAGATGCGTTCGATAGTTTCGATATCGATGGCAACATCGTTGATTACAGCTGGACGATTGTGAATAGTGCCGCACTCGGCACTGACGTTTCTTTCATCGAACTCGAAGGCCCACTGTACATCGAAGTGGATTGGATCGAAGGATTTGTTGGCGATATTGAAATGCAACTTCAAGTCACCGATGACCAAGGTGCTATTGATACCGATACTATAATCATCAGTATTGTCGCTGAGCCGACAGCCATGTTCACGCCAGCAAGTGGAATATTAAATACCTTTGATGGCGGATTCGTCCTCGATGGTACTGGCAGTGTCGATGCGCAGGGTGGATCACTCTCCTATAGCTGGGAAGTATCAGATCCAAATAACTTCTTCTTAACCGACAATGGCGACGGCACGGCTACCATTGAATGGTCTCCTGGCATTGTCGCTGTTCTAGATGTGTACCTAACGGTAACCAATGGAAGCGGCCTCAGTGGATTCGCTAGTGAAAGCTTCTCTGTTGAAATTCCGGTTCAAGGACCTTAGAGACAAAACATTAGACAGACAAGAAGTACCGCAGACATAAAAAAACGGGCCTACTAATGGCCCGTTTTTTATTGTCTTCGCAGTGGTTAATCTAAACTTAAACGCTTACTTAGACGTATGAATATAAACACCATGCCAGTTATCCGGCAGAGCATTTTCCATCAGCAGGGTAATGCGCTCGATAAATAGTGGGTATATTTTGTCTTTCGGATACTGCAGCCCTAGCTCATTAAAAATGGCTAAACTCTGGGTAAAATCACCGGCAATATAATGCTCCATAGCCACTTCATGGCGTTCGCACTTAGCGACAAGCTCCGCAGGGGCAGAGGCTAACTCTATCTGCGGTTCGTAGATATCCACCGGTTTTTCTTTACCCTTCACCGCCACGCGATCCATGTGACGATAGAGCCATTTAGGTGCCACTGCGCGGGTGCTTTCACCCACTAATAAATCTGCACCATAAAACTTGGTTAAACCTTCAAGACGGGCACCCAAGTTTACCGCATCACCCAGTACCGTATAATTGCGGCGGGTGTCAGAACCCATGTCACCAACGTTCATCTCGCCAGTATTCACACCGACACCAATAAATACGGGGGGCAAACCACGCTGAGCGAAATCAGCTCGTAAGTCTTCGGTTTTCTTCAGCATTTCCATCGCCGCTTTGATCGCATAATGAGCATGATCATCCACATCCAGTGGTGCATTCCAAAACGCCATTACCATATCGCCAACAAACTTATCCACGGTACCTTGGTTATCAAAAATAATGCCGGTAATCGGAGTGAAATAGAGGTTGAGCAATAGCTTAAGTTCTTGCGTGCTCAATTTTTCCGAGATAGTCGTGAAGCTACGAATATCAGAAAACAACACCGACATTTCTTTCTTTTCGCCATCAAGGTTAACGCCATCAGGGTTACTCATCATGCGTTCGATGTGAGCAGGGGGTACGTATTTATCAAAGTGCCCCTTAATCATTTTTCGTTGTGATTGTTCACCTAAAAATCCACCGGCAATCTCTTTTAATGAGATTACTACGACCAATAAGGCCGGTATAAATAAGGGTAAATCTAAGCTCCAATATTTCCAGCTGTAAAAATTAAAGCCGATTAATGCGCCCAGCAAAGTAAAACTAACCAAGGGCATCATTAATGCGCCAAGACGTGGTAAGGCATAGGTTAAGATCAACGTAGACAGCAACATTACGAGTACCGAGGCACCTGAAAACCAGTCCGGTTGATACGGAAAGGGCCGCTCATTAACGATGGCGTCGATGATGTTGGCGTGAATTTCAACCCCAGGATAAAAGGGCTGTAATGGCGTTGAACGTAAATCTGCTAAGCCAACTGCCGACGTGCCTACCAGTACAATAGAATCGGCTAGCTCGGGAATTTCTTCGCCATTTAAAATATCAGCCGCAGAAATATAGGGAAAACTCTTAGCCCCGCCACGATAAGGCACTGCGGCCTCGCCAAATTCGTTGGTCGGAATCACAACGTTATCTAAGCTGATGTTTACAATGCTTTCGACACCATTCACATTCGCGCTTTTAATGTTCATGTGCTCGGCCAATAAAAATTGGCGAGCCGTCTCTAGAGCCAGCGATGGGTACAAGACGTCGTCGTGTTTCAATATCAGAGGGGCGCGGCGAATAATACCGTCGACATCCGGCTGGATAGTGACATAACCACTGCCCAGCGCACTCTCAACAAACATCTCTAATGGTGCGGCATAGCCTGCAAAACTCTGCACCGGCATAGCTTGATATAAACTAGATGCTGCAAACGGAGATGCCGGTAAATAACCTGTTCTATCGGCTTCGGCATTAAGAAATAAATAGCCGAGGATGACATCCTGTTCAGTAAACTGCTGTGCGAGCTTACCGTCGAAGTCGTAATCCGCTTCTAATGTTTGTAAAAAATCCTGAATTGGCGCTGATTCTGGACGCTCCCGAATACGTTCGATCAAGTTTCGTTCAGGCTCAGAAAACACAATATCGAATGCGGTAATTAATGCGCCTTGCGTCTTAATATGCTGCAGCAAACTTACAATTGTTTCGCGACTCCACGGCCAGCGACCATATTGCTGCAAGCTTTTCTCGTCGATATCAACCACCACAATCGCGGTGGTACCAGCATCCATACTGTCGTCCATCATGGTTGATAAACGCACATCGTAGAGCATGCCGTTCATGCGATGAATAATAGAATCCGACTTACCCGGCTGAATGCTCCACTGAAACAAAAGCACTAATAAAGCAAAGATGAATAGATTTAGCGACCAAGAGCGATAGCTATGTGGAATCATGCGCCATAATCGCGACAAACGCATAATCCGAAAAAAAGAGCGAATCATAGTAGGTTTTTCATAGCGAATTTAATCCGTTTTTATCCAGCCTCAATGCCATCCCTTCAAATGTGCAAAAGCAGCTCGCTTCTTTATTGTTAGCGTGTAACTGCTCACCACATTCTTTGGCAATTGCATCTAGCTGATAGTCTGTTCGTTCTTGATCATGGTGAAATAAAGCTAAATGCTTTACTTCTGCATCTTTGGCCAGCTGCATAACCTGCTTAATCGTTGAGTGTCCCCAGCCATGTTTGTGTGGCATATCATCATCGGTGTACTGCGCATCATGAATAAGCACATCAACACCATGCAGAAACTTAACCCATTGGTCGTAATGATTCAGCGGCGTACCCGGCGGAAAAAGCTCATTGTCAGTGACATACGCAACCGTTGCGCCATCCGCTTCTAGCTTATAAGCCAAGCCACTGCCCGGATGATTAAGCGACAGGGTCGATAATCGAGTGGAGTGCAAAAAATCGTAATCACTGCTTTGAATTAAAGGATAGGTGGTAATACGCGATGCCAAATTTTGGTAAGACACGGGAAACGTTCGTCCCCCCATTTGGTTTAATAGTGGAAAAACCTCGCCTTCAGATACCGCAGGCATCAATAAATGAATATCTGCGCTCGATGAATAGATAGGATCAAAAAATGGAAATCCCTGAATATGATCAAGGTGATGATGACTCAGTAATAAATAAATAGAGTCCTTGGTTTTACGAATTTTCTTACCTAAGTTCTGCAATCCCGTACCGGCGTCAAATACCAAATGACGACCACAATCTAACTCGACATGCACACAAGATGTATTGCCACCGTACTTCACGAAGTCTCGCCCGGAAACAGCGATAGAGCCTCTGACTCCATAGAAGGTAATTTTCATATCAATCGCTCAATCAATGTTTAACGTCCTGTAGCAGCATAGACATAATTACGATTCAGGTTAAAAACACAAATTCAACGCAGCCGCTGCGAATAATGTCTTTATTCACCAGTTTTTGGCTACGGATTCGTTTCTCGTTAACCCATGTTCCTTGTAGCAATGCCAGATTCGTGACTTTGTATTGCCCTTCAATCGCAACTAGCTCGAAATGCTCAGCTCCCACCGATTCGTGATTAATGATTAAATCTGTAGTGGCGGCTGAACCAACAACAAAAGGCCCATCACTTGTCATATCTAACAATTTATTATCAGCGGGCATATCTGACAGCAAAACAATTGCTGCGCTAGCAGTAGCACTCTTTAGGCGAGCGACTTCCGCATCGGCAATACGAGGAAGCACCTCAGGCGGTTTCGGCGACACCGGCAAAGTCCATGCGCCACCAATATTATTATCTTCAACGACGTCACTCATGTTACTTACCTAAGCGTTGATAAAATTGTTGAGACGCTTGTTTAAAACTTGCTGGCGAAAAATGGCTTTCATCTTTTACCGTGGCGAAAATGGCATCCACTTCGCGCTGATACGTACCATTCGGATTAATGGCCATATTTAAAGTATCTAACGCCAAAAACATTTGCTCTGCCATGATGAAATCAGAGTAAGCACCGCGCGCTGCCTGCTTCAACATACTCTCACGAATTGCAGCCCAAGCTACAGCGTCCAATGAAGCCTCTGCGAGCACGACTTTAATACTGCGTAACTGCAAGGTTAACGCAGCAGCACCGGCTTTAACTTGCCCGACGGAGACTTGCGAGCCGTTATTAATGGTATTAATTGCATCGCGCAAAGACGCAAGCTCACCACTAGAAAACAAATCCAGCGGCTCAATCACATCGGCGAGTAAACGAATTTGGCTCAAATTCAACCTTACTGAGCCGGCTGCCAGCGTGCTATTCGCGTTCCAGCGTTTATCGTTCATACCATGATGACAGCTATGGCAATCAAACAAGGCTAACTCAGGAAAAACTTGGCCACGATCAAAATGGTCCTCGATCAACTCTAAACTGCCGATTGCCGCATTAGTTAGTCCCGATAACCATGCATCAGCAGGCGCTAGTTCGGATTTTCCGCGCGCAAAGTAATCGGCATCAAGATCATAGTGGCGCGGCTGATTCGCCGAAAACACCGCCATATCGAAGCGTAAGCGCGGATGGCCAGCGCCCATGATTTTATGGGTGGCTAATTTATCTTTGGTACCTTGATGACACGATAAGCATAAACCCGCTTTTGCATCGGGATCAGTCAAGGCATACAAGCCATTGGCTAGGTTTTGCGGATGCGTTGCGTCCTTACCGGTATGCGTTGCCAACCAATTCTGCGAACCACCGTGACAAGACTCACAACCGATACCATCGCTAATTTGGAATTTTGCGCCGCGATATTCTGGCGCAACATTGTCGGCATGACAGTCCAAACAAATTTTGGCGGTATGCGCATCAGGCAAACCTAAATTCGCAGCGATCATTTTAGATTTATCGTTGAGCAGCACTTTATAGGCTAATGAATGCGCATCATTTTTTAGCCAGATACGGTATTCATTGAGGTTCACGTCCGAGCCATCTTTCGGCGCAGCGCGGCCATGACAGACGGAATTCGCACACGAGGCAACGCCTTCGTGCACACGCTCATCGTTTTGCGGTAGCGCCTGCACCGCAGATGCGGCGCAGATGAAAAGCGCGGCGATAATAGGCATTAACCCTTTTTTCATTGTTATTACCTGCTTAATCATTCTTATAACCGTCTGTACGCTTTAACGTGCTGGAATCGACCGGCACAGTCCAAGGCTTACCATTCGGGTTAAGATACAGTCGTTTCATTTCTTCTAAGTTCAATGGTCGGGAACCTAAACGACCAAAGACAGAAATCTGCTCGCCGGTTTCATCCACACCGCGATCACGCGCTAAACCACGCGACAAACTCAGTGCTGGTTTAGAAGTTTGATAGTGAGCAATCAAATGGGGATTCGGCTCAGGACTAAAACCGTAAAACTTAGGTTGAATATCCGGCGACGTCAGCTGTAAGACTTTTAAACCACCAACACCATCGGCGACATACGCAAACAGTGAAGCATTGGTGGTTGCAACAATGACATCACGCGCATCTTTAATCTCACCGTCAGCATTGAACGTCTGATACACCTTAGGTTGATCAGCCTGTTCAATATCGAGAATCACCAAACCATCTTTACCTGCCGCAACATAGGCATAAGTACGCGCTAAATAAATACGCTGTGCATCGGCTAGCTCGATCTTAGTAGGAAGCAAATGCGGATTCTTAACATCCGTCACGTCAACGACCTGAACACCTTCTGCCGTCGTGACATACAAATAACGGAATTGCAGTGCGGTCGCACGGGCGTCTTTAACCGAAATAATAGATTCTAATTTCGGTTTTAGCGGCTCGTTTAGATTCACCACTAAAACACCAATGGGCGTGCTGATATAGGCGTAATAACCGCCCATCGTAATGTGATTCGCACCCTTCAACACACCGCCCGGATTCCAAGTAAGCGCGCGCTCAAGTTGGTTATTGCGCGGCTCACCATCGGCGAAGGTATTGATATCAACCAAAATCAGGCCTTCTTCACGGTCGGTAATAAAGGCGTATTTATGAATTGGATGCATTGGGGTTTCTTTATTGGTTACCCGCATTAATTCACTATCATTGCGCTCATAAGCAATCGGCTGTGTCATTGATGGCATGGTCATACATGATGCGTCTTTGCTATCAATATGGGCATCGTGGCCGAGTGGGCTAAACGGCGCAGAAATAATGCGCTGAGATACGCCTTTATTATCAATACTGGCAATATCATAAACACTAAACCCTTCTTTGCCTTCCGCCACGAATAAATACTCGCCACGCATTTGCAAACAACCGACCTCACCAGCCGAATGCGTATGTGCCGTTAACTCGCCGCCTTTATCTAGATGCGCTTGATAAAAATCAGGGTAAGCGTACTTCTGCAAGTAACTACCGCGCACCGCTTGCGGTTCTTCCCACTCAGTCACATCGACGGCATTCACCGCATTTTCAGAGCCAACCCAAGCGTACTTACCGACGAAGTTAATGTAGTTAGTACCAAACATTAATAACTGCGACATGATGGCGTTGTTATCGTTAGTGTCCGACACGTGACAATCTTGGCAGTCTTTCGTTTCGGTTTTACGCACGGTATGCGGGAAATGCGGATTCATTGCCTGCGAGCTGTAACCACTCGATGAAATCGGTGGCTGCTGAATATAAATATTTTCGCGGTTCGAGTTGGTCGACGACAACACCAAGGCTGAGGTTGAACGTACCGGTGCTATTTTCCCGCCCTTGCGATCACCACGGCGTCCCAGCATAAAGATCTGATCGCGCGCGACCTGAGGATTATAGGTTGCATAATTACGCGACTCGCCGCCTTCATAATGATGACGCTCGGTTTTTTGGTTAGCCTGAATCGGTAAATGACAGCCACCGCAACTCGTAGTCCAAGACGTATGGCAGCTATAACATTCCATTTCGCTATCTTGGTGCGCACGATTATTGGTCGGTACAAATTCGCCCCAACTTAAATTATCGGTATCTTTGCTCATCAATTTCGCGCGTGCGGCTTTTTCGTTGTAATGATCATTGCCTTCGGTGACGGAATCTTTCACCAAGGACAACTCCCATTCTTTATTAGGATCAAGCGAGGCGCGCTGGAATAACTTGCCATTAATCCATTCAAACCGTTTACGGCCATCAGGCGTGCGCAATAACGTTAAGTCACGACCATTTTCTAATTTCGCTGGCCCTGACGTCGTCAAGTTAGGATATGAATCGGCATTACCGTGGCAGTCTTGGCAGTCGATCTCTACCGCCAATGCTACTTCACCTTGTAAATGCCCATTGCCGTGACCGTCTTGGGAAAAGTGGCAATCCACACAATGCATGCCGACATCCAAATGCACAGATGACATATGCACCGCTTTATCGAATTTCTCGGGATCTTGATCCGAGACTTTTTCGCCTTCGGCATCCAACAGATTACCTTTACGATCACGTTTAAAAATTGCACGGAAATTCCAGCCGTGACCGTGGTAATCAGCAAACTGGGTGTCTTTTAATTCTGGATTTAAATCTGATACATTCTTCAAGAAATCACGGTCACCCCATTTACCCCGTGCGGCAGCGCCTTCGGGGTTGTGCTCATAGACATCGTGTTTTTCTTCTTCCGTCGGATACTTTTGTTTTTCTGGCCACATAGAGGGCGCATCAGATTCGTAATCCCACATGGTGTAACCCAAGTAGGTGTTCATAAACATATTCGGCTGATGCATATGGCAGATCATGCACTGACTGGTTGGAATGGCATTACTAAAGGTGTGCTGCAACGGATGACCCGACTCTGTTTTAGAGATGGTCGGATCTTTACTGATGCTTTTACCTTCATGCCCATGCTGAGCATAAAAACCCGAGTGACGCGGATCACGGTCGTTGGCATAAACCACGTGACAGGAAGCACAACCGGAATTGCGATAATCGCCCGGTTGATCGTTGGTGCCCATAAACCATAACAAAGGATCATTTAAGCGGGTTTTCGTAATGTTAATCAACGGCACCGAAATACGCTGCCCAGTACCCGGCCCGCGATTCGACTGACGGAAATCCGGGCGACCCGGTTCTTCTAAACGCTGCAATACGCCGAGCGAATTGGGGATGCCGGTTTCTGGAAATAGGTTAGTAATGTTACGACCACCGCGTTCGAATACGCGGAAAATATCGCCGGGTTTGACCGTTTCCCAAGCGGGCAGTGGATACAAGGTATCAATCACACCTTGCTCTGTCATAGCGGCATCCGGTTTGATCGGCCCTTGAATCGCAGCCGCTTTGCCATCGCGGGTGTAAGCCTCACCTAAGATATAATTTTTGAACGGTAAAATACCGTTATTGTAAGACGCACCACCCCACAGCATAGCGCCGGTGGCATGAAGGCTGCGTTTAGAGGCTTCAATTTCTTTTTGGTGACAGCTACCGCACGCATCTTCAACGATGCGGTAATCCGACGGGTTCATAAAGCGAATAAATTCAGGGCTTTCTTTGTTCAGCAAGGTGTAGCTAATTTCAGGGTTCGCACTACTCGGATATAACCAGGCATCGGGCAGCGTCGGTAATACGTGCGCTTGTTCCATCTTGGCAAAGTAACCATCTGTTTTTCGCGTCATACCCGCTTCGATTTTCACACTGGCATTACCACCATGACAATCCGTACAGCCAAGAACAACCGCTGAATTACTGTGCATGTTTTTGCTATCGGTGTCGGTATGACAACTCATACAACCGGCACTTTTTTCATCGGCCACATCTTGGGTTTGAAATGCAGGAGCGGGCGGATAGAACTCATAGTCACGCTCTACTTTATGTGCCTTTTCAGACGCATATGCGCTAGCTGCGATCAACGCACTGAGCAGTAGTAAGTAATGAATAAATCGTTTCATTGGTTAAGCATTCCGGTGTCAGTGCGAGTGAATCTAAACATAAGCATTAATAAGAGAGCGTCAGGTTTAACAGCAAGGAATGCGGATCTTCATCTGGGAATAAGTCTTTATATCCCTGACCCGCAAACAGCTTGGCGTAGGACGCCCGCGCAACAATGTTTTGACTCATAAATGGGCGATAAATAATGGCGATGGAGACATCGTCGCCAATGTGCGTATCGATATCGCCTTGATTACGTGCCACTTCAATAACGGTGGTGTCGTCAAACCATAAACGGTTGACGTTAAACGACACGCGCAGCTCTGGTAGCAAATCCCAATCGGCACCGGCCCCCAGCAAACGAATACCGGGGTTAGTGAAGTTTGACTGGCCTTGTTCTTTTGAGGTGCGTAATGAATTGAGTAAGCCATTGCGACTGCTAATTGCCACTTTACCACCGGCAATTAACGGCACGCCTTGGCGCATCCAATAACTAGTATCCGCTCCAGCAAATTGTGGATTTTCAAAGATGGCGTCGAAGCCTTCGGCCACATCATCATACGGATCACTATCACCACTTCCGTACATTGCCGACAAGCGATAACGCGCCCAACTATAATCACGGGATAATTCAGCGGCAAAAAACTGTGCATTAATATCGGCATCGCGCTGACTAAAGACATCGTTTCTTATTGTGCCGATCGCCTGATACGCCGACACCGTCAAGTTCAAGCGGCCAATATGACCATCGCCGTTATAACCAAAATACGTAACTTCGTAGCTTTTTGGGCGCTCGCCACCGAGAGAAGCCGGACGTTGAATAAAGCCGTTTTCATCGTAGCGATTATTATCTTCTTCGCCATTGCGGTTATGAATAATCGTCGCTTGGCTAAAGAAACCTAACACTGGCATATCTTGCCAGTAGAGGTTAGCAACAAAAATATCGTCATCGCGCAGGGTACGTCGAACGTCGTTTAAGCCACTATTAATGTCTTTTTCTAGGCGACGAAACCAAGCTAAGTTGTATTGGAAGATATTGTTGCTGCGGTTGCCAAACAAGCGCACGCCAAAGGGACTGTCTTGAAATAAGAAACCCCGAAAATCTGAGTTAAACGGCTGAATACCCACGCGTAAACTATCGAAGTCAAAGTTATCACTGACGTTACGCAAGTGCTTATCGACAAACAGACCTTGAATACCAATAAAGTCTTCATAGCGCGTCGTGTTATCGGCAGGATCAACATTGACGCCTAAAATCTCATCAAGATAAGTAGCGTTGTAGTTAATAACTGGAATAAAACGGAATTCATAATCGGGGGGGCGAAAGGTGGTATCACCCTTGTAATAGACAAATTCAAATAATAAGTTTTCGATCAAGGCTTGCTGATAACCGGAGCCGAAGACACCTAAATCGCCGCTGTTGCGTGTACTCTGCAAACCCACCGGCGTTGGCACTCTACGATTTTCGTAGAAAGTATCAGAAACAATCGAGACATTAAAAAACCAATCGTCATACAAAGGCCGGTCAGCTTTTAATACGTTACGATTATACGGATCAAGTAAGTTCTCTTCGTAGCCTACCAGTTCAACAATGCGCCAGCGGTCATCAAAACTTATGATTTTATTTTCATAATCAAGTAACACAGGGCGCGGGGTTGGCGAGCTTTTTTCCGGTAACGCTTTTACATTTTCCGGATCTTTTTCTAGCGCAATACAATCGCTGTTAGCGATTCCCGGTAGACGACGTTGACTATTCGCATCGGGGCCACAAATAACATCTGACCCAGATGCTTCTACATTAGACACGTCGGCCTCTGCGCTTACTGGTAAAAACGCACCCATGGAGAACGCCAGCAGGCTCGTTTTTAACAAGTTAAAGCGCGATGGCGAGAAAATAATATGTTTCATATCATTTCCCCTGACACACATTCTGGCTATCAGAATTTAAGAATGGCGCTTGCGGGCACTGAATAAAGCGCAGATGTTCGCCTTTAGGTTTTAGGTTATCGGCACGAATCGCGCTTGGGGCATTATTAATTGAGCCATTCAGCGCTTGCGATGCATTGTGCAAACCTAAAAAGGCAATCATGTCATCTTGATCGACACCATCACCCGACACACCAATCCCCCCCACCAGCACATCGCCACGATAAATCGGCACACTGCCGGGGAAAATCTGAATACCATTCGCTAAGCGATTACTGCTGGCCGTTTCGACCACGCTGTTCAAATCGCTAATATCCAAACCGACACAGGTTTGACCGACTTCGGGGGTTCCGGCCAGCACATGAAATAAATGCTGCACTATGCCGTTCATCACTAAGTCGAGCTGTAAACCAGTCGAAAATGGGCTCCATTCACCGCTTGGCTTACTTAAAGGGCCGTTCGGGTTTGATTCAATACCATCGGGATAAAATGGCCGCGATAAATTACCACCGGCGCGATCCGAGAAGGCAGTGCCGTCGGATAGCGCATTATTATTCGCCGTAAAGGTACGCAAATCGGTTAAATAATCGCCGATATTTATTTGGCGATCTGCAGTTAAGTCGGAATTAAAATACTGCGTTTTCGCAAGGCCTGCATCGCCTAAAAAATCCGCGGCATCGGGCGACGAAAAGAAGGCCGCTGTACGTGCTTTTTGCAACGAGACTTCGATACCAAATACCGGCGCATCACGGGTTTGCGCCATGGCCAACACATTGCCCTGAGTATCGACCACACTCACCGTCACTCGCGCTTGTGTGCTTAATGGCTGACGAATTTGCGCACGCGCACTGTTGGC
Source organism: Thalassolituus sp. (assembly GCF_034111725.1). GTDB lineage: Bacteria > Pseudomonadota > Gammaproteobacteria > Pseudomonadales > Oceanobacteraceae > Thalassolituus. The sequence continues at coordinate 33,917 of NZ_JAWUWR010000025.1, read as the reverse complement.
AACGGCCAACGCTTCGGTCATGACGGCTTGTACTTCATTAGCTGACAATACCGCCGTGCCCGGCTCAGCCACAGCAGTACCGGCAATCGGCGGATAACGGTTAATATTCGCGCCATCAACAAACACAAAGGCATCTTGCCCGACATAAAGCCCAGAATCAGCACGAATACCGGAATCCGCTTGGCCAAACACAGTTCCGGCACGAATGGTGGCGGTGGTCATGTAACCCGTCACGCTGAGCAGATCGCCATCCGCTGCGGTTAATGCCGCATAAGTATTGGAACCATCGGGCGCTGACTCCAAATCGATATTATCGACATCGGCAAAGCGTAACGTCTTACCATCAACCGTAATGCGATCCGCACGACGATTGAGCGGTGGCTGGTAACCAAACGACGCCGCCAAGGCAATCAGTTCGTCTTGATCGCTATCGACATCCAATAGGTTCTTATCAAGGCTGTAGCGGCCGTCACTGATCACACCAACACCGCCAATAGCGATGCCATCTTTATAGAGTGGAAAACCACCGGGATCGGCAGACAAGCCAAGTGGCGAACGATGCGGGCCGGGACCGGTAACGCCCGTGCCGAGATCACGCTGAGAAAAATCCGAGCAAGCAAGCTGGCTAAACTGTACGCCAAACAAAGGGCCACCCGGTTGATTGCGCTCGCCCGGATTAAAATGATCTTGAATAATTTGCCCGGCGGTACGGGTGCTAAAACCGTTACCTTCGGTGGCTAAATAGGCGCCGGTCACCGCTTTTGCGATAGCCGCGAGGGCGTCAGCGCCATCGGGTAAAATAAGCTGCTCTAAACCACCATCAATTGCGGTTTCTGTGTCGGCTGTCGTACTAATTTTTAACTGTTTGTCGGCGCCTGTCATACGATAGACACCGAGCACATTGCCTACACGGTCGACGACAGCAATGGTAGCCTTAGCGTTGCGTGCTTTGGCTTCATTCACCGCTTGGGCAATGACCGTTTCAACATCGGCAATACTTAAACTATTGAGTTTGTCGGCTTGGCAATTGCCCGCACAAGAAACATCGCCAGCGCCAATACCACTAGAATCCGCACTCTTACCACCACCGCACGACACTATGCCAAGCGCGACACAGGATACTGCGCCAGTCAGTGCAAGCTGTTGCACTAGCCGGATTAGTGGCTTAGATTTAAAACGCGAACCTTGCTCAGTCATGGAGCCGCCCTAGATATGCATCCAGCATCATCGGCTTACCGGGAATGTGGAAGCTATGGCAATCAATACAGCTACTGGATACTTGTTTTTTAGTCACTGCTTCTCGGGCATCGGTATGGCACTGTACGCACTTACCAATGCCGGGAATCAGCAAATCGGTACTTGCCGATGACACATCTGCTTTATGGCAGGTGATACACATCGCTGTTTCGCTTTTTTCATCACCAACCATATGCACGGTGTGATCGAAACGCGCGTTATACCAGTTATCTTGTAATTGAATCGGCTCCACATGCCAGCGGTCAGCGAGCGGTTTACTCTCGTCTTTGGTGATCATATGGCAGACAGCACAGCCGGTGCGCTCAAACTGAGTTTCAGCCTCTAGCAGCGCAGCCTTGCGCGCGCAGTCAATCGCGTTACCTTTGCAGGAATCACGATCCACTGCCGACATAGATGCGATAGTCGGCAAGCGGCGACTATCTTGCTCACGCTCCGCACGTAACGCTGGATCGGCGTATTGCAGAGCAAAATATTCGGTCAGCTGCTGTAATACCAGCTCCGGCTCGCCATGATGCAATTCACGTCCTTTAGCTTGAATATCGAATTCCAAGGCGTGACATGAGCGGCAAGATCTATCCATAGTAATCGGGACAAAATGCTCGCCATTTTTATCTAACGAGTGGCAGTCGGAACATTCCAACGCATTACCATCATCGCGCTGAACTTTATCGCCACCTAAATGCAAATCGTGTGGGAATTTAAGGTTAGAGCTTTCTGCCAGCATTTCAGAAGTGCCGTGAGCGATATTCTGCCAATCGACTCCAGTGGCTGTATTTTGCGGCGTTAAGTACTGCAACTTGAACTCTGGGTGACTCTTGGCAGAGAAGCCAAGTACCGGTGGTAGCGATTTTTTGTTGTCCGCCCAATGCATTGCATCGGCATGACAATCGGTACAGAAAGCATTGTCGGTATGTACCAGCGTAGAAGGTTCGTTATGTTCCTTATGGCAGCTCAAACACTTACGCGGATCTTCACCCACCTGCATATGAATATCGTTATTGCCGTGTGCCGGTAATTCTTGGTGACAGGTTAAACAAACCGAATCGCGCACCGATACAAAGGGGCTTTCGTGGCAAACCTTACACTCGTTAGCGATACCTGGAATATTGTGCGCCGAGGCTAAATCTCCCGATGTCCAAATGGTGTCCGTCGGCAGACCGTATTCTTCAAATATCAGTTTCGCTTTTGAATCAAACGACGACAGCATTGGTAAAATTAAACTCACCAAAAGACCAACCGCTAGTAGGCCATAGCTCCACAGTCGTTTACGCGACTTAGTGGAGCGAGCAGAAATATTATCCGGCGTTGTCGCCGTTGGAATTTTACTCACATCGTCGTATTGCAGGATTCTTACTTTAGCGGAGATCGCGCTATCGCCAGACGCCATAATAGAAACTTTATGGCTGTCGATATAAAAGCTATTCCCGACCGATAATTTCGCTTTGCGCACAGTCTCGTCGTTCATCACGACGGAGGTATTCATCGGGCACTCTAAACGCAAACCGTCGCCATCAGCGATTAAACGCACGTGATGCTCGGCTACACCTGGGCCAAACAATTGCACATCACTATGAGGCGAGCGACCTATGCTAAGGACTTTGCCGTCCCACTCACGAACAATGGCTTCTTCACCGGTACTGACTTCTAAAACGAGTTTCATTGGCTATTACCAGTAAAAAAACACACTAATAATATGTGCGGTTAACACTCCCAATAGCGCAATGCTGAAGGGGATATGAACGACCAACCAGACATGCAGCAGAGTCTGCCAGTGCATGTCGAGGCGTAAACTATTCAGCAAGGTTTTACGCTGGCTAAGTACATCCAATAAGGCTTGTAACTTCTCATGTTGCTCCGCACTGTGCTTAGGTTTAGGCAACTCATGGGCAATATAAGAAAGCAGTGCTTTTTGATCGCGGTTATCAACCAAATTTAATGGCGCGGATGCATCTAACGAGACGCGCGACGAATCCTTAGCGCGAATTTGCGCAAAAGTGCCGCCACCCAGTGTGGTGTGCTTTATCGCCGAGCCGACGGCATTTTGAATCTCAATGGGAAGGTCAGCGGCAATGATCACAGCTTCCTGATTAAAGCCATCGAACTGACGCAGCATATTTTCACGCGATAGATTTTTACGGTTACTTTCCATCGCACTTGGCAGCATTAAATACAGCCATAAACCGTACATACCACTGACGATGACGATTACCATCAGTACGTATGCCAGCGTATGAATATTCCAACCAAACTGATAACCGCAATGCAGAGTGCCAATGAGCAGAAGCACTAAGCCCAAATACACGTGAGCCGACGTCCAGCCTTGCACCGTGCCTAACGATGAGCGATAGCTACGCTTGCGAATACCGAGCAAGGTTAGCCAAACAATAATCAGCGCACCTAGCGTACCTAAGGTATATCCCTGCCACGTACCGCCATTGGCAGGGTTTTCTGACGTCATGTAAATACCGCTACAGATAATCCCCAATCCCAACGCAATTTTGCCGTACATCGAATTGTTGAATAACAGAATGTTCTTATTCAGCGCCACGTTATTGCACCTTCAGAATGTCGATAAACTGATCGGGAGAAATACGTTTTGCTGCACCGGTAGGGCACGATCGCACACAGGCAGGGCCACCAGAAAGATCTTTGCAGGAATCGCATTTAACCGCTTTTTTACCCTGCGCTTCACTGGCCTGTCTTTTCTTATCAACGGGCTTTTCACCGGGCCGACTACCTAAGCCTAAAAACATCCACGACCAAACGCTGTTTTTCTCGCGCTGCGGATACGCCATATGAATAACGTCGTACACACAGTTGCTCTCGCAGTTACCGCAACCAATGCAAGTATCATCAATAAAGACTTCACCACTGGGGGCACGGTGAATGGCATTGGCAGGGCAATCTTTCATGCAGTGCGGACTTTCACAATGACGACAAGCCACCGGCACCTGTAAATCGGCAAAGCCAACACCAGCTTTTCGATTTAAACGAGAAATACCACCGTGAGTTTCGGCACAGGCCACCTCACAGTTGTCGCAGCCGACACACAACTTAGTATCAATCACTAACGCATTGGTCGCTTCACCTAAACCTTGATCCATTAAGAAGGAAACTCGGTTATTACGCTGATTATAGGTTTGCACATCGGTATTAGTGAGTAAGCGCTGAGCAGCCGCTTCTTCGACTTTTGCGCGACCTACATCGTCTTGGGCAAAGAGCGCGTTTAACGCATCTTGCGATAATTCGATGGTTTCAACTTGGCTTACTGCAATTGCTGACTCATGGCGCAAAGGGCTACCGAGCAAAGCCATTTCACCAATCACTTGAGCAGTTTTGGCCTGACTCAAGCTGATGGGGACACCGCCAATATTCTTCTGTAAGTTCACCGTGCCGCTACGAATTAAAAACAACTTATCGCCGCGCTCGCCTTCTTTATAAAGGTAATCGCCTTTCACATAGCGATTGAGCTTAGTGGCGTGCGCAATTTGACGGATATCAAACACGTTGCCGCGTGGCGCAAAGAAGCCTTGCAGTGCGCGGGTAATAAACACCCAGTCGATACCTAAACGAATCTCATCGTTGGAGTTGACCAATTTGAGCATGGTACGACGCGGGGTTTCTAATAAAATGCAGTCTTTCTTGGCGATGGCGTCACCGTTACGCGGACGGCCAGAAATCAGACTCATCTCACCAAAAAACTGACCTGGGCCTAATGTAAAGGTGAGGTACTTACCTTCTTTATTCTTAACGCGAATATCCACTTCACCTTCAAGGATGGTAAAGAAGGTATTGGAGTAATCTTCGTTGCGGAAGAGAAAATCACCTTCTGCAACAGCAATAGAAGGGCGTAAACGGCCACGTGTGTCGTTACGCACCAACTGATCTAACGAGCGTTGTGCCTCTGCCATTTCTGCTTTGGGGAAGCTAACGTGCAAATCACTTTCGTTGAGTAATTCGCGCAGCAGCAGGGCGTTCATCTGCTGGAACATAGGGATCTGCTGCTGCAGCAGTTCGATCACCTCTTCAACATCACGATGGTAAGGTAGCAAGGCAAAGCGGGCGGCTAATAATTCGTGATCCACTGGGCGAATATTATTGCCCAGAATAAATTCAATCACGTCGTAGCCTTGGTTCATCGCCTGCTTAATCAGCGGATAACCGGCCAAGGCACCAATAATGTATAAGCCGGGAACGTTGGATTCGTATTTCGACGACAGCACAGGAATCGCATCTGGCTTATCGCTTGGAAAAGTAATACCGCATTTTTCGACAAAATCGCGCGGCGCGATTGCCCCCAAACGACCGATTACACGATGACAACTGATGGTTTTTAGACCGTCAGGGGTTTTCAAATCAATCTGCAGCTTACAGCCGTCTTGGGTGTATTCGCGGACTTCGCTAACGCCCGCATCGTAAATACAGGAAAAGTCCAAGCGCTTGTTGTTAATCGCAGCCAGCACGCCATTAAGGTTGCCTTCTTTTGCACGCGAGAATTCCGAACGACGGTTAACAATATACACTTTATTATTACGGGCTAACGCCAAGGCGTTTTCGATAGCGGCATCACCAGCACCAATCACAACGATGGTTTGCTCTTTGAATTCATCGGGATCCGATAGGGTATAAGCGACATCCGCTAAATCTTCACCAGCAACGCCGAGCTTGCGTGGGTTACCCTGCAAGCCAATCCCCAATACCACAAACTCTGCCGAGATTTTTTCGCCATTTTTTAAGTTGATGGTGAAGTCACCTTGAGTGCCTTCTACGCTAACAACTTCGGCGTTGTAGCGGATATTAACCTTGGATTCTTGAACACCACGATTCCACTCATCAAGAATGCGTTCGCGGGTGTTAATTTCAAAATTTAAATCGCTACGCAAATCAATGAACCCAGGCTCAGCCATAACGTGCTTTCCTTTTTGGTATTCATCAATCGTTTTGGAAATTCGCGAGAAGCCTTCTAGCAGGATATAACTAGGCTCAGCTCGGCCAGTTTGTTGATCATGATAGGCAGCACGAGCGGCAGCACTTAGCCCAGCGGGGCCAGAGCCAATAATAACAATATGATATTTGCTCATGTGAAGCTCCAAGCCCTTTACTGTTATCGTTATTATTTATCGCTGTTTGGTTATGCGCGTAGCACACTACCGCGCTCTATCACTATAGATCGTAATTTTATGTAAAGTGCGGGGGGCGTAGGCTAACAAAGGACGTTAGAAGCGTCTACTGAATAAGAAATTTGACGCCAATGACGGCATCCAATGCCCCATAGCTGTTGAACGATATCAACTAATTAATATCGACATTATTGCGCTCCAGAAGAGGATCAGATTCACCGTGCACTTCTATTTTACACGCTTAATCGCTTCGCGAATGATGGTTAACCTCTCGATATCTTGCGGTAACAACAAATACTTTTGCGCATAAATCATGGCAAACTCTGATTGTCGCAGGGCCGCCTTGCGAAATACGTTCGCATCATTTTGCACCAAAGCCAGTAGAGACTTCTGTAACCGCAACTGAACTTCGACAATACCCGCGCCATCACGCGCAATAGGCGAGAAAATGTCATCGAAGAGGTCATTAGTTGATAGTGCCGCAACACGCACATTAGGGAAGTGAATGTTCTCATCATCGTCTTCTAGGCATTTGTGATCCTTCCAAAGACACATTAACCGTACGGAGCGAGTAAGCACATCGATAGCCGTACCGGCATCATTGACCCCCGGAGACAAAGCACGTGAGGCAATTTCAGCCAACACCTCAAGTCCAAAGCGGGGATCTTGATCAAAAGAACGGTTCACCCCAATAGAAAATGCAATACGCATTTTCGCGCACGATTCCTCTGATATTTCCTTGCTACACCAAAGCACGGCCTCTGCTGGATGCACAAAGCTGCCCGGCTCTACCAGCACGGCGAGCTCAAGATCATCACAACTCGCAAGTTCATTCAGCTGACCTACGTCGATATGACGAACATAGCCAGTACAAGGCATATACAGGCAGCGGCCGCCACTCGGTTTTTGCCAATCGCTAGGCAACTGTTTAGCGCCAAGATGAGGATTGTCTACCCTACTTTTTAACGCTGCAGAGGCTGCTTCTTCTGTCCTTGTTATCGTTTCACCGACACGTCCAAAAACGGACAGATGTTCAATCCAACGTAAAATAGTTGCCAGAATAATAATCACTACAGCAATGGTAACCAAAAAGAGAATCAGTCGGCCGTTCTCCCCATATAAGCCGGTACTGAGCGCGATAATGCCTACCAAGCTATACAAGAAAGAACCAAGAAAGGTGGCAAGTACGTTTTGAGTGGTGGTGTCTTGACGTACCAATTGTGTCGCGCGCGGCGTAGCACCCGTACTTGCGGCACCATATGCCGTGACCATAACACTCAGAGAGAAGGTGGTGACCGCTAACATACTCGATGCCAGGATATTCAAAATCGAACCCACAGAATCACTGCCGACGCTATAGGGTAACGAGCCGGTAAACATATTTTGAATGGGAATCGCAACCAAGGCCGTGACGATGGCCAGCACCGCGAACAAAGACGCACGAACCCATAACGTTCGGGTCAGCTGACTCAGCAGCCATTGCCATTTACTCAACATGTATACGACTCACTGCTATATGGAGGGATTAGTATATCAAGAAAGCAGCATCCTTGATTTCATACAGGTAGTTCAAAATACGCTGCCATATTCAACGCCGTGAGCGCCGCCCAGAACGAGAAGCCAGCATCAAAGGAATGGTAACGGATAACCAAATAATCAGAGGAATGATGAAGTACGACAGCTGTACTTCGTCGAACATATTTGACTGCAATACGATCTGAAATACGGTGAAAAAGATCATACCGCCAAAGTAAAATAAGCCATACACCAGCCACTTAGGCAGGGCACTTGAGCCTGATTCAACAATACGGCGGGCGACCTTTACCGACTGATCTAAAAAGAAATACAAGGCCATCGTAGTAATCGCCACGGCGATAGCATGCCGCAAATACCCATCCCAGTAGCCTTGCTGCGATGAGTTATCCAATAGCGAACTGCCGCTATAAATCGCATAGAGGCCAGTCAATATCGTGGATAAACTGGTGAGAATCGTAAGGTAATCTGCTAACGCGGTGCGGATTTGAGTCATTGCAATTAGTCTCTGCTAGCCCTGCTGATTTATTGTATTTATTCAGCAGGGCTAAGTGGTGTGGCTATCTGATCAATGGCCTAATGCTAGCTGAAAGTGTTCGCAGGCTAAGGTTTCATCCCCCTCGGCCAGCATAACTTTACCCATTTCAGCATGCAGCTCTGGCAAACCTTTAATACGCAGTCCTGTTTGCAAATACTCGCGTGCTTTTTCAACGTTGTTTACTCGCAGAGCCAATCGTCCAAGCACCAATAACAGCACAGGGTCATTAGGGCGTTCTTGTACCTGTTGCTCAGCAAACAAAAGCTGCTTGTTAGCATCGGTACTTTTAAGACGACCATATATTTCAATCAACTCATCATGCCATACGTATTTCAAACCGGTGCGCAGGGCTTCTTCCGCTTTGCTTTCTTGATCGGTTTCTAACAGCAAATCAATGTAGCGTTTCATCACCGGGAAGGTGTAACGCGTGTCACGAGCGATAGACTCAAACGTTGAGGTTAAGTTACTGCCTTGAATATTTTTAGCGCGATCCAATAGTTGCAGGCTAACATTTTCTTCTAGCTTCTTTAAATCATCTGCTGGAATTTTGGTGGCTTTTTTCAAGGTCGGCAGTAAATCATTAAGAGCTACCCAGTCTTCAAGATCTTGGTAGGTTTTGACAATCAATTTAAGAACGTACGCATGACGCGGATGCTTTTGACGCAGCTGTAACAATACGGCTAACGCTTGCTCATGCTGCTTACGCGATTGCAGTAATTGAACTTGGGTAATACCTACGGCTAGCTCAGAACCTTTAGTGCTTTTACTCGCGGCTTTTAACCATTCATCCGTTGCTTCGGTTTTGCCTTGCTCGTAAGCCGCACGTGCCGCAGCAAGATAGTTAATCATTGGCTGGTCGGCGTCTTTGGCGCTACCGCTTAACTGACGCTCAGCTCGACGCCACTGCCCTTGCGCCAGAGACAACAAACCACGCGTAGTTTGATGACGCGCACGCACACTACGACGATGACGACGCCATGAGTTAAAGCGACCATCGCTCTGCAATACAATCAAAATAAAGCGAATGGTCCAATAAAGCGCAATCAAACCGCCAGCCAATAACACCAAGAACAACCATAAACTGGTTTCTAAGGTGTAGTTGTAAAAGCTCAGTAATACATAGCCTGCATCAATATAATAAAACGCACCGGCTAATAACCCAGCCGCGGCAACAAACAGAATTAGCGGAACAAGAAGGATCATTCAGTTCCCTCCTCGGCTTTTACCGCTGCCGCTGGCACTACGGTGCCGCGACGTTGCTGTTCGACTAAGGTTTGCAGCTCTAGCAATGACGCAGAAATATCTGGACGCGCTGGCGCAGCGTTCCAAGCCTGAAGCTCAGTCAATGCAGCATAAGCGGCACGCGTACGCTCATCTGACATCATTAGATATTCATCCAACCATTGGTGCACACGCTTCAAGCTGTGTTGATACAAATCGGTTTGTTCACGCAACAAAGCAACCTGAGCTTGTTCTAGCATCAAGCGCATATTTTGCTGTAAATAGTACTGCTGGTCGGGGGTTAACGGCGCAGCAATAGGCGCGGTACGCTCGCGAATGCGAACCATGCGAGTTACGTTGTCTTTAACGTAACGCCAAGCGTTCCAGTACCAAGTTTGTTCTTCTAAAGGAATCGGTGCGACATCTTGCGTTTGCGGCTCAGCAATTAATTTTTCTGGCATCCATGGCAAGCCAGTTACTTGTTCCTGTAATGCCTGAATGCGCAGAATCGCACCAACGCGATCAATCGCCGGTACTGCACGCAAGGCTAAAATTTCGCGAGCAATAAGCGCGCGAACTTTATCCATACGAGGATTGCGAGTTTCAAGTAGTACATTATCCGCAGCGCTCAGCATGCTCAAAGCACCATCCCAATCACGCTCCAGTTGCAAACGCTGATTGGCTAAACGCAACAGATATTCTGCTTCAGCGAGCAACCAGTCTTGGCGCTCGGCACCTGGCAACTTACCTAAACGATCGGTGTTATGTGCAACTTGTTCTTGTAGCTGCTGTGATGATTTTGACAACGACTCGGCGCGACCCATTAATTCATTTTCACGCGCAGATGTTTGATCGAGTGTTTGCAACGCCGTATTAAGATGATCACGCAACACCGCAACCTCTGCAGTGGTACTTTGCTGTTGCTGCCACCCCATCCAAACGGCAAAACCCATAATGGCGATAAGAACCAACATCAGGACCAAATTGATCCAAGACAAAGGATGAGCGCTGCGCTTTTCAGTCGCTGGCTTTTTTTCTTTTGCTGCTTTTGAGACCTTAGTTTCCAAGATCTCGCCTTGTGGTTCGTTACTCACGGTGTTTTTCCTTTCTTATGAAACCCAGAGGTCTCCGTCATTCATCTGCTGAATACCATGCCCTAAGGCTGGCTAAAGTATCTTCATTACGAGCACTGGCCGCAACCAATACACATCCGTAACCTGCGCTATTTGCACGCTCGGCAACGCGTTCACTCGGCACCAATATCCCCGCAACCTGCAGGGCAAGATCAGTTACCTGTTGTTCGGCAATATCCAGTGCCTGACCACTACTTAACAGTAATAGTGGTTTCTCCTCTAAAACTTCATGCCACTGCGCCTGACTGTACGGCACTTGGGTGCGCTCATACAATTCAGCGTATTCAACTACAGCACCCCGTGCACGCAGCACTTCTGCTAAGGTTTCACGCCCGCCCACGCCGCGCCAAATTAGAATCTTACGCCCGCAAATGGCATCTTCTTGCAATGCAGCAGCGGCAAGTAAGCCCTCACTATCAAAACGAGTCTCTGGCATAACGACAGTCATGCCAAAATTCCGCAACGCATCTGCCGTGGTCGGCCCAACGGCGTACCATGCAATACCAACAGGGCATTGCGGCCAATACCGATCTAACCAGTCAAGCCCACACTCTGCCGCATTTTGGCTAATCGCAATCACAGCGTCGTAGTGATCAATATCTAAGAATTGGCTACGCAAGCGCTGGCTCGCTGCACTGCGATCGTCGGAAAATGGCACAATATCAATCAAAGGTTGATGACGTACTTCAATACCCATCGCCGCAATAGCCGCAATTAACTCGTCGGCTTGATCGCGCGGACGCGTCACCACGACGACACGACGATCAAACTTAGCCAAACTACTTAACCTCGTGGCCATAAACGGCGCTGAGAATAGCACCCGCCCCCTGAGCCAACAGGTCCTCTGCGGCCTTTATGCCCATTGCTTCGGCATCGCTAGCGACACCTTCACACTCGGTACGTAAAACTTGTAGACCATCGACACTACCAACTAGACCACGCAAGTGAATTTTCTCACCGGTACGTTCGGCATAGCAGGCGATAGGCACTTGGCAGCCGCCCTGTAAGCGACGATTCAAGGCGCGCTCGGCCAACACACAGCTGGCAGTAATGTCATCGTGTAAGGGTTTTATCAAATCGTGAACGGCGCTGTCATTGGCTCGCCATTCAATGCCTAAGGCACCTTGGCCACCCGCAGGTAGCGATTGCTCGGCAGGAATGAAGCTAGCGATACGCTCATCCATTTCCATGCGCAGCAAGCCCGCAGCGGCCAGAATAATGGCATCAAATTCACCCGCATCCAATTTGCCTAAACGCGTTTGCACATTACCGCGCAAGCTTTTAATCACTATGTCTGGGCGTTGCTGCTGAATCTGGCACTGGCGGCGTAAACTTGAAGTGCCCACAACGGCACCCTGTGGCAGCTCTTCAATGGTTTTGTAAGCGTTAGACACAAACGCATCCAGAGGATTTTCGCGCGCACAAATAATGCCAAGCTCTAAACCTTCTGGAAATTCCATCGGCACATCTTTCATAGAATGCACGGCAATATCGGCACGGCCATCCAGCATGGCGACTTCTAATTCTTTAACGAACAGACCCTTACCACCAATTTTAGCCAGCGGTACATCTAAAATTTTGTCGCCTTGAGTCGTAAAGGTAACCAGCTCTACTTCCAAGCCAGGGTTCAATTCAATAAGACGAGCTTTAATGTGCTCGGCCTGCCATAAGGCGAGGGGGCTTTTGCGCGTCGCAATACGCAGGGTCTGTACCGATGTCATAACCATCCTAATACGGATAAATTCCGCGTGTAGCGCCACCAATTATCCGGCGGCCAGTGAATGTCGTTGGCGGCATGATAGCAGGCAGCGAGGATTTGCAGAAATCCTCACCCAGCTTTGACGATTGAGGCCTAAATTGTGGCCTAGCAGGAGTGACATATAGTGCCGATCAGGAGAAACGGACGAGCGGCTTTTACAGCTGCTTCATGATCTTACGTAAGCTAGGTAAGTGACGACGACTCACTGGCAGACCGCGTTCTAACCCACGCAGATATAAAACGGCGCCGTGGTCGTTTGTTTCCAAACGTTCAATACTTTGACGCGTCACCAAAGTGCTACGATGAATACGAATCAGCTGCTCACCGAATTCATCTTCAAGTTGGCGCAAGGAATCATCAATCAAGGTTTCACCTTGGCAATGAACCACGCTGACGTACTTCTGGTCGGCACTGAAATAGAGTATCGAAGAGACCGGTATCAACTGTAACCCTATATGGGTTTTAGCACTGATATGAGTACGAGTCGCGCTCGATATCGGAGTCGGTACTGCGCTGCCAAGACGTTCTACTGCGCGTTTCAGCGCGCGTGCCAGATCTTCTTTACGAATAGGCTTAAGCAAGTAATCTGCTGCATTCACACGAAATGCATCTAAGGCATGCTCGTCGTAAGCGGTACAAAAGATCACCACCGGAGGATTGGCAAACTGTGCAATCTCTGCCGCAGCGGCTAGGCCGTCCATCCCTGGCATTTGAATATCCAATAACACGACATCAGCCCGGAATTGACTCAGCCACGACAATGCAGCAAGTCCATTCGCGGCCTCGCTTACACATTGGAAATCGCTATGCTCCAGTAATAAACGCTTCAACCGTTCGCGTGCTAATGGCTCATCGTCCACTAGCAGCACTCGATAACTCATGTCGCCTCCTCATGCGAATCATCTGGTATGAATATGCTGACATTATAGCGCTGCCCTAGGTCTTCTATTTCTAGCCTTGCACGTCCACCGAACTGAGCGTCTAAGCGCGCCTTAATATTTTGCTGGGCAATGCGATTCCCCGGTGTCGTAGTCGGGCCGGCTTGCTTAGTGTTGCTCACTTTAATAAACCAACCTGGCTCACTATGACTCGCCTTGCTACGACTAACATACGTTAGTGAAGTGCAGATTTCGCCATTCTCGATGGAAGGTTGAATACCGTGGTATACGGCATTTTCCAATATGGGTTGCAGCATCAATTGTGGCACTTTCACATCCGGCAGACTGTGAGGCAATTCCCAAACCACCGTCAACCGTTCACCTAAACGCGTTTGTTCAATATCTAAATACCCTTGCCCTAAAGCGATTTCTTCAGCCAAAGAGGTTGGCGTATCCCCTGCTTTCAATACAGCACGAAAAAGCTGTGCAAGGTCGAGCAACATACGCTCCGCTTTTTCGGGATCAATCACAATCAGTGAAGCAACAGTATTGAGGGTGTTAAAAAAGAAATGCGGACGAATATTCGCTTGCAGTGCCGCAAGACGCGACTTCAATTCTGCCTGAGTTTTCAACCGCCACTGGCTTTGCACATAGAAATAGCGCAGCCCCATCGCGGCAAAAATTCCGCTAACGAGCATATTGCGCATAATCCAAGACCAGTCGATGCTTTGAGTGTATTGCGGCCAAATGTAGTCTCCCAGCATCGATACCAATAAAGTCACCAGCTGAATAATAGCCATGGCTAATACGCTAGCCCCCCACGTTGGCAGGCGCGCAAGCAAGGTACGTGATTGACATAAGATCGCGACCGACAGCAGGGCCACCCACTGCACAAAGAATGACACCAAAGCGAAGCGCGGAATAGAAAAACTGGTCAGACCGCTTTCTACCAACGTGAGCGCCAACACCAGACCTTCCGTCACCACGAGCAGTATAAGAATCGCCCGTGCATTACAAAGATCCGGCAGGAAGAAACTTTCCAATAAGCGCTGTTGTTCTATGTGACCGAGACGATTCACGCGGGTGCCTTTTGCTATTTATTCGAGCTAACCATCATTAGGTTAACGCTAGTCTGTCGTGCGCGCGCCTCAGCAGCAAGCATACTCATACGCAAAGCTGCACAAACGGCGACATTTCGCCTGCCAAACGGTTATAATTCGCGCCATTATTTATCCTCCACGCCGTTTATCCAGATTTATGAGGTGCACTATGTCCGATCAAACCACCAACGCTTCTTGGGGAGGCCGCTTTACCGAAGCGACCGATGCCTTTGTTGCCCGCTTTACTGCGTCGGTGGACTTTGATCGCCGCATGTACCGCCAAGACATCTTAGGTTCCATTGCCCATGCGAAAATGCTGTGCAAAGTCGGCGTATTAACTGAGCAAGAACGCGACGATATTTTGCGCGGTCTTGAAGAAGTGCGCATTGAAATCGAACGCGGCGAATTTGAATGGTCAGTGGCTTTGGAAGACGTTCATATGAACATCGAAGCCGCACTGACCAAAAAAATCGGTATCACAGGTAAAAAACTGCACACTGGACGTTCGCGTAATGACCAAGTTGCCACTGATATTCGCCTATACCTACGCGACGAAATCGACAGTATCAGTGCTGAACTAACTCGCCTACAGCAAGGCTTGATCGAATTAGCAGGAAAAGAAGCCGACACTATCATGCCGGGCTTTACCCATCTGCAAACAGCGCAGCCAGTAACCTTTGGTCATCACTTATTGGCATGGAACTCTATGCTTGAGCGTGACTACTCGCGCTTGCAAGATTGCCGTGCACGGATGAATCAGTTGCCATTAGGTGCTGCTGCCTTAGCTGGAACTACTTACCCAATTGATCGTCATTACACCGCTGAATTACTGGGTTTTGATGCACCCACAGAAAACAGCTTAGATTCGGTATCCGATCGTGATTTCGCCATCGAATTTACCAGTGCGGGTGCCTTGATCATGATGCACCTTTCACGCTTCTCAGAAGAGTTAGTGCTTTGGGCTTCCGCACAATTCCGTTTTATCGACTTACCGGATCGCTTTTGTACTGGCTCTTCAATTATGCCGCAGAAGAAGAATCCCGATGTGCCGGAATTAGTGCGTGGTAAAACCGGTCGCGTGTATGGCCACCTAATGAGCTTGCTGACGCTGATGAAGTCACAGCCATTGGCCTACAACAAAGACAACCAAGAAGATAAAGAGCCGTTGTTTGATGCCGCCGATACCCTGCGCGATAGCTTGCGTGCGTTCGCCGATATGGCCCCGAATTTAATCGCTCGTAAAGAAGATATGCGCGAAGCTGCAATGCGCGGTTTCTCTACCGCGACTGATTTAGCCGATTACGTTGTGCGCAAAGGTATTCCGTTCCGTGATGCGCACGAAATTGTCGGTAAAGCCGTGGCTTATGGTTTAAAAACTGGCAAGGACCTAAGCGAAATGTCACTAGAAGAGTTGCAACAATTCTCTAATGAAATTACCGCTGAGGTGTTTGATGTACTAACGCTGGAAGGCTCAGTTGCAGCCCGCAACCATATTGGTGGCACCGCACCTGATCAAGTGCGTGCAGCGGCGTTACGAGCAAAGGATTTAATCACTACTCGCGGCTAAGGCCTAGCTCGATCAGTAGAAAAAGGCCCGCTTATGCGGGTCTTTTTCTTTGATTTTCGCCATTAAGCTAATAATCAAGTCTATACATTTTCAGAATATCGGACATAATACGACCTCGCCGTGAGGACTAGGCGAGACAATAGCCCCGGACGGCATCTTCAATATTATTCAAAATAACTGCTCCGAGGCCTCATTAGACATCGGAGTATTTATGAAATTATTACGAACTCTTGGCCTAAGTGCCTTAGCGCTATCAATCAGCAGCTTCTCTCAGGCTCATGAAATCACTATGGGCACGACTGAAATAGCTGGTAACTCAGGCTTAGGAGTAACCAATACATCCACTGAGTTAAAGTCATCTTCATCTTCATCTTCATCTTCATCTACAACTATTGATTCAACCTCTTTCGACATAGGTTTCGGAGTTAGTTACTATTTTCGCGATAACGTAGCAGTAGGTTTACGCCAGATATACGCTTCTAAAAAAACCGAATATGAAGATGATAGTGAAGAAACACAGACCAGTTCATTACTGATTCCAAATGTATCATTTAACCTACCACTCAACGATGATGCATCTGCGAACTTTGCTGCGGGCTTCGTACTCGCTTCTCAAAAAATTGAAAATGATATTGTTGATGACAAAGCCTCAGGCACAGGGGTTAATCTAAAAGCAGAACTTCGGTACTTCTTGCGTGAAAATATCAGTTTGAATTTCGGCGCTGAATATATGGACTACTCTGTAGAATATGATGAAGCCGGCGTTAAAGTCGATACGAACGGATTAAAATTAGGTGCTGGCGCGTCTATGTACTTCTTTTAAAAATTAGTAAATTTTTATCCATAAAAAAACCCGCTTATGCGGGTTTTTTATTTCATGCAATTAACACAAATCAAATCCGTGTTACATCTACGGAAACTGTCATCGCAGGATCACTACCACCGCCGAAAATCACGCCGCGCAACGGCGTAACATCATAAAAGTCTCGCCCCCATGCGGTAATAATGTGCTGTTCACCCGCCATGGTATTGTTAGTTGGATCAAATTCGAACCAACCCTCGCCCGGCGAATAAATAGAAAGCCACGCGTGTGTCGCGTCTGCACCGACCATTTTCTCTTGTCCGGGAGGCGGCAAGGTTTCTAAATAACCTGAGACATATTTAGCGGCAAAGCCCATCGCGCGCAAACAACCGATTTGTAAGTGAGCGAAGTCTTGGCAAACGCCCTTGCGACTGGCCATTACTTCTGCAATTGGCGTTGCAATAGTTGTCGCTGCGGGAGAGTAAGAAAACTCTTCAAAGATACGCTGAGTTAAATCAGACACGGCCGTTAGTAATGGGCGCTCGTCACTAAATAAGTCTTTAGCAAAGTCGCGCAATTGATCATCTGCACGAATCATTGACGACTCTAATTGATATTCACGGGCAAGGATTACGTCCTCAGAACGCGCACGCGCCATCTGTTTACGCGCCTCTCCGCAAGTACGACCAATATCCAAATTTGCATCGCCAATTTGCGAACCCGTTTCAACTTCACAGCTAGAAGTAATCACTAATTCGCGATGAGGTTTTTGAATTTCAAAGTGGTAGGCACTGTTACCAAAATAATCGGTACGGCGTGTTCCTTGCGCTACTGTCGGAGACACATCAATGCGACTGTTTATGCAGGTTTGACGACGTGTGCTGCGTGGAATCATGTGCGCTAAGTTATAGCAATGCGAGACCCGATTGGCGTAACGATATTCAGTAATGTGACGAATACGATAGCGCATTACACACCCTCCCACTGACTACTGACCAACTGCTGAGATTGTTCACGGTGATCAAAGTAGCGATCGGTAATCATATCACTGGCTCGCAGTAACAAGGCTTCTAATTCCGTAAGGACATTTTTAAGTTGTAAACGCGTACCATCGACATCAGCACACATATCATTTAATGACGACAGTCGCACAAGCGCACTGCCTTCTACCATGATGCGTTCCGCCGGTGGTAGCTCGTGTAAATAACCTTTTGAGTTCGGCAATTTACGTACATGAGCTAACATTTGAGTTAGCTGATAAATAATAGAACGCGGGTTATCGCCATCCAGTAGCACTAAATCTAAACTGGTTTGAATTGCAGTTCGGGCACCATAACGACGACGATAACTAATTAAACCTTCGAGAGTTAATAGCAATGCTTCGTTAACGCGAGACTGTTCTGGCTCAGGCAACACAGTTGATAACAAGCAATTCATTAGGGCGCTGCTTTGCGTTGCTCGCTCTAAGCGACGACCTAATTCCATGAAGCGCCAACCGAAACCACGAATCATACTTTCATGATTTAAACCCGATAGCGCCATCAATGCGGTTACTAAAGGATCGAGTGCTTCCTCCGGAGCCGACAAACGCGCAACCGTGAAAGTGCTATTTAAATCGGCTAACGCATCACGAATATCGTTAATAACCCGATACGTATCGGACGATAATAATTCTTTTGTTTCATCAGCACAGAACAGCATGGAGTTAAGATTATTGGCAATGCTGCTGAGTACAGCGCCATCCTGCAACTGTCGCACTAAATCCTGATCGCTGATTAAATCACCAACCAATACCGTTGTGGTGACTTTAGCCACCGCCGCACGAAATTTCTGGCGCAGACGAGGTGTTAATGGCTCTTCACCATTAAGCAGCATAAAAGTGGTGCGTAAAATACGCAGCGACGCTTCGGCACGCTCAGCATAACGCCCCATCCAATATAAATTTTCAAGCACGCGGCTTGGCAAGTTAATATTTTCGGCTTCGCGAATTTGCAGATCGTCGCCGCGCGAATTACTTTCGAGTAAACGCTCAGGCTCAGAAGCAACAACCCAAGTATCTTTACTGTTCGCTCCACTTTGACTAGAAATAATAAATTCGCTCTCAGTGCCACCCACTCGGGTTAAACCACCGGGCATAATACTGTACGAATTATTACTAGCGACCGCGAAACTGCGCAAAATAGCAGGGCGAGGTAATAACTGGTTGTCTTGGAAACTAGGTAAATAGCTAGCCGCCATCACAGGCTGGGCAACGTACTGAGCAGGATTCGCCAAAATGCGTAAACGCAACTCAACTAGTTCAGCCTGGGTTAGTAATGCGCCTGCCGAACTGCTTATGCCACTCGTACGATAAATCGGTTTGATAACTAATTCAGGTAAATGTTCGAGCACATAAGCGAGATCTTCAGGCTCTCCACACCAATGCGTTTGAACCGAAGGTAGACGCAACTCGCGTCCAAGTAAGGCTTTGGAAATGTCGGGTAAATAGCGCAAAAATACCGGATTTTCTAGTACGCCAGAACCTAGCGGATTTGCAACAATAAGATTACCTGCACGCACGGCTTCTAATAAACCGGCAACACCTAAGCGTGAATCGCTGCGCAACTCGACCGGATCACAATACCAATCGTCAACGCGACGCAGTAATACGTCAACGCGGTTTAAACCATCAAGGGACTTCATCCATAAGAAGCCATTGCGTACAACAAGGTCGTCGCTTTGAACCAAATAGAAACCGAGATAGTTCGCTAGATATGCGTGCTCGAAATAAGTTTCGTTACGAGGGCCTGGGGTGAGCACAGCAATGCGCGAGCGGCTGCTGTGTGGCGACAAACTGATAAGTTTATTACGCAGCTGCTGAAAGAAAGCAGCTAAACGGTGGACGTGGCTGTCACGGAATAAACTCGGAAATACCCGCGACATAACAGTACGATTTTCCAACGCATAACCAGCGCCACTTGGCGACTGTGTGCGATCACCAATGACCAGCATCTTGCCATCGTCATCGCGAATTAGGTCAACGCCATGCAAAATAAGTTCATGCTCGCCCGGAACGGTTATGCCATGACAAGCACGTAAAAAACCACGATGGCTAAACAAAGCTTCAGCTGGAATGATACCTTGGCGTAGCAGCTTACCCGGGCCATAAATATCACGAAGCAATAAATTAAATAACTCGCCACGTTCTTGTAAGCCAGCTTCTACCGCCCCCCATTCATCACTACTAATGATATTGGGAACAAGATCTAGATTCCAAATGCGGGAAGGGGATTTAGCGTCGCTGTATATATTATAGGTAGCACCATCATCGCGCAGAATACGCAATGCTTTCGCTTGGCGCTCGCTAAAGGCTTCAGGGCCAAGCTCTGCGATACTTTCTAAAAGATATGACCAATGCGGGAGAATATGACCCTCATTGTCACGCACCTCATCGCCGTTTCCGGCGACAGGTGGGTAAGACAGCCCGGCGGGCAAGATAACAGCCGGATCAATGGACATGAGGAAAGCCTGCAGATAAATAAGTTATCTGCATTATGTCAGAACTAGCCAACATTCTCAGCTTCCCATTGGCGTCCGTAGATCAAGAGTCAGTGGATATTCGTCCGTTGACTCTTCAGGCGGTGGCGCCATCGGACGAGGATCGGTTTTCGGGAAGAACTGACGCAAGGCATCAACGTCCGGACGCGGAGAATAAGCCCCCTGCGTATGGTTCATTTCAGCAAAGCGATTCACTCGGCGCGATTCGGCCTCATTGGCATTAATAGGGAATGTATCGTAGCTACGACCACCTGGGTGGGTAACGTGATATTCACAACCACCCACTGAGCGGCCATTCCATGTATCGATCAAGTCAAAGACCAACGGAGCTTGCGCGCCAATTGTTGGATGCAATGACGATGGCGGCGCCCATGCTTTATAACGAACACCCGCCACGAATTCGCCATTGCGACCAGTTGAACGCAGCGGTACACGGCGACCATTGCAGGCCAAAATGTAACGACTACCTATCATGCCAGTGACTTTCACCTGCACGCGTTCTACCGACGAATCCACATAGCGGGCAGTACCAAAGCTTGAGACTTCTTCACCCAGTACATGCCACGGCTCAACCGCCCAGCACAGCTCTAGCTGGATATCGCCCAGCGTCGATGTGCCGTAATGCGGGAAGCGGAATTCACGGAATGGCAATAGCCACTCAGCCTTAAAATCGAGACCATGAGCTTGCAAGTCTTTGGCGACTTCACTGACGTCTTCCCAAATAAAGTGCGGCAACATGAACTGATCATGCAAACGCGTGCCCCAGCGCTCTAGTTTTTGCTTATACGGATTTTTCCAGAAGCGAATGACCAGAGCACGAATCAATAAAGCTTGAACCAATGCCATGCGGCCATGTGGCGGCATTTCGAAACCACGGAATTCAAGCAGACCCAGGCGCCCAGCTGGACTACCCGGCGCAAACAACTTATCGATACAAAATTCTGCACGGTGAGTGTTACCGGTCAAATCGATCAAGAGGTTACGCATCAGACGATCAATCAACCAAGGCTGCGGTACTTCGCCTTCTGGGATTTGCGCAAAGGCAATCTCAAGTTCGTACAAATTCTCGTCGCGGCCTTCATCGACACGCGGCGCCTGACTGGTTGGGCCAATAAAGGCACCAGAGAACAGATACGACAACGATGGATGGTTCTGCCAATAGGTAACAAAGCTGCGTAGCAAATCTGGACGACGCAACATAGGGCTATCCGCAGGCGTTTTACCACCGAGCGTAATGTGGTTACCACCACCCGTACCAGTATGGCGACCATCAAGCATGAACTTTTCCGCGCACAAACGCGTTTGACGCGCTGCTTCGTACAGCTCAGTCATATTACTAACCATCTCACGCCAGTTGCTCGCAGGATGAATATTCACTTCAATTACACCCGGATCGGGTGTGACCAGCAGCTTTTGCAAACGCGGATCACGAGGCGGTTCATAACCTTCAATAATCACTGGTGTATTTAATTCAGCAGCGGTTTCTTCAATCAAGGCCATGATCTGAATGTAACTTTCAAGATATGGCATAGGCGGTAAGAAAATGTGCAATTTACCTTCGCGAGGCTCAACACACACAGCGGTACGCACCAGATTTTTCCAGCGATCTTTAGCGGGTGTTTTATCGTCAGCTGGATTCGGCTGCTCGCTATGCTTAGGTGTCGCTTGCTTAGCTTCGACTTGGCCTTTTGCAGAAGCCTGAATGATCTGATCACGACTCGCTAGAGGAGCAAGATCGCGCATCGCATCGGCTTCTTGAATAAGCTGTTCTTCCGTTGGCGGCGGTAAGCTACCCAACGGCAAACGCAATCCCATTGGCGAATCACCAGGGATCAGGGTTAATCGACCACGACGGAATTCCCACGGGCTAGAACGCCAGCCTTCTGAGTACATATCCCAGTCTATTGGCAGTACGTAACCACTTGGAGTGTCCAAACCTTTATCCAACACGCGAGCCAAACGACGACGCTCTAGATCGTCCTTCGCATTGGCAATACTGAGTTCGAAATCAACCGGTAGATTTTGTTCCGCCAACAGATAATGCAAACCGTCTTCATAGGCTGCTTGAATACATTCGCCATCAAGTCGCAAACGCTTGGCCAGCTTCTCTATGAACTTAGCCGCATCTTTCTCGGTATGGCCGTAATCTTTATCGACACGCGCTAGCAACTCAGGTCGGCGCCACATTGGCTCGCCGTCGGTGCGCCAGAATAAGCCCAATGCCCAGCGCGGTACTTCTTCACCCGGATACCACTTACCTTGGCCGTAATGCAGCAGGCCTTGTGGGGCAAAATGATCGCGCAAACGCAGTAATAGCGTCTTCGCTAGTGCTAGCTTATCTTTACCTAGAGCGGCCGTATTCCATTGTGCTGACTCCATATCGTCAATCGATACGAAGGTCGGCTCACCACCCATGGTTAAGCGCACATCATTGGTTTCGAGAAGGTCATCGACCTTGTCACCAAGTGCTAATACGTCCGCCCATTCGGCATCCGAATACGGCTTAGTCACGCGCGGGTCTTCATGGATACGCGTCACTTCGTTGGTATAGCTAAAGGTCACCTTACACTTATCGGTAGCACCATTGATGGGGGCTGCAGACACAGGATCTGGCGTGCACGCCAAAGGAATATGACCTTCTCCAGCAAACAAACCGGATGTTGGATCCATGCCCACCCAGCCAGCGCCAGGTAAAAACACTTCACACCAAGCGTGCAAATCGGTGAAATCTTCTTCTGGACCTGACGGACCATCAAGTGATTTCTCATCCGACGTTAATTGAACCAAGTAGCCAGAAGCAAAACGTGCTGCCAAACCTAAATGACGCAATACTTGCACCATAAGCCATGCCGAATCACGGCACGAACCTTTGGCCAGCTCTAAGCTTTCTTCGGGTGACTGTACGCCCGGCTCCATGCGTACGCCGTATTCAAGCGCGCTTTGGATTTTCTGATTCACTGTCACTAAATAATCAATGGTGCGCATCTTATCTTTAGTGATGCTTTCAACCATTTTTTTGAACAGCGGACCTTGCTCTTCACAATGCAAATACGCTTTTAACTCTTTACGCAGCTGCTTGTCGTAGGCGAATGGAAACTCTTCAGCATACTCTTCAATAAAGAAATCAAACGGATTAATCACGGTCATATCCGCGATAACCTCGACTTCAATCGCTAATCGTTTGGTTTTTTCGGGAAAAACTAAACGCGCTAAGAAGTTGCCGTAAGCATCCTGTTGCCAGTTAATGAAATGCTCTGGCTCTACTTTTAAACTATAGCTTTTTATTGGCGTGCGGCAGTGCGGTGCTGGACGTAAACGCACGACATGCGCAGACAAATTCACTGGGCGATCAAAGTCGTAATACGTCTTATGCTGCAAAGCAACGGTAATGGTCATGGTGTTTCCTGCCCCGGCGGGTATCTACTGTTCTGACAGAAACCAAGTTCTGCCAATGAGCTGGTGCAAATTTTGTATCGCTATCTGCAGCTCGTTCAAATCGTCACGAAACGACGACCCATATGATTCACTATTGGTACTGGCAATGACGACCTTGTGAAGGGCATCCGCTTCACGCTTAACATCTTTAGATTTAGGCAAGGCTTTGGCAGACGCAATAATGGTGTTCAAGCAATAAGTAATGGCACGTGGAAAGTGGTCATCCGCCAGTAAAAAATGAACAACCGGCGCGCCCTTAATACTGCAACGCATCGCCCGACGGAACGGTTGGTCAGCGTTAAGTGAGCGCAACACGTTAGCCCAAATAATCTGACGGGAGTTAACCGCAAATTCATCGTCCTCAACTTGTAAAATCGCTGCAATAGCGGCATCCAAGTTACGCGTTGTCATATCAGCGCGTTCAATATTTTGACCAAGCATTAACATATCCCAAGCTTCATCACGGGACATGTTCACAAACATAAGACCGACAATTTGCTGGCAGGCCTTAATCACGTGATCAAGAAACTCATGGCGATTACTGCGATTGATGCCTTGGTTCAGGTTCTCTTGTACGAACTGGGTCAACTCGTTAACCATCTCCCAAGCTTCCGCTGGAATAACATCACGCGTGGTACGGATGTTTTCGCGAATACTTTGTAGCGAGCTAACAATTGAGCAAGGATTGGTATCGTCGCCCAATAAAAACTTCACCACGTTACGCTCATCACGCACCGAGTAACGATCGTTGAAATCTTGCTCCAAGCTATTAATCACGATCAGGTTGTACCAACCGAAGTTGACCTGACGCGGCATATCAAATAATAACTGGTCATAAATATTGACCAAGCGTGCAGTACTTTCTACGCGCTCAATATAGCGAGCAGCCCAATAAACTCGTTCAGCAACTTTAGATAGCATTAGCGATTGCCCGTTGTGGTATCTACGATCCAAGTGTCTTTACTACCACCACCTTGGGAGGAGTTGACCACCAGGGAGCCTTTTTTCATAGCAACGCGGGTTAAACCACCGGTTGTTACATAGGTATCTTTGGATTGCAGAATAAATGGTCGCAAATCCAAATGACGTGGCTCTAATTTGTTTTTACCCACCAAAGTTGGCGCGGTTGATAACGCCAATGTCGGCTGGGCAATGTAATTGCGCGGATTCGCTTTAATAAGTTCAGCGAATGTTTCACGCTCTTTCTTAGTGGAATGTGGCCCAACCAACATGCCGTAACCGCCGGATTCGTTAGCCGGCTTCACAACTAACTTATCGAGGTTATCAAGCACATAGGCGCGCTGCTCATCGTCATAACATAAGAAGGTTTCAACGTTAGGTATTAACGGCTCTTCTTTTAGGTAGTAACGAATAATATCCGGCACAAATGCATACACTACTTTGTCGTCGGCAACACCTGCCCCAGGAGCATTAGCGAGCGCAACATTACCTGCGCTCCAAGCGCGCATTAAACCAGCAACGCCCAATACCGATGTCGGATCAAATACCTCAGGATCTAAGAACAAGTCGTCAATACGGCGATAGATCACATCTACACGCTCAAGACCGGCAATGGTCTTCATATAAACGCAATCATCGTCTTGAACAACGAGATCACTACCTTCAACGAGCTCTGCACCCATACGTTGAGCTAAAAACGCGTGCTCAAAATAAGCCGAGTTATAAATCCCCGGCGTAAGAACCACAATCACAGGCTTGGCAATATCGCGTGGCGATAATGCTACGAGAGTATTGAACAAATGCTCAGGATAATCACCAACAGGGGCGATATTGACCTTCTCGAACACCTCAGGCAAAACGCGCTTCATAATTGAGCGGTTCTCTAGCATATAAGACACACCCGATGGCACCCGTAAATTATCTTCCAGCACATAAAACTGACCATCAGAATCGCGTACCAAATCGGTGCCACAAATATGCGCCCAAACGCCGAAGCGCGGACTCACACCCTCACACTCTTTAAGGTAGTTCTTTGATTGCTTGAGAATAAACTCGGGAATAATGCCGTCTCGAATAATGTTTTGATCATGGTAAAGATCGTCAATAAACATATTCAGGGCTTTCAAGCGCTGCTTTAAGCCTGCCGCTGTTTTGTCCCATTGAGTTTTAGAAATCACGCGCGGCACAATATCAAAAGGCCAGGCGCGGTCAATGTTCCCACCTTCGGTGTAAACAGTGAACGAAACACCCATATCTTTGATTGTGGAGTCGGCGGCAATTTTGCGCGAATTAATGTCATCTTCTGACAGTGAACTTAGGTAATTGACTAGCTGTCTAGCAGGCTGGCGAGCATTGCCAGGGCTGCTGATTAGCTCGTCGAAGAAATTTTCCTGAAGTTCATATTGCTTCCAATCGATTGGCATAGAAGTCTCTGACGGGAATTAAATTTAGCTTTATCAGCGGATGAGTAGAACACCCGAAGGTGCCTAGCCGCAAGGGTTGAGCACACTGTGATTGAGTTTGTCGTCTTTCGCCAGTAGTAATTAGAAATATTGCTACTTTCGACGAAACCAGCTTGGGACGTTATTGACACTGACGAATCGAAAAACCAACACGGCATGAATCAACCCGATGATCAGCCCTGGCGCCATGTCACCAGCAGCCATTAAGTCCCACACTAACATCGGTAGGGTCAAAATTGGAAACCACGCGAAGTAACGATAGAAAATCCGTTCAAATCTCGATCCCAAGGTGTCCACCTCATTATTACCTCTATCAACGACTGACATATGAACTCCTAACCCTAATGCTACAAGCAATCAAGCGGACCACATATAACGGTCAGATACCATTAGCCAAACGTCGAGCATCTTCTCCAACGACACACCGCTCAACGTCAGGCGATTTAACCAAGCTCTGCTAAACTCAAGGGGAATAACTAACATTAGGGCTTTCTATCATAGTGCGTGCCATATGGATATTGATAACCATTGCTTCTCTCGGACTGGTCGCGGCATGCTTGCCGACTGAGGTACCACTGCGTATTGGCACCAATATTTGGGCGGGTTATGAACCGTTTTACTTGGCGAGACGGCTTGGTCACTACAGAAATCAAAATATTAGGCTGATTGAGTTACCGTCAGCTACCGATGTCATGAATGCGATACGTTTGGGGCAATTAGAAGGGGCTGCATTGACACTAGACGAAGTTATAACCCTATCTTCTGAAGGCTTAGATTTGGTAGTGGTTATGGTGTGTGACATATCTAATGGTGCTGATGTTGTTATGGTTCGCCCAGAAATCAAGTCACTCGCGGACCTAAAGGGTAAACGTATTGCAGCAGAAACAACCGCAGTAGGCGCTCTGATGCTCGATTCGGTATTAGCAGCCGCCAACTTATCCAACACAGATGTCGATATCAAATATTTGCCTATTCCGGACCACAGAGGCGCCTATATCGACAACGAAATTGATGCTTTGGTAACATTCGAGCCGTATTCAACTAAGCTTGCGGATGTCGGTGCACAGACCATATTTGACAGCTCGCAAATCAATGGACAAATCGTCGACGTCCTCGTATTTAATCGCCAGCTCGTCAACAACCAAGATAAACGTATAGGCACTGTTATCAATGGTTATTTCAAGGCCCGACAACTAATTGTTGAGCGCAACTCAAATGCATTTGCCGTGATCAACCAGCGCCTGCGGCTATCATCTGAGGAGCTACCAAAAATCTATGACAAGCTCATACTTCCCACCCCTGAAGAAAATCAACGTCTATTATCTGGCGAGCATTCGTATTTAAGCCGAACGGCAAATAATCTTATAGAGTTAATGTCTCAGCAACACCTGATATCCAGAAAACCTGCACTATCGCGCTTTACCACCGACCAATTTGTATCGGCAACAAAATGAAGCGACGCTATTCCATTCGACGCTTGCTCATGTATTGGTCATTATTGGCGCTCGGCGTCACTACGATGGTTCTTGGATATTTCCTTTTTCAAAATCGACTTGGCTTATTTGAAGAAAGCTGGAAAAGCAAAATTCAGTATGATCTCGAAAGTCTGCGTATTGTTATGCAGCAACAACTGCTGAACGAAGAATGGAGTCAAGCAGACCAAAGCTTAAGCAATATGGCAACGCGTCCTCATTTACTGTATTTGGCATTATTTGACGAAAGAAATCAGCAAGTACAACTGGCTACTCAAAGAGCGGATATTGGTGCCGCTTTTAGTAGAAACTTATCGACCAATGGTCTCGATCCAAAGCTTCGTATATTTCAGGTATCACGTCATCGGGATCAATTTTACGCACTAATCCCTATTCAAATTCTTTCTGAAAAATCTCGTAATAACTCCAGCGCTTGGGTGTACGCACATTACGATTCCCACCAAGACTACAACAGCATGCTGCTGGGACTATTACAGAAAATATCAATCGTCATAACTATGATAATCCTGTATCAAATGGGTCAGAGTCATATCGTGCGACAACATGTATTAGAACCTTTACAACGACTTGTCACCTTCACTAAGTTGCTGCAAGAGGGACGAGTGGGAGACACGATAGAAACTCACACATCGACAGAGTTTATCTATCTAGAAAACGCCTTCAATGGACTTAGTCTGCATTTAAATGACTCCATGCGCCAAATCGAACAGCAACATATGCTGAATAGTGCGTTCACGCTTGGCTTCCCTGATATCGCTTTCGTAGTAGACAGTAATGGCATCATTCGTGGCCGTTTTGGCAATAGCACCAGCTCTGTCGACCGCTTAAATAGAGATCTGATCGACACACCATTTACCGCATGGGTAAACCTATCTGAAGTGGCATTGCTAGAAGAAAGCAAACAGCGAACAATTGATACTCGCGAGTTGATCATTCATGAATTTAGCCATGATAATGTTTTTTTCGAATCACGAATGGTGCCTCTCATTGATCAGGAAAATAACGATATTTCACGCGGAGTGCTCTGGCTAGTCAGAGATATAAGTGACATTAAACTCAAGCAGGAGCTAATTGAATATCAGGCTAATTTTGATCCCCTAACAGAGCTAGCGAATCGCCGCTTGGCATTATATCGAATTGAGCAAAAAATAGCGCAATCGCAAGAGGAAGCCAGCTGGGGAGCGGTATTATTTATCGACCTAGATCACTTCAAAAATATTAATGATTCGCTCGGACATCCTATTGGAGACCAACTCTTAATCGATATCGCAACACGTCTTAAGTCTGCGACAGATCAAAATGACCTTATCGCACGACTTGGGGGCGACGAATTTTTAGTGTTAAGCGGGACGCTTACCTCCACCGAGTTATTAGCAAGTAAATATGCCGAAACACTGGGAATGAAGATTCTATCTGCGATTAAAGAGCCTTTTACAATTGATGTGAATAGCTTCCATCTATCTGCCAGTATTGGTATCGCTTGCTTTCCTCATGACGGTATTACCGCAAGTGATTTAATCCGCCAGTCTGATACGGCTATGTACCAAGCCAAAGCACTGGGGCGAAGCCAAGTCTGTATTTACAATCACAGTATGCAAGAAAAAACGAAAGAGCGGTTGCACCTATTTAATGACCTCCACCAAGCCATTCTAGATAACGCCTTCTCGCTGGTATTTCAACCACAGCTCGATGACGAAGACCATATTATTGGTGCAGAAGTATTATGCCGCTGGGTAAATCGCGGCCAATCAGTCAGCCCTGATGTATTCATTTCAGCCGCAGAAGAAACCAACTTAATACTGCCGCTGGGGCGATGGTTAGTGATGGAAAGCTGCCGGACATTAAAGCAATGGCGCGACGCTAGTATATTACCGCCAAGTTTTAGCCGTTTAGCGATTAATATTAGCGCCGCGCAATTTATGGATCCGAATTTTGAAGACTTTATTGCAGAAGCAGTTAGATTTCATAAGTTATGTCCGAAGTTACTTGAGCTTGAATTAACAGAGACATTGTTTATGGGTGATAAGAATGTCATTCGTGAAAAAATGAGCGCTCTGAGTCTACTCGGGTTTACTTTCGCACTGGATGATTTTGGTACAGGCTACTCATCACTCAGCTATCTTCAGCGACTCCCTATTAATAAGCTGAAAATTGATCGTTCGTTTGTAATGGATATTCTCGATGCGAATACCCCAATCAGCATTGTCGACTCAATTATCCAGCTAGGCCGTAACTTGAAAATGGATATCATAGCAGAAGGTGTCGAAACCAATGATCAATGCACCTATCTATCTCGTCATGGCTGTCATTCCTTTCAAGGCTATCTGTTTAGCCGACCACTAACCGAAGAAAATTTTCTCAAATTTATTCGTAGTCACAGCGCTTAATAAGACACTTATCAGGCTGGCATCCACGTCTCTGGCACTCACATTGCTAAGCACACCCTAGGTTAACGAAATAAGCGCTGAACCGTCACGCTTAGATCTTTTTTTTGCGCCATAACAGTGCGCTAAAACAATAATAATCCCTGTATCAGTTCGAAAATGACAATGGGATTTAGAGTTCAAACGGAGTCCAACATGATCGATAAAGTTACCATGACCGAGCAAATCATCGCTGCCAAACTGGAAAAAGGCTTAACTTGGGAGAAGATTGGTAAGGATCTTGGCATGTCACCAGTTTGGCTGACATCCGCTTGTTTAGGAATGAATAGTGCTCCGGCAGAGAAGGCCGAAGCCATAACCGAATACCTTGGATTAGGCGCAGAAGTTTGCACAGCTCTTAAAGCTTATCCGACCAAGATTTGGGATCAAGCTGTCCCTACCGACCCTTTGGTGTACCGCTTGTATGAAGTCATTGGCGTTTACGGCGAAACATTAAAGGAAGTTATTCAGGAAAAATTCGGCGATGGCATCATGAGCGCCATCGACTTTTCAATGGAAGTCGACAAAATTGAAGATCCGAAAGGCGACCGCGTTTTATTGACGTTGAACGGTAAATTCCTCCCTTATAAGAGCTGGTAGTTCTAGCAAAACTGGATATTAAAATAAGTCGACCATTTGCTCTTTCAGCCACATAACAGCTGGATCTCTGGTCGACTTAACATGCCAATATAACTGTATTTCTAACGGCTCCAATGGCAATGGCAAAGGCTGAATAATATGCCCCGTCTGAACCTGCATCTGCTCGGCATAGGTGCGCGGCAACGTTAATAGTAAATCGGTATTGGCTACCACTTGCACCGCCGCGTAGTAGTTCTGGCAGCGCAAAGTAACCTGTCGAACCTTACCCAATCGCGTTAACGCAAAATCTTCAACACCCTGCCCCTCCGTCCGACTAGACACTAAAATATGACGGCTATTCACATATTCATCCAGATCCAATGGCTTTGACGCTAACGGATGACCCCGACGCATAATTACGACGAGTGTTTCACTTCCCAACGCTTGATGACGAATTTGATCAGACACTGGCAGCAACACATCCGCTGCGAAATCAATTTGACCACTGGCTAACGCGTTTTCCATATCCCTACGCGCGACCCGTATACTCCGCAACTGCACTTGCGGAGCACTCGCCTGCAAGCGCTGCATCAAATGCGGTAAGGCTGCGGCTTCCATCACATCACGACTTGCCATCGTGAAGATACGACTCGCCAAACCAGGATCAAACGCCAAACCTTCGGTCAGAGTCGATTCGAGATCTTGTAAAGCAGCGCGCACACGCCCAACAATCGCCTTTGCTAACGGCGTTGGTGCCATACCTTTGCCGGAACGTTCAAATAACGGATCATTAAAGCGCTCACGTAAGCGCGCTAAAGCATGACTGACGGCTGGTTGCGATAGGTTCAATTGCTCACTGGCGCGAGTCAGGTTTCCTTCGCGGTATATTGCATCAAAAACGACGAATAAATTTAAATCGACCCGAGAGATATTAATGTTCTGCATATTCGCGCGCCCAGCTATTCGTCAAAGGCATTAAGTATACCTCCGACGATCTAACTAGCCAGCCGTGTTAAAAAAGAATGCGACCACCAAATTGCAGCCCACTCATTGGTGTAACCCAATTAACGTCTTCACCACCAACGGTAAAATGCTCCCAAGAAATGCGTTTGTAGCGGTAGGAAACATCCAATTCAAATTCTTTTATTACATAAACCAGAATGCCGGCCCCAGCATTGATCGAGTGACCGCCAACATTGCCATCGCGGGTAGCAAAAAACTCTTCAGTTCCCTCATATTTATAAACACCCAAGCCAGCAGTAACATAGGGCCGCACTCGCGCTTGGGTAAATGGAACGATTAAATCGAAATCCCAGCCTGCTAATTCTTCGTCTGAGCCATCGACGTCATACTCTACATAAAACTTGCTGTAACTGATTTCAAAGCGAACGCCCCCTTTTCCGACAGCGCCTAAGGTCAATTGCGAATTGGTGTGTTCAAAATCTTCTTCAGCCTCAATACCGCCATCAACCCGATCATGTCCGGTGCCAGTACCCATTTGATAACCAATATACCAATGGTCCTGTCCCGTATAATCAACAGCGTAGACAGATGAGGTGAACAAACAGCCACAGATCGCGGCGTACAACGAAGCTTTCATAGCATTCCCTTGCGCTAGACATAAAGCGCTATTATGGGCAGCCAAGCTATTGCTGGCAAATACTTGTCACTAGTATTAAATGATAGCAATAACCACTAGGCACAAAAAAACCCGCACTGCATAACAGCACGGGTTTTTAATCGTAAAAAATCGGCTCGCTTAACGCTTACCCAATTTCTCACGAATTTGCTGGATAGCACGCAGTTGACCTGCAGCAATCGCCAGCTGAGACATAGCGCGTGAGTAATCAAAGTCGCCGCCTTGATTTTCCATCGCTTGCTCTGCATGTTTCTTCGCTTCCAGAGCGGCTGCTTCATCCAGATCGTCTGCACGAACCGCAGTATCGGCAAGCACGGTGACTGAATTGGGCTGCACTTCTAGAAAACCACCAGAGACGTAAACAATCTCTTCTTCACCGTTTTGCTTAAC
Source organism: Thalassolituus sp. (assembly GCF_034111725.1). Lineage (GTDB taxonomy): Bacteria > Pseudomonadota > Gammaproteobacteria > Pseudomonadales > Oceanobacteraceae > Thalassolituus. The sequence goes on along the minus strand of NZ_JAWUWR010000025.1, from coordinate 1,090 downwards.
AATACGGACTGGACCTGGCTGTAACGGAGTGATCAAAGCGGCGTGGCCTGGTTCAATACCAAGGTCACCCAAAATGCCTGATGCTACTACGCGCTCAACTTGGCCAGAGAAAAGATTCTCTTCGGCGCTGACGATATCGCAGTGGACGGTAATCGCCATAATCTAATCCTCTGATCAGAGGAGGCTGGCACCGGACAACTTACTCGGTGCCTGCCCGCCCATTACATTTTACCGGCTTTCTCGACGGCTTCATCGATAGTACCAACCATGTAGAACGCTTGTTCTGGAAGGCTATCGTAGTCACCGTTCAGGATTCCCTGGAAACCACGGATGGTTTCTTTCAGAGATACGTACTTACCAGGCGCGCCTGTGAAGATCTCTGCCACGTGGAATGGCTGAGACAGGAAACGCTCGATCTTACGTGCACGAGATACCAGCAGCTTATCTTCGTCAGACAGTTCGTCCATACCCAGAATCGCAATGATGTCTTTCAGTTCTTTATAGCGCTGAAGAACACCCTGAACACCACGAGCTACGTTGTAGTGTTCGTTACCGATAACCAGTGGATCCAACTGACGTGAAGTACTGTCTAGTGGATCGATCGCTGGGTAGATACCCTTAGAAGCGATGTCACGAGACAAAGATACTGTTGAGTCCAAGTGAGCGAAGGTAGTCGCTGGGCTTGGGTCAGTCATGTCATCCGCAGGTACGTATACCGCTTGGATAGACGTGATCGAACCAGTCTTAGTAGAAGTGATACGCTCTTGAAGAACACCCATCTCTTCTGCCAAAGTTGGCTGGTAACCTACCGCTGAAGGCATACGGCCTAACAGTGCAGATACTTCCGTTCCCGCCAAGGTGTAACGGTAGATGTTGTCAACGAACAACAGTACGTCTTTACCTTCGTCACGGAACTTCTCAGCCATCGTCAGACCAGTCAATGCAACGCGCAAACGGTTACCCGGCGGCTCATTCATCTGACCGTAAACCATTGCTACTTTTGATATAACTTTATCATCAAGGTCAACAACCCCAGATTCAGCCATTTCGTAGTAGAAATCGTTACCTTCACGAGTACGCTCACCAACAC
>NZ_JAWUWR010000024.1:0-17483 GCF_034111725.1 Thalassolituus sp. | reverse complement strand
AATAACCGCGAATGGTACTGACCAGCTTTCATATAAGGCTGCTAAGCAAAGGAATACAACCAATAACGAGATAGCGTAGAGGATCGGCGCTTGCGCACCAGACATACGTTCTTGTAACGACATTCCCGTCCATTCAAGACTCACCCCCGATGGCAATTTCTTAACCAGTTCTTCCATCGCAGCCATTGCATCACCGGTACTCAAGCCAGGAGCCGCCTCGCCTTGTATATTCATCGATGGTAAACCGTTGTAACGCTCTAGTAACGGTGAGCCGTATTCCCAGTGAGTTGAGATAAAGGCAGAGAAAGGCACCATTTCGCCATCTTTGTTGCGTACATACCATTTATCTAGATCGCTCGGCAGCATGCGCGAAGACGCTTCACCCTGAACAAATACTTTTTTCACACGGCCATTATCTAGGAAGTCATTGACGTATGAGCCACCCCAAGCCGTACTTAAAGTAGAGTTCACATCAGCGATTTCTAAGCCCAACGATTTCACTCGCTCGTAGTCGATGTCAATTTTAAATATTGGAGCATCGTTCATGCCGTTGGGGCGAACTCTGTTAAGTCGTGCATCTTGTGCTGCCATCCCGAGCAACATATTACGTGCCAATAATAAGTTATCGTGCCCGATATTGTTACGATCTTGCAACATCACATCGAACCCTGATGCTGTGCCTAGTGCCGGAATCGGAGGTAGATTAATTGGATAAATTGTGGCGTCTTTTATTTGACTTAATGCACCCCAAGCACGACCAATCGTCGCATCTGCGGATAACCCAGGGCTCTGACGCTCATCCCAGTGTTTAAGCATCACGAAACCTAGACCCATATTCTGACCTTGGCCTGCAAAGCTAAAACCAGAGGCGGTGAAGATTGATTTAACCGCAGGATCAGCAAGGTAATGATCTTTCATTTTTATCATTACTTCGTTGGTGCGCTCAATCGTTGCGCCTTCAGGTAGTTGAACTAGGTTAAGGATAACCCCTTGGTCTTCTGTCGGTAAGAAAGACGCAGGTAAGCGAGCATAAAGAAATATTAATACCGCAACCATGCCACCGTAGACCAAGATCATACGAATTGGACGCTTTAATGTGCCATTTACAGAGCGAACATAGCCCCCCGTACCTTTATGGAAAAGGCGATTAAACCAACCAAAGAACCCACGTTGCTCACTTAACTCACCTTTGTGAGCAGGTTTTAATATGGCCGCACATAATGCTGGAGTCAGGGTCAATGCTACGAACACCGAAAGTACCATTGACGACACGATGGTGAGGGAGAACTGACGATAAATAGAACCAGTCGAGCCACTCATGAGTGCCATAGGGACGAATACGGCGGATAGCACCAGCGCAATACCAATAAGAGCTGAGGTTATTTGATCCATCGATTTACGCGTAGCTTCTTTTGGTGGTAAACCTTCTTCTTCCATCACCCGCTCAACGTTCTCAACGACAACGATGGCATCGTCAATTAATAGACCGATAGCTAATACCATGCCGAACATTGTAAGCGTGTTAATACTGTAGCCAAATACAGCCATTACTCCGAAGGTACCTAATAAGACAACCGGTACGGCAATGGTTGGAATCAAGGTCGCACGGAAGTTACCTAAAAATAAGAAAATCACCAAGAATACTAAGATCACCGCTTCAATTAGCGTATTGACCACTTCTTTAATAGAAATCTCAACGAATGGTGTCGTGTCGTAGGGATATACGACGTCAATATCGTCAGGGAAAAAAGCAGATAATTGGCTGATACGTTCTCGCACTGCTTTTGCGGTTCCAAGAGCGTTTGCGCCACTGGCGAGTTGAATCGCAACCCCTGCTGCAGGATTGCCGTTATAAAAGCCCATAACGGAATAGTTTTCCGCACCGAGTTCAATGTTGGCCACATCTTTCAGTCGGACTTGCGAGCCATCGGCATTTACTTTTAATAAGATATTTTCAAATTGATCAGCAGCTTCTAGACGTGTTTGCGCAATAATGGTTGCATTCAACTGCTGGTTCGAGGCTGCCGGTAGGCCACCGAGTTGACCCGAGGCAAATTGGTTGTTTTGCGTGCCGATAGCATTTTTAACATCAATTGGAGTAAGGCCATAACCGGTTAATTTCTCTGGTTTTAGCCAAATACGCATGGCGTATTGTGAACCAAATACACGAATATCGCCGACACCGTTAGTACGCGACAAGGGGTCTTTTATATAGCTATTGATGTAGTCAGCCAGGTCGACCCGTGTCATTTCTCCCGACTTAGAAACTAAACCGATGACCATTAAAAATGAAGTCGAAGCTTTAGTTACACTGAGACCTTGTTGCTTAACTTCTGCCGGTAATAGCGCTTCCGCCAACGACAGTTTGTTTTGTACTTGAACCTGAGCTATATCAGCATCGGTGCCGGGAGAGAAGGTTAGCGTTACCGTCGCAGTGCCGGCACTGCTGCTTTTCGACGACATATATAAGAGGTTATCAAGCCCCGTCATATTTTGTTCAATTACCTGAGTAACGCTTTGTTCTAAGGTTTGTGCAGACGCACCAGGATAAGAAGCACTGACACTTACGGCTGGAGGAGCAATGGTTGGATATTGCTGTACTGGCAGTTCCATCACCGCAGAAGCACCCGCCAACATAATCACGATGGAAATTACCCAAGCAAAAATGGGTCGGTCAATAAAAAATCTGGCCATGTTGCAGAATCCCCCTTACTTAGTTTCTTCTGGAGTCACTGTGACCCCAGGTTTTATTTTCTGCAGCCCGCTGATAACAATACGGTCGTCCACTTTTAAGCCACTTTTCACCAGCCACTTATCTCCTATTGCACGAGTGACTTCGACACCGCGGACTTCTACGACATTGTCACTGTTCACAACGTAAGTCGTGGTTGCTCCGCCAGCTTGGCGTATTACGGCTTGCTGCGGCACAAGTAGTGCATTTTCAATTAATGAACTTGGCACATTCGCGCGTACGAACATGCCTGGTAGTAGCAGGTGGTCAGCATTTTCAAACAGGGCGCGGACGTTTACGGTGCCAGTGCCAGGGTCGACATTGGCATCACTGAATTGCAGCTCACCTGTTTTTTCGACAGAAGTACCATCTTCGAGCGAAAGAGTTACCTCACGCGGTAATGATGGGTTTCTCATCAGCAAGACAGAGCTTGCCGGACGCTGAATATCAACGTAAATAGGGCTTAATTGGCGGATAATCGTTAACGCTGTCGATTGTTGTGCTGAAACCAGTGCGCCTTCAGTGATCGTTGAACGACCAATAACACCAGATATTGGCGCTGTGATTTCTGTGTAACTTAAGTTAATGCGTGCAGAGCGAACCGCAGCCTGAGCCGCTTTGACTTGAGCCTCTGTCTGTTTTGCTGTTGCTTCAGAATCATCCAGCTCTTGTTCGCTTACGGCCGAATTTTTGGACAGCTTTTTATAGCGTTCGGCGCGTAGATGAGCGCTATAAGCGTTTGCCTCGGCAACTGCGAGTTGGGCTTCTGCGCTGGCGAGTTCAGCCTCATATAAAGTCGGTTCGATTTGATAGAGCTTTTCACCGGCATTAACTGAAGCGCCTTCTTCAAAGAAGCGTTTTAGAATAATGCCACTCACTTGAGGACGAATCTCTGCCGTGCGGAAGGCGGAAACTCGTCCCGGTAGATTATCGTATAGCTTTAGAGATTCGGATTGAATGGTTACCACTCCGACTGCCGGAGGAGGCATCTGCGGACCTTCTGGCGCACTTCCCTGTTGTTCACTGCATCCCACTATAGCTAGGAGGATAGTACTAACGATAAACCCGTGACGGATGCGTGATATTAATCTTGCCATATTTTCCTCGTTGTTGTTCCGATGCTGCTTTTAAGGCCGCTCGTCGACAGCGACACAGAAAGTTTTGCCGATACAGTATTAATTACTTAGCCAAATAGCCGAGCGATTAGATAATTGAGTGTTATTTATAACGACTTAGAACCCCTCTGAATAGATCGGTCACTCGGAAAGGATTGTTAATGTAATTGGTACAATAGCTGGATGCAGCGCTGAGATTGATGACATTGTAACAAGAACGAGGTTACAACGTGGTTACTTACGCCAAGATTAGAGACGAGTATCGGCTTTTAGCCCTTTTTGCTCTATATAACCGCCAGTACTACCTTATCTGCTACTATAAAGATATTAGCAATGCTGGTTTAGGGTGATTGCTAAAAAGTGTTTGTGGGTGTCTTAGAGGCAGTTTGATGAAGCGTACAGTAGTGATGATTATTCTCGTACTGCTTATTGCTGGTGTTTGGTTCTGGCCGCATCAACAGACTGGCTTGCGTTTGATCGTCATGGCTGCGCACTCGGGATCGATGGCGGGGCGGGATGCTGCCATGGTGCAGACGCTGCGACGTACCTTGCAGCGAGTAACAGAATCCGATGTCGTGGTGGAGATGGTTGATAGTCTACTCAGTCGCGATGATATGCAATCGCGCTTTGACGAGATATTGGCGCAAGGTCCAGTTGCGGCGGTAATGGGATGTGGCGATTCTTCTTGTGTGCGCCAAGTATTGCCTGTGTTAGAAAAAAGTGATCTCGTACTTTTATATCCGGGTAGCTCGGAAGGCTTAATTAATTCCCGCCATGTTATCCACTTAGGGGTAGTGGCTAATCAATATTTGTTTCCAGCGGTTAGTTGGGTTCGGCAGAATTTAGGTGGAAGAATCCAATTCTTAGGCACTGAGTCGGCGCGCTCTGCCATGCTGCTTAGATTGATTAGCCGTCAGTTACTCGTAACTCGTGATGCGCAAATCGTTGCCTCTGATTTTATGAGTAATATCGAACAGCTCCCATCAATTATCGATAAAATCAAATATTTTAAAGCGGATGTACTTGTTACGGATGCCTGCGAGTGGATGTTTGATCGTAGCTTTAATCATGCATTGAAAAAAACAGGCGTTAAATTGTTTTCGCTATGTGTCGATCAAAATCCTCCTAATGATGTCGATATGTACTTTATTAGTCATTATTTTGAGAATCCACATAATCAAGAAATTCACCGTTTGAAAGCTGACTGGGGCGATGAGTTGGATGGTCTTATTATTTTGTCAGAGTTAAGTGCTAATTGGCTTGGTGAAGCATTTAACCGAGGTCTAACGACAGATAACCGCAGCCTGTTGGATTTTGTACTAGGACGAAATGCCCTAACCGCAGGCGGAGCTATTACCGTCGACCACGCTTTCCAAGGGACTTGGCACACCCTATATATAGCTCAGGTTCGGAATAACGAGCAGCGGTTGTTATGGATATCGAATGCCGCTATTCGTCCTGTGATGTTTCCTGGATTAGAAGCACCATCGGATTGGCAGCACAATCTTACAATCTATTGGCGTAATGCCGGTGGACTGTGGCGTGCGACAACGGTTGGGGAGCGTTAATGCTAAAACGGTTACGCCGACGGCTGCGCTCGCTTCAAGGCTACCAATTCCGCAGCATGCAAGCACGAATGCTTGCATGGATGATGTTGCTCGTACTGCTACCCGTATTGCTGCTGGTAGGTATAGGTATGACGTATGCCGAAAGTAGGCTAGCGCAAAACATGATGGATGATTTAGAGGAGCTGACCCAAAGATTGCAGCGTGAAGTGGATCTTGCTGTAGTGGCACAAGTTGAAGATGTTCGCATTTTTTCTCGCTCTCCTTACGTTCAGGGAGCAATGGTGGATTTTTCTGCGGTTTATGACGTAAAAGAACTTTACTCGATGGATTATCAAGACCAGCAGGATCGTTATTGGAGCTACCTCGCCTTTTACGCTGAGAAACACGGCTTAACTGATCTCTTATTTGTCAATTTAAAAGGTGATGTTGTTTTTTCAGCGTTGCAATCTGATCTTTATGGCGCGAATTTAACCCACGTCGATTATAGCGGAACGGCAATGCAACGTGCCTTCCAACAAGCACTTTGGCAAATGGATAGTGTTATTGAAGTAGGTATCGGTGATTCTGATGGCTTTGCGTTTATGGCATCGCCCATTTTAAATCAGCAGCTTATTGGCGTTGTTATTCTCATTCCAGACCCTAGTACTATTCGTCAGTTTTTAAGCACTACTAATGATCGTAGTAAGCAGGTTTTGAGTGTTTATCACCGAGATAGCGATGGTGGCTTTAATGAATTATTTGGCGATGGACATTTTGATCGAGGCACACTATTAAGCCGCATTTTATCATCAGCTTATTTAGGCCGCGATTTTAGTGGCAGCGTTAATGAGTGGGGAGAGAATTGGTTGATTAGTGCGCGAGCATTGCCAGCGCTTAATGCAGTTGTTTTAGTTCGTCGAGAAAAAAATATGGCGTTAGCGGCGATCACGGATTTGCAGTTTTCAGCTTTGGGAGTAACGTTGATTATTTTGCTCTTGGTATTTCTTGTTTCTCGTCATGTTTCTGGCAATCTTGTCTCTCCGTTAAAAGATTTATCTGATAACTTAGAAAAAATAGCTCGTGGTGATCGTGATGTGCGTTCACAAGTAGAAAGGCAGGATGAACTTGGCGAGCTTGCTCATCAGTTTAATGATATGGCGCAATCGTTGCGCAGTACTCAAGCGCAGCTGTTGCAATCGGAAAGGATGGCATCCATTGGGCATTTAGCGGCTGGTGTCGCCCACGAAATCAATAATCCAATGAGTGTGGTAACGTCGAATATGGATACCATGCATCAGTATTCTAAAATTTATGTGCAACTAGTTGATATGTACGATCGCTATGTAAAGGCCGCAACGGAAAATGACCGTGCTGGTTACGAAGGAATTAATCGTGAACTGGAAGAATTTCAGAAACAAGAAGACATTAACTTTGTTAACCAAGACATGAAAGAGTTACTTAATGAATCGTTAGAAGGGCTGGCGAGAGTAAAAAGCATCGTGGGTAGCTTGGGTGTTTTCTCGGAATTGGATAAATCTGAAGAACAAGTCATTGACCTCAACGAGTGCCTACAATTTGCGGTTAACCAAGTTAATTCTCCGTTAGTCGAGCGCGTAAAGGTACATTACTCCATTGATGTTAAGCAGCCTATTCGTTTTAAACATGAGCAAATGCGAAAAGCATTTACTGCCATCGCTGACAATGCGTTAAAAGCATGTGTGAACAAGGGCGATCTGCGCGTACGCGCATACCAGCGTGGGCAGAAGACTATTATTGAGTTTCAAGATAGTGGTTCGGGGATGGAACAGGAGCATTTAGCTCATATTTTTGATCCATTTTATACCACTCGCCCAGTGGGGGAGGGAGTCGGTTTAGGACTCTCGATTGCGCATTCCATTATCGAAGCGCATGGCGGTTCAATAAAGATAATGAGCAAGCTAGGGAAAGGTACAAAAGTTCAAATAGCCTTGCCATCCTACAGCGACGCGGCTTAGTTCTACTCTGGCTATGGGCATCTGATCTCAATTCCGGTAGAACCATACACTATTAGGCCTGTCTCACTGGCTACGGTGGATTTATACGCGACGGGCTTTTATAGTGGTGCCCGAAGCTGCGGACTTGTCTATCATCTATCAGTTGATCGGTATTCCCTCGGTATTCACATTCAGACCCAAGTCTTGTTTTACTCAATTTGCTAGGAAAGCACCATGTTAACTATGTTGGCGAAGCTGCTAAAAGCTCTGAATTCCGAATCTGCACCTTGGCAAATTGCCTTGGCGTTGACCTTGTCTATGATCATAGGTTTAACACCGCTATGGTCGCTGCATAATATTGTGATCTTGCTGTTGGCAATGATTATCCGCGTAAACCTCAGTGCATTTTTTCTTGGAATATTGGTGTTCACCATCCTTGGAATGGCGGTAGTCGACATATGGTCGATTCAAGTGGGTGAAGCACTTCTAACGCGTCCAGACTTACAAGCTATGTGGACCGAGCTATATGCCCAAGATATTTGGCGCATGTTGGCGTTCAATCACACGCTCACGTTGGGTGGTTTGTGTATCGCGGCTATCGCTTTCATCCCAGTATTTTTCTTATCGCTAGTGTTCGTGCGTCTTTATCGTCAGCGAGTACTTAATTGGGTGAACAAATTGAAGATCACTCAGATGTTAAAGGCCAGTAACTTTTATAGCCTTTATCAAAAGTTTGCGGAGTAAGACATGAAACAATGGATTCGTTGGTCTGGTTTATTAGGCTTTATTGCAGTTACGGCGCTGCTTGTCGTTATCTTCGTTCTAGCTTTACCATGGTTAATTAAAGGTAGTATCGAATACATAGGTACAGAGGTGGCGGGTGCTAAGGTCAGCGTGGATGACGTTGATGTTACCTTTAATCCGCTGGGTGTTACCTTAAATCGTTTGCAGGTTGCTGATGCACGCGAGCCAATGCGTAACCTAGTCGAATTTACCCAAGCCGATGCCCAACTTGAGTTAGCGCCATTACTGCTGGGTAAAGGCATTATTCGTGACCTTGGGGTGAGTCATTTACAGTTTAATACTGAGCGCACTGAAAGCGGCGCGATTGCAAAACCGACGGCTGAAGAAGTCGCCGCTGAGGCCGCTAAAAAAGCAGCGGAAGAGCCGTTGGTTAGTGTTGAGGACTTACCGAGTGCCGATGAAATTCTTGCGCGCGAACCGTTAAAAACAACGGCCGCGGGCGAAGCGATGGAGGCGACTTATAAGCAGCGCAAGGCGGACGTCGAAGCCGCTGCTGCCAGTGTACCGAGCCAAGCAGACTTGGCTAAGTATGAAGCTGAGCTGAAAGCGTTAACGAGTGGGAGCTTTTCATCGCTGGAAGATTTCAAACAGCGTAAAGCTAAGTTCGATGAACTTAAAAAACGCTTCAAGGCTGATCAAGCTGCAGTGCAGCAAGCACGTGATGTTATTCAAGCTAGCCGTAAAGATATTCAATTAGCGGCTGCTAATTTGAAAAATGCACCTGGTGAAGATCTAGCGTATTTACGTGATAAATATCAACTTAACGCCAGTGGTGCTGCCAATATCACGGGTTTACTATTTGGCGATCAAGCCGCTGAATGGGCAAGCCAAGCCTTGTATTGGTATGAACTCATCAGCCCATATTTAGCATCAGATGGTGAAGAAGAGTCGGAAGTGATTGAAGACTCACGGTTAACTGGTCGTTTTGTTCATTTTCCAAGCAATGATCCTTGGCCGGAATTTTTGATCCGCAATGCCCATATTACTGGCCCGTTTGACGGTGGTTATTTAGTGATTAACGGTCGCGATCTTACTCATCAACAAGATGTAACCCAGCGATCATCAGTATTAACAATTACGGGCGATAAGTTACAACGGGTTGGTGATCTTAATAGTGTGATTACACTTGACCATCGCCAGCAGCCAGCTACAGATAGTGCGACGTTAACCATCAGTGACTGGCGTCTTGCCCCGGTTAATTTGGGCATAGCCGGTGCTGAATTGGCATCATCGCGGGTACAAGTGAAAGCCGATGCGCAAGTTGTCGCGGGTAAACTGAATGCGACGGCGGATGCGACTGTCCGTGACGCTACGTTCAGTGGTGCAGGTAAAACAACATTCGCGCGGGAAATGAACCAAGCTCTGGCCGGTATTACTGAGTTTACGGTCAATGCGGGCGCTAAAGGCAATTTATTAACGCCAAAAATAGAATTTGGTTCAGATTTAGACAAACAGCTAAGCAAAGCCTTTAATCAACGCATACGTGCAAAACAAGACGAGCTAGAAGCGAAATTGCATACACGTCTAACAGCTCAAATTGCTCAGTACGGTGGTGATTACGCTGGCGAATTACAGCAATTGGCTGCGATGGATGGCTCAATGGGCGATCGCTTTAATGCACTTAAAGACATGGCTGGTCAGCAGCTAGAAGACTTTACTGCGCAAAAAGAACGTGAAGCTAAAGCCAAAGTCGATGCCGAAAAAGCAGCTGTTCAGGCTAAAATAGATGCCGAAAAAGCAGCTGCAAAAGCCGAAGCTGATCGCAAAAAGAAAGAAGCCGAACAACAAGCTAAAGATAAACTTAAAAAGCTATTTTAATGATTACACGACGTTTAACACCGGAAGAATTTGCCGCTACTCGCATTAATCCACAGCGAGCTAATTCAGGTCAGCCAGTGCCGCATTTATGGCAGTACGTGGAGGCTATTCCGGTTGCCGATTTCTGTGGATTTGATTGTCGCACAGGTGCTGTTACACATGTATATCGTATGAGTGACGAGTACGAACACATTCTTGTAAATAGCGAGTTTATGGGGGTTGCTATGGTGATTGTTATTGACCTTGGCCAACAAGATATCTACGGACATTTCTTGTTAGATATTAACCCACCAAATACTGATCGCCCTGAGTAGTATCGATACGCCGCTGTTATTTTGAACAGCGGCTTTTTGGGGTTTATGGGCGATTTAAAAAGCGCATCATCTGGCGATTTAGCCACGCGGGTGTGATTTGATTCAGAGCATAAAGGATCTGAAATTGTAAACTCACCGCGCGGTGGGTTTTAGGGTTCTCAATTTGCGCCAGAATGGCCGCGGTAATATCGCTGGCGTCGAGGTTTACACCTAAGCGTTGCATGATGCGCGACTCGCTGGTCTGTGACGTCACCATGTGCGTATTAACAAAAGGCGGCATGATATCGGTCACGCTAATCTTGTGATCTGCCCATTCAATATTTAACGCTTCCGTCAAGCCACGTATCGCGAACTTTGATGCTGAATAGCTCGCCATGTGTGGAACACCATAGGTTGCAGATGCTGAACTCATGTTAATGACTTGTGATCTGGGGGTATTACGTAGATATGGAAATGCGGCTTGGCAGCCGTGAATGACGCCCATGACGTTGATATCAAATATTTGTTGATGTCGCTCAGCACTGATATCTTCAAACCGATCAACCTGTAAAATACCTGCGCAGTTAAATAAGAGGTCGAGTCGTTGTTTGTTGCACTCGGCGAAGCTTTTAATGCGGTCTGTCACTTGTTGGGCATCGCGCACATCAAGTTGATAACAGTGCACCCGATTAGAGTCCCAGTGTGCACTGATTTCTTTTAATACTTCGACGTTAATGTCCGCGAGGCCAAGTGTCCAGCCATTGGCGTAGAGAGCCTCAACTGTCGACTTTCCAATACCTGATGCTGCACCGGTAACAAATGCTGTTTTTATCATTTTAGTTGTCCATATGTATTGGTTCTAACGATTTAGCTATCGTTGGCTATGATAGTCGGCGGAGTGAAATTTACGCGTCATTCGACGATAGTTAAATGTGAAGGTTGGCCAGTTGACGGTGTTTTTACCTTCATCGGTTATGTACCAGCTGTGGCAGCCTTGGTTCCATACCGTATTCTTTATCTTGGCTTGTATATTCTCGTTAAATACTCTTTGTGGCGCAGTCAACACATCAATACTACGGAAACCGCCTTTTTCTTGGTATTTGATCGCCGATAAAATGTATCGGAATTGGCTTTCTAGCATATAAATGATTGAGTTATGGCCAAGATTTGTATTTGGACCATACAGCATAAATAAATTCGGGAAACCTTGAACGTTAATGCCAAAATAGGCCTCGGCACCATTTTTCCAGACATCGTGCAACGATTCGCCGTTAGTGCCAGTAATCGTTATTGGCACTAAGAATTCGGTGGCTTTAAAGCCGGTCGCATAAATAATGACATCCACAGGATGGTGCTGGCCATTATTATCAATTATGCCGGAGTCATTAACGCTCTTGATGCCATGACTGCATAGTGAGACATTTTCACGTTTCATGGTTTCGTAGTAATTATTAGCCAGTAATATGCGCTTACAGCCCATCGGATAATTGGGTGTTAAAGCGCTGCGCAATTCTGGATCTTTAATTTGGGACTTCATGTAGCGAGCCCATTGTCCTGCCATAATTTTCATAAGATGTTCATGAAAACGAAAACCCAAAACGCGACTTTCATACTGTAAGTAGGTTTTTACGCGACTCAGTTTTTGCAGGCCCGGCACCCACTTCAATAGTGTGTGTTCCCAAGGCTTGTAAGCGCGATCAGGTTTAGGCAAAACATACGGGGCAGAGCGTTGAAATAAGGTAACCTGAGCAGCGATCTTAGTAATTTCGGGCACAAATTGAATCGCAGAGGCTCCGGTGCCGATAACGGCGACTGTTTTCCCTGTGAGATCAATATCATGACGCCATTGAGCAGAGTGGAAGTGCTCACCCTTAAAAGTATCTAGCCCTGAGATGCTTGGAATAAGAGGGCGATTAAGTTGCCCCGTTGCAGTCATCAGGTAACGAGTAGTAATTTTATTACCGTTTTCAGCCTCAATTACCCACAGCTGTTGCTGTTTGTCGAAAGCCGCTGAGCGCACGCCATGATCGAACCTGAGGTGACTTATTAGTTGATATTGCTGAGCACATTGTTGAATGTAGCTTAGAATTTCTGGTTGACGCGCAAATCGGTATTGCCAGTTTTTTTTGGGCGCAAATGAATACGAATAAAGATGCGATGGGACATCACAGGCAGCACCGGGGTAGGTGTTGTCGCGCCAGCAGCCGCCGAAATCGCTCGCCTTTTCCCATATTTGGAAATCAGACTTTCCAGATTTCTTTAATTGTATTGCCATGCCGATGCCGCCGAAGCCGGCACCAATGATTAGGCATTCAATGTGTTGCATGCGTCACCTGTTATTATCGTTATTTAAGCTAGTTGCCTATTTTGTGGCAGACGTCCGCTAGAAGCCATGTCACAATCGGACGAGTTTTTGTGATTATCGGACACGCGGAGTAGGAGCAATGGTTAATCGTTCGGTCAGCCGCAGCATTAGTAGTGTAATTCTGATTCTAGAATTTGCGCGCAAGCAGGGTATTGATCCGGAATGCTTGCTGGCGGGCACTCATTTACAGGAATTGATGCCGTTTAATCCGATACAAATGGTGAACGAGTCACAAGAACTCCGCCTGCTGGATAACTTAGCGCAGGCCGTCGATAGTCCATTTCTGGCTGGTTTTGAGTTGGGGATGCAATACCAACTCACCAGCTACGGCATCTGGGGCTTTGCTTTGCTTGCCAGTCCGAGTTTAGGCAAGGCCATTGAATTAGGATTGCGTTACGTTGATTTGACCTATTCTTTCTGCGATATCTCGCTGAGGATTGAGGGGCAGGAGGCCTCTATGGTTTATACCTCACGTCATGATGGTCTAGGCGCATTAATGGCGTTAGGTCGCGATATCGGCGCGCTACTGCTTATTCAGCGTGAAGTCTTCAATGGAGAAGTCCCTAGAGAACGTGTTGAACTAATCTCGCCTGAGCCTGATTTATCGTTAGAGCAGCGTCACGTTTTAAATGGCTTGGCACAGTGCCCTATTATATTTAGTGCAAATCGCAATGCAGTCGTTTTATCAGCTGAGATATTGGACAAACCGTTACCCCGTGCCAATGCGGTAACGTTAGCGCTGTGTGAGCAGCAATGTCGTGACTTATTGGCTACACGGCAGGAATGGCTAGGCTTTGCGGAACAGGTACGCAATGCATTACTACACTCCGGCTTAGGATCTAGTATGGAGCGGGTGGCGAGTTACTTAAATATGTCGTCCCGCACTATGCACCGTCAATTAGCGGAGGAGGGCACGCAATGGCGAGTGGTAAGAGATGACGTTCGCTTAGGGATGGCAGAGGCCTTATTGAGTGCTGGATATATTCAATTGGACGAAATTGCTGAGCGTGTCGGTTATTCAGATTTATCCAATTTTAGTCATGCATTTCGGCGTTGGAAGGGAGTGTCTCCTGCTCAATACCGGCGTCAGCAGCTTGATAAATCGCTGTGACGCCAGTTTGATCTAGCAATCAGTTCGTCGTTGGAATGGCACTTAAATCGGGGCGCGGAAACGCAGAAAGCTCGCTGCGATTTTGTTCAGCCAGAGGTGCAAGGTTTCCAATGTCACCGCCTTTGCTAAATACGGCCCAGCTATATTTCTTCTCGGTAATGGCATCATTATAAAGCGTAATAATGTCGTCGAGAGTAAGTGTTTTAACGTGTTCAGCAATCGCACTACGAGTATCAAAACTGTAACGACCAATGGTTATTTCTTGCCAAAATTGTCCGGCTTTTTCCGGCATGTTTTTAGCTTTTTCCAATAACAAGGTCACCAAACCCTCTTTAAATGCAGTAAATTCTTTAGGTGTTGTGCTGGCTAACTGAGGCGCGAAATTTTCGAAGAAAATTTGGCTTTGTTGCATGATTTCATCAGGGGTTGCGGTTGGTGATTGCACGACAAATAACAGCCCAGGAACCGTTTGCTGTGGAAATGCCGTGGCAATGACTACATAGCCGAGTTGTTGTTCTGTGCGCATGTATTGGTAATACGGGGCGCTGAGTATTTGCGTTAGCAGTGACATGCGCGCACGACTGTTATCGTCGGTTGCTTGTCCTTGAATGTATAGGCTAAAGGCATTATCTGGATGGTCTTGCTCAATGACTTGGCTGAATTGACCTGCAGGAAATTGTTTAACTTCAGGTAAAGGCAAAGTTGAGGCATTGGCAGGGAAACGCTTAGCAACGATATCGGCCATTTCTTTTGCGTCTTCTTCACTGACGTTGCCATGTACGTAAAGAATGCTGGACAAGTCGTTGCTGTAATCGTTAGCAAAGCTAATAACATCTTCGCGGTTTACACCCGCTAATGCCTCTAGCAAGTCATCTTCGTTGAAAGACGGCTCATATAACCAATGCTTGAGTTCAGCGATGGTACGTTGGAAGGGTTTGGCTTTTAGATTATTTTCTAAAGAGCGCTGCAGTGATGCGCGATAGCGATCGAATTCATCATCGCTAATGACGATGTTGTCCATTTCGCTTAAAACACGTCGCATCAGTTCAGGTAATTTATCCTGATAGCCGCCAAAGCCAATATCTAAGCCTCGATTCGTCGCGCTGAGCGAGTAATTTAAACCCGCTAACGATGCTGGATAGCTGTAGGTATTTAATGCTTCATTAATAGCGCGGGCGTACAACTTTGCCAGTACTTGTTGGCGCGCACTTTGTTGCACTGGCTCTAGTGCTAAGCGCAAAATAATTTGGCTTTTGGGTGCTTTGAATTCGTTTTCTGGATAATACCAAGCTTGTTGACCATCGTTACGTATCAGCGCCGTTGGCGTTGCGCGTTCGGTACCCGCATGCAAACTAAAATCGGTTGGTATAAAAGGATTGGCCACAGGTAAATGCAATGCATCTAAACCACTGGTTTCGATATCGAGCTTAGCGTAATCGCTAGGACGAATGCGCATTGGGGTCGCGTACCAAGGGTCAACCATATCGGTAACAACACTCGGTGCAATCAGAGTGCGCAGCATATTGTTAGCACTCAACGCATCTAAGTACGGGCGCATCTGTTCATCAGTCGGAATAAGCGCTTTGTAATTGCCGTAAATAATATCTTGAACAGGAAATAACTGCATATTAGTGCTAACGCGCACCACATAATCTGACAACTGGCCATGCTCTAAATAGCGGAAAGTCAGTTCGTTCAGTTGCTGCTGTTCTGTTTTTAAGTATTCCGGAAATGGCTTAACTTTCATTAACTCAAAATAGTGCATCAAGGCTTGAGTAATATTTTCGGTATGCAAAAGACCCAAGCGAGTAAGGCTAATTTGCACTGTTAAAGCAGATTCATTTTCTGTGCTGATCGCACGACCAGAGCTAAGTGCTTCTGCCCAGCCTTGTTGTTTTAGGTAAGCCAGTAAACTGCCTTCCCCTTCGTGGCCAATTAAATTCGACAGTAGTTGCACTGGCTTGTAATCATACAGGCTCATAACTTCTGGCATTGGGAAGGTGAACTGCAAGCGACGAATTTCTTTTACCGGCTCAATGTTCATATCGAGTGGTAATTGGCCTTCAACAAACAGAGGCTTGTGATTAATTTTTTTGGCAATTTCGCGTTTAGGAACAGCAGTGAAATGGCTACGCGCCCATTCTTCTAGCTGTTCTAACGGATAATCGCCTGCTAAAACAAGCGTCATGCGGTCAGATGAATAGTGTTCTTTATAGAAGGCGAGTAAGTCATCGCGTACTTTACTGTTGGCAGTATCTGACAGGGTATCGAGGTTGCCTGTTGAAAATTTGGCGTATGGATGCTCGGGGTTCATCGACTGCTTTTCAGCGGAAAAAATACGGCGAAAATCATCTTTTAACTTTGATTGGAACTCTGCATGAACGGCATTTTTCTCGCGATCGACATAGGCTTCATCAAAGCGTGGTGAAATAAAGAAAGGAGCAAAGCGGTCGAGCGCTCCTGCCATAGCATCGTTTTCTATTTCGTAAAAATAGGTTGTTTGGGCGTGCGCAGTAAAGGCGTTATGGCTACCGCCGTTGCGGCTAATATAGGCTTGGTATTCGCCCGGTTCTGGATACGGATCTGTCCCCAAAAATAGCATGTGCTCAAGAAAGTGAGCTAAGCCATTACGGTTATCTGGATCATCGCCACTGCCGACACTAACGGTCATTGCTGCTGCGGCTTTGTCGGTGTTCGGTGTGTTAATTAACACGACTTTGAGGCCGTTATCGAATTCTAAATAGCGGTAACTGAACGGGTCTGCTGGGCTAGTAATGATCTCACTAGAGCCAACAGATGTCAGAGTGTCGGGTTTCAACATAGAGTAACCAATGGCGGCTAATACGATTAAAAAAAAGATCCAGTAACGCGGCGATAACATGCCAGCTCCTAGTGTGCTGTTCCGTTGTATTGAATAATCGCTTGAGCATCAGCAAGCGAATGCTTGAGCGGGTCTAGTTGTTCTATTTGATGTAGACGCCCTTTAGCATCTTCCAGTTCCGTCAGTAACAAGGCAAATTGCCCTTCAAACGCTTTATCAATAACTTTGTATAGCTCTTTTACTTGATCGTTAGAGTTCGCAGCGCTTCCCCCGCGCAGAGTCTTGAGGCAAGCGAGGGCAATCTGGTGGTAGGCTTTATCTTTATTCACAGTCGGCTCCTGAGTTTAGACCGCTATCATACCCAGCCCCCTATGGGATAGCCAACCTTGGGGTAGAGGTTACCCCAATTGACTGTCAGGTCCGTACCAATGCAGCTGATTAAGATGCAGCTCATGCGACATTACGGCACCGCTGAGCCAATCGATATTGGCTTTTTGAGATGCCGCTAAGGCTTCTAATTGGTGGATGTTGCGGGCGTATATCAATACGCCGTGTTCATGCAGCTTTTGCAGCATTCGTATGCCCGGTGCGCCTATTTTGGAGTCCTGAATATTGGTGAGAAACTCAGGCGCCAGTGAAATACCGTCAATCGGTAAGTTAAGAATTTGACGAGCATTGAGAAAGCTACGACCAAAATGACTAATCAAGCGTTTGCAGCCATGGTCTAGTAGCTGTGCTTGCCAAGCTTGGGCACTTGGATCGTCGCTGATTAAATAGTCCTCATCCAAAATAATAAAGCATTGGATTGGCATCTGCTCGCGTGCGCTATTGAGTGCGGCTAAGAAATGGTCGGTACAACCGGCTGGTAAACCACTTGCATCAACAACGATGTTCAAGGTTTCGGT
>NZ_JAWUWR010000023.1:0-30088 GCF_034111725.1 Thalassolituus sp. | reverse complement strand
CAATGGAGTAACCATGTTCGGTCACTTGCTTTACTGCTGCGATCTTGAATTCTTCGTTATATCGTTCACCAGCCATATCGGCCTCCTCTTTAAATACATTGTAACTTTAAAGAGTGTCTAGATAACTAGGGGCGATTCAGTATCCATCAGATAACTAAACTACTCATAGGATTTAGGTATTCGTGCGAGAGCCCGCGACGACGAGGTCAAATTAATAGAATTGGGAGGTGATTGTATCTACAGATGTACACTAGAAAACCGCCTGTAGGAGCGATTCAACGAACGTTTTTTGTTCGTAATCGCGAAAGCGGTGATGGTATCAATAGAGTAAATCGGCACTGCTCGCTTCGCTTCCCTGAGTACCTCCTACACATTCCTAAGTAGTTATTTCAGCGTATACATACTTAACTGCGCTGGGCTTTCTTCGTCATTGGGCTGATCTGCCCTGCTTCTAAATATTCATCACCAGTAGCAAGCCATACTTTATAGTTAGGAAATAACTTCATTATTTCTTCCAGCTCTTCGGTTCTCATGACTTTGGTGTTTCGTACGGTGTACCAGCGTCTTTCTTTGATCTCTGTAGCCTCTTGCAACCACTCAGCTGTTAACCTCTCCGCATCCCAAATCGCAATAAATCTATCAATTATTGAATTCATATAAATAAAATCAATTACAATTTATATGAAATATGTTGCATATAATATGTAATTACCGTAAGTTTAGATGGTCGGCTACTGCCATAGCCGGTTTGATAATCATGTAACTGAACATCCTAGCACGAAAGCTGAGCAGTACAGATAGCTGCCGCGTGTTGGAAGGGAGTCCTAAATGAACGCTAGCGCCATTCGCATGTTAAGTCCTCTGCGTTGTCTGCCAGATCAATCGCCTGTTTCTCCTGTAGGCCTTGATCTTGTATTGGCGGAATACCAAGCAGCCTTTATTAAAGAATCCGTTTGTCTTCCTGAATTAGCGTTGCGCTACCTGATTTTTTTAGTGGTATCAGATGCCGACATTAAACAAATTTCATCGTTTGTTTATGCACTTCGGCTTGAATTAAATAGCGTGTGTTAGCCATGTTTTAAACGCTGGGCTTTAGCCAAAGTAGCGCTCGCAGTATGAGTGCTGCTTTGGCTATTTTTTTAAGAGCAAGGATCATGCTTAAACTTCTTACTGAAACGCGTAAGCACCCATTTCTGCCGGGATTAGATAACCCGCAAGCCGTATTTATGGATCTATCGGGCTCGCAACTGGTATTTAATATACCGGCTGGCAACGAATGTGAAAGACGCTATAAACCACTAGCGACACCATTAATTAGCCAGTTCGATATTCATAACAAACGTAGCTACAAATTCACCCACGAAGGATTCAGTACCGCGTGTTTGTTTCAACGCGACTTGGATTTCTTCTCCACCCCCTCCGGTATTAAAAGCATCGGCACTATTAGCGTATCGGTCGCTGTCGATCAGGTTAACTGCCTAGCTAGCGGCATGACCTGCCTAAACCCCAACCACTTTGAACAAGTCATACTGCGATTATTGCACCGCCTAGGCCCAGGAAACCCCGGCTTTTGGAAGAAAATAGCGCCGGTAAATTGGAAGCTATTCTGCCGCAACGAATCGACCTTCGTTATGTGCGAAATGCGCAACGACCTAGATGCGATATTAAGGCCAACACCTTACGACGCTATGCAATACACCAGCTTGGTAATGACCGCACTAGACGAACAACGCATCCTAAGAATCATGTTTCATAACACCGGCTACGTGCCCGACGCATTCGCCAGCAAAGTACGCGGGCAAATTAATCGATCAATAAAACTCAATTTAAATGAAGACGTGAAACGAAAACTAAGCGCCAGCAAAAGCAAATGGCCAAACGCAAAAATATCCGAATACCGCGAACCGGAGAATTGGGCTTACCCTAAATGGCGCAGAGAGTTTAACGATATGGGAGAGTCAAAAATCGTCGTCGCCAAACTCGGCAGCCCTGCGCCAGAGTTGAAGGTGCTGAGCAGTTTGGGATCTTCTCGGTGCTGGTCGCGACTACGAACAAAATACGTTCGCTGAGTCGCTCCTACGGGACGGGGTCTGGACGGTGAATTGAAAACTTGAGGTACTAGGGATTGATTGTAGGAGGTACTCAGGGAGCGAAGCGAGCAGTGCCGATTTACGACGTTGATTGTGTTATCAGTGCTTGTCGCGACTACGAACAAAAAGCGTTCGTTGAGTCGCTCCTACAGGATTTATACGTTGAATTGAGATCTTTAATAGATCCGGATTATTTGTAAAGGCACTCAGGGTTGATTGTAGGAGGTACTCCGGGAGCGAAGCGAGCAGTGCCGATTTACGACGTTGATCATATTATCGGTGCTGGTCGCGACTACGAACAAAATACGTTCATTGAGTCGCTCCTACAATGAATTCGAATGTTGAATCGAAATATCCGCAAAACTACTCACGGCTTTGTGCTCAGCCTCAGCAGGTACTTCCCCATCACGCACTAACCAAACCGTCTGCATGCCTGCTGTTTTAGCGGCGTCTAATTCTTCTTTTATGTCTGATAAAAACAGTACATTCGTGGCGCTGATGTCGTGTTGTTTTTGCAGGTCGGCCAAGATATTTAAATACGACTGCGCTTCGCGTTTTCCGCCTACGAGAGTATCAAAATGGCCGCTAAATAATGGCAGCAAGTCGCCATCTTGGCTAAAACCAAAAAATAGCTTTTGCGCGTAGATTGATCCCGACGAATACACATACAAGGGCAGGCCTTGGTCATGCCATTGTTTTAAGCAGGCGGTGGCGTCTGGGTACATGTGCGCTTGGTAGTCGCCGTTGCGGTAGCCCGCTTCCCATATTAAACCTTGTAGGGCTTTTAATGGGGTGGCTTTGCGGTCGGTATCGATCCAATGCAGTAGGCGGGTAATAAGGCCGTCGAGGTCGGCGGCGGCTACGGCATCGCCATCTGCTGCGCTGAGGTCTGCGGTTGCTTGCAGTTGGGCTTGTACGTCGGCGTTGTTTTTATTCGCGTGAATAAACTCAGCTAGATGTTTAGTCGCGTAGGGGAATAATACGTCGTGGACAAAACGGATGGAGGAGGTGGTGCCTTCAATATCCGTTAATATCAGTTTTACTGGGGTGCCCAATGCATCGGTCATGGTTAGTTATCCAAGCGGTTAAAACGTTGTGCGATGTCGCTGCCGGTAAAGTTCGCTACCCAACCGTCTGGGTTATTAAATAGGCGAATAGCAATAAAGCCCGGATTGGGTCCCATGTCGAACCAGTGGGTGGTGTTGGCGGGTACGCTGATTAGATCACCTTGGGTACACAGCACTTCATATACTTTATTGCCGATGTGTAGAGTGAATAGCCCTTGTCCGGCAACAAAAAAGCGAACTTCGTCTTCGCTGTGTGTGTGTTCGCTGAGGAACTTTTCGCGGAATTCTTTTTTCTGCGGATGGTCGCTGTTTAAGCTAACAACGTCCACGGTTTGGTAGCCGTCTTCTTTTATTAGGCGATCAATGTCCGCTTGGTAAGCCGCAATCACGTCTTCGTGGCTGGCACCCGGTTGCAGGTCGGCATCGGTGCTCCATTGTTCGTAGCGAACTCCGGCCTCGGCTAAATGCTTGGCGATTTTTTCTTTGCTGTCGGTGGTAAACAGCAAGTTGGTAACGTCCATATCGGTGTAAACGCGCAGGATGCTCATAGCGGCCTCAGAGGTTGCGTAATTTTAGTAATTCCAACTGGTAGCCCAGTAGGTTTTCGAGTGCTTCAAGGTGGCGGAAGCATTCGTTAATGTCTTTGCCCCAGGTGTATACACCATGGCCGCGAATTAAATAGGCATGGCCTTGTCCGGCCTTTTGCATGTGTTGTTCAACGTTTGCGGCAAGACGGCTGATATCTTGATCGTTGGCAAAAATAGGAAAATGCACAGCATCTTCGTGCGTAGTTTCTCCGGCGAAGGCTTTTTGCAGTTCCCAGCCTTGGAGGGTTAATACGTCGTCTGGCCAAATTTGCGACAGTACCACGCCCACAGGGGAGTGCGTATGCAATACCGCGCCTATGCTGGTATCGCGTTGATAGAGCTGAGTATGCAGTAAAGTTTCGGCAGAAGGTTTGCCGCTGGTTTGTGCTTCACCTGCCATATTAACCACCAGAATATCGCCTGAGGTTAATTCGCCTTTGTGTTTGCCTGAGCTGGTTAGAGCACAGTGATTGGCGTCGATGCGAATCGAGTAGTTTGAACTGGTGGCTGGCGACCAGCCACGGCCATATAAGATGCGGCCAAAGCGGCATAGATCATCTGCGGCGGTAGCAAAAATAGCGTTATCAAACATCGGCATTCTCTTTATGAATTCACCAGCAAGGCAACGGTTTCGAGGCTTGGCTTCATGATCAGGCCTTTTTCGGTGGCGATAGCGTCGATCAGCTCAGCCGGTGTTACGTCGAATGCTGGGTTGATGGCGTCACAACCGGTGGGTGCTATGGCTTGGCCATTCAGGCTGGTAACTTCGCTGGCGCTGCGCTGTTCAATCGGAATGTCGTTGCCGCTGGTCAGTGTCATATCAAAGGTGCTGAGTGGCGCGGCTACCATCACTTTCATACCATGATGTTTGGCTAATACGGCCAAGCTGTAGGTGCCAATTTTGTTGGCAACGTCGCCGTTGGCGGTAATGCGGTCGGCACCGACGATTACCCAGTCGGCTTTACCTTGGCGGAATAGCTGTGCGGCGGCGCCGTCACATACCAGTTTTACCGGGATATTGTCTTGCATCAGTTCCCATGCGGTTAAACGCGCACCTTGCAGCCAAGGGCGGGTTTCACCGGCGTAAACTTGTTCGATTTTACCGTCAGCCATGGCCGTGCGAATAATACCTAACGCTGTGCCGTGGCCACCGGTTGCTAAAGCGCCAGTATTACAGTGGGTGTATACGCGGCAGCGGTCGCTTAACAAAGAAGCGCCGTATTCGCCCATCGCAAGGTTGGCGGAGATGTCTTCATCGTGAATTTTTTTCGCTTCGGCCACTAAGGTGTGAGCATCGCTGGTGCCAAGGCCGGCCATGCGCTCTAACGCCCAGAATAAATTAACAGCGGTAGGGCGAGATTCGGCTAACACTCGATAGGCGGCTTCTAAGTCGCGGCCAGCAAGCGCATCGAGGGCGTAACCATAGGCCGCGGCAATACCAATTGCGGGTGCGCCACGCACCACCATATCGCGAATGGCATCGGCAACGTCGGCAGCGGTGGTGTATTCATGGATTAGATGCTGATGCGGTAATACACGCTGGTCGAGCAGGTGCAACGCTTGGTTGCGCCACTCAACGGCATGAAAAGAAGAGGAGTACGTGGTCATAAAATGTTCCGCCCATCTAAGAAAGGCGGCCATTTTACCGGCTAATTGCGTTGACCGACACCGCTAGAGCCAGTATCGGTCAGCATTTACCTGGATACAGAGCTTATAGATAGCTTTGCATCTGTTGGAAGGCGCGGATCAGGCCATTGGTTGAACCATCAAAACCTTCAGGTATCGCAGATGATTCCAAAGCGTTAAGTACTTTATTGCCGAGCTGCTTACCCAGTTCAACACCCCATTGGTCAAAGGAGTTAATGCCCCAGATTATGCCCTGTGCCGCTACCTTGTGTTCATAAAGAGCAATCAGCGCACCAATACTTTGCGGTGAGGATTTTGGGAAGTAGAGGGTATTCGATGGGCGGTTGCCCGGAATGACTTTTTGCGGTGCCAGTACAATCGCTTCGGCGTGATTCATCCCAGCGGCCACCAATTCGGCCACGGCTTCGTCTTCTGACTTACCTTGCAGTAGTGCTTGGCTCTGCGATAGGCAATTGGATACCAGCATCGCATGGAAGTTATCAATCGGGTTGTGCGAGCACATAGGCATGATGAAATCACACGGCGAGAAATGTGTTCCCTGATGTAACAACTGGTGGAATGCGTGTTGGCCGTTAGTGCCTACGCCGCCCCAAATAACCGGGCCGGTTTGATAATCCACCTTGTTGCCGTCAGTGGTAACACTTTTACCGTTACTCTCCATATCGACTTGTTGTAAGTGGGCAGGGAGGCTGCGCAGGTAATGGTCGTACGGCAGAATGGCGTGCGAGTTAACACCAAAGAAGTTGACGTACCAAACACCCAGTAAGGCCATGATAACTGGCATGTTGTGTTCTAGTGGTGTGGTGCGGAAATGCTCGTCCATGGCATAGGCGCCGCGCAACAGTTCGCGGAAATTATCAATGCCAATTGCCAATGCCAGTGGCAAACCAATGGCCGACCACAAAGAGTAGCGTCCGCCTACCCAATCCCACATTGGGAAGATATTTTCTTCGGCAATACCAAATGCGGTGGCCTTTTCAATGTTCGACGACACGGCTGTGAAATGTTTGGCTAGGTCGTGTTCTTCACCACCGTTATCAAGGAACCATTGGCGGCAGGCATTGGCATTTTTCAGCGTTTCTTGGGTCGTGAACGATTTCGACTGAATGATAAACAGGGTCGTTGCAGGATCTAAACGCTTGAGGATCTCAGTGATATGAGAGCCGTCGATGTTGGCCAAGTAATGAATGCTTAAACGGCTATCCCAGTAGGGTTTGAGCGCACTTGAAGCGAGTTTAGGGCCAAGGAAAGAACCACCGATACCAATAGAGACAACATCGGTAAAGGTCTTGTTGCTATAACCACGCCATTGGTTGCGACGGATCTTCCAGCAGAATTCTTCCATGCGGCGCACGGTATCGCGGATCTCTGGCATGATGTTTTCACCATCCACAATAACGTCGCGATCGCCAAAGTTACGTAGCGCCGTATGCAAGGCTGGTCGACCTTCGCTGCCATTCACTTTTTCACCACTGAACATGGCGGCTATGTGAGTCGTTAAATTTTGCTGACGCGCCAACTTGAAGAGTAACTTCATGGTGTCGTCGTTGATGCGATTTTTTGAGTAATCGAGGCTTAGACCGGCCGCATCAATATGGAATTGTTCAAAACGGCTTGGGTTTGCAGCAAACATGTCACGCATATGCTCGTGTTCAATGTTTTGATGGTGCGCTTGAAGTGCCTTCCATACGTCGGATTGGGTTAGGCTTCCGGTAAATGCCATGGGTATCCCTTAGGTTTTGTAACGAGTAACGAGAACTAGAATTGTAGAGAGTATACGGTGGGGGCGATAGCGGGGCAAAAAAACGCCGCTCATTGAGCGGCGTTTCTGTTCAGTTTGGCGCTTCGAGCTAAACCAAGCGGTTTAACTCTTACGTCGGTTAGGACTTAAGCAACCTGCACTGGAATGTCGAAGCTGGTATGACTTACCGTGTTATCGGCATTCATGTACACCATCTTAGGTTTAAAGTTTGCTAGCTCTTTTTCGTCGTAGCTGCCGTATGTACAAATGATAATACGATCGCCCACGCCAGCTAAACGAGCAGCGGCTCCGTTGACAGAGATCATGCCAGAACCGTCTTCGCCACGAATGATGTACGTAGTGAAACGTTGGCCGTTATCAATGTTATAAATCTGGATCTGTTCAAACTCACGCATGCCCGCGAGATCCAGCAGTTTGCCGTCAATGGCGCAAGAGCCTTCGTAGTTCAGCACCGAGTGAGTCACACGGGCTTGATGAAGTTTGGCTTTTAGCATGGTGGTTTGCATGATAAACCCTTTCGTCACAGTTCACATATTCGACATCTGAACATTTGTTTTCAAATGCCGGAATTGTTCATTTCTTGGCCGTTTGGCGCAAGGCGCGCAAGTATGCCTTAATCAATCTTACGATTCAATGTCACGGCGATATTATCAATAAGTCGTGCAGAACCCAAAAAAGCGGCACCTAGCACGACGATGTCATCATCGCCTGTGGCAGTAGGTGCTAAGTCACGGCTGCGTCGAACTTCAACATAGTCGGGTTTGAAACCGCGTTTTTCTAAGTCTTGTCGTGCTTGGCTCAGGGTAGCATCTAATGCTGCTCCTGCATTTAAAGCCACGATCACTTCGTTTAGGGTTTGGTACAGCCCCGTCGCTAATGCTCGTTCTTCGGTGCTCAGGTAACCATTACGAGAACTTAGCGCCAATCCATCTTCTGCTCGAGCAGTAGGCACAGTGACGACCTCTACTGGCATACACAGGTCGTTAACCATTTTGCGAATGACGGCCACTTGTTGGAAATCTTTTTCGCCAAAAAAGGCTTTATCGGCTAACACCTGATTGAACAGCTTAGTTACCACTGTCGATACACCATCAAAGTGACCCGGGCGACTACCACCGCACAAACCCTCTGATACCACGGGAACGTGGACAATGCTCTGAGATTCCTGACCGTTTGGATACATCTCTTCAACATTCGGAGCAAATAGCAAATTACACTGCGCTTGAGCCAATTTTTGCTGGTCATCGGGCAGCGTTCGTGGATAACGCTGTAAATCGCTTTTGTCGTTAAATTGCAGCGGGTTCACGAAGATGCTGGCCACCACGAACTCACATTCGCTGCGAGCGCGATCAATCAGGCAGATGTGTCCCGCGTGCAGATTACCCATCGTCGGAACAAAGCCAATACGTTGGCCATTGCGACGGGCGTTAGCAACGTGGTCGCGTAATTCGGCCACGGTATGAACAGTAATCATGCGCTGAATCCGTGCTCAGGTGCTGGGAATTCGCCAGCACGAACGGCCTCTGCGTAGGCTTTAAAGGCGTCCTGCACGTTACGGCCGTCGATCATAAAGTTTTTCACAAACTTAGGGGTATGGCCTGTATTTAGGCCAAGCATGTCATGCATCACCAATACTTGCGCGTCAGTATCGCTACCAGCACCAATGCCGATTACAGGAACGGTTACCGCGGCAGTAATGCGTGCAGCCAATTCGCTAGGAACACATTCCAATAAGATCAGATCCGCCCCGGCGTTAGCCAAAGCTACCGCATGTTCGATCATAGCTGTGGCTTTTGCTTCGTCCCGGCCTTGTACGCGATAGCCGCCAAACTTATTAACGGATTGCGGTGTTAACCCTAAGTGCGCGCAAACAGGTACGCCTTGGCGAGCGAGAGTTTTAACTAAAGGAACAAGCCAGTCGTCGCCTTCTACTTTCACCATATGAGCGCCTGCTTGCATAACCTCGCGTGCACTGGCTAACCCTTGTTCTAAGGTGCCGTAACTCATAAATGGTAGGTCGGTCATGACTAGAGCTGGGCGTGTCGCTTTTGCGTTGCCACGGGCAACACAGGCCGTATGGTAGGCCATGTCGCTAACCGATACCGGCAGAGTGCTGTCGCGGCCCTGCAATACCATTCCCAATGAATCGCCCACCAATAGCACTTCAACGCCGGCATCTGCCGCTAGTTGGGCAAAGGTAGCATCGTAGGCAGTCAGCACTGCAAATTTTTGCTGCTGCTCTTTCATAGTTTGCAGTGAGCGAATACTGATCGAACTCATTGTGTTTCTCCGGTTACAGTCTGCGACGGTTGCAGGCCTAGTAGAGTATTGAGCGTATGGTGCGGATTGTGGGTTATATGTCAATAACGGGACAGTGCAGTTTCTGCAATTCACCGTTAAATTCGGGCGTTATTTGTGAGATGAGTTGACCGTTGGGCAGTCGTAGCTCCGGCGTTAACTCCGCTAAAGGAACGACGACGAAGCTCCGTTTGGCTAGCTCTAGGTGCGGAATATTTAGGCGTTGACTGTGCAATTGCAGATCGTCGTAGAGCAGGATATCTAGGTCGATGCAGCGTTCGCCCCAATGTCGAAATTTTTCTCGCCCTTGATCGCGCTCTTGCTGTTGCAGCGCATCCAATAATTCAAGTGGGGTTAGCTCAGTATGGATATGGGCGACCGCATTGAGATAGTCGGGCTGATCTTGTGGACCAAGAGGTTTGCTGCCATACAATGATGAATACGCGATTAATCGCGTTTGTGGCAACTTGTGCAGTGCTTGCAGGGCGAGCGTAATTTGCGCATCAGGGGCATTGAGATTTGCCCCTAAACCGATGTAACAGCTGGCCATAGCTTATTCGGCATCTGGAGATCGAGGTTTGCGTGGGCCTCGGCGACGGCGTTTTTTACCATCGACACGGCTGCTGTAATCATTGGTGTCGGCGCGCGGTACTGCGGGCTCGACTTCTTGGCGTTTAGTCCAGTATTCACCAATGCCACCTAGATCTTCACCTGATTGTTCGCGCAGCAAGACGAAGTCATATGCGGCACGGAAGCGCGGATGAGTGAGTAGTTCGCTGGTGCGACGGCTGTTTACCTTTGGTAAACGTAATTGTAGTTCCCATATCTCGCGCATCGGGATGGAGAAACGCTTAGGGATCGACGTTGCCTTCAATTGCTGAGCTAACGCGCGATCAGCGGCTTTCTGCATGGCAGGGTGCGGTGCCAAGCCAGAATCCTGAAATTCACGCTGCATACGCGCTACTTGTGGCCACAGTAACGCCGCCAAAAAGAAGTAAGGTGTTACCGACTTACCCGCTTGAATGCGTTTATCGGTATTGGCCATGGTGTTTTCAATCAAAGCCAGCACTTGCGGGTCTGCTTGGATGCTTTGTTCTGTGCCAGGGAATAGCGGCTCGAATAATTTGTACTCGCGTAGCAAGCGCAGGGTATCGAGTGCATTGCCGTGCAGAATAAGTTTGAGTATTTCTTCAAATAGGCGTGCCGCCGGTATTTGAGTAAGCAGCGGAGCCATCGCAGGAATTGGCGCGGCGGCTTCAGGGTCAATATTAAAATTCAACTTCGCCGCGAAGCGAATGGCGCGCAGCATACGTACCGGATCTTCGCGATAGCGTGTTTCGGGATCACCGATTAGGCGGATACGACGCTCTTGCAGATCTTCCCAGCCGCCAGCATAAGAATGAACGCTGAAATCAGCAACATTGTAATAAAGAGCATTGATCGTGAAATCACGGCGCACGGCGTCTTCATCTTTATTGCCGTAAACGTTGTCACGCAGAATCATGCCTTGGTCGCCAGTAGCGGCCAGTTTATTCGGATGTTCTTCTGTTGGTGGCGCACGGAAGGTCGCAACTTCGATGACTTCGCGGCCAAAAACCACGTGCACAAGTTTAAAACGACGACCGATCAGACGCGAATTGCGAAATAGCTGGTTAACTTGTTCAGGGGTTGCGTTGGTTGCTACGTCGAAATCTTTTGGTGATAGGCCCAGAAGGGTGTCGCGCACACCCCCGCCGACTAGATAGGCCTCGTAACCGGCCTTGTTTAGGCGGTACAAAACTTTGAGTGCGGCTTCGCTGATGCTGCTACGGCTTATGCTGTGCTCATCGCGTGGTACGACTTTTAATGTTTCGTCGTCGCGCTTTTTAGTGCCAAATAGGCGTTTAACTCGGTTAATCAAGGTCACTTGAGATAGGTGTCTCTGTATCAATTTAGCTCGCGAGTGTACCGGTTAGTGATCGCCAAATAAACAAAAAGCCGCTTGGGGCGGCTTCTTGAGGGCTAGCATTATTATTATTATTGACCTAGCAACTAACGGTAACGCTCTGTTTTGAATAGGCAGTCCACTGCCGCTTCTTATTATTATTTTTCGACAGCTCCCGCTGCACATTCAAAACAGTCGTCTGCGACCCATATTATTTTTATTGTCGGGTCACAATCCTACGGCGCTTTATTATTGTTATTAGTGCGCCTTCTTTCGTTCGCTCAGTACCCTTTGTTATTTTTGTCAGTGGGTTACTGTGCTCTTGTATTAGATATAGCATTCGTCGTGCCAGTTTTTTAAATTACAGTAAAATCAATAACTTGGCAGATCTATACAGTTCTTGAAGATAGACAGTTACGTAAAAGTGTTACAAAAGATAACGCTTTTCGTAACGTGTGGGTAACAGAAACGTAGTCCTAGGTAACACTATGTAACCTGCTTGGGCAGAATGCGCTTTTCAGTGAAGACTAATGAGGACAAATTAGATGAAGGACGATGAGGATAGAGAAAATGCATTTTCACCTAATAGATCGGTGTGAAACTTTTTGCATCTAAGAAGAACAAATACAGAATGAGTGCTTGAGGTGGCCGAAAGGCAACAAAAAAGCCGCTTGCGCGGCTTTATATCGGGGGGGCTACATCTTTTTTTATTATTATTGATTGTGCTACTTGGGTCTTAGCACCGCTGTTTTGAATAGGCAGCCTTCGTCGGGCTGTTTGTTATTGTTGTTGTCAGCTCCGGGCTGCTCATTCAAAACAATCAGTCGTTAGTGGCTCTTTATTATAATTAGTATTGAGTCCACAACCTGGAACGCACTTTGTTATTTTTATTAGTGTGCTTCCCTTTGTAGCCACTCCCTTTGTTATTTTTATAGTGGGATACAGCTACTTAAATAATATATAGCAGGCATCGTGCCAATTATTGAAAACCCTTATAAATCAATCAGTTAAAAAATTACACCTGTCTATGATAATAGACACTTCGACTAAAGTGTTACGTAGAGTGAGCCGGTAAGTAACAGTTTATGCTGTTAGGTAACACTCTGTAACTGCTCTGGCTGTGTTACGCCAGAAGGAAGAGTTTTGATCTAATGGGTGTACGTTTAGTAAGAAGATGATTTATCGAGAGGGAGGGACTAGAAACATAAAAGCCGATGGGCAGTCCTGTTAGGGGCAGGCGGCGCATCGGCTTATAAAAATTGGTTTATTCTTGTTCTAATTCGCTGGAGCCCGATTATTTTTATTGTTGGGCCGCAACTGTCGCTCTTTCTTATTGTTATCTTGGTGAGCATTTTTAGTTGTTTGATTTATATAAAGCGATAGTTGTGCCAACTTTTGTCAAAAATTGAAAAGCTGTTGTAAATCAGTAAGTTAGGATTTTTTGTGGGATTCTGTACGAGAAGTAACAGTTTATTAGACTAAAGTGTTACTGGGTTTGTTACGTAGGGTGGCGTTATATGACTTGTTTGGTTGGGGTGTAACACCCCAGTTATATTATTTGTTACTTTTCTTGCGTGGAATGCCTAAGCGTTGGCGACGTTCCCAGAGGCTTTTTCGTGAAATGCCGAGTTTGCGCGCTAATTCAGTTTCGGTCATGGTGGCTTCGTTTTCTAGAACGAAGTGCATGAAGTAGTCATCTAACGATAGATCACCCTGCGCAGATTGCGAGTCGGTAGGTTCAGAATACTGGATGTTTTCTAACAAGCCTTGGCGCATGCTTTCGCTGAGATAGCGATCTGGTGAGCTTGATAATTCAATGCCGAGCTGTTCAGGGCCAATGGCTTCATCATCAGCAAGAATCACTGCCCGTTCTACCGCGTTTTCTAACTCACGCACGTTACCTGGCCAGTGATATTCGGCGATAGCCATTAGCGCTTCATCGGTAAAGTGCATGGGTACGTGGTTCATGCGTTCGTAACAGCGTACGAGCAGAGCTTCAGCTAATTCCAGTACATCGTCGCCGCGGTTACGTAGCGGTGGCAAATGTAGCTCAACAACATTAAGACGGTAATATAAGTCTTCACGGAACTCGCCTACACTGGCGAGCTCTTTCAAATTGCGGTGGGTCGCAGCGATCAGGCGCACATCGACCTTGCGACTTTGTACAGAACCAACGCGGCGAATTTCGCCTTCTTGCAATACTCGCAGTAAACGCGCTTGCGCTTCGAGCGGTAGCTCGCCGATTTCGTCTAAAAATAATGTGCCGCCGTCTGCCGCTTCAACAAGACCTTGGCGCAGCGCGGTTGCACCGGTGAAGGCCCCTTTTTCATGGCCGAATAATTCCGATTCGATTAATGTTTCTGGAATCGCGGCGCAGTTAACCGAAATCATGGGGGCGTTAACACGACGGCTTTGTGTGTGTAATGCCTTGGCTACTAACTCTTTACCGGTGCCGGATTCACCTTGAATCAATACGGTTGCGTCAGTGGGAGCAACTTTGCTGATCTTTTTGAACAGTAGCAACATAGGTTCGCAGCTACCAATAATCCCAGTTGCAGGTGTTTCTCCACTATTAGGAGTGGCGCCTTTCGTGTTGCCTTGTTCTGGTTGGCTGAGTTTGGATTCACTCAGAATATGCTTAACCGAACGCAGCATCTCGTCGTGATCAAATGGCTTGGCAATATAATCCACTGCACCCATTTTCATCGCATCGACGGCAGAGCGCAGGCTGGCGTAGCTGGTCATGATGAGAACGGGGGTTTTTCCTGCCAGCTCAATCAGTTCGGTGCCGTTGCCGCCAGGTAAACGTAAGTCGCTAATAATGAGGTCAAATTGACTGAAGTCTTGTTCGCGTGCTGCATCCAGCGAATCCACATCCGTCACTTCATAGTCGTGGCGCTGCAATAGGCGGCGCACGGCTTGGCGAATGATGGTTTCGTCTTCAACAACTAGGATATGACTCATTCAGTTTGTTCCATTTCATCTGTTTGCAAATATCGCGGTAGGCTGACTTTAACACAGGTTCCGCGCCCACCGGCTACTGGACTTTCAATGCTAATGTGGCCGTAGTGCTCTTCAACAATGCTGTAAACCAAGGCGAGACCGAGGCCTGTGCCTTTGCCAACTTCTTTGGTGGTGAAGAAAGGTTCAAAAATTCGATCTAGGGTATCGGCAGGTATACCGTGACCTTCGTCGATTACGAGTAGGCTGATTTGATGCTCGTCAACATGTGCCTGCACCCAAACGGTGGTCCCCGATTCACTGGCATCGCGGGCATTGCCAAGTAGATTGACAAAAACCTGAACCAAACGCTGGGCATCACCTAAAACATTCAAGTGTGGCGAGCAGTCGTTGACGAAGCGGATGTCTTGGCTGCGCTTGCTCAAGCGTAGCAGTTGCATGGCTTCATCGACGCAGTGAGAAATATCAACGATTTCATGCTCGGTGCTGTGATGACCGGCGTGAGCGAAATTCATCAGCGACTGCACGATACGCGTTACGCGGCGCGTCTGCTCTTGAATTTGATCGGCCATTTGCAGTAATTCGGGGTTATCCGTTTCATAGCGCATGCCTTGCGCTAGACAGTCGATTCCTGTGATTGGGTTGCCAATTTCGTGCGCAACCCCAGCGGCCAGACGCCCAATAGAAGCTAAACGTTCGCTATGGATCAGTTCTTCTTCTAATAGTTGAGTTTCTGTTTGGTCTTCAACTAACACAACAATGCCGCCTGGCTGACCGCCGCTAGGCTCGATCATGGCTTTGTGCAAGCTGTACCAATTTGGGCGTGCGCCAGTATCCACTCGATGCTTGTGTTCGTGCATGGAATCACTGCTGACGAAATTGGTGAGCAGTGCGCCCCAAGGATTGGGCAAACGGTTGAGATGGGAGCCAGTAACATCAACGGCGACAATGCCAGTGAGTTCGGTCATCGCTTGGTTCCACATTAATACTTCACCATCGCCCGCAAGTGAGCAAACCCCCATAGGCAGGCGCTCTAGGGTTTGGCGATGATAACGTCGCAGGTTATCCAGTTCGCTAGCAATACCGCTAAGGCGATCATGAAAGCCTTCTAGGCGCTGTTCAATTTGGTAGATATCTTCGCTAAGTTCACCATCTTCTTGGAATGGAAGGTAGCGGCTGACGATATCGTGGGCAACGGTTGGCCCCATTAACCCAGATAGGTTGGCTTCTAGGCGCACGCGCAAGCGTCGCAACGCATAAGGGCGATCTTCAAAGGATGGCAAAGTTAAGTCGGTAAGTGCTTGGTACACTTCACGCTCGGCAACGTAACGACCTAAAGGTTTACTGAGTGAGTTGATTACGTCGTTGGAGTTGGTTGCGATTAACGGTCTACGCGTAGGTCTCGATACCGTATCAATTGAGCACGCTTCAGCGGCAGATATTTCGGATGCTTTGCGCTTGGTGAGCATGCTCACCACAACGAACAGTGTGGCATTGACGCCCAGCGCTCCCATTGCCGCTAAATGCCAGTTACTTTCATTGATCGGAGGTAACGGGATGGGAATGTTCCAGCCTAATGCCAGTTCGCAAAATGGTAGCAGCATGGCGTAGATCCAGGTTGCGATTCCGCTGCCTAAACCAAACAAAAACCCCTTGCGATTTGATTGTGGCCAGTACAGCAATCCAAGGATTGCGGGCAAAAACTGAGAGGCGGCAACAAACGCTAAAATCCCCAGTTGGGTAAGTTCAAGATCAGCCCCCACCAAGCGATAGAAGCCGTAGGCCAGCAGTAAAATTGCAGCGATTAATAAGCGGCGCATCCACAGTAGCCAACGATAGAAGTCGTGACGCGGGCTAGGCTTATGGAATGGCAATACCAAATGGTTCAAGAACATAGCAGCGGTTGATAGCGTGGTAACAATCACAATGCCCGAGGCTGCTGCGAGTCCTCCCATAAAGGTCACAATGGTGAGGAAGGGGGATTCGAGTTTTAATCCTATGCCCAATGCGAAGTATTCGGGGGGGGTATCGACGTTGAGGTAGATACCTGCCCATAAAATCGGTGGCACTGACAAACTCATGATCAATAGAAAAAGTGGAAAACCCCAGCTAGCCGGGCGCAGAGCGCGCGGGTTCATGTTCTCGGTGAATGCCATATGGAACATGTGTGGCATGACGATAGCGGCGGCAAAAAAAACTAATAACAGCGTGCGCCAAGGGCCGTCTTGCAAGGTGACTTGTTGGTGAGCGAGGCGATCTTGGTTGTCGATGAGCCATTGTTGTAACCCGCCGACTTCAGGAAAGACGCCAAATAACACGACGCCGCCCAATATGAGGATGGCGATCATCTTTAGTAGGGATTCAAAAGCAATCGCGAAGACTAGGCCTTCATGTTTCTCGCGCGGCGATACATGGCGAGCACCAAACAAAATGGCGAAAAGGATCATGACTAAGCAGTAAGCAAACGCGAGTGTTGACACTGGCCAGTCGTGGTTTAGCAAATACAAAGTATCGGCAATCGCGGTGATCTGCAGAGTTAGCATAGGAATGACCACAGCCAACATGAACAGCGACACCATAATCCCTGCGCCAGGGCTGCGATAGCGGAATGCTAATAGATCGGCAAGTGAACTGAGTTGGTAAATTCGAGTGATTTGCAGAATAGGCCGTAACAGAATGGGCGACATAACAAAGGCGCCTGAAATACCCAAGTAGTAGGCCAAAAAACCATAACCATACTGATGGGCAAGACCAACCGAGCCGTAAAAGGCCCAAGCACTGGCGTATACCCCGAGTGAGAAAATGTACACCACCGGGTGACGAACCCAAGAGCGCGGCAGCCAGCCACGTTCCATGGCATAAGCTGCAAGAAATAAAGAGCCTAGATATCCAAGAATAATAAAGGCGAGTTGGCCAAGGCTAAACGTCATCGTCGTGGTGTCGCTGCTTGTAGTTAATCCAAATGTAGAAAGCGATCAGAAATAACCAGATCGCAAATGGTCGATACCAAGCCCCGTTATCATTCAGCCACCAATCCATCATGATGGGCGAGAACAGGTAGATACCGACGAGCAGCAATAAGCCAAGGCGATAATCGTACATAGATGTCACGTAAAAATTAAAGTGCTAAGACTAGCACAGGCTAGCCGAAGTCATATCAATAGTCTTAACGCCGTCGTTTTGCTAATGACAGTCAAAGTTGACGTTGAAAGTCACCGGGAGCAGGCATTGACGTTAGCCCTGATAATACCTCGGCTTGCCAGTTAGCAATTGCCCAAGTAAGTAATTCGGTAACGTTTACACCACGTAATTCTGCTGGAGGCGATTGTTTGAGCCACGAAAGTGCGAGCCAAAGAGTGTCTGCTGCTTTGGCGGTTGCCAGTGGCAGGGCAAGATTTTGCTTACTGAGTTTTTGCCCGTTAGCTTCATTGGCAACCGGTATATGGCTGTATATTGGCGATGAATAGCCTAACGCCTGTTGTAGGAGTATTTGTCGCGCGGTGGAGTCGATAAGATCTATCCCACGTACTACATGACTGATGCCTTGATCGGAATCATCAACGGCAACCGCCAATTGATAAGACCATAAGCTATCACGTCGGCGAATAACGAAATCACCTATATCCGTCGCTAGGTCGTAGGTTTGTGTTGTTTGTAGTGTGTCGGTTACTCGAAATTCACCGCTAGGGCATAAGAAGCGCCACGCAATATCACTCGTTTGTAGCGTGCTACAAATACCATTGTGAAGTTGATTGCCAAGCTGCTTGCGCGAACACGCACAAGGGAATGCACCTTGTTGCTGAATGAGCTGATGCAGTGCTGCGTTATAGGCATCGCTTCGAGTGCTTTGGTAGCGAATATCTTCGTCCCAATGCAAACCATAGCAATCTAACGTATGTAAGATTGAGTCTGCAGCGGTTGGATCTTCTCTCAGTGGATCGAGATCTTCAATGCGAACAAGCCAAGTGCCGTGGTGCGCACGTGCGTCTAGGTAACTAGCAACTGCTGCCAGTAATGAACCAAAATGAAGTGGTCCGGTTGGTGAGGGCGCAAATCTGCCACGATAAAGCTTACTGTTGGATGACAGTGTCATTACAGAAGTATCCGTAGACGTATGCAGGGTAGAGAGAAGAGGGCTTGCCAGACAATGATAGTCATCTGGCAAGCAATCAGCAGGGCTTAAACGCCGAGCTGACGCTCTTTGATTTCAGCCAGTGTCTTACAGTCGATACAAAGATCGGCGGTAGGACGAGCTTCAAGACGACGAATACCAATTTCTACGCCGCAAGCGTCGCAGTAACCGTAATCGCCCTTATCGATAATATCGATAGTCTTGCTGATTTTCTTCAACAGCTTACGTTCACGATCGCGAGTACGCAGTTCGAGGCTGAATTCCTCTTCCTGACTGGCGCGGTCGTTCGGATCAGCATAGTTGTTGACCTCAGTTTGCATGTGCTCTTTAGTGCGATCCACTTCCTCCATTAGCTCCTGTTTCCAGTTGCTGAGGATTTTTTTGAAGTGCTCTAACTGAGCGTCATTCATGTACTCTTCGCCTTCTGCAAGCTGGTATGGCTTGAAGTCGGACAGTGCAAATTCTTTTTTATCTTGCGGCATTGTATTACTGCCTCACCTTGTAAGTCGGCTAATGCGCGTCATGCGCCCAAAAAGATAAGGCCGGCAAACTATCAGATAACAATGAAAGCGCCAACTATTTCCTTACCCTTTTGTTGTGATTGGTTAATATTGCCTATGATCTGGCACAATAGGTCGATTATTTTTCAGGCCATCTATATGACAGATTCTGCTCAACGTAGCAAAGAGATTCGACCATTTCAGGTAATGGCGATCCTCGCGGAAGCTCAAACTATGCAATCTCGCGGCGTTGATGTGATTCATTTGGAGGTTGGTGAACCCGATTTCCCAACCCCCGAACCCATGATCGAAGCCGCGATTACTGCCATGCGTGCCGGTAAAACAGGTTATACCCCAGCACTTGGCTTACCGTCTTTGCGCGAAAAACTAGCCGAATACTACCAGCAGCGCTTTGCGGTAAACCTTGATCCACGTCGCATTGTGTTAACACCGGGGGCCTCAGGGGCACTTTTATTGTTATCGGCAGCGCGTTTGAACCCAAATGATGGTTTGTTGCTGGCCGATCCGGGCTACCCATGCAATCGTCATTTCGCCAGAGTATTTGAAGCTCATGGTCAATTAGTGCCTTGCGGACCAGAGCAAAAGTACCAACTGACCGGTGCAGATGTGCGTGAACATTGGCAACCGAGCACCAAAGCTGCGCTGGTAGCGAGTCCGGCGAATCCTACCGGCACGGTACTATCGCCAGACGATTTAACTGATTTGGCCAACGCCGTGCGCGAGCAAGAAGGCGAATTGTGGGTCGATGAAATTTATCAAGGCTTGAATTACACCAGTGCGCCACACTCCGTTCTTTCCGTTGCCCCTGACGCTATCGTACTGAATAGCTTTTCTAAATTTTTTGGCATGACAGGCTGGCGTTTAGGTTGGGCTGTGGTGCCCGAAGCTTGGGTGCCAACACTGGATACCTTGGCGCAAAACCTATTTTTAGCACCGCCGACACCGGCGCAATACGCAGCTTTGGCGGCCTTTACTCCAGATTCAATGGCGATTCTTGAGCAGCGTCGTGCCGAGCTAGAGCAACGCCGCGCGTACTTGTTAGAGGCTTTGCCTAAACTTGGTTTTAAGATTCCAGTTGCGCCCGATGGTGCTTTTTATATTTACGCCGATGCCAGTGCTTTGACATCGAATAGCTTGGAATTCTGTGCAGAGTTATTACAAGACACCGGTGTTGCATTAACTCCGGGAGTGGATTTTGGTGATTACCAAGCGCTGACTCATGTTCGATTTGCGTTTACGACCCGTTTGGAGCGTTTACAGGAAGCCGTTGCGCGCATAGCGGATTGGTTGGAGACACGCAGTGCAATATGAGTTGCCGCTAATCGAAGGACGTTTAATTAAGCGCTATAAACGCTTTTTGGCGGATATCCGTTTGGCGGATGGATCGGAAATCACGGTGCACTGCCCTAATACTGGTTCAATGAAACGCTGCGCTGACCCCGATAGTCGTGTGTGGCTATCCGATAGCGCTAACCCTAAACGTAAATATCAATTCACATGGGAGTGGGTTGAGGTCGACCAAAAATACAAGGCATGTGTTAATACCGCGCGTCCTAATCGACTCGTAGAAGAAGCACTGCTTGCCGGTTCTATAGGTCAATTTACTGGCGATTATCAAGTGGTACGTGAGCCTATAGTCGAGGATGGCCGGTTAGATTTTCGCTTGGACTTTGCTCCTGCAGAGGGGCAAACTCCAACCTACATTGAAGTGAAAAGTGTCACTTTGTTAGAACAAGATAATGGTTTAGGGTGCTTTCCTGATGCGGTCACTGCGCGAGGCTTGAAGCACTTGCAGCGTTTATTGGTGTTGCATCAAGAGGG
This sequence comes from Thalassolituus sp., assembly GCF_034111725.1. Taxonomy (GTDB): domain Bacteria; phylum Pseudomonadota; class Gammaproteobacteria; order Pseudomonadales; family Oceanobacteraceae; genus Thalassolituus. Next base: position 9,278 of record NZ_JAWUWR010000023.1, on the reverse strand, counting down.
CCATCGGGCGGTGTTATTGTTTTGTGTACCTCATGAAGGTATCCAGTGCGTGCAAGCGGCTGCTCATATTGATCCCGCTTACGCTAAAGCACTGTCGGAAGTGGCGAAACAAGGCGTTGAGGTGTTGGCGTATTCAGTAAAATTTGATCACGCTGGCATGACGCTGTTAAACGAAATTCCAGTCGATATTTAAGTAAGATGTCGATTATTTAAAGTGATATAAAATTTTAATTTTAACCCTTAATTTTTGAGAAATTTTATGAATTACTCGCGTGCTTTTATTTTATTGTCAGTTGTTTTTCTAGCGTCTTGTAGTACGTTGAAGCAAATGGCTGATGTGCAAAAACCCACGGCCAATGTGAGTGGTGTTACCTTAACAGGAGTATCACTCGATAGTCTGACCTTGGCGATTGATCTTGATGTTAGCAACCCTAATGCATTTGCGATTAATACCGGCGCTTTTAATTTGGATCTGGCGGTTGATTCTAAATCCATTGCTTCAGTTGATAAGGGCAATGCAGGTGTGAAATTACCGGCAAAAGGTACAGCGAAAACAACCTTGCCATTAACTCTACGTTTCGTTGATTTATATGAAGCTGTTGCTGCATTAAAGGACAAAAACGAATTTGCCTACACACTTGCAGGCGCCGTTAGTGTTGCTTTACCTATATTGGGTAATAAAAATGTGCCTTTAAGTTTTAATGGCAGCTTGCCGATTCCGAAAATCCCGAAGATCTCGCTGAAATCAGCCCAGCTTGGCTCGTCAAGTTGGCGTGGTGCCGAAATGGCAGTGGTGTTGGATGTTACCAACCCTAATGTATTTGGTATCAATTTAAATGAACTAGCGTATCAAATTAACGCGGCTGGTACGTCTGTTGGTGGTGGTTCTTTGGATGCGATAAATTTAGAAAAGGGCCAGCAACAAGAGGTTACCATTCCTATCAAACTCAGCTTCTCTGAAATTGGTATGAGTTTGTACAAGATATTGACAGGCAACGCGCCAGTAGAAGTTGGAGTTAGCGGTTCTGCTGATATAAACCCTGATTTGCCGTTATGGAAGCCTGATCCGCTATCATTTGATGTATCGAAATCGTTAACTCGTTAATTTAGCATTGGCTAGCGATAGGTACTCCATTGAAGAACGCCGCATTTTTTTTATTTGTATTGGCCTTTTCGTCGGAGAGTCTTGCGGACCGTCTTGATGATTTTGAGGTCGATGCGAAAACTAAAAAAAGTTCAAGCAAAGCGCCAAAGAGTGAACAAGATAACTCAATGCTCTCAAATTTCGTATTTGAGGGATTTTCTTACGTTTTTTACGATGTGGGAGTGAGTTTTGTTCAGGCGATTAGCGATGCTGGTGCGGCAAGTTTTAAGCGTACTTCAAGTTATTCTGACCAATATAAAGTAGAACCGGAACCTTCCGATTCTCCGATTTTTGCTACGGCGATAGGTAAACGGTACGTTCCTTTTGTGCGTCTAGATTTACAACATGGTTCTGCGGGCGACGATGTTTCTTTTAATGATATGAGCATTGAAACTGGCTATGGTGCCGTTGCTTTACTCTATAGAAACTCTCTTTATAAAGAACGCGATCCTGCTGATGAACTCAGTACGGATCAATTCTTTTTGTTATATCGTATGCTGTTTTCCGAGCGAGTAAAAACGGATCTTGGTATAGGGCGTTATCGAATTATCGGTAACGACTCCACCTCTGATATCGCTTTGAAATTTGCCTTCGGTTTTAATTTTACTAAAAAATTAGGCATAGAAATATCGAGTGTTAGTGTGCACGGTGCCAATCTCGACATAGCTGATCGTGAGTTCGGTATACTTTACGACTTTGATGCACTTTCGTTAAAACTTGGTTATCGAAGTGTTGATGCCGATAGTCATCAACTTAGTGGAATACTTGCTGGATTGTCCTTTCAGTATTGAAAATTGATCTAGTCGTTCACTTTGTTAGTTTAAAACCTCCAAGTTTACATACGATATAGCGAACGTATAAGGTTATTCGTTGACTAAATCGTGACGTAAGCGCAGTCTTTCTTGTTTTTTGTAATTCTGTATTGATACTAGAGTTACAACGTTATTCACATTTGATTGAAGTCGTAGTGGCTAGAGTTTAAGCCACATAAATTGTATTAACCCCTGATAAAATAGGGTTTTTAGGCTAGTGCCAAAGAGGTAGTTATGGAATCACATCACGTCGAAATTCGTCATTTAACATTTGAAGATATGAGTGAGCTTAAAAGTGCAAGTGAGCGAGTCTATGATGGTGGCGCTTTATCGGTCTGGACGTCTGCAATTTTACATCGGTTATTTACGGTTTTTCCTGAAGGACAGATTTGTGTTTGCGTTGATGGCAAGGTAGTGGGCTGTGCTTTATCGTTGATTATTGATTATGCGAAGTTCGGTGATGAACACACCTATGAAGAAATCACAGCAGGTTACGATTTCACCACACATGATGGTGAAGGTGATGTTTTGTACGGTATTGAGGTGTTTATTCATCCTGAGTATCGTGGCTTGCGTTTGGCGCGTCGTTTATATGATGCACGCAAAGAATTATGTGAAAACTTGAATCTACGCGCCATTATTGCTGGTGGGCGTATGCCTAAGTACGCTGAAAATGCTAAATCGATGAGCGCAAAAACCTACATCAAAAAAGTAAAATCGAAAGAACTGTACGATCCGGTTCTATCTTTTCAGCTAGCCAATGATTTTCATGTTAGAAAACTCTTGGTCGGGTATTTGTCGGGTGATGCGGCATCAAAAGAATATGCGACCTTAATTGAGTGGTCGAATATCTTTTATACTAAGTCGGTGAAATTGATTAATGCTCGACGTTCGGATGTTCGTTTAGGTTTGGTGCAGTGGAAAATGCGACCAATGAAGACGCTTGAGGAATTGATAGAGCAAATCGAATTTTATGTCGATGCAGTGTCCGATTATAAAAGTGATTTTGTCTTGTTCCCTGAGTTGTTTAATGCGCCGCTTATGGCTGAATTTAATCACTTGAGCGAACGTGAAGCGATTCGTGCTTTGGCCGGATATACCGATCAAATTCGCGATAAATTCTGTGAATTTGCTATTAGCTATAATATTAATATCATCACAGGTTCTATGCCGCTATTAGAAGGCGAAGAGCTATTTAATTCGGGCTTCTTGTGCCGTCGTGATGGTACGTTTCAGCGTTATGATAAAATCCATGTAACACCATCAGAAGATCGCAGCTGGGCTATGCGTGGCGGTGATTCTATTCAAGTGATAGATACCGATTGCGGCAAGGTTGGCGTGGTTGTGTGTTATGACGTTGAGTTTCCTGAGTATATTCGCTTGTTGGCTGACCAGGGCATGAATATTTTATTCGTTCCTTTCTTAACAGATACCCAGAATGGTTACACTCGCGTACGTCATTGTGCTATGGCTCGCGCGATTGAAAATGAATGTTATGTCGCGATTGCAGGCGGTGTAGGTAACCTCGCGAAGGTGAATAATATGGATATTCAATACGCTCAATCAGCGCTATTTACGCCTTCGGATTTCCAATTCCCTGCGACCGCAATTAAAGCCGAAGCAACACCCAACTCAGAGATGACCTTGTTAGTCGATGTGAATCTCGATTTGCTAAAGCAGCTGCATAGTCATGGCAGTGTGCACACTATGCGCGACCGTCGTAAAGACTTGTACACCTTGGCGCGCACAGACAAAGCGAAGCAACAAGACTAATGTCTTTGATTTTTTGAATAGTTGAAAGGCTGCTTGCCGCTACGTTGTGGTGAGTGGCCATTCTATATTTATTTCTCCTGCCTTTACTTCACATTTAATCGCTTTTAGCGACTGCCCTGTACATGGGCCAGAAATGCACTCGCCGTTGTCGATCAAAAATAACGCCCCATGCATCGCGCATTGAATTAAGCAGCCATCGGCATCTAAAAATTGGTCGTCTTGCCACTCAAGCTGTATGCCAAGGTGAGGGCATTGATTACGATAGGCATACACCTGTCCTTGATGACGAACCACGAAAAGATGAACACCGTCGAGTTCAAATCCCTTGCTTGCCCCTTCCTGAATAGTGTCGATGTGGCACAATGCCCGCATAATGGTTCTCTATACTTGATGTTGCTGTTATCACCGGCTCGCCATAATGGCTGTCACCAGTTTTAAGGTTAATTGTTTTGATTGCAAAAATGGGTAGCACTGCTCTGCTACGTCGACAGCATATCTTGCCCTTGTGCCTGCTGCTACCGCCCTTGGTGGTTCTTGCTGGGCTGCTAACGGGCGGTGGCGAATGGTCGTGGTTGTTAAATTCGGATGCCGGTCAGACGGTATTGTGGCAAGTACGGTTCCCGCGTGTCGTGATGGCCTTTTTAATTGGTGCAGCGTTATCTGCAGGCGGTGTGTTAATTCAGGGGGTTGTGCGTAATCCGTTGGCTGATCCCGGCTTGATAGGAGTATCGGGTGGTGCTGCGGTGGGTGCTGCAGTGTATTTAGTGTTTGCGTCGAGCTTGTCTTTGTCTATGTGGGGCCAGCCGTTAGCGGCGTTTATTGGTGGTGCTGTTGCCCTATTGGTGGTGATGCAGTTAGGGCTGCGGGGTGCTTCGATTCATGCCATGAGTTTTCTTATATTGGCGGGTATCTCAGTAAACGTCTTGGCCAGCGCTTTAATTGGTTTGATGTCGTATATGGCAACCGACAGTGCGTTGCGTCAAATTACCTTTTGGTCGCTTGGTAGTTTGTCGGGTGCCAATTGGCGTTGGAATAGCGCCTTATTCGCTGCACTGGTAGCCGCTATTATCTTTTGGCGCACACGCTTACGTACCTTAGATGCTTTGCTGCTGGGCGAGGTAGAAGCGCGATCTATGGGTATTTCGGTTGTGCGTATGCAATGGCTTGCTGTGTTGTGGGTCGCCTTGCTGGTTGGCATTGCGGTGTGCGCTAGCGGCGTGATTGGCTTTGTTGGTTTGATCAGCCCGCATGTTGCGCGCCTGATGACAGGTGCAACTCATACCCGCGTATTACCTCTTGCGATCATCTTTGGCGGCTGTTTGGTTGTATTAGCGGATATGGCAGCGCGAACCTTGGTAGCGCCCGCTGAATTACCTATAGGCATCGTCACTACTTTACTGGGAGCGCCGGTATTTATCAGCCTGTTGCTGCGCGAAAAGAGGCGCATGCCATGAGTGCATCTTTACTCACGGTTGAAGGTCTTAGCTTGCATCGTGGCGGCGCGGCTTTAGTGAATCAGGTGGCGTTCGACGTTAAAGCGGGCGAGTTGATCATGTTAGTCGGCCCAAATGGAGCCGGTAAGTCGACCTTATTATCTATGCTGGCTGGATTACAACGTGGCGATGCCGGAAGTGTTGCTGTATTGCAGCACGCTACCCATGCCTGGCCGCGCAATGCTTGGGCGGAACATGTGACTTTTGTACCGCAGTTGTCATCTATGAATTTTCCCTTAACCGTACATGATGTCGTGAGTCTTGGTGGTTTAGCGCATAGCACGTCAATAGTGACACTGCGTCAGCAAGTTAAGGCAGCATTGCAGGGATGGGATATAGATTACTTAGCACAGCACGATGTTCGACGTTTATCTGGTGGTGAGCAGCAGCGCTGTCAGCTTGCACGTAGTTGGGTACAGATGCAGCAAGCACAGAGCATCTTATGGCTATTAGATGAACCCTTAAGCGCACTGGATTTACGTCATCAGCATCAGTGCTTACAGCAAATACGTGCCATAACCGCACAAGGTAAAAGTGTGTTAATGGTGGTGCATGATCTCAATATGGCGCGTCAGCATGCCGACCGAGTGCTGATGATGTGTTGCGGTGAGTTGGTCGCCGATGGCAGTGCGGAGCAGGTATTAAGCGCTGAACAGGTAAGTCGGGTATTTCAGGTAGAAACGTATCTCGATCACGGCTGGCTAGGTTGGCGCTAACTGAGAGGCGTAAGTTGCGGATAAAAACGCCCCTCAAAAGAGGGGCAAAGCAACCGTGATTAGCACGGGTCAGCGCTCACTGACCCTAGATGAGAGAGATCACCATTCATGCTCAAGAGCTAGAATGTTGACACCGACACCATCTCTGATGTCGATATGCAAATAGTATTGATTCTCATTTGTGTTGTCAAGAATGATTCTCAAATAAATGCATGTAAATCGTTAAAGGGCATTTATTCTCTTGGGTGCCCCTGTCCAGAAAGCTCGATAAGTTGCTGATTCATAATGGTAATGCGACGCGCTAAGTTCTCGATTAGGTTTACAGCAGCTTTTGGCTGAGCTTCGATTAACACGACGAAATCATCTTGTGGAACGGCCATAACCGTGCAGTGATTTGCAGCAATAACACTTGCAGTACGCGGTTCGCGCGTGAACGCGGCCATTGCACCAAAGACTTCATCTTCGCTTAATATCCCAACTTTGACGTTATCGACAAATACATCAGCTTCGCCGCTAATGATGGTGTAAACGTGATCACCGACGTCGCCTTGTTTAATGATTACTTCACCGGCTCTGAAGTTTTGGAAACCAGCAGTTGGCTTCACTTCTTGTCGTGCTTGTTCACTTAGATAATTGAGCAAAAGCGCATTTTGACAGACTAGGTAGTGGCTCCAAAAATGCTGACGACGTTTGTCGGAATATATGTGGCGCAGGAAGTCGTCGCGATCAATGGGCACTAATTCAACATATTCGTCGGTACGTAATATCGGTACCTGCATATGGAATGAATGGCTTACGCCAACAAGATCACCTTCTTCGAAACTGGCGAGAGTTTGGCCGTTTTTACTGAGATGAAGCATGCCATCTTGCACGATAAACAACTTGTCGCGATCAAAATAATCGTAGAGGTCATCTATGCCTTCTAAGGTAATGGATGCCTCATTAGGATCAAAATCTTTGAGCAACTGTTGGGTTAAATACTGCATCCGACTTAATAGTTCAGCGGTGCTGGGAGATGGTTGTCCACTCAGGTACATAGGAAGTCCTCGTTGCCTTTGCCTCTAATGGGCAATTCAATCAATAGACTCGAATGTACCGCAAAATTAGACCATGTCCTACTTTGGTCTTATATTGGCGCTGCAGGATGATAACTTGATCACACAAAGTACACGATTGTAACAGGAGTGTTACTCGGGGTGCCGCAATCGTATGCCGTGACTGACCGACAGCAATATTTCTTCAGCGCGAATCTCTACAGGAAAATAACAGCCGCTGATTTTGGCATCAGCAAGGCTCGCGCCATCCAATCGACAGCCGCGAAAGTCGATACCGCGCAGATCTGCTCCCCGAAAATAGGCATCGGTTAGATCCATGCCTGTTAACTCGAGTTTGCGTAAATCTAAGCCTCGCAGGTCGCATCCTCTAAGATCGCAAGCTGTGCCTGCTTGGCGTGCGCGGTTAAAGCCAGCGACATCGTCGTTACGCAGCATTTGGTAGAGCGGATCTTGGCTGATTTGCGGTGTGGTCATACTCGTTTCCTTTTGTTGATGCGCGCCATAACTTAGACTGCGCGCTTCTAGTATAGAAAGAAAAATAGGTTCCCGTGATTTCTGGGTCGCTTCCCGCATTTTTATTGACCAGCCGTTGGCATGACGAGGGCGAAACCACCTTGCTAACGTATTGGTGGCAAACCCCTCGGGGGCCAGTGCGCACGGTTATTACTCAGCCGGTAGTATGCTTTATTCCAGCGGTAGCAGCGGAGCGCGCGCAAAATGCCGCAACCACACTGGGTTGGCCGGTTACGGTTAAGGCCGTTCCTATGCGCTCGTTTGATGGAGAAGCGGCTGCAGCCTGCTACTTACCATCCGGTTTGCTATATCGCTGGCGCGATCTAATGCGTGAACAAGGCGTCGTGTGCCGAGAAGTGGATATTCGCCCTACGGATCGCTATCTAATGGAGCGCTTTGTTTATGGTGCTGCCGAGCTGCAAGGAGAATGGCGGCAAGGTGCTCATTTTGCCGACATCGAGGGCGTTCGTATGACGTCTACCCGTTATCAACCACAGCTGCGCTGTGTGTCGATCGATATCGAAACTTCCTTTCCGCGTAACGGCGAGCCCGATCGGTTATTTTCGATTGCTTGCTATCAGCCGCATGAATCTCTCGTGTTGATGATTGGTGATCCTGATCAAAGTAATGACGAGGTCACGCTGGTGGCCGATGAGCCGGCCTTATTGCGCGCATTTTTAACCTACATCCAAGCGTGTGATCCTGATGTGTTGATCGGTTGGAACGTGATCCAATTTGATATGGATTTCTTACGGCGTAAATATCACGAACACGGCATTGCCTTTACCTTGGGGCGTGATGGTAGCGAGCTGCAATGGCGTGTACCTGCGAATCAACCGGATCGTATCTATCTGCATATTCCCGGACGGGTGGTGATGGATGGCATTGAGTGCATGCGCAACGCCACCTATCAGTTTGAAAGCTTCGCTCTGAATGATGTCGCCGAGCATTTTCTCGGCGACGGCAAGTTACTCCATGGTGATGATCGCGGTGGCGATATTGAGCGACTTTTCATCGACGATAAACTCGCTCTTGCGCGCTATAACCTCAAAGACTGTGAATTGGTGTGGCGTATTTTCGAGAAGGCTGATTTGTTCAATTTTATGATCGAACGTGCCCATATGACCGGATTACCTTTGGATCGTATGGGCGGTTCGGTCGCCGCATTCGAGAACATGTACTTACCGCGCTTACATCGTGCAGGCTATGTTGCACCGAACTTAGGTGAAGGTTACAGCGCCGAAAAAAGCCCCGGCGGCTACGTTATGGATTCGCGTCCTGGGTTATTTGAGCACGTATTGGTCTTGGATTTTAAAAGTCTGTATCCGTCGATTATTCGTACTTTTAAAGTGGATCCAATGGGGCTGGTGGAAGGTTTGGCCGCTTACGAAGCCGGAGGCGCGATCAAAGAGACGGTGGTTCCCGGTTATTTTGCCGCCCAATTTCATCAGCAACGGCACATATTGCCAGATCTGATTCGCCACTTAGGCGAGCGCCGCGATCTGGCCAAACAACAGGGGAACCGAGCGCTATCGCAGGCGATCAAAGTGATTATGGCGTCCTGCTATGGCGTGTTGGGATCTGATGGGTGTCGGTTTTACGATACGCGTTTATCGGCATCTATCACTAAGCGCAGCCACGACATTATTCAGCAAAGCTCGCGCTGGATTGCTCAGCAGGGTTACGACGTCATCTACGGTGATACCGATTCGGTTTTTGTGTGGCTTAAAAAAAGTGTCACTAACGACGAAGCCGATGTCATCGGTAAGCAG
>NZ_JAWUWR010000022.1:0-48154 GCF_034111725.1 Thalassolituus sp. | reverse complement strand
ATCAAATGGGGTTTGTAACTAGCCCTGCGCGACGACTTTTATCAGCTCGGCGCTTGTGAATCTTCAATACTTTTCGCTGGGCTTTTTCAAAGGCATCTCTAACCGCGACATACATATTCTCATGTTCAGGGTTGTCGTGATGGTCATGGGTGATTGCGACGGTTTCACCGGGAAGACCTACCTCTAGCGATACGTGGGCCAAGCGGCCTTTGTTACTGTGATTGTGCGGCATGGCAACGACGGCTCTGATACTCGTAATGTCGTCGAAGGTACTGCTGAGTTTACTGGCTTTTTCACGAATGTTTTGTTCAATTGCATCGGAGTGGCCGATGTCACGGAAGCTAATTTCCAAACCTTTCATACTCGCTCCTTTTGTTAGTTGCGTACTCAGGATGGACTATTCACATTACTCCTGCCGATTCTCAGGTCAACCAATTTTATCTAGCTATACTAAAATGATCACAAAATTGACAAGTTGTTGCCATGATCACTTTACTTTCATTTTATCGCGGAGAATGTTCGGATATTCAAGGGCTTAGCTTGGATGAGAGGTTGGGGATTGCGGCAAAGCAATGGCAAGAACTTGACACACTTTTACCTTGGTTATTCCCATGTGGCGCAGAAACTAATGGTGCTTTGGGTCTGTCTGAGAGCGAAATCCGTCAATTTGTGTTCGATGCAGAAGCGACATCTGGTCTGTACGATATGTTGCGAACTGTGCTGCCACTATTTGGCATTACCTTCTGGGATAGTGCTCAAGGTTATGCGGCGGAAGTACACGCAGAGCAGCTTGCCGACGCTGAGATTAGTGCACGGTGTGCGCTGTACTTGCCAGGGGTAGTAATTACATTGCAGCGCTTAGGTTTGGGGGCGCAGCAGCAGGCATTGGTTGCGGCGTTGCAGACCTATGCTGACGATTATGCAGACACCGCAGCAGCGAATATTTTGGCCATGACTGAGGAAATAGTTAAGCAGACGGATGGTCAGTAATAGTTTACTGCGCGCCGCTGTTGGCCTTTAGCGGCTGTGTGATAGGCTACCCCCTAAATACTGAACAAGGAGAACGACATGCGGGTCTATGATGTTCCCGTCGTGTTCTTCGATCTCGATGACTCCCTAATCAATAAAGACGCCAATAGCTTGTGGATTCGTTGGCGTTTTCGCAGTGAACGCTGGGCTATTGTCGAAGCGATGCTCGCCTTAGCCTCATTGTACCGAGCGTATAAGCGTGGCCGTGTTACTCATTGGCGCTTATCAAATTATTACCGCACTCGAACTCGCGGCATGAACCTAGCGAGTTATGAACGTCGCGTAGAACAGTTTTTTACCGAACGTGGCCAGCTGCATATATATCCTCAAGCCGCTTCTTTGTTGTTTGCTTATGAACGCCAAGGTACTGAATTGGTGATGATTACTGGTGCTGACCATGTGATAGCGGAAGCTTATGGACGTGCGCTTGGTATTCCGCACGTCATTAGCAATCGCTTGCGAGTAGAGGGGGAAAAGATCGTCGGATTAGAGCGCCCTATGTGTTATGGCAGTGGTAAGGTCGCTTTAGCGCAATCATTCCTTCAGGCACGGGGTTTATCCTTTGCTGACGCGGCGTTTTATACCGATAGCCATGCTGACATTCCCTTGCTTGAGTTGGTTGCTCAGCCAGTAGTGCTCAATCCTAATGAGAAACTGCGTAATGCTGCGACATTGCGCAATTGGCCTTGCCTTGATTGGCGCATAGAGTAAAACGTTAGACAGCAGCCGTGACTTGCCGCGCGGCGATCATCTGGTATAGTTCACTCATCATTTTTATTGCTTTTTACGGAGCTAGCGGTGTTTTTTCAATATAACCGCCCCCTACAACAGGGTCAGCATCTGACTCGTCGATGGTGTTAAACGCCACTCTTGTTGACCGCACCTAGACCTTATTTAGTGGTGTGCGGATTTTTTGCGCGTTTTTAACATTTCAAGGTTCTGTATGACTCCGCAACAATTTGCTGCTCTTGCTGAGCAGGGTTTCAATCGTATCCCAGTCGCTCGTCAGGTGTTGGCTGATCTCGATACGCCTTTAAGTACATATCTCAAATTGGCGAATGCGCCATATACCTACTTGTTTGAGTCTGTTCACGGCGGCGAAAAGTGGGGTCGATATTCCATGATCGGTTTGCCGTGTCGCGAGGTTATTCGCATTACAGGTAATACCGTTTTGCAAGAACGAGACGGCGACGTAATCGACCAAGTTGAAGTTGCTGATCCTCTGCAATTTATTAGTGATTTTCAGCAACGATATCGTGTGCCTCTTATGCCTGAATTGCCTAAGTTTGATGGCGGTTTAGTTGGCTATTTTGGTTACGATACAGTGCGTTATATCGAACCACGATTAAAAAATTCGTGCCCAGAGGATGAATTAAATACTCCTGATATTTTACTGATGGTATCGGAAGAGGTCGTAGTATTTGATAATTTAAGTGGGAAGTTGCATTTAATTGTATTGGCAGATCCAGCGGAAACGGATGCTCTAGCTAAAGCAGAATTACGATTGGAGGAATTACGTGAACAGCTCCGCCGACCTTACGTTGGCCCAGTTGGTGCTGCGTTAGCTCAGCCGAAAATAATTAATGAAGATGATTTTCGCTCCTTATTTGGCGAGCAAGAATTCATGGATGCGGTAGAGCAAATAAAAGAATATGTACTGTCTGGAGATATCATGCAGTGCGTTATTTCGCAACGTATGCAAGTTCCCTTCACCGGCGACCCAGTCAATGTTTACCGCGCCCTACGTACTTTAAATCCATCACCCTATATGTACTGCCTGAATTTAGGCGATTTTCATGTAGTTGGTTCATCGCCTGAAATTTTAGCGCGATTAGAAGATGGCGAAGTTACGGTTCGTCCGATTGCCGGTACGCGTTATCGTGGCCAAACGCACGAAGAAGATGTCGCTCTTGAAAAAGAGTTACTGTCTGATCCGAAAGAAATTGCCGAGCATTTAATGCTAATTGATTTAGGACGTAACGATGTTGGTCGTATCGCCAAGACTGGTCAAGTTGAAGTCACCGATCAAATGGTGGTTGAGCGCTACAGTCATGTTATGCACATCGTTTCTAATGTGACAGGCCAAGTTAAAGAAGGCATTACGGCTATGGATGTTCTACGAGCAGTGCATCCCGCTGGAACGTTGAGCGGTGCACCTAAAATTCGGGCCATGGAAATTATCGACGAATTTGAATCAACCAAGCGCGGTGTCTATGGCGGTGCGGTGGGGTATTTAAGTTGGAACGGTAATATGGATACGGCAATTGCGATTCGCACTGCCGTGATTAAAGATGGTTATCTTAATATTCAAGCCGGTGCTGGTGTTGTGGCAGATTCTATTCCAAGACTGGAATGGAAAGAAACTATGAATAAAGGCCGTGCCATGTTCCGTGCAGTCGCGATGGCTGAAGCTGGATTGGATCAATAGTTGTTAGTGCAAAGCGATGGCTGCAGCCATCGCTTTTTCTGCTTTATTTCAACATGGGTAGGGTTTCTTCTGTATTAAAATCCCACGGCGCAATAGAGTCGGTGTGACGTCATTATCTTCATTAATTACATCCCAATCCTCGTAAAGCATTCCTGAGTTTATGCACTGACGTTACAAATTATGCGAACTCTACCATTCGATCGATCCTCCTGAAGATACGCTTCCTGCTGGACCTGTAAAGGTAGAGCCGGAGCCAAAGTTTGCTGCCGTAAACGGTACGCCATTCATCATGGCGGGCGGCATGGCGTATGCGCCATTCGTCAGTGGCGGGAGATTTAAGGCTGCACGAATGGCATCGACTTGCGCGGGTTTTTCCACGCCAAACAGTTTCTTTAATGAGTAGAGGTTGCATAAGTCAGCGATGTTTACGGTAGGGTGGTGAACCGGTAAATGTTTAAGTAATGCCCATGCGGCGATGAAGGTGCCAGTGCGCCCTTCTCCGTAGCCGCAATGAACCATCGCTGCGTGAGCATTGAGGTTTTGCGCTTCAATTTGATTAGCGGCATCAATAAGAATATCCGCGCTGGGTGCTTGATAGTCGATGACTGGATAATGAATGTGCTCGATACCTCTTCTGCGCAGAGCGTTGATGCCCGGTACCTCCATCGGGCAATGATTCGCACTGATAATTAAACGTATGCCGGTGAACCAGATGCGGCCAGCTGTTTGATCGTCCATGGTTTGTATCGAATCATGATTCGTGTAGCCGGGTTGAGCACTGCGTGCAACTCTACTGTTTAGTGTCCACTGAAAATTTCTCAGCGTTAACGCAGACGTATTGTTGATTCTGTTGGTGTATGTATTTAATCCGTACTCAATGGCCATGATGATACTCCGTATTTGACTGGTTTTAGTCATATACGAAGCAGCTTGAGGAAAAGTTTCAAATGATTGATATTTTTGAATGTCAGCAATCAAATGGAGTGATTTTAGGTTTGGAGATTCGTTACATCGGGTGTCATTAATGCACATCAAGCTCTTTGATGTGTATATCAAAGGGGGTATTGCAGTATGATATCCGTCATTTTATGAATGAAACCAAAAGGTTCGGTTCGTTATGATCCTAATGATCGACAATTACGACTCGTTTACGTACAACGTCGTACAATATTTTGCTGAGTTAGGCGCGGATGTGCGTGTCTATCGCAATGATGAAATCACCATTGAGCAAATCGAAGCATTGAACCCCGACCACCTAGTGATTTCTCCCGGGCCTTGTACGCCGAACGAAGCGGGTATTTCTATGGCGGTGATTGAGCATTTCGCCGGCAAGTTACCTATTTTGGGTATTTGTTTAGGGCACCAAAGTATTGGACAGGTGTTTGGCGGTAAAATTATTCGAGCGGGGCAAGTGATGCACGGTAAAACATCGGCTGTTCACCATGCCAATTTAGGCGTATTTGCGAACCTGCCGAACCCATACAAGGCCACACGCTATCATTCGTTAGTCATTGATAAGAATCATTTGCCTGATTGCTTAGAGATTACTGCATGGACGGAAAATCAGGATGGCAGTATGGAAGAGATTATGGGCGTACGACATAAAACCTTGGCCGTAGAAGGCGTGCAATTTCATCCTGAGTCGATACTGACTGAGCATGGTCATGCACTCTTAAAGAATTTCTTAACCACGACACTGACTAGTCGCTAATAGGGGAGCAATGTATGGATATCCGCCAAGCACTAGCGCGTGTTGTTGAGCGACAAGACTTAACCACCGCAGAAATGATCGACGTTATGCGCTTAATCATGACGGGCCAGTGTGACGATGCGCAAATTGGTGCTTTCTTGGTGGCACTGCGCATGAAAAGCGAAAGTATTGATGAAATCGTTGGTGCCGTCACCGTGATGCGAGAGCTGGCGACCGGCGTTACGGTGAAGCAAGACCATGCAGTAGATATTGTCGGCACTGGTGGCGATGGTGCCAATTTATTTAATGTCTCAACTGCATCGTCATTTGTGGTTGCTGCAGCCGGTGGCACTGTGGCGAAACATGGTAATCGTGGCGTGTCGTCTAGTTCTGGTAGTGCGGATTTGTTAGAAGCTGCAGGTGTTAATTTAGCGCTAACCTCTGAGCAGGTAGCTCGTTGTATCAATGAGTTGGGCGTTGGCTTTATGTTCGCGCCATCACATCACAGTGCAATGAAGCATGCGATTGGCCCTCGTAAGTCTCTCGGTTTACGCACCATATTTAATATTCTTGGTCCTATGACCAATCCCGCTGGAGTCCGCAATCAAGTAATCGGCGTATTTTCAAAAGCTTTGGTTCGTCCTGTGGCGGAAGTATTGCAACGGTTAAATGGCGGCCATGTCATGGTCGTACATTCACAAGATGGGTTGGATGAAATTAGCTTAGCGGCACCCACCTATGTCTGCGAGTTGCGTAACAATGAATTAAAGGAATATGTATTAACACCTGAGCAAGTGGGTATTGAGTCGCAAGTATTAACTGGGCTTGAGATCGACAGCGCTGCGGCAAGCTTGACGCTGATTCGTGATGCTCTGGGTAAGCGTGAAACAGCTGCGGGGAAAAAAGCTGCGGATATGTTAGCAATTAATGCCGGTGCTGCGATTTATGTAGCAGGATTAGCAAAAGACTTAAAAGATGGCGTGGCGATGGCCGAAGATGCAATTTGTACGGGCCT
The DNA here is from genome assembly GCF_034111725.1 of Thalassolituus sp. Taxonomy (GTDB): domain Bacteria; phylum Pseudomonadota; class Gammaproteobacteria; order Pseudomonadales; family Oceanobacteraceae; genus Thalassolituus. Next base: position 41,992 of record NZ_JAWUWR010000022.1, on the reverse strand, counting down.
AGCGTTAGAGAAAATGAACGAGCTGGTAAGTTTCTCAAATTACCTAGCAGCGGATAGTGCTGAATAATATTGTGGCGCTATTGTGCGCACGACGCGTTTGGAATTAATTATGAATACCCCAACAATACTAAAGAAAATTCTAGCAACGAAGGCGAGTGAAGTTGCTTTCCGTTCTAAAACTCATTCGTTGAATGAACTAAAAGCGCGTGCAGTGGATTGTGATAACGCTGAATTACGCGGCTTTTACCACGCAATGAAAGCCAAGGTTGAAGCTGGTTTACCTGCCGTCATTGCGGAAGTTAAAAAAGCATCACCGTCTAAAGGTGTATTTCGTGAAGATTTTGTACCCGAGGCCATTGCTGAATCCTACGAAAAGGGTGGCGCTGCGTGTTTGTCGGTATTAACGGATCGTGATTATTTTCAAGGCCATGAAGATTTTTTGGTGGCTGCGCGTAAAGCATGCTCGTTACCGGTAATTCGCAAAGACTTTTTAATTGATCCGTATCAGATTTATGAGGCTCGCCTACTCAATGCGGATTGTGTTCTCTTAATCGTTTCTGCATTGAGTAAAATGCAGCTGCAAGATTTAGAAGGCATTGCGCACGAGTTGGGTATGGATGTTTTGGTTGAAGTGCATGATGGTGAAGAACTAGAGACGGCACTGACATTGGCGACGCCATTGGTGGGTATCAATAACCGTAACTTGCATACGTTTGAATTAACGCTAGAAACCACCTTTGGTTTGTTGCCTTACGTACCAGCAGATCGTTTGTTGGTTACCGAAAGCGGTATTTTGATACCTGAGGATGTTGCGGCGATGCGTGAACGCAACGTCAATGCCTTCTTGGTGGGTGAGGCCTTTATGCGCTGTGATGAACCGGGTGAAGCCCTGCAGGCACTTTTTTTCTAAGAGTTATCAGTGCAATCAGGCGGGAGGTTCCTCCCGCTTGATCGATATTCGAAGTAATGACTTAACGCGTGCCGAATACCACAATCGTCTTACCGGCAACACTGATTAAGCCTTGTTCTTCCAAGCTTTTCAGTACTCGCCCAGCCATTTCTCGCGAACAACCAACAATACGGCCGATTTCTTGGCGTGTGATCTTGATTTGCATACCATCAGGGTGGGTCATGGCATCGGGTTGTTTACATAAATCCAGCAAGGTACCGGCAATGCGTCCTGTCACATCTAAAAATGCGAGATCGCCTGCTTTGCGCGTTGTACGAGTAAGTCTCTGAGCCATTTGACGAAAAATTCGGAATACGAGTTCAGTGTCGGCAGTAGCTAACTCGCGGAAACGCGAATACGAGATTTCAGCCACTTCACATACCGTCTTGGCGCGAACACTGGCAGTACGAGGGCTATTCGCTTCGTCGAATAAACCCATCTCACCAAAGAAGTCGCCTTCATTGAGGTAGGCCATGATCATCTCACGGCCCTCATCATCTTCGATCACAACACTGACTGATCCTTTCATTAGGTAGTAGAGTGTGTCGCTCGCATCGCCTGTGTTAATTAAGGTGGTGCGTGCTGGATAACGTTTCGTATGGCAATGCGTTAGAAAGTTCTCTAACGGTGCATGAATGGATGGAATACGCGGAATGATCATTTAGGGTTCCTTGCTGATCGCTGCTCCGATTATTACCTATCCGTTGGCACAGTAGAACCGTGGAAAGAGGCCAATTAGTCTTTTATCTCGTTTTTTTCGCTGATAACTGTGGTTTTTTTGCCCACTGAGTTATCTCAGTGGGGTAGCTGTGGTAATCTGCGCGCTTTCGTCAGGTAGCGGAGTTTTTCATGAAGGCGACGGTAAAGTGGGTCGATAATGCGATGTTCTTGGGTGAGTCTGGCAGTGGTCATGCCATTGTAATGGACGGGCCGGAAGACCACGGTGGCCGCAACATGGGGATTCGCCCTATGGAGATGCTGTTACTTGGCTTAGGTGGTTGTACTAGTTTTGATGTGATGAGCATTTTATCGAAGCAACGCCTTGATGTTCGTGATTGCGTTGCAGAAATTGAAGCGGAGCGCGCAGATGCTGTGCCGAGCGTTTTCACTAAGATTCACGTTCACTTCAAAGTCAGTGGCCGCAATTTAAAAGAATCGCTGGTCGAGCGGGCAGTAAAACTGTCGGCTGAAAAATATTGCTCGGCATCGATTATGTTAGAGCAAGCTGGCGTCGAAATTACCCATAGCTTTGCTGTAAGCGAAACAGACTAGAGCGGCTAGATCGCACGATATATGAGGATCTTGTATTGAATAACAAATTGCGACTTCATGGTTTCAACAACCTGACTAAGTCATTGAGCTTTAACATCTATGACATCTGTTATACCAAAACAGAAAAAGAGCGTCAGGAGTACATTGAGTATATTGATGAGCTCTATAGTGCAGAACGTCTGACTAAAATTTTAACGGACGTTGTTGATATCATTGGCGCAAATATCCTGAACGTAGCCCGTCAGGATTATGAGCCTCAAGGTGCGAGTGTGACCATTCTGGTTGCCGAGCATGAAACACCGCCAGCAGAAGAGCTGATGGAAGAAAATCCAGGTCCACTGCGTGATACTGTGGTCGCTCATTTGGATAAATCGCATGTTACCGTGCATACCTATCCTGAAAGTCATCCCCATGGTGGTATTAGCACCTTCCGCGCTGATATTGATGTGTCTACTTGTGGTTTGATTTCGCCGCTAAAAGCATTGAACTACCTGATTCATAGCTTTGATTCTGACATTGTGACGGTTGATTATCGTGTGCGCGGTTTTACGCGTGATGTCGATGGTGTGAAGCACTATATCGATCACAATATTAACTCGATTCAAAAGTATTTGACCGAAGATACTCGCAATGCGTATCAGATGATTGATGTGAACGTATATCAAGAGAACACCTTCCATACCAAGATGTTGTTGAAAGACTTTGAACTAGACAACTATTTGTTTGGTGAAGGTGTTAAGACTATGGATGCTGCTGAACGCGAAGACGTTGAGGCTAAACTGCGTAAAGAGATGTTAGAAATCTTCTACTCACGCAATATGCCGTAAGTTTTGAAAATTCTATGATCATCCCAGCGATAAGTATCGGTGGGGTGATCATCGAATAACATGTTCGCTTAGCGCGGTTCTTGCGCACAAATCAATTTAAAACCCTTCTCTTGTACCATGACTTCTACATGATCAAAGGCTTCTTGCGCCCATTCTTCATAGCCCAAATGGCGATTCGCGATTAGCCATAATTGTCCATCTTTAACCAAATGCTGCTTTGCTTCGATGAATAAGCGTCGAGCGAATTCATAATCGGTATTCTTACCTTGATGGAAGGGCGGATTGGTAATGATGAAATCAAAACGACCATCAATGCTGGTTAAGCCATCACTGTGCAGAATTTCAGCGGGTAACGCTAAGCGCATGCTGTTTAGCTGTGCGCTGCGGAGAGCAAATGCATCCACATCGGTTAGTACCACCTCTAATGACGGGCTGCGCTTTTTGAGGCTAAGCCCAATGACACCAGAGCCACAACCTAGGTCGAGTAGCCGGCCGTGCGCAGGAGCAGGAAGGTGTTCTAACAATACTGATGTGCCGCTATCTAAACTGCCATGACTGAACACACCGGGCAGGGTGAGGTAGTCTGAGCCATCCCATTTGAATGAGCGCCCCATGGCTAACCAGTTAAACTTTGCAACGGGTGTTAGATCGATGGACCACAATGAGCAATGGCGAGCGCTATCCAATTTTATCGCCGAGCTGCTGAATTCTTTGCAGGCACTGCCAATGCTTTTGCCGCCAGCGTCATTTGCGGCGACGACGTAGCAGCGCTTGGCAGTGGTGGCGATTAGCTGAATAAGCGCCTGGGCGAAAGGCTTGGCTTTCGGCCATAGTAAAATGACGGTGCGATCTTGCAGTTGATCCGTAGTTGGTAGCCCAAATGTGACCAAGTGATTGTCGATTTGATCTTGATAGGCTTGGGCGGTAAGCCAATCCCACGTATTGATCTGAATATTGTTCTTTTTCACAGTGGAAAGCCATTCACCACTGAAGTCTTTGGCTGAGCCTAGTAGCGTGGTGTTGGTGGCAAGTAAATCAGTATGGCGTAGTAGTAAATCGTATACGGCACTCATTCAGCTAGGCCTAGCAACATGTCTCGAACATTCATGGCGTCTTGCTGTAGGTCGCCGTTGAGGGTAATTAGCCCTTTTTGTCGTAAAATCGTTTGTTCGTCCGTTTGTTGGCCGATGACAAAAATAGCAGCACCCGATTCAAGGCTAATACGCTGTAGTTGCTGCTTTTGCACATCACTGGCGTGTTTAGGAATGCGCAATACAGCGCCTTGCCACTGTTGGTTCCTCAGCAACTCTGTGATGTCGTCAGCTGCGGTCAAGCCGGCTAAGCGCACGATGCGTAAGCCGAGTTGTTTAAGCAATATCGCCAGCAACAACAGATCAATATCGTCCTCTTGAGTGGTATTGGCAACCACAAGGGTACCTTGGTACTCAAGGTTACCTTCTTCGCCTAAGCGTCCAGCTAGTCGTCCTTGGAGGAAGCCACCGTAAAACTGCACACGGGCTTGCCCTAACGGCTGGGTAACTTGATCGCGCAAATGTTGATACATAGGGATCAATAAGAAGCGCAAGGCGATATCAATCGGAAAAAATTGACTAACCTCATCGGCAACGGTGTTCAATTGAGTCGCATCAAATTGTTGTACGCCTTTGGCTAATGCTGCTCGATACTGATGCCATTGTGACGGTTGCGGTTGGCTTATCAATATGGTTTCTGGCTCTGGATCGCCGCTATCTATCATGGCCTTAGCCTGCGATACCGGGACTCCGCGCTCTAATAAAGACACAACCTTACGGATAAGCTGAATATCGGATTCGGTGTAGAGTCTATGGCCTTTAGCCGTGCGTTTGGGCGTGATTAAACCGTAGCGTCGCTCCCATGCGCGAAGAGTAATTGCATTGACACCGGTCTCGTTCGAGACGACCCGTATAGGATAGTAAGCCGCTTGCGGCTCGGATGTTGGGGATGACATACCCTGGGCCTGTTCCTAAAATTGTACAAAGCTGAGCAAATTCTATAAGTAGTTATACAGAATGTAAAAGAATGTCCGAACCCATGCTCAGTATTCGGTCACACTTTCTACGTTTCTATGGACTTCCGTTCTAGCTGAAGGCGTAGTACCTTGTTCAAGGTTTGCCGTAACCGATTATGACCGACTGCGGCTTAGAGCGATATTTAATGGTGGAGTAAAGAGATGGTCATCGACCACAATGATGAGCAAGGGCCAATCAGTTTAGAGCTGTTGAAAAAAGCGGTAGATGCATCGAACGACGGCATTGTCATTGCAGAACAGGAAGGTGATGACAACATTCTGATCTACGCTAATAAGGCTTTTGAGCGTCTGACTGGCTATCATGTTGACGAAATTCTTTATCAAGATTGTCGGTTTTTACAGACGGGTGATCGTGATCAAACAGGTTTAGATACTATTCGCGAAGCGATTAAGCAAGGCAGTAGTGCTCGGGTTGTATTACGTAACTATCACAAAGATGGTTCGATGTTTTGGAATGAGCTGAGTATTTCGCCAATCTATAGCGATGAAGATCAGTTAACTTATTACATTGGAATACAAAAAGATGTAACGGCACAAGTGGAAGCAGAAGCACGAGCTAAAGCTGCCGAGCAAGAACTTGCTGATCTTCGGGCTACGTTAGCGCAGTAGAGCGACATCCGCCTTATTAAGAAAGGGAGCCTAGGCTCCCTTTTTTAATAACGATGATTTAAGCCATCGTTATTAGCCCTTATAGGCTGCAGCCGATTCGGTGATCATGCGACGAGCTTCGTCTGCATTGCCCCAGCCGCTGACTTTTACCCACTTACCTTTCTCTAAATCTTTGTAGTTTTCGAAGAAGTGAGAGATTTGCGCGCGTAATAGCTCAGGAACATCATCGATATCTTTTACATCGTTGTATAGCTGAGTCAGTTTCTCGTGCGGCACTGCTAACAACTTAGCGTCGCCACCGGCTTCGTCTTCCATATTAAGAACGCCAACAGGGCGGGCGCGAATAACTGAGCCAGGCTGAACAGGGTATGGAGTGATAACCAATACATCAAGAGCATCTCCGTCATCAGCCAATGTGTTAGAGATATAACCGTAGTTCGCTGGATAGAACATCGGGGTTGCCATGAAACGGTCAACCATCAGGGCGTCCATATCTTTGTCGATTTCGTATTTGATAGGGGAGTGGTTTGCAGGGATTTCAATCACGACGTAGATATCGTTCGGCAAGTCTTTGCCAGCTGGAATCGAGTTGTAGCTCATAACAGTTTCCATAGGTAGGTTGAATGTCTGGCCGAATTATAGCCGCAAGCCGCTATGGATGTCAGTTCGACGAGAGAATATGGCATAATTCATCTCCGAAGCGAGGTGGCAGGATGCATAGCAGGATGCCTTCGTTGTTGTAGAGTCAGGGAAAGCGGGAGCTGTAGTAGATGTTTTCAAGTCGAACGCTACATTCGATTGTATTACTTATCGTCATTTGGGTGATTAGTGCTGGTAGCCTTGCCAGTGAGGCCGACCTATCCGAATTTGATTTGCCATTGCAAGAATCAGATATCCCTGTTGTTCTTTCGGCTGCACGCTTGAAGCAGCCTCGCGCCGAAGTCCCCGCCAGTGTCACCGTCATTGAAGCTGAACAAATTGCTGCATGGGGAGTTCGATCCCTGCCAGATTTGCTGCGATTTGTTCCTGGCGTTTTTGTGACTCAAGAAAAGTATGAGCATAACCATGTCGTTGCCTACCACGGCTCGACTGCATACATGAGTCGGCGTTTACAGGTCTTGGTTGATGGACTATCGGTCTATAAAGGCGGTATTGCAATGGTGGTTTGGGATGATATTCCGATCGCCCTAGAGGACATTCAGCGAATAGAGTTCGTTCGGGGTCCTAGTTCGGCACTTTATGGTGCCAATGCATTTCTGGGTGTGGTCAGTATTACATCGAAAAAACCCGCCGATACTGAAGGTGTGCGTGTCAGTTATCGTGCTGGCAATCAAGAAGTACGCGACGTTATGGGCAGTATTTCTACGGTACATAGCGATAGTTCTTCGCGCTTAACAATGCAACAAACCGGCGATTCTGGTTTTGACGGAGTAGAAACTGATTCTTCTGATGCTCTAGAGGACAGCCGACGACATGGCTTTGCGACAGGGTATTACGCGCAAAATTTAGATGACGGTATACAGTTATCGCTGCAAGGTGGCTATAAATATGGTTACACCGATGTTCGGAAAGGACTGCTTTGGCAAGAACCGAGGAGTAATTTTGTTAAAGCCTATTATGGATCTGCACAAGCAGACTTTAATTTTTCAGCTTCACATCAATCATATCTACGTGTGTATTGGCAATTCGAGAAGCGCACACAAGAAGGCACGGCATGCATTCCCATCACCGCATTAGATAGTGATTTATATTCTGAGTGGGAGGTGAATCCGCAATGGGCGAAGTTCTTAGGTTTTGGTCTTCCATTAGCCTTTAACTCAGCCGATCCTGCTTTGGTTTATGCATCCAATCAGCTGCTACAACAACTGGCTTTTGACAGTTCAACGCCAGATGAACTAACTGCGATCATTGAGCAGGCGTTAGGAGAACGATATACCTTGTCGCAAGATGACGTCGACCTTGCTAAAGCGGTGGTGCTGCGTGCCTACAATGGCAGTGATTTTAGTCAATTTGGGCAAACAATGTGTACCGATGCGAATTTAAGTTACGAAGGCCAGCGTTCGGACTTTGAATGGCAAGATACGGTTCAATGGACGGATACATTACGCAGTGTAACGGGAATTAATATTCGACAAGACAACATTAAATCGGAAACGTATTTTGGTGGTATGGCAACCAGTTATTTGTATCGGGCTTTTGCAAATTTGGAATGGCGCGCAACAGAGTCCATTATCTTCAATGTCGCAGGTACTTATGAATACGAAAGTATCAATACCCCAGAATTATCGCCTCATATTGCTCTTAATTATTTACTATCACCTCGTCAAAGTGTCCGTTTTGTTTATTCTACTGCGATACGATCACCAGACAGCTACGAGCAAAATCCCGATTATCAGCATAAAGTTAGTGATATACCGGATAATTATTTAGGTGTTCAAGAAGCAACTTATTTTATTCATCAAGTTTATGATAATCGCCATGTGGAAAGTGAGAAAATCACCAGTTATGAAGTTGGTTATTACCACAATATTTCCAGTGTCGGCCTAGAAATGGATATCAAACTCTATCGTGAGGAATTGACTCAATTAATATCTCAATATGTTGGTATCGCAGCCCCATCTTTGTCGAATGACACTGAAATGAGTATGGAAGGAGTTGATTGGCAATTTCAGTGGGAAGTGAATGGAAAAAATTGGCTAAGGTTCGTTGGTGCCTACTTGGATACAGAAGTTCGCCCCGGTTCTACGTATTTATTCAGTCAGGATGAAATCGACGAGTTTCAAACTGCTGAGACACGCTTAAGCGCAGAGTACAGCGGCAATGTTAGCTGGCATCATAAAGGGGAAGGCTGGAATTCAACCTTCTCATACTTTTGGAATTCCGCTTATGATTCAAATGAAGCTGATCCCAACGATTACCGGCGTTACGAGGTGAACCTACAAAAGTTGTGGCGTTACAGAAAGCTTACGCCCAGCATTACTTTGTTTTGGCACCATTTAGTGGATGATGGTCAGCTCTTAGAAACAGAGCAAGTGTATGCCACTAATGATCTTTACTCCATTCGCTTTGGAGTTAATTTTTAATGCAGTTGTCTTTGAAAAATGTTATTCGCCGAGACACTCTGTGAAGTGTTTGTTAATGGGTGTTTTGCTGATTTTCTCTTCTTCGCTGTGGGCTGAGAAAGTCGCTATTGTCGTGCAAAAAGCAATTCCGGCAGTGAATATTTTAGCTCAAAGAGTAGCGGAGAAAACAGATTTTACTGTGACAGTTATTTTGGCCGAGCAATTTAAGAAGTCGCTTTACGATTGTGTAGTATTGGTGGGTGATCGGCCTCTAGAAACTTGGGATGTAGATATCGATATTCCCGTGATTAGTATTCTTAGTAGCAGAGCCGCTGTAGAAAATGCATCTTTTTTAAGTAGTGCGATTTATGTCGAGCCTCCTTTGGGCCGCCAAGTGGCGTTGGTGCGGTTGATTTTAAGTGATGCAGAAAACTTAGGTGTCCTTGTTCTAAATGACGATTTCAATAGGTTGTCACAGGAAATTAGTCAACTACCAAAATCTTCTAAAATAAGGCTTTATAATATTGATAAATATGACTCATTTAATAGAGCCTTGATTGATCTCCTCTCGGATAATCGAGTTCTGATAGGGCAGTATGATTCAGATATCTACAGTGCTAATAACATCGAAAATATTTTAATTACCGCCTATAGACATAACGTTCCCTTAGTTGGGCCGTCGCATGCCTATATTAATGCAGGCGCTTTAGCATCAATCTACAGTGATTTGACCGATGTTGCTCAGCGCTTGAGTGAAATTTTATTAGGGGGAGTGGATCGCAATAATTGGGCCCAGCCGGATTATAACTCATATTTTTCTGTCAGTTATAATCATCAAGTTGCTCGTTCACTTAATTTAAATTTACCGGATGCGACTGCTGTTGCTGCTAAAATTAAGCAAGCTGAACAGCAAAAGTAGAGTTTTCTGCAGGATGCGGTATTTGCGTATAGAAGGAGTATTGCTTAAAGCCGATGAATAGGAATACCTTGTTGACCTCTGTATCATTGTCATAATACTTATGCGCATGTAGATAGATAGTTTAACGGGATGAAGAATGACTTTAGATCAGCTGCTATGCTAGTACCCGTTAATGGTTTGATTAAGTCTTGAATAAAAGAACGCGTGCCGGCGATGGAATGTGGTGCATTAACAACGATCATCGAATTAGCAGGTACACATGCTTTTGAAGAACACGATATTTTTTGGTTTGATTTTAACCTCGTTTACCATTAGCGAAGAGGTGTTAGCTGATGATATGGCTGCTTTTGACCCCCTGACCGATGGCGACTTTGGCGGTTTGTCGCTGCAAGATGATATCCCTGTGGCTCTCACTGCTGCCCGTTTAAAACAGCCGAGAGCTGAAGTACCTGCCAGTATCACTGTTATTGAAGCGAAACAAATCGAGGCTTGGGGGGTGAGAACTATTCCCGACCTTATGCGCTTTGTTCCTGGGGTTTTCGTGGGGCATGGCGACGATCAAAATAATCGAGCCATTGCGTATCACGCTTCAAGTCCAAATATTATGCGTCGTTTGCAAGTATTGGTGGATGGTCGCTCGGTATTTAAAGCCGGTATTGCCGACGTTGTGTGGGATGATATTCCAGTAGCGATGGAAGATATTCAGCGCGTTGAAGTCGTGCGCGGTCCTAATGCTGCCAGTTATGGCGCTAATGCGTTTCTTGGCGTAATCAATATCGTCACTAAGCATCCTGCAGATACCCAAGGTACAAACATACGTTTTCGGAAAGGGAATCAAGGCGTAGAAGACAGCTTAGTGAGCTATTCGGGTAGCGTAAATGATGACGCCTATCGATTAACATTACAGCAGAATGCGGACAACGGCTTTGATGGCCGCAATTCGTCGAATGGCGAGGATGATTGGCGCGATTCTCGTCGTCATAGTTTTGCCAGTGTGTATTACGACCATAGAATCAGCGATCAAACCCAGCTTAACTGGGAAGCGGCTTACAAATATGGCAATACGGATATTCGCCAGAATGATTTTGATGTGGGTTATCCAGATCAAATGACGCGTCAGGGTTTCGTGATGGGGAAGTTGATTCATGAATTTAGCCAAGATCACTTTTCCCATCTACAAGCTTATTGGCAGAGTGATCGTCGTACTCAAGAGGCATCCAGTTGCAGTTCGACCATATCATTCGATCCTGTTTTGTTGGCCGAGTATCGGGCAAACCCTGAATGGACTAAGTTTGTTGCATTAGCGCTGCCAAGTATTTATGCCGACAGTAACTCAGATACTCAAACCCTGGCTGCGGCCAATTCTCTAGTGGGCGGAATTGCTACGAACTCGCTTACGCCTGAGCAAGTTGAGCAATTGATTGAAGACAATCTAGGCGAAACCTATACCTTGCAACAAAGCGATTTAGATGTTGCTGCTGTCGCCTTTGGTAATGCCTACAACGGCAGCGATTTCTCGCAACTAGGTCAACTGGCATGTGGTGCTAATGATTTTAATGTGAGTGAAGATCGCTACGATGTCGAGTGGCAAGATACGGTGCAGTGGACGCCGCAATTGCGCACGGTATCGGGCATTAGCTATCGCCGTGATAGCGTTGATTCGGCCACCTATTTTAAAGGCGCCGTCCATAACGATACCTATCGTGTATTTGCTAACGGTGAATGGCGAGCATTAACTCATTTGGTATTCAACGTCGGGGGGATGTATGAAAATGAGGATTCTAATGCTAGTGCATTCTCACCTCGTTTAGCAGCTAATCTGTTACTAACTCAGCAGCAGAGTTTACGTCTTGTTTATTCTCAAGCAGTTCGTTCTCCTGATTTATTAGAAAAAAAGCCAAACTATTCGGTGGTTGTTCGGGGTTTAACCGATAACTATTTGAATTTAGACGATGGTATCTTTTTTATGAATCAAGTTCCGGGGACGAGGGATCTTGATCATGAAAAAATCACCAGTGTTGAGCTTGGCTACTACGGTAAGTTGCCGGAATTAAATTTGGAACTGGACGTTAAAGTTTACAAAGACAGTCTGAGTCAGTTGATATCCAATACCATTGCATTGAATTCCGTGTATATCGCCTCTGACACTAAGATGGATGTAAAGGGTGTGGATTGGCAATTAAATTGGCAATTCAACCGTAACAATTGGCTATGGTGGTCTGGTGCTTATGTCGATGCCAACGTTCGCCTCGGAGACACCACTCGGCTGAACGCCAAGGAAACTGATCGTTTGGCCAAAGTCGAGCGGCGTTTAAGCGCGGAGTGGAGTAATAATGTTAGTTGGCATCATGATGGCAATAACTGGGGCTCGACTCTGACCTACTTCTGGCATAGCAGTTACAACGACTTTGATAATACGGAACCGTACTATCGCCGGTTTGAAGCTAATTTGACTAAAACATGGTCAGCGAAAGGGTACAAACCTGAAGTGGGCTTGTTTTGGCATCACTTGGTTGATGATTCTAGGCTTGTTTATCCAGATCAGGTCTATTCTGTTAATGATATCTACTCCTTTCGGGCCGGAATTACTTTTTGATATGGATGATGTGCATGGATGCTCTGAAACCGTTATGGCATCGTAAAGCGATTATTGTTCTGTGGTGTTCGTTGCTGTTTAGCGTGACGAGCATCGCCGATGTGGCTTTTGTCGTGCGTGAGCGCCAGCCGATGGCGGAGCAGATGGCAAAAACTATCGCTCAGAGTCTGCAAATACCATCCCAGTTATTGACCCTAGGCGATAACCAAGTCGATTGGTCTAGTTTCGATGCTATCGTACTGCTTGGTGAGCCCGTTCTCGATGCTTGGCAAGCGCCAACCGACAGCCCGATAGTGGCGGTGTTCGTTAGCCGCGAGAGTGCGCAGCGACGCTCTGCTCTTTTAAAGTCCGCCATCTATGTCGAACCGCCGTTATCTCGTCAAATTGCGCTGAGTAAAATCTTGTTGGGATTTGATGTGCATCTCGGTGTTTTAGTTTCAGATGCGTTTGCTGTAAGCGCTGCAGATGAAGTCGCTAAGGCTCGGCGAGATGAGCTTGTTAATGTTTACCCACTCTCGGATTTGAACAACTTAAATCGTACATTGATTGAATTACTTGCTGACAATCAAGCATTGGTTGGTGTTTACGATAGTGAGCTATACAGTCCTAACAATATCAAAAATATTTTAATAACAGCCTATCGGCAGAATCGACCTTTAATTGGGCCTTCTAGCGCTTATATAAAAGCGGGATCACTAGCGTCTACCTACAGCGACTTAGATGATGTTAGTAAACGCTTAATTGAAATTTTGTCGGCTGGTTTGAAGAAAAAAAAATGGGCTAAACAGGACTATAACCCATATTTTCAAGTGCGCTACAACGAGCAGGTTGGGCGTTCATTAAATCTATCTTTGCCGGAAGTTAATGACGTTGTACATGCATTAACAAAAGCTGAGGGAGATCATCATGAACTTCCGTGATTGGTCGATCCGTCGTCGCATTATGCTCCTCAGTACTCTGCCAGTGTTGTTGACAGTTGCCTTGCTTACCGCGTTGCACATGATGGAGCGCTGGTCTGACGTTCATCGTGAAAACGAAAGTATTGCGCGTTTAATGATCGAGAATATCGGGGCATCGGCGGAATACCCCTTGATTTCAGGTAATTATGAATTATTGATGCCACTGATTGATGCCGCCTTGGCTCAGCCCGCGATCGTGCTGGTGCGAATTAGTAATGCCAATGGCGAGCTAGTAATTGATCGCCAGTCTAATTCGTATATGGGATTAAGCTTGTCTGAAATACGTCTATTGCATAGCGACATCAACCGCGAAATTGTCTCCCTCAGCGAGTTTTCTAGTTTTAATGAATATGATCGTACCATTCAAGAATTAGGCTACATCGAGTTGGGCATGACGGATCGTTTTGGCCGCGATCGCGAGCTATCTATTTTACGTCAGTCTCTGTTTACAGGTTTGGCGGTGGTTATTTTAGCGGCACTGATAGGTCGTTATATGGGGATGACGATTGTGCGACCATTGGAATCTTTATCCGGCTTTATTCGGCAATTAGCGCGCGGAGAGAACTGGCGCAGAATTGATGTAAACGACGGTGCAGAGATAGGCAACCTACAAGATGATGGTAATCGACTGGCCTTAACTCTAGAAAAAGCGGAAGCAGAACATGAACGCTTTACTAGCCAATTACTGCAAGAACAGCAAAAAACGCGTGAAGCCAGTCAAGCTAAAAGCCAATTTTTAGCCATGATGAGTCATGAATTGCGGACACCCTTAAATGGTGCTGTTGGTATGCTCCAACTTATGGATCAAAGCAGTTCGGAAATGGAATTCAATGATCAAAAGCGTCACGCTGATACATCTTTAGCGCATCTCACTCAGTTGCTTGATGATGTCATGGTCGTTGTCGATACCGATAGTAGTCAGCTACCAGTGATTTACGAATATTGTGATATTGCTATTGCAATGGAGCCGCTATTTGCCGATTTGAGCGGTAAGGCAAGTCGCAAGGGATTATCATTAATAGTTGATATCGATCCGGTTTTTTTGCACACAGAGATTTATTTACCTAAGTCTTTAGTTCGGCAATTATTACGACATTTGTCGGATAATGCCCTGAAATTTACCCAGCAAGGCGTTGTGGTGATTGAGCTACAGTATTTACGTGACGACAGCGAAAAGCTGCGAATTGTTGTGCGGGATTCGGGGATCGGTATTCCCGCAGATCAGCAAAGCCAAGTACTTGAAGCTTTTTCTCAAGTGAGCTCTTCGTTTAATCGTCGTTACGATGGCTTAGGGTTGGGATTAACAATTTGCCATCATATCAGCCAAATATTAGCTGGGCATATTGCATTTGAAGATAACCCAGGTGGTGGTACTTGTGTCGCGGTTACTATTCCCTTGATATCGCCGCAAAGTAATGAAAATGATACGGTTAAGGCAGCGCCCACTTCGACAACTCGAGGTAAAGTACTGATTGTTGAAGATAACGAAGTTAATTTAAAAGTGGCTGAAAAAATGTTGAATAAAGTCGCTCCCGATGTCCAAATTAGCTCGGTCGGTTCTGGTGAAGACTGTATAAGTTTAATTCAGCATCAGGGACGACATTTTGATCTTATTTTACTGGATTGCCAAATGCCGGGAATGGATGGTTTTGAGACGAGCGAACAGCTAAGAAAATATGGTTTTTCGGGAGCGATTGTTGCCTGTACGGCGAATACTACTGATAAAATCGAGCAGCGATGCATGGATGCAGGTATGGATGATTATATGGCGAAGCCAATCCGCCTAGACAATATTCGAGATATGTTGGACCGATGGCTGAAAGAAATAGAAACGACAGGTTGATAACTGCCGCTTCCATTTAATTAACATATAAATCAGTTTTTTACGTGGTAGCCGATCGCTGTTTCTACTTCTTGCGATGACCCCATTACAACGGATACACGTTGGTGAATACCTTCAGGTTTAACGGTCATAATATTTTCGAAAGCGGTGGATGCCTTACCACCTGCCTGCTCTACTAACATACTCATTGGATTGCCTTCATACATTAAACGTAGCTTGCCTGGCTTACCTGGGTCACGGCTGTCGTATGGGTACATGAAAATACCACCACGAGTAAGAATGCGGTGAATTTCAGCAACCATGGATGCAATCCAGCGCATGTTGTAGCGTTTACCCAATGGACCTTCTTCGCCTTGCAGTAAATCAGCAACGTATTGCTGCATCTCAGGCAACCAGAAGCGCTGGTTTGACATATTAATGGCAAATTCTTGAGTCGTTTCAGATATGCGGATGTTTTGGCGTTCTAACACAAATTCGCCAATGCGCGGGTCTAATGTAAAAGAAAAGACGCCATCGCCTGTTGTCAGTACTAGTAGGGTCGATGGGCCGTATAGTACGTAACCCGCAGCGACTTGTTGTTTACCTGATTGCAAATACGCGGCTTCGGTTGCCGCGTCGGAATCAGCAGCGGCCTTCAGGATCGAAAAGATGGTACCGACGGTTACGTTTACATCGATGTTGGAGGAGCCGTCTAATGGATCGAATAAGACTAAATATTCACCGGTCGCATTGCATGCAACTGGTAATTCTTCTTCTTCGCTGGCTAAACCTTTGACGTTAGGAATGGCAGCTAAACAATCTTTGATGAGATCGTTGGAGATAACATCTAATTTTTTTTGGCATTCACCTTGAACGTTTTCTTGTTCGGCACTGCCAAGTACGCCAGCGAGAGATCCTAGGTGCAGACGATAAGCAATGTCTTTACAGGCAACCATCAGTCCATCAATGATCTCTATCACCGCGGTGTTGTCGCAATGGCCATCCAAAAACGTCCGTAAGCGTTGCATGTTATCGTCCTCATCGGTAAGCAAAAGGTTAAACTGGCGGGCATACTACCTGAAACTCTAAGGAAATTCAGCGCCCACACCGATAATCCTATGGCCATAGCTCACACTTAAATAAGAATGGCAGGCTATGTTCACCATCACTGGCTTTCTTAGCGCTACATGCATGCACTGAATTATTCACGGGTTCCCGTGATGTTAGTGCTTGCTCCGCAGTAAAGGGGCAGTACACTAACGGTTTAATCCTAAAGCGGTAGGGAACATGCGACTGCACATTCTGGGCATTTGCGGCACCTTTATGGGGTCTCTTGCTCAATTGGCCAAAGCACTAGGCCATGACGTTTCGGGTTCTGACGCGGGGGTTTACCCGCCAATGAGCGATCAATTGCACGCCGCTGGCATTGAATTGATAGAAGGCTTTGCGCCCGAAGGCATTCCTGCTGATGTCGATCTCGTTATTGTTGGCAATGCCATGTCCCGCGGAAATCCGTCGGTTGAGTATGTGTTGGATCGGGGGATTCCTTATACTTCTGGACCGCAATGGTTAGGCGAATTTGTGTTACGAGGACGTTGGGTTGCCGCCGTTTCCGGTACTCACGGCAAAACAACAACGGCCAGTATGCTGGCGTGGATTTTAGAATATGCGGGTATGAAACCCGGATATTTAATTGGCGGAGTGCCACAAAACTTCAGTGTATCAGCGCGCTTGGGCGACTCTCCTTTCTTTGTGATTGAGGCCGACGAATACGATACGGCTTTTTTCGATAAGCGTTCTAAGTTCGTTCATTACCTCCCTCGTACTGTAATTATGAATAATCTTGAGTACGATCATGCTGATATTTTTCCCGATTTAGCCGCGATTGAACGTCAGTTTCATCATCTTGTTCGTACCGTTCCTGCCTCCGGGCAGATTGTATTGCCGGCGGGCGAAGAAGCTTTGGAACGCGTGCTTAAGCAAGGCTGTTGGACGCCAGTAGAGCGAATAGGCCAGGATCTAGCCGCTGCCACGTGTGAATGGCAATGGCGTTTAGATAGCGATGATGCCAGCTGCTTTACTGTAATCTACCAGGGTGCAGATGCAGCGCAGGTGAACTGGTCGTTAAGCGGGTTACATAATGTGCGCAATGCTGTGGCGGCTGTCGTGGCGGCACGCCATATGGGGGTAACGCCTAATATCAGTGCTGAAGCACTGGGTGAGTTTCAGTCAGTAAAGCGTCGGATGGAATGTGTTTCTGGTGACGCTACCATTCGTGTTTACGACGACTTTGCTCATCATCCAACGGCAATTGCGACAACACTAGCCGGTGCGAAGGCACAACAGAGAGCAAGGCAGCCTAATGGCGGACGCTTATTCGCGATATTAGAGCCGCGTTCAAATACCATGAAGCGTGGACACCATAAGGACCAGTTGGCGGTGTCGGTTAGCAGCGCTGATCGGGCGTTTTGGTACCAACCCGCGGACATGGGCTGGTCACTGGAGGATGTTGCTGAGCGTTGTGATATTCCGGCACAAGTGCATAGTGATCTTGATGAGCTGGTGGCGGCAGTATTGGCTGAAGCGCGCCCGGGTGATTGGATTGTATGTATGTCGAATGGTAGTTTTCAGGGGGTGTCAAAACGTTTGGCAGCCCTAGTGGGTGAATATAAATGACGACGATGAATGGCAATCGCAGGCAGCGTATTTGTGTTGCGCTTACCGGCGCTTCGGGCTCGTTGTATGCTTTGCGTCTCATAGAAGTTTTATTAGCTGCAGACTGTCATGTTGATGTGATGATTTCGAAAGCGGCGCTTCTCGTTCTGGCCACTGAAACGGAAGTCACCTTGTCGGCTAAACCGCAAGCTGCAGCAGCAGCACTGCATGCGCGCTATGGTGTTGATGCTGAGCGTTTACGTGTCTTTGGCAACGAAGATTGGATGGCACCTTGGGCATCTGGCTCTGGTCAACCAGGGCCGGTTGTTATTTGTCCTTGCAGTACTGGAACCTTATCCGCTATTGCTACTGGTGCTAGTAACAATCTTATCGAGCGAGCTGCTGATGTAGCCCTCAAAGAACGCAGAAAACTTATTTTAGTGCCGCGTGAGACGCCGTACTCGGAAATACACCTGCAAAATATGTTAAACCTCACCCGTATGGGAGCGGTTATTTTACCTGCGAGTCCGGGGTTTTATCATGAGCCAAAACAGATAACCGATTTAATTGATTTTATTGTGGCCAGAATTCTTGGCCAATTAGAGCTTCCTCAAACGCTGATGCCAGCGTGGGGAAAAGACATAGTTGTAGAGCCGAAAGCGGCGGAGCCTAAGCATGACTGAACAAAACAGTACCCCTGAAGCAGAAGAGCAAGATATCGCTAAATGGTGCGTCTTGAGTTTTATGGGCGGTATTATCGTAGCGGCTTTGGCTCTCGAATATTACGGCTTTATTCAACATCCTAAAGATGCTGATACGGCTTTAATTTCTGAGTTTAAATTATTGTCGCTAAGCCCAGAACACGAAATTAAAGTATCACCAAAAATGTCGGGTAAAGAAGCCTTTTGCGTCGATGGTTATATCTTACTGCGTCCGACGAATGGTAATGCAGTGGCGGGTATTTTAGTTGACGAAAAAAATCGCGGTGTGCAATGTCAGCACAGTTTGACACCAACGGTCGGTGAACCTTCAGAATAATAAGAGCCTTATGCGCAGCTACTACTCCACATTATTAATTTCGTTATCGCTGGTTAGCTCACTCAGTTTTGCTGCGCTAAACGATATTGATGGCGATGGCATTCCGGATCATCTCGATACTGACCGAGATGGCGATGGCTTATCCAACTTTATGGAGCAGACGGGCGGAACCAATCCTGATGTTCCAGACCAGTTTGATACCGACGATGATGGCATTCCGGATGCTATCGACGACGATATAGATAACGATGGCGTGCCCAATCAGCGCGACTCTTTTCCGCTTGATGGTAGCGAATATCGAGATACAGATGGCGATGGCGTTGGCGATAATTCCGATCTCGATCGTGATGGCGATGGCGTGCGTAATGATTTAGAAGAAAAGTTGGGCTATAACCCCAACGACATTCGTTCTCGTCCAAAAGATAGCGACGGTGATGGCTGGCCCGATTTGCTCGACGATGACATGGACAACGACGGCTATAAAAATAGCGATGATGCCTTTCCTCTCAATGCCAGTGAGCATACGGATATGGATCACGATGGTATTGGCGATAATTCCGATCCGGATAAAGACGGCGATGGCATTAGCAATAAATTGGAAGTGCTTGCTAATACCGATCCCGACGATCAGTTTTCAGTGCCACGCGATGTTGATCGTGATGGTATTCCCGATATGCTTGATGAAGATCGGGACGGCGATGGCGTCAACAATGCCAAAGATCTTTATCCGGATAACTCGGCTGCTTGGGCAGATACCGATGGTGATGGCATCCCGGATAACGAAGATGCTGATGCGGATAACGATGGCATTGCCAACGTATTAGAAATGCACCTTGGTACAAATGCCTTGGATGCTAGCAGTCGTCCCGTGGACACCGATGGTGATGGCATGCCGGATTATTTTGATTCCGACGTTGATGGTGACGGTACCGAAAATAATCTCGATGCTTTTCCCAAAGATGCCACTGAGTGGCTCGATACTGATGGCGATGGTATTGGCGATAATTTAGATACTGATAGAGACAATGACGGTTTCAGTAAAGAAATCGAAGCGCTGGCAAATAGTGATGATCTGGATGCAAACAGTAAGCCTGCCGATCTCGATGGCGATGGGTTAGCTGACGTTGTTGATCTCGATATCGACGATGATGATGTATTAAATGACGATGATGCCTTCCCTTATGATCCAAGTGAGTCTCTCGATTTTGATGGTGACGGCATTGGTGATAATAGCGATCAAGATTTAGATAACGACGGCATTAACAACGAGTTTGAACGGTCACTCAGTTACGATCCATACGATGCTAATAGTAAGCCTGATGATATGGACGGTGATGGTATTCCTGATGCCCTTGATAGCGATATGGACGGCGACACTTTATCTAACGTCATGGATATGTTCCCGCGAGATCCTACCGAATGGTTTGATACCGATCTTGATGGTATCGGTGACAACACCGATCCTGATCGGGACGGCGATGGCATTAGCAATGCCTATGAATTGCGTGCCGGTACCGATCCATCTGACGCTAATTCTGTGCCGCCTGATATGGATGGTGATCGTATTCCCGATGTTCTAGACGATGATATTGACGGTGATACCCATCTCAATGGTGCAGATGCTTTCCCTATGGATGCCAGTGAGTGGCACGATATGGACGGAGATGGCATTGGCGATAACACCGATTTAGATATCGATGGCGACTTAATTTCTAACGAGTATGAGCTTAGATTGGGCTATCGGCACTTGGACAATTCCCATGTGCCACCAGACCTTGATGGTGATCGCGTTCCAGATGAATTGGATGATGATATCGACGGTGATGGTTACCTCAATACGGATGACCGTTTCCCTCGTGATCGCAAAGAGTGGGCTGATACGGATAAAGATGGTGTCGGTGACAACACAGACGGCGATATTGATGGTGATGGTATTATCAATACCTACGAAGTGCGGTTGAGTACAGATCCCTATGATGCCGCTAGTCGTCCTCGAGACCAAGATGGTGATGGTTTACCTGATGCCATCGATGACGATCGGGATGGCGACGGAGTGACCAATGGTAGCGATTTGTTCCCAGATAATCGCTTGGAATGGGCCGATTTAGATGGCGACGGTATTGGGGATAACAGCGATTCTGATTTGGATGGCGACAGCTATTCGAATAACGAAGAATTGGCCGAGGGCACCGATCCACGGTCAGCTTCGTCTTATCCAGATCATGAACCACCGGTGTTGGAGGATGCCCATTGGCTAGAGGAAGAACCAACGCTTACGGGTATGCTGTATGACGATGGCCTAGGTGTAAAACGTGTGTGGCTGCAAAGCCCAATGGGAGATGTCTGTGAAGGCTATGTATCCTACATTGGTCACTTTAATGTCACCTGTCCGATTCGTGCAAATAGTACTCGCTGGATTTTGTACGCGGAAGATCATGCTGGTAATCGGATTGAGGAAGTATTTGACACCGACGGTCGCTAGTTGGAATTGACGAAGAGTGGTTAATTTGTTCATTCTTCGTAAATATCGGCGAAATCGGTTTCTGCGAAAAAAAGTATGATTCCTTAACTATACTGGAGGTAACTCCTCCAGTTAGGTGCGATAAAGACTGTTATGTCCCTCAATTGTATTTTTTGCAATAAGTTGGTCTTTGGTACGACCGGTGTAACTGTGCCTAATAAAGGCCCAGCGCATCAATATTGTTATCAAGCCCACGTTGCTTTAAAGCGGACATTTCAGTCGCTGGATATCGGTGCTCTCAACGAAAGCGAATTTAATGATTTAAAGGATTTGGTCTTGTCGGAAGCGAATGAGCGAGAGCGCAAAAGACGAGGCGCAAGTGATATGGGTGATATTGAGCTGTTTTGACTCAAAACTGAGCCAAAACAGCTAGTTATTACTTTTTAGCTAACCAAGCTTCGAGATCGTCACTGCCACCAATATGAGTTCCTCCGATGAATACTTGAGGAGCGGTTTCTCGTCCCGATACGGCACGCAGCCCTGTTATGCTGGCATCACGTCCCAGCACAATCTCTTCGTATTCCAGCCCTGCTTGTTGTAAATCTTCTTTGGCTTTCGCACAAAACGGACAACCGGGTTTGGTAAAAAGCGCTACTGATTCGGGTAATGCAGCATTGCAATCAATGTAATTAAGCATGGTATCGGCATCAGATACCTCGAACGGATCGCCCGGTTTTTGTGGTTCGATAAACATTTTCTCAATATTACCGTCGCGTACGAGCATGCTGTAGCGCCAGCTACGCGGGCCAAATCCAAGATCCGCTTTATCGACGAGCATGCCCATGCCTTTGGTAAAGTCGCCATTGCCGTCTGGAATCATACGAATGTTGCCGCACTCTTGATCAGCTGCCCATGCATTCATCACGAAGGTATCGTTAACACTGATGCACACAATTTCATCAACGCCATTCTGGGCAAATACTTTGGCGAGTTCATTGTAGCGCGGCAAATGAGTGCTGGAGCACGTTGGCGTGAATGCCCCTGGTAATGAAAACACTACGACTGTGCGCCCTTTGAATAGGTCTTCGCTATTGATAGTGATCCAATCATTATCGCTACGTGCCGCCCAAGTAACGGATGGAACATGCTGTCCTTCGATATTTACTAAGTTCGACATATGCAGTCCTGTCTACGAGTTAAAAAATGATAGTGGTCACAGTATGGCCGAAGTTTTACTTCGATTGCTAAATTATTCATACCATGAAGTGATTAGATACCAGATCTATTTAACGTGATAACACGGGTGCAGTGCCTGTTAGTAAACGCCTATAATAGTGCCAACTTTTTGAGGTCGTATGTATGCTTATTGAAAACAGCTCTGATTTAATTAAACGCCACCAGATGGTGAGACTTCCATCGGGTGTGCCTGCGCATGAGGCAGAGTTAATTAGCGGGCAGGCATTGGTGATTAGCAGTGATGGGCTTGCTGTCTACAGTCGAGCTGGAATGGTGGGTGACCCATTAGGAAATGGCTTAGTACGTTCAGTCGCGATACCGGCCGATTTTTGTTTAACGTTGCAAAATGACGCGTATATACAAGAGCATCGCGCCGGTTATGTTGGTTTGAGTGACGGGCGAGTGTGTTTAATTACGCTCAATGATGTGCAGTTATTTCCATCAAAACAACAAGCCCTGCGCAATCAGAATGAAATTGTGCGGATTGCGCTGGGCAGTTAATTCGTCCTAAGGACGTTGATATAAAGCCTCAAGGGTTGTCTTTTGCAGGGTGTGGCTATTGAGGAAATAGCCCACTAGAGCGCCTGAGCTATCGGGTTCTAAATCTAGCTTATCGGTATCGAGAGCAAACACAGTAAATTGATACCGATGAGCTTGATCGCCGCGTGGAGGACAAGCGCCACCAAAGCCAACACTACCGTAGTCTGTTCTACTCTGTATTGCGCCATCGGGTAGCGCTTCACCTTCGGCGCTTCCTGCACCAGTAGGCAACTCATGAACATCGGTAGGAATATTAAATACCAGCCAGTGCCACCATCCACTGCCAGTCGGTGCATCCGGGTCGTATGCAGTAATGGCATAGCTCTTAGTATTCTCTGGACCGTAGGTCCAGCTTAACTGTGGCGATAGGTTGTCACCGTTGCAACCAAATCCTTTAAATTCTTGAGCGTTCGACATTATTTCACCCGCAGTAATATCACTACTGGTAACTTTAAAATCCGCAGCGGCTGCACTGCTTAGTAGACATAAGGCTAATACTTTAAAATTCATGAGTACTCCTTTATTTTATGGAGGTAGAGTTATGATATGCCATCATCAGGATCAAATAAGGTCATGCTACGGATACAGTTTCTACCAGCAGCTTTAGCAGCATACAAGGCTTTATCGGCTCGTTGATACATGAAATCTTGATGGTTGCGAATATGGGGTACATCCGCACACACGCCAATACTAATTGTTACTGAAAGCTCTGCATTTTGATGGTGCAGTGATAAATTGGCAATTGCACTACGTACTGTCTCTGCAACTTGAAGCGCACCACTCATATCAGTAGAGGGAAGCAGTATGGCAAATTCTTCGCCGCCCGAGCGGTATACGGTATCACTCGGGCGCTTTAAGGTGTCTTGCATTGCTTGTGCGACTTGTTGCAATACTAAATCGCCAACATGATGGCCATGAATATCATTAAATTTTTTAAAATGGTCAATATCCATCAGAAGTAAAGCTAATGATGTGTGCTGGCGAAAGGCGTCATGGTACAAACTGAAAAATCTTTGATCGAAATAACGACGGTTGCGCACTCTTGTTAGTGCGTCGGTAATAGTCTCTTCCTGTAGTTTTGAATTAAGTTGTTCTAAATCTTCAGTGCGCTCTTTTACTTTTTTATCCAAAACATCATTAGCTTCTCGCTGCAAGGAAATGATTTTTTCTTGAGCCTGCATGCGCGCGATACGTTCGCGATTATGGCGTTCAGCTAAACTAATCGCGAGGATGAGTACTTGAAATATCACCCCGAACTCAACCGCATGCACAGTATATTTATTGATATCAAGTACAGCGAATTTTTGTAATGCAAAGAGAATAAAGCCATTAAGCAATAAGAAAATAGATAGTAAATATAACAGGTAGTCTTTTGAACGGTGTTGTATTGCTAATAAAATGCCACTACCGATACCTAGGCTGCTCATGATTATGCCAAGACCTGTCAGGAATCGAATCATAACTTCATAAGGAGCGAATAGAGAAACGAAGCCACTTAATAGCGCCACCCAATTGAGTAGAACTATTAATCTATTAATCGATGGGGCTTCCTCATGCAAACGCAAAAATCGAATACTAAATGCCGTTGATGTGATACAGGTTGCAACAATGCTGATCATTAAAAAATGTTCATTAAATACGGGGTGGTTTGGCCATAAGATTTTATAAGTCCAGCCGTAAATACTGGCAATTAAGAAGCTAAATGATAATAAGCTTGATGAGTAGAGCAAAAATAACGTATCGCGTGTTAATAGAAATATAAGAGCGTTATAGATGATCATTGCTAGCATGATGGCGTAGAAAGCAGAAGCGATAGCGACACGATCGACACGGGCCTGCCAGAATTCATCGGTATGGAATAAATGCAGCGGTACTTCAAGAGCTGAACTTGAACTTACTCGGATATAAACTTGATCTGACGCACGTAAATCTCGCAGAGGCACAACTAAGTTGGGAACGTCGACTAGCCTATCGTTAAAAGGCAAAGCATTACCGATGTTCGCTTCAAAAATGACTTGGCGTTCACGTAAATGAAATAGCTGAACATAATCAAGCAGAGGAGAGTCGATCTCTAGCATCCATGATGTGGAGTCTTGCTGCAGTGTGATTTGTTCTAGATTTACCCTAAACCAGTACTCTCCCTTATGAAAGCCTAAATTGATACAGCATGGATCCATCGGCAGCCACTCATTAGCAGGCATGAAAATGGCCTGCTCTAAAGATAATGAGTAATCCGATTCAAGAGCGTCGACCAATATGGGCTGCGATTGCAACATCTTACTATCCGCGTGGCTTAGTAATGTCGTTGAACAGAGCAGTAGGCACCAAATTAGGCGTAACCAATTTGCCATTTTAAGTAACTTGAGTAGAACTAAAGATACTTACCAGTATAGACAGCCTTCCGCGCTTTGACGGAGTGGCTGCCAGTGGTAATCTTAGGTTCTTTCAATTCACCGGTTTGACTGGGATCTTAATATTGGCTATCAGCAGTTTTCATACCCATATCATTGGTGCAAATCGCCCTGTCGGTAAGTGTCTAACACGCTTATTGGCCGAACAAAACTTCATGTATAAAGGCGTGAGCTTAGAAAGTCGTGAGCGCCAGGGGTTGCAGTCGAGCGGTAGACCCGTCTACGTTCTTACCCCCTCTGTTTATAATTCAGAAGATTTTCAACATATTGAGTTTTGGATTGATCAGGCACGCGCAGAAGATGCTGCGATTGTGCTGCTATCCTCAATGGCAGTAATGGATGCTGCTAATGGTACTTTGGTGGATGAGACTTGGCAGAAGTTTAGCGATACTCAAGTTGCACAACATTTGTTGGCGATTGAGGGGTTGGTTCGGCAAAATCCGCAGCATCTGATTTTACGTGCAGGTCAGGTCTTTTCATTGATGAATGACGATTTTGCTACGCGGCTGCTAACCGCCATTCGTCATGATCAAATTCTGACGGTTGATATGAAACGCCATATTGCACCGACGCCGGCAGATGACGTCGCTGAAGTTATGTTGGCTATGTTTAAGCAAGCCTCTTGTGCGGATCACCTTTGGGGAACCTATCACTTTAGCGGTGTCGAGCCCGTGTCGTCTTATACGTTTGCCGAAGCTCTGCTGTCTGAGGCGCGACAGTATGAAAATCTCGGAGCGGCTGAGTTACATTCGCAGGAAGGTGGGCAAGTGCCGTATATATGGACGCCACTGTCGGATAATACGCTGTTATTTCATAGTTTCGGTATAAAGCCCAAGGCTTGGCGCAAAGGTCTTAGCCGCCTTATTCGCCAATACTATCGTGTCGATACCGCTGACAACTCGGTGTCAGTTTAGATTGAAGGTAGATGATTGTTGATACAAATCCATCAGTTTATCGGTAATGACAGTGCGGATACTTTCGCGTTCTAACCCAGAGAGTCCAGTCAGTTCTTTTAGACGCAGGCGATGCAAATGCAAACATGGAAGCTTGTCGTTAAATTCACGCAAATCACCTTTCATCAATACAGGTAAAAAAGGATCGTCGCTGTTACTGCGCCGTAATATCTGGCGCATGCCTTCCTGAAATGGGATCGGCACTGATCGTACTTTTTTATCTTTATGCGAAATAACCAAATACAAACCTTGTTTGCCTATTAGATTTCCAGGAATTACATGCAGGCCGGTCGAGCTGACAGCATCTGGATTCAGATAGCTGAAGGTGTCGTGGAATGCATATGGATCGGGCAGGATCACCATTTGACGGTGAGCTTCTTCAGGGAAAAAAATGCTGTAGTTCGTGTAGAGCTGTCGAACCGATGATGAAAATACGCAAAAGCGGTTTTCGAATTGCTTCACGAAGCTCATCGCACGCTTGTGCTGGTTAATCTTTTCAAGATTCCAGACTAGATCGCTGTTTTGCTGACGCACGGCAGTATTCATCGGTTCCTCCTTTCTACGGTTCGACACCGTCAATAAACGGTGGCGTTTTGAGCCACATTATTAATAGCTTTTGACGTTTAAGCTATGTTTTCGTACCACTAACTGCTTAAAACTGACAATAAATTGCACATTACCTAGTCTAATCCGGACATTAAAGGCATCTTTGTAAGCAAGTTTGTCGGGGGAGACCAATGAGTTAAGAAAGTATGGCACGCGTTTTATGGATGAAATGTGATCAAGCTAACGCTTTCTTCTGATAGTTAACAGGGGAGATGGTTTTTATGGCCCGTAAGGAGAATCGTTAGTTCTCCAAGTAATAACCAAGGGTCTTGTCCATTACCTTTTGCTGCATTATCGATCGCTTCGGCTTTTTGTAGTGCGGCAAAAAGTTCATTTTGGCGAATCCGTTGCAGTGCCGCCTTGTAAGGAGCTTGTTGTTTTGGCCAGATATTTTGCTTCTTAAACCCCTCGCTCAATTGCTGTCCAGAGTTGTTGTACAAGGCGATTAGTTGACGAATTTTCCGTGTGATAGCTCCTAAAATCATAATAGGTTCAGAGCCTTCGGCTTGCAGATGTGTAAGTATGCGCGCCGCTTCGGCTAAATTGCCTAATAGGCAGGCATCGGCTAAGCCGAATGCATCGAAACGAGAGCTATCGCCGATAGCTTCGTTGATCATGGCTTCGGTAACGGGTGAATCACCTAAAAGACGCAGTTTTTCAACTTCTTGTACCGCTGCAAGTAGGTTACCTTCAGTTTGATGCGCAAGAGCGGCTAACGCTGCAGGTTCAATTTGTAAGCCAACGATCTGTAGGCGACGTTTAAGCCAGCCTGGAAATTGATTGCGTTCAATCGGCCAGATCGGCAGAAATACGCCGGCGCTTTCAATGGCTTTGAACCAAGTACTGCGCTGCACGGTGGCATCTAAGCGGGGGCAAATGATAAGCAGGACGTTGTCAGGATTTGGATGACTGACCATTTGCTGCAAAGCGGCGCCTTTATCAGAGGGCTTGCCATTTGGAATGCGAACTTCAAGGATACGGCGGCTAGAAAATAGCGACATCGCGTTGGCTTCATCAAGCAAGGTGCGCCAATCAAAACCTGCTTCGGCATGAAAAAGTTCGCGCTCTTCTATTCCTGCAGCACGGGCGGCCGCGCGAATTTCATCACAAGCTTCCATGATGAGCAGTGGCTCGTCGCCAGAAACAAGATAACAGCCACTAAGGCCGCGTCTTAATGTTGCTGTGAGTTGATCTTGACGAATTTTCACGGCAGCGCTATCGGTTCTGGCGTAGTGGCGGTTTTATTTTTATCGCCACTGATTCCCTGTAAGCGCCGCAGGAGTTTGCTGGCCAGATCCTTCTCAATGGCTGAACGCTGTTGTCGCTCTTCATTGGCGGTGGCGACGATGTTGTTCACATCATTGTTTAGAGTGCGTCGAGAGCGCACTAAAACTTCGGTATTGATCCCATCTTCAGGGCGCGACACCAGAGCTGTTAGTCGACCATTCAGTTCGTATTCGGCCACTTGTCCGTTGGTACTGACAGATAGCGTTCGACGTTCTATTTCATACGATTGAATAACCAATTGTGCTGGAGCATCGACGGCGTGTTCGGTAAGAACGACGCCGTTGAATTGCAACTGTTGGTTGAGCGCCTGATCAAATCCAGCGTTACCACTGCCTTGCAAATGCAAGATGCGGTAGCCGTCGGGTATTGGAGTGATTCCGCGTAAATGCCAGCCGCAAGCACTGAGAGTAATAACGGCCAACCAAATTAACGAAACGCGCATGCGAACAACCTCTATTGTGTGGTCTTTAAATCGTTGTCGGTATTAACCGACAACGATGTTGACCAATTTACCTGGCACCACGATAACTTTACGCACGGTTTTGCCTTCAAGCTGTTTCTGTACTGCTTCGTCTGCCATTGCCAAGGCTTCTAATTCATCCTTGCCAGCACTAACAGGAACTTCCAGCTTGGCACGCAATTTACCGTTTACCTGAACCACTAAGGTGATTGAATCGCGCACTAAGGCGCTTTCATCAACAACCGGCCAGCTAGCATCAATCACTAGCCCGTCATTGCCAAAGGCAACCCATAAGGCTTGAGTGATATGCGGCGCCATCGGCGAGAGCATACGAATAATTGCGTTCAGGCCTTCACTGACAACACCGCGACCACCTATAGAAGTAAGGTCGAGTTTTTGCAGTGCGTTCATCAATTCCATGATAGCGGCAATGCCGGTGTTGAAGTTATAGCGGCGACCTATGTCATCGCTGACCTTCTGGATGGTTTCATGAACTTTGCGGCGAACGTCTTGTTCGTCTTTGCTCAGCGTCGTTAAATTACCGATGTCTGCTTGTTGCAGCAGTTCGTAGCTTAAACGCCAAACGCGTTGTAAAAACTTCTGCGAACCTTGTACGCCAGAATCAGACCACTCCAGTGTTTGCTCTGGGGGTGCTGCAAACATAGTGTACAAACGCACCGTATCGGCACCGTAAAGCTCAATGGCTTCTTGTGGATCGACGCCGTTGTTTTTCGACTTCGACATTTTAATCATGCCGGAGTATTTAACTTCGGTGTCGTCGCTAGTGCGGCGAGCCGTGAGTAAGCGACCTTTCTCATCGCGCTCAACAGTCACTTCAGCGGCATTAACCCATTCTTTGGCACCGTTTTCAGTGGTGTAGTAAAAGGCTTCCGCTAACACCATGCCTTGGCATAGCAAGCTTTTAAACGGCTCGTCACTTTCTACTAAGCCTGCATCACGCAGCAGCTTGTGGAAGAAGCGGGCGTACAACAAGTGCAAAATCGCATGTTCGATACCACCGATGTATTGATCCACAGGTAGCCAATAATTGGCTTCTTTTGGATCCAACATGGCGTCGTCACAACGTGGCGAACAATAGCGTGCGTAGTACCAAGATGACTCCATAAAGGTGTCGAAAGTATCGGTCTCACGGAATACGGGCTCGCCATCCAGTTCAATGTTTTCGAATTCTGGATTGTTTTTTATTGGCGAGTTAATGCCATCCATGACCACGTCGGTCGGCAGAATAACTGGCTGCAATGACGCTGGTGCTGGCATGGTCTCGCCTGCGGCGTTGCGAATCACCGGAATTGGGCTGCCCCAATAACGCTGACGGCTAACGCCCCAATCGCGTAACCGGTAGTTAGTTTTCACCTCGCCTCTGCCAAGCCCTACTAATTTAGCCGCAATGGCATCGAACGCCTGTTC
Organism: Thalassolituus sp.; assembly: GCF_034111725.1. GTDB lineage: Bacteria > Pseudomonadota > Gammaproteobacteria > Pseudomonadales > Oceanobacteraceae > Thalassolituus. Next base: position 11,834 of record NZ_JAWUWR010000022.1, on the reverse strand, counting down.
GAATGCCAAACCATCAAATTCAGCAGAATTAACCAATACACCTTTTTCGGTGAAAGCGGCGACTGCAAGATCAATGTCTTCGCCATTGGTACCCGTAATGACTTGGTTAATGGCTAAATCGTATTTCTTCGCAAATTCCCAATCGCGTTGGTCATGTGCCGGTACGGCCATAACAGCGCCTGTACCGTATTCCATTAATACGAAGTTAGCGACCCAAACCGGTACTTCAGCACCACTGATCGGGTGGATAGCGGTAAAGCCGGTGGTCATGCCTTTCTTTTCTACCGTGGCTAAATCGGCTTCCGCAGTACCAGATTTTTTACATTCATCTAAAAATGCAGCTAACTCTAAATTAGTTTCAGCGGCTTCTTTAGCAAGTGCATGGCCAGCAGCAACCGCAACGTAACTAACACCCATTAGCGTGTCTGGGCGAGTGGTGTAAATCTCTAACTCGTCAGATCGATCTTTTAAGCCAAAGCGCATTTGCACGCCACGAGATTTACCAATCCAGTTGCGTTGCATTGCCTTCACTTGATCAGGCCAGCCTTCAAGCTGATCAAGATCATTTAATAACTCTTCGGCGTAGGCCGTGATGCGAATAAACCACTGTGGGATTTCTTTGCGCTCAACGACGGAGTCGCAGCGCCAGCAGCAGCCGTCGATGACCTGTTCGTTAGCTAAAACGGTTTGGTCGTTTGGACACCAGTTAACAGCAGAGACTTTTTTGTAAGCCAAGCCCTTGTCTATTAATGTAGTGAAAAACCATTGTTCCCAACGATAGTATTCTGGGTCGCAGGTCGCAATTTCACGATCCCAATCATAGCCAAAGCCGAGCGACTTTAGCTGGCCTTTCATGTAGGCGATGTTTTCTTTGGTCCATTTGGCTGGAGCAACCTTGTGCTTAATGGCTGCGTTTTCTGCTGGAAGACCAAATGCATCCCAGCCCATCGGCTGCATAACATTTTTGCCTTGCATGCGCTGAAAGCGCGATACCACATCACCAATGGTGTAGTTACGCACATGACCCATGTGCAAGCGCCCACTCGGATATGGGAACATAGAGAGGCAGTAAAACTTCTCTTTGTTAGTATCGACAACGGCTTTAAAAACCTGATTGGCTTCCCACTGTTGTTGTACAGCAGGTTCGATCGTATGGGGCTGATAAGTCTCTTGCATCATGGTGTCTTAATGAGAATAGGGTGCAATGGATTTGGGCAAAGAGTTTACCTGAATGCGGTTTAAGCGCCTAGGGAAGCTCTGAATTAGTATTGGTATTGATGTATTGGATGCAATTGCCCTCTTCGTAGGTAAACAATAATAATCTGTTAAAGTATTTAATAGTGATTCGCAATTGTGTTATGGTTCTTATCTAACTATTTCACCTAGTAATACTGAGGACTCTTTCATGGATACCCGTTCACTTTTTTTAGCCGCTGCTATGACTTTGCCTGCGGTTGCGGTTGCTGACGAAACAGCGGAGCTCAAAGCTGAAATCGCTGCAATGAAAGCGCAACTTAATAGTCTGGCCGATACGCTCGATCAACAAGCTACGACAAGCTCAACCAATGGTGTATCGATTGGCGGCTATGGTGAGATGCATTTAAATCTCGCCAATGGTGAAGATAACGAAATCGATTTTCATCGTTTCGTGTTGTTTTTCGGCAAAGAATTCAACGAACGCACGCGCTTTTTCTCTGAGTTTGAACTTGAGCATAGTATTGCTGGTGAAGGGAAAAACGGCGAAATCGAGTTAGAGCAGGCCTTTATTGAATACGACGTTGCAGGCACAACGAAAGTGAAAGGCGGTCTGTTTTTGCTGCCCGTAGGTATTTTAAACGCGACGCATGAGCCAGAGACGTTTTATGGTGTAGAACGTAATAACGTTGAAAAGAACATTATTCCGACCACTTGGTGGGAAGGTGGTGTGGCGGTAAGTGGTGATATCGTTGATGGTATTGGTTACGACGTCGCCGTGCATTCAGGTTTGAATTCGGCCACCGGTTCTTTGCGTAGCGGTCGTCAAAAGGTATCAGAAGCACAGGCGAATAAAGCGGCATACACCGCTCGCTTGAAATATACAGCGGTTCCTGGCTTAGAGTTGGCGGCTTCGGTGCAATATCAGGATGATATTATGCAAGGTTCAGGTGCAAAAGAAATTGGTGCTCGTTTGCTAGAAACTCATGCGGTTTATCAAACCGGTGGATTTGCTTTACGTGCCTTGTATGCTCAGTGGAATCTTACCTCTGCTATTAATGACATCACCGCGGGTGCATCCAAACAAAATGGTTTTTATATCGAACCTTCGTATCGCGTAAACAATGTCGGTGTTTTTTATCGCAATAGCGCTTGGGATACCACTGCTGGCGATAGTGCTGACTCTGAAGTGAAGCGTCATGATATGGGTGCCAACTATTGGCTAGCACCAACGGTTGTTGTAAAGGCTGATTATTATCGCGAAAAGCAAGACGGTGACTTGATTGGTACTGGTTACAATCTAGGCATGGGATACAGTTTTTAAAGGATAGTAATGGCGTTGCTTTTTATATTATTACGCAACCTAAGAGGGTTAACGACATTGTCGTTGATCCTTTTTTGTTTGCTATTTCCAAGCCTTAGTAGCGCTCAGAGTGTTTACTACAGTATTGAAGACATCTCGCTCGAAGTTTTTAAGGATGGGGCTCCTGATGCAAAAACCTTGTGGCTGCAGGCTGAACAAAAGCAAGAAGCTCAGCGCATAGCCAATATGGAGTTGCGCCAAGCTCGAATTAAATATTGGCAGAGCGGTGATACTGCCTTGTGGATTCTAAGTGACATTGGCAAAGAGCGACCCATTACTTTTGCTGTGGTGACGCGCGCCCAAAAAATCGAGCGCATAGAGGTCATGATATTTCGCGAAGCGCGGGGCGATGAAATTCGACTTCCTGCTTATACCGCTCAATTTGTTGATCAAATGCTGACTGACGAGGGGAAATTATCTCGCCACGTTGATGGTATTTCTGGAGCAACCTATTCCGTTAGAACGATGAAGCGTATTGCGCGCTTGGCGCTGCTGTTGGACCGTTGGATCGCTCCGAGCAATGCCTCGACTGTCGTTGGAGCTGAGTAATGAAGGGGCGTCGTTTACGATTTTGGCTCTATCGTTGGCATCGCCGTAGCGGTTTAGCGGCTGCATTTATAGTCATATTGGTCACCCTGAGTGGCTTAGCACTCAACCATACGGGTGACTTAGAATTAGATAGGCATTATCCGCAAAGCTCGTTGCTATTGTTGCCGTATGGATCCGCTATTGAGGTTCGACAGGGCATTTCGACGAAGGATGGTTGGCTGTATGTTAGCGATCAGCAGGTTTTATTGGATGCAAAAATACTCGGTGAGTGTTCGCAGTTGATTGGTTTTGCTAGCACCGATAGCGAAATGCTTTTAGTGTGTGAAGAGCAGTGGTTATTGTTGAGTGCGGATTGGACTTTTTTAGAATTAATTGATCCGGCATTTTTTCAGTTAGAACATATCAAAGCGGTTGGCACAGACGAGGAGTACTTTGCGGTTCAAGTAGACCCTGGTCTTTGGTATGAGTTGGACCTTGAAACTTATTCGGCGCAGCTATTGTCTAAAAGCGCAATTGTCTCAGCACAGTACGAGTTAGCTCCATTACCGTTGTCAATCGATGCTAGCCGTAATAAAAGCATCAGTTGGCAGCGATTGCTGCTCGATATGCATAGCGGGCGTTGGTTAGGTACATATGGTGTTTGGTTAGTCGATATTGCTGCAGTTATGTTGTTATTTTTAGCATTGTCTGGCTGCTGGATTTGGTTCAGTAAGACGCGAAAGTAATGAGTTGTAAGTTATTTAGTAACATATCGTAAGTAACCGACCTGATTAGTTGAATCAGGCCTTTCCCTCTGGTTTTATACGGACATATTGCGTTGGGTATATCTCACCCATCGCCTCAAACATACTTTAATAGTTGTGATTATGGATTTTTCTGCGCCTGCAAACCGAGCACGAGATGCATGGTTAACATCCCTTGATCATAAAGCACTGGGTGCTTGGATTGAGCGCAAAGGCGAGCGTCCAGTTCTGGCCACTGGTGGTATCGATCGCAGTGAGATACTGGCCACTGCATTGTCTAAAGCTCCTGTTGTTTGGCTCACCGCTCCCGCTGGATTCGGTAAAACACAAGTTATGGCGAGTTTGGCGGATAAGCAAAGCGCTCAGCAAAGTATTATCTGGTTTACCTTAGACAGTCTTGATGCACCTATGGCTGTATTACTGGAGCATCTTTTGGAGGCCGCAGAGCAGCAGCTTATGGGAACAGCTACTGACGCTTTGGCCCTGTTACGTCAGCCTGACGGTGCTCCACACGCAGAAAAAATTCTATTGCTTTGGTTGCGCGATTTAGCGGCAAGCGAGCGCAAAATCATTATCTTTATTGATGATATCCATTCACTGGTCGACGATAGCAGCTGGCAATTACTCATGGCACTCGTACGCTATCGACCAGATCGTGTGCAACTAGTGTTCAGTGGTCGTTATCGCCCTTTTGCTATCGGCACTGCAGCACTGCAAGATGCCGTTTTTTTAACTATGCCTGACTTGGCATTCAGTGGTACTGAGCAAGAACATTGGCTAGCGAATCAAGGCCTCAAGACTTCATTGGAACTCAGGCAGCATATAGAACAGCGACTGCTTGGTTGGCCTGTGGGTTTAGCTTTGTGGGGAAGTTGTTTTCGCATGGCCGGGCAACCCGATAGTGTGAATGATCAGGTCGCGCTTGCAGAAATGAGTGATTATTTGCAAGGGGAGGTCTTATGTTCACTGTCTCCACCTTTGCAGAGTTTTTTGCGTCAATTAAGTGTTTTAGGGCAGTTTAATGAAGCGCTGTTAAATGATGTCGTAGGCCCAGATTATCATGCGCTTCTCCAGCAAGCGCTGGCGAAAGAATTGTTTGTTGAGCCGCAAACTGAGCGTCAGGGATGGTATCGAATGCATCCGGTCATGGCACAGTGTTTGGCGTCACAACTCCCTCTTGCAGATCGACAAGATCTGCATCGGTTGGCTTATCGTTGGTTAAGTCAGCGGCAAGAGCCGGTGGCTGCATTAACTCATGCATCCCAATGTGGTGACGATGAAGAAGCCGCTCGTTGGGTAGAGTTAGAGGCTGAAAGCATCCTCGCAAATTTAAATATGAACGGCCTAATCAACTGGTTTAGTCAGTTGGATGAACAAATTTTGCTAGCCTCGCCGCGCTTGATGCAAATTGCGGCTTGGACATGGTTGCTAGCTCATCAGGCCGATCGGGCAGATCATTTGATTCAGCGCTTAACCCAAGAAGGGAGTCTTGCTGATTATGAGATCTCTGCCTTGCAAGGCTATCTAGCCGTCTTGCTAGGGCAGCTGAATCGCGCAGATCGACTGTGCCGGTTTGCTCTCGATAATCTTCCTGCCAGTCGCTTTTCGTTACGCATTTTGATGAGTAGTACGCTATCTCACCTATCGTTGTCGGCCAAAGACCCTGATGGTGCGCGCGTATGGAATCGTCTTGCGCAGGATCTTTCGCGGAAATTCCGAGCGCCAGCAATGGAAGCTCTGGCTATGTTTGATCATGCGCGGATTGAATTAAACCGTGGTCATATCAGTCGCAGTATGAGTATTGTTGATCAAGGTCTCGAATTATTAGGAGAGCGGCCACATGAAATGGATCGCTTACCGCGAGGACGTTTACTCTTATATCGCGGACTTCTAATGTGGCTATCAGGCAAAGAACTTGACCAGTTACAAATTGTTATTCAGCAGGGTATTGCTCTAAGTACTCAAGCGCACGATGTCTCTGTGTGTTACGGCTACGCCGTGATGGCGATGCAGTTTACGGCTCAAGGACGTCATACGGCTGCATTGGATGCATTAGATGAAGCGGAACGACGCATGCAAAATTGGCAAGTGGAGCCAGGTACGTATCAATGGCTACACATTGTTCGCGCTAACGTTTGGATATCTCAGGGCAAGCTGAAGCGTGCTAAATATTGTATTGATCCTCTCCTCGTAGGCGCCGACTCGGAGCGGATTCCTCGTCCAGAACTGTTTCCTATGCTGCCCGGATTCACCATCGCAACCTTATCGCGTTTATATCTAGTGGCACATCAACTGGATCAATGCCTCGAGCAAACGGAGCATTGGCTGCGTAATAATGCCGATGGTCTTATGACGACCTTCATTCGTTTAATTCGTGCGGGAGCGCTGGCTATGTCGCAGCAGCAGCACGAAAGTCAACGCCAGTTTGGTTTGGTGCGACGAACTTTAGAGAAAGAAGGCGTTGGTCTTGAATTGCATCAATGGTTGCCTGATCTGGCTCGCCTACTGCAAGGCCCAGATCCGGATAAAATTGCCGAGCTGAGTGCAAAAGCTAGTTTAAGTGATCGGGAATTGGATGTTTTACGACAAATGGCAATGGGTTTTTCTAACCAAGAAATTGCTGATCAACTATACATCTCTCTGCATACCGTAAAGACCCATGCTCGCAAAATTAATGTGAAATTGGGAGCCAAAAGTAGGACTCAAGCGATACATCGTGCGAAAGAGCTGATGTTACTGTAATGACTCATACTAATTTCTTAAATTGCCGGGAAAATGCAGCGCTATTGTTACATTTAGTATGACTTTCGGGTCGTTATGTAACCTGCAATGGTAATCGTCTGTAACCTGTACTAAACCTTTCGATAGGCGACATTTATAGGGGTTTAGGGCGATGACCTACAAGGTTTTGGTGATGGGAGATGCAGACAACGGCGCGTTAGTTGGCTTGCTCGGAAAACAATACGCACTTGAACATGTTGATTCAGTTGATGATTGTATTCGGCAAGTATCAGCAGATGACGTGAAATTAGTTCTGCTTAATATCGTCGATAACCTAAAGACTGTCTGGCTTGACGTCTGTCGTGGGCTTAAAGACAACCCTTCAACAACCGATACGCCAATCGTTATACTCGCCAGTGATTCTGAACTTGATAGAAAAATGGCCTATTACGACGCTGGTTGTGATGACTATGTGAATTCGGAAAGCATGCCTGAGTTACACGTACGTCTAATGCGCGTAATTTTTAACAAAGTCGCAAATGATCAACTGAAGCAACAACTACAACAAGCCAATGAAATGGCGTTTATCGCCATGTCGGACACTTCGGATTTAGGCGTGAATGTTCAGTTTTTGCTCGATGTTAATAGCTGTGACAACCTTGATGAATTGGGTATGCGCGTATTTAAGTCGCTGCAAAGTTACGGCATTAATTGCAGTTTGCAAATTCGCGGACGGCATACCGTAAAAAATATGGAAGCCAATGGTATGGCAAAAGAGATGGAGTCCGTCTTGCTGGAAGAGTGCAAAGATAAAGGCCGTTACGTCGATTTTGGGCGTCGCTCAATCATGAATTACGACAGTGTGTCTTTGTTGGTTAAAAATATGCCGGTGAACGATGACAAAAAGTACGGAGCGATTAAAGATAACGTGTTTTCACTACTACAAGGCGCGGATGCGCGGGTGAAGGCGTTGGATAATTTAGAGTCGCTCGCTATGGAAAGTTTACTAGTGAAGCGGATGGCGGGGCAGATGCGAGATCTGATGAAGCATGTTGATACTTCTTATAAAGGTGTAATGAAGGATATCGCCGACGTTGTTGAAACTATGGCGGATGGCGTTGAGAGTAGCATTCAGTTTCTAGGAATGGACGAGCGCCAAGAGTTGGCATTACAAAAAATCATGGAGAATGGCGTCGTCGATACCAATCGTATATTCAACCAAGGCATGCGAATGGACGAGGGATTGCGTGAATTCTTGGAGCAAGTAGATAATGTTTTTTGTTCAGACTCTGTTGACCACGCTAAGCTTGATCGATTACTTAATGCCATCCCTGCTATTGCCTCGGTGCACTAACTGACCGAGGCGCTGGGGCGTGCCTAGAAGAACGCTCTATCTCGAATTAGTTTAACGTTTTTAGCTGATCCCAATCTTCAGACATTAAAATCTCATCGGCTGGCTTTCCAGGAATCGCGTGACCTTCGCTGGCCCATTCGCCAAGATCTATAAGCTTACAACGTTCACAACAGAACGGACGAAACTTGCTCTCAGGTTTCCATTCCACAGGGGTTTTACAGGTTGGGCAATCCACTTTCATAGTTGTCTCTCTGTGCTTCACTGGATATCTAGTTTGTTAACTCGCCTTGGCAAGTTCTAAATAGTGCTGATGTAGCGGCTCTAATTGCTGATACAGGCTACCTAAATCAGCGCTATTATCAACGATGTCGGTTGCTTTCGCACAACGATCTTCACGGCTCATTTGCGCTGCAATAATACGACGTATGTGTTCCTCATCGTTGCCATCACGAGAGCTGGCACGGGCAACCTGAATGTCGGTAGGAACATCCACTAATAAAGTACGTTGTACCAAGGCGCTTTGACCACTTTCAAATAACAGTGGTGATACCAAAATGGCGTAGGCCGAGTTTGCGCTTTGTAGCTGCTGGATCAAGCGTTCACGGATACGCGGATGGGTTTGTTGCTCTAACCATATACGCTCATTAGGGTCGCTAAAAACCTTACCTCTGAGCCACGCACGATCGAGCGATTGATCACTGAGAAAGGCTTGCTTGCCATAGCGCTCTAGGATTGCTTGCCAAGCGGGTTGATTCGGTTCTACCACTTCGCGAGCAACAACATCGGCATCAACAACCGCGATGCCCAACGAAGCAAAGTAATCACTGGCAGCCGTTTTACCGCTGCCAATTCCACCCGTTAAACCTACTACTAACATACGTACCTTAGCCCATTGTGTGGGTTACAGTTTTAGACGTTAAAGTGTACTTAAGTACCACTCTACGATTTGGTTACCCCATAGTGCTGCAATCCAACCAGCCATGGCTAAGTATGGGCCAAATGGGATGGGTAATTGTCGATCGCGACCTAGAATAATGATTCCAGCAATACCGACGACAGCCCCAACGACACTCGATAGCAGAACAATCACAGGAATAGCACTCAAGCCTAACCAAGCACCTAAGGCCGCTAGTAGCTTGAAGTCGCCAAATCCCATACCGTCTTTACCCGTTAACAGTTTGAATATCCAAAAGATACTCCACAGCAAACCGTATCCAACAGCCGCACCGTAAACCGCGGAGGTTAAATCGGTGAATAGACCTTGGGTGTTAACCAAAAGGCCCAGCCATAGCAGGCCTAATGTTAAGGTGTCGGGTAATATTTGATGATCAATATCGATAACCGACATGGCGATGAGTAGCCATGTAAATACCAACATAGCCGCTAGGGGCCAACCCCAAGGAAATTGCACCAATAGCACCGCACTCATTAATGCGGTGATTACTTCAACGGCTGGATATCTTGGGCTGATTTTAGACTGACATTTCCCGCAACGACCGCGCAGTAATATATAGCTAATTACCGGGATGTTTTGCCAAGCTTTCACTGGCGCTTGGCAAGTAGGGCAGTGAGAATCAGGCTTAACTAAATTGAAGGGCTTAGTTAAGTCCTCCAATGCAGGATGATCGGGCAAATCGTCTTCTAACGATTGGCATTCTTGCTTCCAACTACGAAACATCATAATCGGGAGACGCAAGATAACGACGTTTAAAAAACTACCGACCAATAAACTTAGCAGCGCCACCAAGGCGATATGCCAAGGTGTGCTGAGTAGTGCGAGTTCCGTTAGTACATTAGAAAACATAGGATTAAATAGCATCGCCCATGGCAAATATCGGCAAGTACATAGCGACAATCATGCCACCGATGACCACACCTAAAAACACCATAATGGCAGGTTCAAGTAACGAGGTCATATTATCCACGGCGTTATCAACTTCCGCTTCATAGTAACTAGCTGCTTTATCCAGCATGGTATCTAATGCACCGGATTCCTCACCAATACTGGTCATTTGCACCACCATATTCGGGAATACCTTAGTTGCACGCATGGCAAAATGCATTTGCTGGCCAGATGCGACTTCGTCGCGGATGCTGTATACCGCATTGCGGTAAACAACGTTGCCCACGGCACCGGCGACAGAATCTAACGCTTCGACTAAAGGAACACCCGCGGCGAAAGTTGTTGATAACACCCGCGCGTAACGCGCAACCGATGCTTTCATGATCAAGTCACCAAAAACAGGTGCCTTCAACATGGTTGTTTCGACATTATCGCGAAACGACTGTGATTTCTTCATCCCTTGCATAAAAGCAACGACTAGGAAAATTAGCCCACCAAAGACATATAGGTAATTTGCCTGCATCCAGTCGGAAAGCATCACAATAAACTGGGTTGGTGCGGGTAATTCAGCGCCAAAGCTTTTAAACATCTCATCAAAGGTCGGTACGACTTTGATTAACAGAATAGCGGTTACCCCAAATGCCACCAATAAGGTGATCATAGGGTACATAAGTGCTTTTTTGATTTTAGCTTTCAGTTCTTCGGTTTTTTCTTTGTAGATAGCGACTTTATCCAGCATGGACTCTAGCGCACCCGCCTGCTCACCCGATTCGATCAGGTTGCAGGTTAGTTCGTCAAAATATTGCGGATACTGTCTTAGCGCAGAGGCAAAGTCATTACCGGCTGATACCGAATCGCGAATGGCGTAGATAACTTCTCTAAACTAAATATTATCACCTCCGTCGGCAACAATATCGAACGACTGTACTAACGGTACACCCGCTTTCACCATGGTAGCCATTTGGCGCGTGAAAAAGGTGATGTCGGCAGGTTTGATACGTTTCTTTGTTACTCCGCCGCCTAAACCAAATAAAGGTTGCGATAAGCGTTTGATTTTTTTCGGCTCAACACCTTGCTTGCGCAACTGTGCCTTTACCATCGCGGGGTTTTGACCGCTCAGCTCACCCTTGACGGTTTGTCCGCGGCGATTCGTGCCTTCCCATTGGAAAGTCATTGTTTTTATTGGTTTAGCCATAGGATTCTGTCTTCCATCATTCAGGGTTCAATAGTGACAGAGCGTCAGTCGGTTGTCACACGGTTTGCTTCTTCTAGGCTAGTGACGCCTTGGACGACTTTTTTAAGCGCCGAAGTACGCAGATCGGCAAATCCTTCTTTTCGAGCAGCATCCGAAATTTCAATAGAATTACCACCTTCCATAATAATGCGCGATATTGAATCCGTAACGCGCACCACTTCATATATACCGACGCGGCCTTTGTAGCCATGGTTGCAGTGTTCACAACCCACCGGTTTGAATATTTCGGCGTCTGCAAGTAATTCATCGGTAAAGCCAACTTCTTTCAGTGTGTGCTCTGGGATTTCTGCGGGGACTTTACAGTGCACGCATAAGCGGCGAGCTAAACGCTGGGCAATAATTAAACTGACTGAGGTGGCGATATTAAATGATGGCACCCCCATATTGGCCAAACGTGTCAGTGTTTCGGCTGCACTATTGGTGTGCAGGGTAGACAGTACTAAGTGGCCTGTTTGTGCGGCTTTAATCGCAATTTGAGCCGTTTCTAAATCTCGAATTTCGCCCACCATCACCACATCAGGATCTTGGCGCAAGAAAGATCGCAGTGCGGCAGCAAAGTCGAGACCGACACGGGCATTCACGTTAACTTGGTTGATACCTTCCAAGTTAATTTCCACGGGATCTTCTGCGGTGGAAATATTGGTGCCTTCCACGTTTAAAATATTTAGGCCGGTATAGAGCGAAACGGTTTTACCTGAGCCGGTAGGTCCAGTCACCAAGATGATGCCGTGGGGACGATGAATTAAAACGTCAAAGCGATCACGAATACTTTCGGTCCTCCCTAGATCTTTCAGGTTGAGTCGTGCTTTGGT